>VYFX01000079.1 GCA_009842205.1 Paracoccaceae bacterium | reverse complement strand
AAGAAATTTTGCTACGGAATGATAAGAACAAAATTGCTTACCTGGTCTTTAATAAGCCAGAAAAGTTGAATGTATTGTCAGAGGAAATGCTTGCGGCTCTTTATGACCAATTGATCAAGCTTGAAAATGATGAAGCCATCAGATGTATCGTCCTAACAGGAAAAGGCAAAGCCTTTTGTGCAGGTCATGATTTGTCAGAACTGACCTTGGGACGACAAACTCCGGATGGTGGTCAGGAGTATTTTCAGAAAATCTTCGATATGTGTTCCAAATTAATGCAGAAAATTCAGGAAGTGCCTCAACCGGTCATTGCGCAGGTAAATGGCCCGGCCGTGGCTGCAGGATGTCAATTGGTCGCAACCTGTGACCTCGCCATAGCAGGGGAATCTGCCAAATTTGGGGTCAACGGTGTCAATATAGGATTGTTTTGCTCCACACCGATGGTGGCCTTGACCAGGAACATAAATCTAAAGAATGCCTTTGAATTACTTGTATCTGGTAAAATCATCAAACCTGAAGAAGCACAAAGACTAGGATTGATTAACAGGGTCGTATCTGATGAAACCCTAGATGAAGAAGTCAATGAATTGGCTTCTCTTATTTCCTCCAAGCTGTCTGCAGCTGTAAAAATTGGAAAAAAGGCATTTTACAAACAAGCAGAAATGCCTTTGGACGAGGCTTATGACTTTGCCGGCGAAGTGATGGTCACCAATATGCTTTACAGAGATACCAGGGAAGGTATCAATGCTTTTCTGGAAAAACGGAAACCCGATTGGAAATAAGGGTTGAATTACAGCGAGTAGATCTCGGTAAATTTATTTTCCAGATAATCCAGAAGATAGGTTGAACTGATCGTTGCACCTGCTGCCCATTCGATGGTTTCCCTTGGTTCACGCAAGGCCCCGAATTGATGGATATTTTCCCTGAGCCATTTAGTAGCAGAAGTCGTATTGCCTTTGGCCAGGGATGATCCCAAATCATCGATCTGTTTATTCATGGTCTCATAGAGACATCCAGCATATACGTTTCCCAAGGCATAGGTGGGAAAGTAGCCAAAAAGTCCCAGGGACCAATGGACATCCTGCAAGACACCATCTTTCGGACTTTCGACTGGATAGCCGAAATACTCCAGGAATTTCTGATTCCAGGCATCTTCCAGATCATCAACATCAAGTGAACCCGTGATCAGAAGTTTCTCAAGTTCGTACCTCAAGATAATGTGTAAATTATATTGAACTTCGTCTGCTTCCGTTCTGATGTAACCTTTCTTTACCTGGTTAATCCAACAGTAGAATTCGTCACTTGAAGAAAGCCCGATTTCTCCAAATACGTCCTTCATTCTCTGATACAGCCATCCTGCGAATTCGCGGCTTCGTCCCAATTGGTTCTCACAGATCCTTGATTGGCTTTCATGAACTCCAAAGGAAGACCCCTTACCTATCGGGGTCAGGCAAAATTTCTGGTCTATATTCTGTTCATATGATCCATGACCCGCTTCGTGAATTGTTGAATAAAGACAGTTGAAGGGGTCTTGCTCATCAACTCTCGTTGTCAACCTCACATCATTACCAGCACCTACACAAAAGGGGTGAGTTACCGTATCTATTCTTCCCCTGTCAAAATCGTAGCCAAAAAGCCCTGCAAGTTCCTTAGCAAGTTTGATCTGCTTCTCCTTGGAGTACTTTTTTCCTGAAGGTGCCTGAAATTCTTCCTTTGCCAGAATTTGATCCCGGAGTTTGTTCAACCTTGGTTTCAAGTCACCAAAAAACACATCGAGATTTTCCGATGTCATGCCTACTTCATAATCTTCCAGAAGGCCATCGTAGGGATTTCCTCCTGAAGAAAGGATAACTCCTTGTTCCCGTTTCAGTTGGATCACCTTTTCCAATTCCGGTTTGAACTTTTGAAAATCATTGGCTTTCAGCGCTTGTTCCCATGCAATATTCGCCCTTGCCGTAGTTTCTTCAATGGTTCGTTCCAACTTTGATGGAATCTTGTTGGCGCGTTCAAATGATCTCTTGATTTCCCTGATTTGGGCTTTCTCCTCCAAACTCAGTTTGGCGGTATCAATCTTGGCAAGCATTTCACCGATTAGTGATGATTTATGCCTGTCATGAATGACACTTGTCAAAGCACCTAGACTGTCTGCCCTTTGCTCGATTGCGGAGTGTGGCATTTTGGCAGCCTGATCCCATTCCAGGATTTCTGCCAGATATTCAAGAGACCGGGTATCTTTTACATATGCCATCAGGTTGGAAAAAGGATCCATTTCAACCTCTAAAATCTATTTGACCCGGATATCTGCTCTGAAACAGAATTTGGGTATACAATACAATCAAAAGAACTGCTGTAACCTGATGACCCAACGCCGGCAGGAAAGGTACCGAATACAGGGCCGTCAAAATTCCGAGGCAAATCTGAATGACAACAAGAATCGCCCCGGCATTCCCCAATAGTTTCAACCGGGCATGGGGTGACTTTCGGCATTTAAGCCAGATCCAGACTGTTGGAATTATTAACAGATAAGCCATCATTCGGTGGTTGAAGTGTACTAGACTTGGGTTTTCCAGAAAGTTTGATATCCATGGGGTATATTCAAAACTGTTCGAGGGTAAGAATTCACCATTCATCAATGGCCATGTTGGAAAACCCAAACCAGCATCAATACCGGCAACCAATGCCCCCAAAATGGATTGCAGAAAAATGAGGCAGATAAATATCAGGGACAGGTTTTCTATTTCCCTGATACGAACACGCCTGGCCTGATAGAGTTCATGCGGTTGGTAATAGGTCAAACTGAATTGCCATGAAATAAGGAGAAGAATAAAAAATGAGAGTGCCAGATGAATGGCGAGTCGATAGGAAGCAACATCAACAGCATTACCGGTCAAGCCGCTACGGACCATCCACCAGCCGATAACTCCCTGCAGGAGTCCAAGCCCGCCCAAAACCAGCAATCTTTTGGCCCAGCTCCTATCAATTTTACGTGAAATTGCCAAGGTGCCAAAACCGAGAATAAACACCAGACCCAGCATTCTTCCCAATTGCCGATGCCACCATTCCCACCAGTAAATTTGCTTGAAATCAGCCAACTGCATAGACTTGTTGATAAGTTTGTATTCTGATGTTTCCTGATATTTCAGGAATTCTTCATTCCAGGTTTCTTCGGAAAGTGGTGGAATGAAACCGGTAACTGGATGCCACTCGGTCATGGACAAACCGGAGTCAGTTTGCCTTGTTGCTCCGCCCAACAAGATCATACCCAAGACCAAGGCAAATAAAATACCCAGGAATATGCGTATGGCCAAATTACTTCCAGTTTTTTCAATGGGCCCCGGCTGAGACTGTTTTTCGGAAGCGGCTTTTGAGTCGGAAACCTCTTCAAACAATTTTCTGCTTTGTTTCATAATTTATCCAAATTGCCATGGAAATCCCAAAAGGGATTTATTCATTCTTACCGGAAAGAGCCTTTCGTATTCTATGAAAGGTTTTGACTTCGCCTTCGGTCATGTCCATTCTTAAAATGAGGTTTCTCAAGTATTCCTTCATGGAATCAATCCTGTTTTCCGGTTCAAAATAACCCGTACCCTCAAGATCACGTATAAAATAATTCGCCAAAACCATTTTGGAAGCGACCGATGCCAAGTATTCTTTATCCTCCGCTGTGGGCAGTGAGGATTGATATTTCTGTTGACGCCATTCATAGGCTAGCAGCACTGCACTATGGGCAAGATTTAGTGAACTGAATTCTGGATTGGTCGGGATAAATACATATTCATTGGCCAATGTGATATCCTTGTTTTCCAAACCTGTCCTTTCAGGACCAAACAAAAAAGCCACCTTATTTCCTTCGGCCATCAATCGCATGGTTTTGTTCATGGCAACTTCGGGTGTAACAACCTCTTTGACCAATCCCCTGCGACGGGCTGTGGTTGCAAATACATAGGAATAGTCCTGAATGGCACTTTCCACATCCTGGTAAATTCGAGCTTTGTCCAATAGCGATGATGCACCACTTGCCCGTGCAATGGCCTGTGATGACAGCCACCCTTCCCTCGGTGATACCAGAACCATTTTTGCAATACCAAAATTAAGCATTCCGCGGGCAGCCGACCCGATGTTTTCACCCAATTGTGGATTGACAAAAACAAAATCCGGGTGTGTTTCGAAATTGTTGCTTGGCTCTGAGGTCATGAAAGAATAAATTCAAATCTTAAACGAGGGATAATCAAATTGGCTTGAACTCCTCTGAAATAATGGTAAGGATGGCAATAACAAACAACAAAAATTTTAACAGGCTGAATTTGGTATAATTTTCCGGATTCCGGCTCTTAGGCAGCTATCAACCATGGATAAAACTTTTTTCCCTGCATTGTCTGACCGTATTTATAATTTGGTTGGTTTGTGAATATATAATGAAAACATAAAAACTTGAATTGGTTGTAAAATTCAATGAATGAAACTCTTAACGAACGATTGCTGATCATCCTTTCCTCCCCATCTGGAGCGGGTAAATCCACACTTGCCAGGCTTCTTGCCAAGGACGATCCCGAGATTCAGGTCTCAATATCGGCAACCACGCGTTCTCCCAGGGATAATGAAAATGAAGGCCAGGAGTATTTCTTTATCACCAGGAAGAAATTTGAGAACCAAATAGAAAGTGGAGACTTTCTTGAGTATGCCGAAGTATTCGGAAACCTTTATGGAACACCCCTGAAGTTCATTGAAGATTGCCAGATGAAAAAACTGGATGTCGTCTTTGATATTGACTGGCAGGGGAGCCTGCAGATCAAAAACTCCAAGTATAAAAATAATGTGGTGTCAATATTCATTCTCCCTCCTTCCATCAAGGAACTCAACAATCGGCTGGAATCCAGGGGTGCTGATTCCAGGTCCATGATAAAGGGCCGGATGGAGAAATGCAGGGATGAAATCAGCCATTGGAAAGATTATCAATATGTTTTGATCAACACTCAGGTTGATGAGGTCATGGACCAAATCAAGTCCATTGTATCGGCCGAGAGGTTGAAGCGAACCCGACGCAAGGGTCTTGCGAATTTTGTCGACAAACTGAATAATGAATTGAAGGACAAGAATTCATGACACTTTACGCCCTGGACGGTATTGAGCCCAGTTTACCGGAATCGGGCAATTACTGGATTGCCGATAGTGCCGAACTGATAGGGAAGGTAATCCTTGCTGACTGGGTATCCATCTGGTTTGGTTCGGTATTGCGAGGGGACAACGAACCAATTACCATTGGCAAGGGATCAAATATTCAGGATTGTTGTGTACTTCATACCGACATGGGTTTTCCATTGACGATAGGTACCAATTGTACTGTTGGTCACAAGGCCCTACTACATGGATGCATCATTGAAGATGGTGCGTTGATTGGCATGGGGGCAACCATACTAAATGGAGCAACAATCGGCAGGAATTCCGTAATTGGTGCGGGATCCCTGGTTCCCGAAGGCAAGACAATTCCTGAAAATTCCCTGTTCATAGGTACTCCAGCAAGGTTGGTTCGGACAATTTCAGATGACGAGCATAGGGAGTTCATGAAAGCGGCATTTCATTACCAGGAAAACATCACCCGCTACAGGAATGGCCTAACAAACATGGGGTAGAAAGTCGTGAATTTGACCAATAACTTCCTTGAGCCAGGTCTGCTCGTCAAGAATCCTTCACAACCCGATTGGGGCATCGGACAGATTCAATCAATCATCGAAAACAGAATTACCGTCAATTTTGAAAACATGGGGAAAGTTGTCCTGAACGGTAATGAAGTCACCCTGGAAGAATATTTTGATCGGGAATCCCAATGAGACCAATCAAAACCAGGGAGGATATGCAGTCAGAAATAAAGACTGTGGAGGGTGAATTTTTTCATGGCATTGAATGAGTCCGATTTTGAACTGAAAATTGCCTCTTCACAAGAAGAGATACTTTCATCCCAAAGGTTGCGCTTCAAGGTTTTTGTCGAGGAACTTGGAGCCCAGAATAATGCGGATAACCATGACCTGAAGATTGAAACCGATGAATACGATAAGTGGTTTGAACATCTGATCCTGATTGACAAGAGCATTGATCCCGCCACAATGAATCATGTTGTCGGAGTCTATCGCCTCCTGAAAGGTGACATTGCCCTTGATAAGTGTGGTTTTTACTCCGATGCGGAATTTGATCTTACCCCCTTGCTCAACTCCGGCAGAAAACTCTTGGAACTGGGTAGGTCCTGTGTTCATCCGGACTATCGATCTGGAATAGCCATGTATCTTCTTTGGAATCGTTTGGCCCAATACGTTATCAAGAATAATATCGAAATACTGTTTGGAGTGGCGAGTTTTCATGGGACCAATCCAATGGATTATGCTCACCAGTTGGCCTACCTGCATCAAAACCATTTGGCTCCGGAAGATTTGAGGGTATCCGTAAGAAATGATCAGGGAACCAACCTTGACCTTATTCCGGCTGACCAGATAGATCAGAAAAAAGCCCTCTTGCACATGCCCTCCCTGATTAGGGGATATCTTCGTTTGGGTGGATTCGTCGGAAATGGTGCCTTTCTGGATTACTCGTTTAATACCATCGATGTATGTATTGTTATTGATACCAACCGAATGGCGACCAGCCGGCGGGAATTTTTTCACCGTTCGGTCGGATCAAATAGCAACACTTAAGGATAATGACTCAGTATTTGAAATGAGTGCAGTACGTTTTGTTATCAGGTTAATTCTACTGATAACTGTCATTTACGGTCTGTTGGCAGTCTTTCTGCTAATCAGGGCATTCGAATGGCCATTTGGACGTAAACTCACACCGGAAATAACCCGCCTTGTTTGCCACCTGTGCCTAAAAATCCTTGGGATCACCCAACAGGTTCAGGGAACTCCCATGAATAGAATGGGTAGTGTCGTTGCCAATCATTCCTCATGGATTGATATTTTTGTGTTGAATGCATCGCAACAGATATTTTTTGTTTCCAAAAGCGAGGTCAGAAACTGGTTTGGGATAGGTATCCTTGGACGAGTTACGGGTACAGTATTCATCGAGCGAAGGATGAGGCAGTCACTGGTTCAAAAGGGTATCTTTTTCGAAAGGTTGCAAAAGGGCGACAAATTGCTGTTTTTTCCTGAGGGAACAAGTACCGATGGCCAGCAGGTGGTGCCATTCAAGTCAACGCTCTTTGCTGCTCTGTTCGAACCCGAATTGAAGGACCTGTTATTTGTCCAGCCGATAAGTGTGTATTATAAGGCACCGAAAGGACAGGATCCGAGATTTTATGCCTGGTGGGGAGACTTGAACATGTGGCAACATCTTCAATCGGTTCTATCTGCTCCCGGCAATGGTTCTGTTTCGGTTACCTATCATGAGCCAATAAGGGTTTCCGATTATGCCAATCGCAAGGAACTAGCCAAAAAATGTGAAGATATCGTTAGCTGCGGTTATGCACACTCAAGAGAAATTGCATAAATACAGGGATCAATCATTTTCTATGGGTAGGATGCCAGAAGGTAACCTTTTCCTCTCCAAGGGATACAATCCAGAAGAATAATGTTCCTGCTATTGCTGCCACAACAATTTCAGCCCAAACGACATCAAGGGCCAACCGTCCTACTTCAGTGGATATTCTGAAGCCCATTCCCAGAATGGGTGATCCAAAGAACTCGGCAACAATTGCTCCGATCAGGGACAGGGTTGTGCATATCTTCAGCCCATTGAAGGCAAAGGGCATAGCGGCAGGTAGTTTCAACTTCCAGATTTCCTGCCAATAAGTGGCGTTGTAAGTTTTAAGTATGTCCCTTTGCATGACATCCGTGGAGGCCAAACCCTGGACCATGTTGACCAGCATGGGAAAGAAAACCATGGCCACTACGACAGCTGCCTTTGATTGCCAGCCAAATCCAAACCACATGACGAATATTGGTGCCGTACCAACGATAGGCAACGCTGCCACAAAATTGCCAAGTGGAAGAATTCCCCTTTGCAGAAAGGGGTAGCGATTAACTGCAATCGCCACGACTATGGCCGAACCACATCCAATCAAATAGCCCGATAGAGCCCCCTTGAATACTGTCTGAACCAGATCAATCCACAGAATGTCCAGACTATTGACGAAGGTTACCCCAATGGTACTTGGAGGTGGCAAGATGACTCCCGGGACATTAAAAGCCCTGACTGTACCTTCCCAGATGACCAAAAGCGATATGCCAAAAATAACTGGTATGGCTACTCGAATGGCTCGGCTGGGAGGCAGTGAGGAAAGGTATATGTTCAAACCCCAGGTACAAAACCAAAACAACAGGATCAGGGTAATAGCAGTCATCTGGCCAGCCCCATTCTATTGAGGGTATGTTTTTGGATCAAACCGATAAAGCCGACAAGTACGGCAGCCAAAATTGCCGACCCGATCAGGGCTGACCAAATCTGAACGGTCTGACCATAATAACTTCCGGTCAGTAATCTTGCTCCCAAGCCTGCTACGGCACCCGTCGGCAGTTCTCCAACTATCGCTCCAACCAAGGAGGCAGCAACCCCGATCTTCAGGGATGTAAACAAATAGGGCATGGAAATCGGCACCCGCAATTTCCAAAACAGTTGACTTTTTTTGGCAGCGTATGTTTTCAGCAAATCCATTTGAGTTGGATCAGGACAACGGAATCCTGCCACCATACCTACTGAAACTGGAAAGAAACTCAGATAAGCAGAGATGATTGCCTTGGGAACCAGACCGGATAATCCTATCGAATACAAGACCACAATGATCATGGGTGCCAGAGCAAGTATGGGAACAGTTTGGCTGGCAATTATCCAGGGCATGACACCATAATCCATTGCCTTGTTATGGACAATCCCAATGGCCAGCAGTACACCCAGTCCGGTTCCGATTACAAAACCGAGGAGTGTTGCGGAAAGGGTTATCCATCCATGATAAACCAGACTTCTCTTGGAGGTTATCTTCTTGTTTACGGTAGTATCCCAGAGTTCAATAATAACCTGATGGGGTGCTGGTAACAACGGTCTTTGTTGAACCATGGTATCCTTGAGGATTTCCGAAAAGGTAACTTCTACCCCTGCCCTGTTGGCCTGATCTTTGGTCCAAGTGGAATTGAGAACAACCGAAAATCCATACCATAGAATTACAATAACTATGGAAACAGTGGTTATTGGCAGGATGGATTTCATTGCCTCCACCCGACAGGTTCGCCAATCCACTCATTCATAGGAATGACTCATGCGCAAGCCCGTGCGAACCCTTTGTGCTATTTCTATGAATTCAGGACTGTCCCTTATATCCAGCGGCCGTTCCCTTGGAAGCGAACTTTCAATGACTTCAACCACCTTCCCCGGGCGATTGCTCATTACCACGATCTTGGTTGATAGATATACGGCCTCGGGGATCGAATGGGTTACAAAACAAATGGTTTTACGTGTACTTTTCCATAGATCAAGCAGTTGCTCATTCAAATGATCCCTGACTATTTCATCAAGGGCACCAAAAGGTTCATCCATCAGGAGAATGTCTGCATCAAAGGATAAGGCCCGGGCTATGGAAGCCCTCTGCTGCATGCCACCTGACAGTTGCCACGGAAACTTGTTTTCAAATCCGGATAGGTGAACCAGATCCAATACCTTCTTGACCCTTTCATTCATTTCTGTCTTGCTGAACCCCATTATTTCAAGTGGCAATTTGACGTTTCCCGCAATCGTACGCCATGGATAGAGGCTGGCTGCCTGAAAGACATAGCCATAAGCTCTTTGCAACCGGGCTTCCTCGGGTGTCATGCCGTTAACCGTAATATCACCTGCTGTGGGTTTATCAAGCGAGGCTATGATCCGCAAGAGCGTGGTCTTACCACAACCGGATGGACCGATCAGGGACACAAAATCCCCCTGCTCGATATCAATATTGACATCCTTCAAAGCTTCAACGGGGCTATCCTTGGTTTGAAAAACCAAACCCAGGTTACGGGCCTGAATTACAGGTTCGGCATCCATCGCAACATTGCTATTCATATTGGCCAACTAATTCTAGCAATCGCAACAGACTAAATGCCGGCCGGAATATTCAGTGGATCCCTGTCTATTTTCCTTGGAGTGTTCAATTCCTTCCACTTTGAAACAGCAGCATGGGGAGCGGGAAATGGCGGTCGCGGTACAAATCTGCCCCGGCCGGGTTGAGGTTGGGAATTTTGCCCCCAGGACCATATGACTTCCCCTCTGGATAGGGTATGGCGGGGTTGGGCATTGACCTTGAACCCCTCAAACACGTTGTAATCCAGAACGGATTTATGGGTGGTCGAGGTTATCGTTTTTGAAATCTTCGGATCCCAAACCACGATATCCGCATCAGCCCCCGGTACCAATGCCCCCTTCCTGGGATAGATATTCAGGATTTTGGCAATATTGGTTGAGGTAGCAGCTACAAATTCGTTAGGTGTCAGGCGTCCCTTCTCAACACCTTCGGTCCACAGGACTCCCAATCTTTCTTCCAAACCACCCGTACCATTTGGAATCAGGGTGAAATTGTCCCGTCCCATATGCTTCTGCTCGGTCGTGAATGCTGCGTGATCCGTCGCAACCACCTGTAATGAACCTGCTGCAAGTCCATTCCAGAGACCATCCTGATGTTCCTTGTTTCGGAATGGCGGGGACATGACACGCCGGGCGGCATGTTCCCAATCCTTGGAAAAATACTCGCTTTCATCCAGGGTAAGGAACTGAATAAGGGGTTCGCCATAAACACGCATTCCCTTTTGTCTTGCTCTCCTGATGGCTTCATGAGCCTGTTCGCAGGATACATGTACGATATAGAGTGGTACCGAGGCCGCATCGGCAATCATGATTGCCCGATTGGCTGCTTCACCTTCCACCTCTGGTGGCCGTGAATACGCGTGACCTTCCGGTCCGGTAATACCCTGTTTCAGATACTTGGCCTGAAGCTCGGCAACAATATCACCGTTTTCAGCATGTACCATGGGTAGCGCCCCGAGTTCACGGCACCGATTGAAAGAGGCATACATTTCATCATCCTCAATCATCAGGGCTCCCTTGTAGGCCATGAAGTGCTTGAAGGAATTAACCCCCATCTCGACGGCATTGCCCATTTCGTTGAATATGCTTTCATTCCAACCAGTAATGGCCATGTGATAGCCGATATCGGAGCAAATCTGTGGTTGTGACTTGCGATGCCATTCGTTGATGGCGTTCTTGATCGAACCATCCTCACCAGGCAGACAGAAATCGATGAGCATGGTGGTTCCACCAACCGCTGCGGCCCAGGTTCCCGATTCAAATGTCTCGGCTGCGGTCGTTCCCATGAAGGGCATTTCGAGATGGGTATGAGGATCAATACCACCAGGTATTACATAGGCATCCTCGGCATCAACATATTCATCACCCTTCAAATCCTCACCAATCTCCCTGATGACCTCACCTTCAACAAGAATATCCGACTTGAAAGTACGGTCCGCCGTTATGATTGTTCC
The DNA here is from genome assembly GCA_009842205.1 of Paracoccaceae bacterium. Lineage (GTDB taxonomy): Bacteria > Pseudomonadota > Alphaproteobacteria > Rhodobacterales > Rhodobacteraceae > MPNP01. Next base: position 91,030 of record VYFX01000079.1, on the reverse strand, counting down.
ACCCTTGATTACTTTAGACATACAAATACCCCTGAAATTTATCTGAATATTATCAATTTACTACAATAGCCGTGTCAACAACAGCATGAAACAGGACATTGGTTCCCCTCGCCGCCCACTCGACTGAAATTTCCTCGGCCTCATTATGGGACAAACCATCGACACAGGGGCACATGATCATGGCCGTGGGTGCCACCCTGTTGATCCAGCAGGCATCGTGCCCTGCTCCCGAAATTATGTTGCGATGGGAATAGCCCAAGCGTTCGGCGGCTTTCCTGACAGCTGAGACACAATCCTCATCGAATTTGACCGGATCGAACCCGCCGACTTTTTCGAAGGCTATTTCCAGACCCATTTTTTGGCAAATCTCTTCACCACCATTGCGGAGCCTATTTTCCATGTCCTTGATTACGGCAAGCTCGGGTGATCTGAAGTCTACGGTAAAGACAACCTTTCCCGGAATCACATTGCGACTATTTGGAAATACCTCGATATGTCCTGCAGCTCCCACTGCATCCGGCTCGTGACTCCAGGCGATTTCATCTACCAACTCCAGTATCCTGGCCATGCCCAACCCGGCATTTCTTCTCATCGGCATGGGAGTTGAACCGGTATGGCTGTCCTTGCCGGTAATGGTGATCTGCGTCCATGACAAACCCTGGCCATAGGTAACGACACCTATATCCTTGTTTTCTGCTTCCAGGATGGGACCCTGCTCGATATGCAGTTCAAAAAAGGCATGCATTTTTCTGTTGCCAACCACTTCATCACCCTGCCAGCCAATCCTGACCAGTTCATCACCGAATTTCTTGCCTTCAATGTCTTCCCTATCGTAAGCCCATTGCTCATCATGCATTCCGGCAAAGACCCCGGAAGCAAGCATCGGGGGTGCGAAACGAGTTCCCTCTTCATTGGTCCAGTTGGTAACGACTATTGGATGCTTTGTCCTGATGTTCAGATCATTCAGTGTACGGATAATCTCCAGCGCTCCCAGAACTCCCAGAACACCATCATATTTACCGCCCGTAGGCTGGGTATCCAGATGTGACCCAACATATACCGGAAGGGCTTCAGGATCTTCACCTTTTCTGGTTGCAAACATCGTGCCCATGCGATCAACACCGAGAGTCATCCCTGCCTGTTCGCACCAGGACTTGAACAGATCCCTGCCCCTGGCGTCATCATCGGTCAGGGTTTGACGGTTATTTCCGCCGGCAACACCAGGGCCGATTTTTGCCATTTCCATAATCGAATCCCACAACCTTTCGTGGTTGATCAACAAATTTCCCATCGGAGAATTCATGCTTTATCCTTACTTATCCACCTATTGATATTCAATTTAAACATTGTTCCGAATTGGTCCAGAATATACACTTTCTACAATCGGAAAAAATAATTCAATCTGTCGTACAGGCAAGAACATTGTTGGGATGCTGTGTCCAATTCAAGGGGTTTTCATCAACTGTTTGACCTGTTCTCTCGTCAACCATTCCGGGTTGGAGCTGCTCCATTGTAATGCATCCTTCGACGGGACAAACATTGACACAAAGGTTACATGCAACGCATTCCTCATCAATGACTTCGAAAGTCCGGCCAGAATTTATCACAATGGCCTGATGGGATGTATCTTCACATACAGCATAGCACCTACCACATTTTATGCAAAGATCCTGATCTATTCTTGCCTTGGTCACAAAATTCAGATTAAGGTTCTGCCAATCAGTGACATTACCTACAGCCAAACCTTGATAATCAGTGACATTCTCGAACTGCTTGTCATTCATCCATTCCAATAGACCGGATTGCAACTCGCTGACAATTCGAAAGCCATATGCCATCGCTGCAGTACATACCTGAACATTCCCTGCCCCAAGCAACAGGAATTCCGTAGCATCCCGCCAGGTGGATATGCCTCCTATGCCCGAAATCGGCAGATCGCTGGTTTCAGCATCTCTGGCTATTTCAGCCACCATATTCAGGGCAATCGGTTTTACTGCCGGTCCGCAATAACCTCCATGTGTCCCTTTCCCGTCAATCGACGGTTCCGGGCTGAAAGTATCAAGATTGACCGAGGTTATTGAGGAAACTGTATTAATCAATGAAACAGCATCTGCTCCACCTTTTTTGGCTGCTCTTGCCGGATACCGAATATCAGTTATGTTGGGTGTCAATTTGACGATTACCGGCATTCGCGTATTGGCCTTGACCCAACGGGTTACCATTTCGATATAGTCGGGAACCTGACCAACAGCCGATCCCATACCTCTTTCACTCATACCATGTGGACAACCAAAATTGAGTTCCACTCCATCAGCATCCGTTTCCTCAACCTGCGGAAGTATCCCTTGCCAAGATTCTTCATCACAAGGTACCATCAAACTTACGACAACAGCTCTATCGGGATAATTTCGCTTGACCGATTTTATTTCCTTGAGATTCACACCAAGCGGGCGATCGGTAATCAGTTCAATGTTGTTCAAGCCCATGAGGCTTCTATCGGGGCCCCAAACGGCTCCATACCTTGGACCATTTACATTGACAATATGCGGATCCAGTCCGAGAGTTTTCCAGACTACTCCTCCCCAACCGGCCTCAAACGCCCTGGACACGTTATATTCCTTGTCCGTTGGTGGAGCAGAAGCCAACCAAAAGGGATTGGGGGATTTGATTCCTGCGAAAGTCGAATTCAAACTTGGCATTGTTCTACCTCAAATCTTGGGTTTCTGACCTATTTACTCAAATGACGGTGAATATCCTCGGCGGCATCACGACCTTGAGCCACTGCTGTTACGGTTAAATCTTCTCCCAGGTTCGTACAATCTCCACCGGCCCAAATTCCTGGAACACTTGTTCTTCCATGAGAATCGACAACAATCTTTCCAGCATCAATTGCCAGACTACCCGGGTCAAATTCAAGTTTCTGGCCAATGGCCATGAACACCTGATCAACGGGAAGTTCAATCATATCTTCGGTTTGTTGAATTTTACCATCTATGATTTCTGTTCTTCCCAACAGAAGCTTCTCGTCAGTACCATCTCCAGACATACCCAATGGAACAGCGTTGGTTACCAACTTGACACCATTTTTGAGGGCAAGATTTATTTCATGTTCTGAAGCACCCATATCAGACCTGCTTCTGCGATAGGCAATTGTGACATTCTCAGACCCAAGCAGTTTTGACTGAACCCCTGCATCAATGGCAGTCATACCACCTCCGATAACGACAACGTTTTTTCCGATGGGAATGTTTCCATAATCGTTTGCCAGTCGCAATTCCTCTATAAATGTTACTGCCTCCTGAAATTTATCGGAACCAATATGCAACCTGTTTACATCACCCAATCCAGCCCCCACAAAGACGGCATCATACTCTTGGGTTAATTTGTGCAGGTCCTCAAGATCTTTGACCACTTTATTCAACTGGAATTTAATTCCCCCGATTTTCAGTAACCATTCGACTTCCTGCTGCGCAAAATCATTGACGGTTTTGTAAGTTGCTATACCGGTTTGATTTAATCCTCCAAGAAAGGGTTTTTCTTCAATTATCTCAACATTATGCCCATGCATGGCCAGCCTATGGGAACAAGCCAAACCGGCTGGTCCGGACCCAATAACGGCAATAATCTTGCCAGTCTCATGTGCTCGCATGTAGGGGTGGATGTTTTCATCCATCAGGGTATCAGTGGCGAATCTTTGCAACCTACCGATTTCAACAGGTTCACTTTCTGCCACCTCCCTTACACAAGCACCCTCGCACAGGTTTTCAGTTGGACATGACCGGGCACACATGCCTCCCAAGATGTTGCTGTCGAATATGGTCTTGGCTGCTGCTCTTGGGGTACCCGTTGAAATTTGCCTAATAAACAGTGGAATATCTATTCCCGTGGGACAGGCCGTTACACAAGGTGCATCATAACAGAAATAACACCGATCAGCCTCAACCATGGCTTCGTGGGGACTTAACCCGGGATTTATGTCCGAAAAATTTGCTTCATATTCGTCAGGTGTCAACCTAGCAGGAAGTGTTCCGGGAGAATAGACTGAATTACCCATTGTTATATAACCGAATAACCTTCTTGATTGTGTTATGGGGTTGGATTACAAAATGATATTTTGGCCTTCCAATCCTGTGATAGACAAGTGGCGGCAGAGATTCCGCCGCCACTGATGTGAATTAATTACCCAAAGCCTCGTCGGTAATGGCATGTGTCCATGCACCTTCAGGTGCAGCGGTAATTACCGGATCAGAACCACCAGCCAAAAGGGTAGCTACGGTTCTTTCATAATCCGCGGGATCTAGGGTACCATTTGAGCCTGCAGTCAATTTGGCAATCTCTCCCATCATACGCTTTTGATGAACTTCTGTCTGAGCACCGGTTGCATCATTGTCCAAGACAATTTCTGCGGCTTCATCCGGATTTTCCTCAGCATATTTCCAACCCTTCATGGAAGCTCTGACAAAACGTACCATTTTATCAACAAAAGCAGGATCATTCAGACTGTCTTCAAGAACATAAATTCCATCCTCAAGAGTGGCAACCCCCTGATCTTCGTACTTGAATGTAATTAGATCATCAGGGGAAATACCTGCATCCACAACCTGCCAATACTCATTATAGGTCATTGTGGAAATACAATCAGCCTGCTTCTGGAGCAGTGGATCAACATTGAATCCCTGCTTGAGAACGGTAACTCCATCACCTCCGTCTGTTGAAATTCCAAGTTGGCTCATCCAGCTCAGGAAGGGATATTCATTTCCAAAAAACCAGACACCCAATGTTCTACCAGGAAAATCGGCAGGAGATGTAACTCCTGATTCCTTCAAACAGGTTAGCATCATGCCGGATGATTTAAATGGCTGTGCTATATTGACCAAAGGAAGCCCTTTTTCCCGGCTGGCAAGTGCCGATGGCATCCACTCGATTATCACATCTGCCCCACCGCCAGCTATTACCTGAGGAGGAGCAATATCAGGTCCGCCGGCATTGATTTCCACGTCAAGATTTTCCTCTTCGTAAAACCCCTTGTCCAGAGCAACATAATAACCTGCGAACTGCGCTTGTGTAACCCACTTCAATTGAAGCGTTACCTTGTCTGCAGCTTGGGCAGAAATTGCCAACGAGCCAAACAGAACGACTAAAACAGACAATAATTTAACCTTCATGATTTCTCCTTTCTTACAATCAGCATACAGCAATCAATGAAACCATATACATTCATCATCCCAAAAATCTTCAAACAAAAATTTTATATTTGAACAATTCCAAGTCTGAATCTTAAATTAAGGGAAAAGATTATAACCCAATTTAATTGAAACAGGGAATTATTTGTTGGATATCAAAATTCGGAGGAATTAGATTTACTTCTGGATATCAAATATTTCTGTGCTATTTCACTGATCCCCAATTCAAAATTGTCTGGTACACTGATAATATTTTTGCTTCTTCTTGCATTAAATGGGATTCATTTGTTTCCAAAATCAATTGATAGCTGTTCCAACGCTTGCTTGAGCGTTCGCGATACTAAACGAGTGGCTGCTGTCGGCATTGCATGTGGAGAAGTAATCAGGTTAAGATTTATCGAATCTGCTCGTTCACAAACCAAGGGAACAGCTACCAGTTTGCCTTCTGACAATTCTTCAGCAAAGGCCAATCTGGTATAAAATGCCAATCCTGTACCACGAAGAAGTAAATTCTTAAGCAGGGTCAGACTGTTTGATGTCAATACCGGCAAATGCAAGTGTTGAAATTTCTCCAGATCTTCACCTAGAAATAGCCGCATCGGTCCAGAATTTTCTTGATAGATCAATCTTTGCCCTGAACATTGATCAAGGGTCAGACTTTTTTCTGATGCAAGGGGATGATCAGGTCTCATGATTACGACAAAAGGGCAAGGCATGTTTTTTAGAACTTTTATTCCCTTTGCCTCCACAGCATTGAATGTAAGTCCGAAATCCACACTACAGGAAGCCACTTGTTGGGAGACTTCCATTGGATCACAGGCTACTACACGAAAGGTTACTTCCATATGTTGATCTGCTACACTTGATATCAACTCTGGTAGAAACTTGACTGTTAGGCTATTGAGTGTTGCTATCGATACGAGTCCGCTTACCATGCCGCTAAGATTCCGTATATCGCCATGTAATCGTTCATAACCACTAAGTGTTTCTTTAGCATGTTGTACTGCCAATCTTCCGGCCTCAGTTAGATGGGTTCCATTTTTGTCACGATCAAATAATCGAGTACCCAATCGATCTTCTACCTTCTGAATTTGTCTTGAAACTGCAGAGGGAGAAATATGCAATCGTTCAGCGGCTTCGCGTATGGATAAACATTCAGCCACCATTACCAGGCAACGAAGGGCGGTTGCGTGCACTTTTCACTCCTTGTCAGCAATATTGTTCCAAAGCCTTACCTCAGGATGATCCTGATCGGTTCGAAAGTCATCTGTCAGACCACCGGGTTGTCCCCAGCCAGTTACATTTTCACCAAAAAATTCTTCATTGATCCTGGTGAATTTGATGAATTTTTCTGGTAGTTCATCTTCATTCATGATTGCATCCACGGGGCACACAGACTCACAGATTGCACAATTTATACACTCATCAGGCTGAATGTAGAACATTCTACCACCTTCATAAATACAGTCAACGGGACAAACATCAGTACATACTCCATCCTTGACATCAATGCAGGACTCGACAATCACAAATGCCATTATGATCTCATTGTCCCTTCCAGACGGGTAAACGTTTTTCTTGAAATGCCTTTACCCCTTCACGGGCGTCTTCACTCTGGAGAGTTGCAGAAAGTGCGTCTGACATGTGTCTCCTTGCTTCAGAGATTTCCATGCCAGTCGTATCAAATACATAACGCTTGATTGCCTTTAAACTCAGTGGTGCACATGATAATATGTCCTCAACCCATTTTTCTACAGCCCTGTCTAGTTGATCATCAGGTACAACCTCGTTTACAATGCCCCATTTGGCAGCTTCACTAGCAGAAATTCGCCCTCCAGTCAACATAAGTCCCAAGGCCAGATTGCGAGGAACAATTCTGGGCAGAACAATCATTCCATCAAGCGGAAGTCTGCCTACACGGGCCTCCGGCAATCCAAAGGTAGCTGACTCTGCTGCTATTACTATATCACAACCTAGTATTGTTTCAAATCCACCTCCCAACGCAAGACCATTCACTTTGGCCACAAGGGGAACATTCAATCTTCCTCCACAAGCAATACCAGAGAACCCATAACTGTTTGTTTGAAGCCAGTATTGAACTCCATCCGGTCCTTCTTCCTTCATGTCTGCGCCAGCACAGAAGGCCCTGCCAGTACCGGTCAATATTGCGCAACGAACACTATCACATTGGTTTATTTCCAGCCATATTTCATTGAGCTGTTTGAATGTGGACTGATCTATCGCATTCAGGCGTTCTGGTCTGTTCAGTGTGACACGCGCTACTTGGTCGGTAACCTCAAACTCAACACTCATGACAACTCACTTCCTGTGAACTCTTCAAGTATTTCCTTAGTGTGCTCACCTAGTTTTGGTGGGGCCAATCTAATGTTAACAGGAGCCATTGACATATCAATTGGCGATCCTACGAGACGGACAGGGCCAGCTTCAGTGGATGGGAGGTCCATGATCATCCGGTTGCATATAGTTTGCGGATCTTCAAGTGCTTCAGATAGTGAATTAACTGGTGCACAAAGTATATCAACCTCATCAAGTTTCCTAAGCCAATATGAAGTTGAATTTGTAGCAAATCGTTCACGAAATACCTTTTGAAGTTCATCGCGATTTTCCGCCTGTCGCTCAAGAGTCGAATATTTCTTTTGCAAAGACAGGTCTTCAATATTCAGTGCTTTGCAAATGCTCATCAGCGGGTTTTGCTTGAAAGCACCTATCATTACAATGGCTTTATCTGTAGTCTCAAATACTCCAGATAGTGGCATTGCTGCCCAATTCAGCTCCTTACTCCTCATCATCCATACAGCTGCTTCCTGCATCTGCATGGCAAGCATGGAATTGAAAAGTGAGACCGAAACGATCTGACCCTCACCATTTTTCTCTCTTTGCATCAGCGCAAGCAAGATACCTTGTACCAGATGCATGCCCGCTGAATAATCTGCAAGAGCAGTTGGATAGATGGATAAAGGTTGCCTATTGTCTGCACGCCTATGCATCGCACCGCTCATGGCTTGGGCCAACACATCTTGACCGCCCTTGTTTACATATGGACCCTGAAGGCCGAATCCTGTACCAACTGCATAGATGATACCAGGGTTAATTCGTTTCAGATCTTGAAATCCAAGTCCCATTCGTTCCATCACACCTGGTCGAAAATTGTTGACAACAACATCGGTGTATTTCACTAACTTGCGAACAGCCTTGCGTCCATCTTCAGTTTTCAGATCCAAAGTTATGCTTCGTTTGTTACGGTTCAAACTAGAGAACACAGGATTATTTTCACCGTCAGGGTCTTCACCAACGCTCCACCGAGAAAGATCCCCTAATCCAGCCCTTTCAATTTTAATTACATCAGCTCCATAATCGCCGAGCATCTGGGTACAGCATGGGCCAAGCATCACTTGGCTAAAGTCCAGTACCCTAACCCCCTCAAGAGGGAGTTCAAGAGCATTACCGGTCATATCAGATTTCCTCATGCTGCACCTGAAAGCAAGGCATTAGCAGCCGGTTGATCTCCAGGGTCAGCACCCTGAGCCCTCATCATTTGCTGTATTTTACCTGGCTCAACATCCCTAATCCTGATACCTGATTGCAAGGCCAACACTGCCGCAACTCCAGCAGCCTCACCCATGGCCATGCATGGAGGAATTTCACGGCTGAGTTTCTGTGCTGATGAAGTTGCCGAGTAATGCCTGCCCGCGACAATGATTTGATCAATCTTTTTAGGTAAAAGTGCCCTATACGGTGTGTAGTAGTCTCGACCCCGACAAATGGTATCAGAAAAGTGTAGTCTGTTCATGATATCCTGTTTGGTAACAACATACTCCCCCTCAAGAAGACGTGTTTGTCGTACACCCGTCTGTGGTGCGAAATCAACGAAATATGCATTTTCGAAACCAGGGACACTCTGGCGGGCAAATTCCAACAATTTCTGCATCCGCTTTCGACCCTCAAATTCTGAAGCAGTAAGATCTTCTACCTTAAGACCATCAAATCCTGTCATGTGTGGACAATTGCACCAGACAATTCCCGGTAGGGGAGTTTTCAACCACCAATAATCCCAACACCCTCGAATAATCTTTTTGGCTTCCTTCTCCAGAGCTAAAAACTTTTCTGGTTCCTCATATTGAAAACGTTCAACTGTCTCTGTATCAACATTACCCATACGCGAGACAGTAGTGACAATATAGGAACCATCAGCAAATGGAGCGCCGGCACTTGCGGCAACATCCAGATCACCAGTTGCATCGATAATGATCTGACCACGCAATGCCTGGGGACCTTGTTTGGTTTCTACAATTACACCAGTAGTACGATTGTCTTCAACAATTGTTGATTGAAACCAGCTATGAAGCCGAAGTTTAACTCCACTTTCCTTAACCATGTCGAGCGCTGCCTGCTTGAACCCATCAGGATCAAATGCCGCAGCAAAAACCACTGGGTGTGGTCTGTAATGGACATGAAAATCACATACTCCCCATCGAGACCATTTACGAACAGTTTCCGGCAAACCACGCACATCCAATGCCCGATCTGATTTTGGGGGATAGACACATAAGCCACGTGAATGCATGCGTTCAATGATTTCCATTGCTATTCCACGTACGGATATTTCTGTCTCATTATGCATGTCATCCAAAACCAGAACCATACCTCCCGAAGCAAGTCCCCCAAGATAGGGATATCGCTCCAAAAGTGTTACGGAGGCTCCATTGCGAGATGCCGAGACAGCAGCCGCAATACCTGCCGGTCCTCCTCCAACGACAATAACATCACTTTCGTCTACGACTGGAATACTAACCGCTTTACGCTTTACAATTTCATGTAGTTTCATTTTCTTTCCTCATAATTGTTCAGTTAATTGATCTTGATTTCCACTTAACGAAATGATGCTCGGCTATAGTGGTTAGGGTAAATCCCAACACTGCCAAACTAGCACCCGTAATTACTGTCGCATAAAGCATTGGTGACCGAAAATTGTAAGTCGCCTCAATAATCAACGCGCCCAATCCATAATTAGATCCAATCCACTCACCGACAATTGCCCCGATAACTGATGTTGTCGAAGCAATTTTTAATGCGGCAAATAGGAAAGGTAATGAACTCTGTATCCTGATTTTCCATAAAATTTCAGGCTTGGTTGCAGATAAAACACGCATGAGTTCAAGCATTTGCGGGCTTACTGCATTCAAACCCCGAACCATGTTTACCAAGGTTGGGAAGAAACAGATTAGAGCAGCGATAACAATTTTTGGTGCGTATCCGTTCCCTAGAATCAAGACCAAAATGGGTGCAATGGCAATAATTGGGATTGTATTGATGAATACCGCGATGGGATAGAAGGCTCTTTCAGCCATTCTATTATGGACAAACCAAATAGCAAGAATGACTGCGACCGAATTTCCAAGGATAAATCCGGACAGGGCTTCAAAAAACGTGGGCAGGAAATTTATCCAAAGGATATCTCCCTTTTCGACAAAAACCAAAGCCACCTGGACGGGACTAGGTGCTATGTAGGTAGGAATGCCAAATAGGGTAACTATCAAGTGCCATAGAATCAGCAAACCAATAACCGTTGCAATCGCAGGAAAATGTCGCTTAATCCCCGATAACCAATTGGAACCTGTCGATTGTTTTTTCATTATACTTTATGTACCCAGATTTCAGGCCTGATCTGCTCGTTCAAGCAGCGACCGTAGTTTTCCTGTAACTTGAACGAATTCAAGTGTATCTCTGATTGCAGGTTTACGTGGTGTTGAGTATTCTATAACTGGAAATTCAAGTACCCGACCTGGATTTCGTGACAGTACAAGGCATTTTTGACCAAGATATGCAGCTTCCGGAACTGAATGTGTTACAAAAACTATCGTTGTTCCGGTTTCCTTCCAGATCCTAAGCAATTCCTGATTCAGTTTGTCTCTTGTAATCTCATCTAGGGCACCAAAAGGTTCATCCATTAGAAGAACACGAGGGCGGCACACGAGTGCCCTGGCAATTGAAACACGTTGTTGCATACCTCCCGAGAGTTCGTGGGGAAGCGCATTTCCCCGCCCTGCCAAACCAACAAGATCTAGAAGTTCCTTTGGTTCGGCATGTGATTCCACATTGCCACTATGGCTACCTACCTCCAATGGTAGCGTGATGTTTTCGATCGCCGTACGCCACGGTAACAATGTGGATTCTTGAAACACAAATGAAAAATCTCTAGCAAGCCTGGCTTCTTCGGGAGTTCTCCCAAAGACCCTTATTTTGCCTTCATTGCAGGGTACAAGATCAGCAATTGCTCTTAAAAGGGTGGATTTTCCACAACCGGATGGTCCGACCATGGTGATGAAACTACCATCCGGTACATTAAATGAGACATTTTCCAAGGCAGTAATCCGGTTTGACAACTCACCAAACCGGACTGATATTCCATCAACTGAAATTGCTGGAACGCTTTCACTTTCCATGTTTTGCCAAACACCTTAATAGATCAACCAACCTGCTTTCTGATAGTCTCGGTTGCTTCAAGAATTTCCGATGTCATTACATCATCAATGGTGGGTGTTGCACCTTGGAATTGATCCAATTGTTCATAGGTGTCAATCTGGGATTGCCAGTTTTCCATGTTCATGGCACCCCAACCCTCAGCTGATGTAACCTCATTGAATGAAAAATCCAAAACAGGATTTATGGCTTCCAACTCACTTTCCCTGTCCAAATTTATATACTCGGAAACGAGATGATCTACCGCCTCTTCTGGATTATTGCGGGTATAACCCCAACCACGTGCCGAACCGGTGAGGAATCTCTGGAGAACATCACTATGGTTTGCCAACATGTCATCGGTCGTGTAGTACACATTCGCGTACAATTGAATACCGGCATCCCACAACATCATGTCTACACGCTTGTCTCCCAAAATCTTGAGAGCGTTAGTGTTGGTCTGCCAACCGGTAACTGCCTGGACTTGACCTGTCATGAGCTGATTCATATCGCTACCCATGTTTACTGCTTCAACTTGGTCCTCGGCTATCCCGTTCTTTGCAAGAAGTGCACGAAGAAGGATCATCGCAGTTGGTTGAGTGGCTATAGTCTTGCCAATCATGTCGGATGGTGTACGGACAGGATTGTCTGACAATGAAAAATAGGTAAACGGATGTTTCTGATAACCAGCGGCGAATGCCTTGATTGGTATTCCCGCTGAACGTGCCAGCATCAATGAAGGACTAGACGAAAGTTGACCTACACCAGCTCTTCCTGCAGCAACCGAGGCCACACCATCAACTCCAGGTCCTCCTGGTGTTACATCAAGTTCAATTCCTTCTTCACTATAAAATCCCATCCTTTTGGCTACAACCTCACCAAGGATGCCATTGCTTGCCAACCACCCCAATTGCATATTGACTTTCGCTCCACTAGCACCAGCAGACGAAACCGTGATAAAGGATGAAACTGTTGCCAATCCTCCAAAAGCTAAACCATTTTTCAATAGGCTTCTACGATCAATGGCATTGGCATTGATTTTACTTTTTACTTCCATCATCTTACCCTCTCTATATTGGTGATATGTGTGAGGATAATCGTAACTACTGCAAGTCAAAAAAACAACAACAATGATTGCAACAACTGTTGCGTTTTATGCATTCTAAATTAAGAATTTTTTTTCGCTTATAAAGGATTTAGTAATTTTCAAATACCGCTTATTTTTATGCTTGAAATAGATATAATAATAAAGGAAAACACTCACGCTTCTACCAATAAGCATGCAGTTCTTAAACATATTGACTTCGGTTAGCAGCAAAAATCTAAAATCTGATAGAAGTGAGTTTTGAACTGTATATTCTGATACTAGTTGGATTATTGAGTTATTCCTGCCCCAAAGACTGGATTAAATTAACCCACCATTACATTTTCAACTTATTTGTGGGAATTAACTGATTAATGGCCAAGCAAAGACAGAACGCTTTTGTCTTTCTTAATCCTTGTCAAGCAATCATGTACCAATGGGCATAGTCAAGTATACGGATTGGAAACAAGGATAATCGTATATCGATGTCAAGCTGCCCGGACTTTATTTGGACCATTGTTTCTGGATATCCTGCTGGCCAATTCTTCCGCAACAAGAAAAGCCAATTCCAAGGCCTGGGAAGAATTCAAGCGGGGGTCACAGACCGTATGGTATCGATCACCCAGATTTTCGTCAGAAACTGCACTCAAACCACCGGTACATTCGGTAACATCCTTACCGGTCATTTCAAAATGTACTCCACCTGGAATTGTTCCTTCATCGTGATGAACATCAAAAAATTGATGAACTTCTCCAAGTACATTTTCAAACCGTCTCGTTTTGTATCCGGAAGAGGATTTTTCAGTGTTTCCATGCATTGGATCGCAAGACCAGATTACATTCGCTCCAACCTCCTTTACAGCTTTGATGAGATTGGGGAGATAATCCACAACCTTGTTATTGCCAAAACGAGCAATCAGGGTAATCCGACCAGCTTCGTTTTGAGGATTGAGCTTTTCCAATAAGACCTTTAAATCTTCTGAGGTAATACTCGGACCACACTTGATACCCAAAGGATTTTGTACTCCCCTACAAAATTCGACATGGGCCCCATCTGGCTGCCGTGTTCGATCACCAATCCAAATGAAGTGACCGGAACCGGCTATAGTATCCCCAGTCAAGGAATCAACGCGACTGAGCATTTCCTCATATTCCAGCAACAATGCTTCATGGCTGGTGTAGAAATCGACTTGTCTGAGTGAATTCAACTTTTCAGCATTGACTCCTGCCGCTTCCATAAAATCCAAGGCATCAGTGATACGGTTGGCAATTTGATGGTACTTTTCAGAATCACTTTTCTCAGTGAATTCCAAATTCCAGGTATGAACCCTCGTGATATCCGCATAACCCCCATGACTGAAGGCCCTGAGTAGGTTCAGGGTTGCTGCAGACTGGGAGTATGCAGTTAGCATTCTTTCAGGATCGGGTATCCTGGAAGATTCACTAAACTCAATGTCATTGATCATGTCCCCCCGGTAGCTAGGAAGTTCGACACCATCAATAGTTTCAACAGATGATGATCTTGGTTTGGCAAACTGACCTGCCATCCTGCCAATCTTGACTATTGGACGTTTGGCACCAAAAGTAAGGACAATTGCCATTTGCAGAAGAACCCTGAATGTATCCCTGATGGAATCAGCATTGTATTCCTGAAAACTTTCGGCACAATCGCCACCCTGGAGCAAAAAAGCCCTGCCTTCACATACTTTTGCAAGTTCATTTCTCAACTGTCTGACTTCCCCGGCAAATACCAAAGGTGGACTCATTGCCAGTTGGTTTTGTACCCGATCAAGTTTATCCTGGTCAGGATAATCAGGCATTTGAATACGTGGCTTGCTTCTCCATGCCGATTTAGTCCAATCACCAGTCATTATTCATCTCCATCTACTGAAAGTACACTTGATATAATCCGGTAGAAGCCAAAATCCAGACTGTAAAAACCACAATATTTTCAGAACGGGTTCAAGGTAGGTGATTTATGCTGGCCCAAGCTGTATCTAACGGATAAGGAATTTACAGGCTTCCTCTGCATCAGAATGGTCATCAGGTACCATTCTGTAGATACTTCCCCTGTCCTCGGATATAAACCAAATTGACCCATCAGGAGCTTCCCTGACGTCTCTTACCCTTTTTGTTTCAGGCAGGGATATCTGTTCGGCTTCCTGAAAATTCCGATCTGGATCAATTCTGGAGATGTAATCAAACTTGAGTGAGCCAACAAATACATGCCCCTTCCAATCCGGCCATAGTTTGCCAGAGTAAACCATTAAACCTGATGGGGCTATGGATGGATCCCAATATAATTCAGGTTGTTCCATGCCTTCATTTGTTGTACCAATCCCGACTTGCTGGCCAGAATAATGAACTCCATAACCGATTACCGGCCATCCATAATTCCTTCCCTCCAATACCAGATTAACCTCATCACCGCCCCGAGGCCCATGTTCGGAAACCAAAAGGTTGCCTTTTAAATCCAATCCTGCCCCTTGTGGATTGCGGTGACCATAGGACCAGATTTCCGGTAGGATGTCGTCATTATTTATGAATGGATTGTTCTCTGGGATCGTCCCGTCGGGATTAATTCGAACAACAGTTCCATTATGTGAAGTTAAGTCCTGAGAGGACTCTCGTTCTCCCCGGTCTCCCATGGTAATAAAAATTGTTCCATCGGTGTTTTCAACAATTCTGGATCCGAAATGCCGATTTCCATTCGTACCTGGAACCATTTCAAAAATTTCGGTTTCATCCCGTAACTGGTCATTGTTGCGTGATAGTATTCCCCGACTGACCGAAGTTCCGGCCAACCCCTTCTGGTTTGTTGCTGAATAGGAAAGAAAGATTTCCCTGGAATTCTGGAAATCACTTTTGGCAACTACATCCAGTAGACCACCCTGGCCCTTGGCAAAAATCTTCAGACCATGCTTAACCTTTGTTTTCCTTCCTCTGGAGTCAAAGTGAAATAGATTCCCTCTCCTTTCTGTAACGAGTATTTCACATTCGGGTAGAAAAGCCACACTCCAGGGTACCTTCAGTTTCGAAACAACCCTTTCAACATTGACCTTGGTGGATTCCAATTGGTATTGGGCCCCATGTGAGGGTTGCATACCACATGCCAACAAACAGGCTGACGTTATAATCAGGTATAATTGCCTAATCCCAATAGGTTTAAACATTCTTAACTTCTCATTCTTTTACCCATCGGATCATGGGGCGAGGGCTTGATGACCTCGGCCGGAAATTCCTCACTGATGATATGGGTTGTCAATTTGGTTCCAGATTCTGAGAATTCCGTATCGACATAGCCCATGGCCAGACTTTTTTGAATTGTGTGACCGTATCCACCAGAGGTAATAAATCCAACTCTTCTTGATCCATGCCATATGGGCTCATACCCAGTAGCATCAGAATTTTCGGTCTTGACTTCCAAGGTTACCAAACTTCGTTTTGGAGTTCCCTTGGATTCCTCCAAAGCCGCTGATCGGCCGATAAAATCTCCCTTGTCAAAATCAATCCACCTGGTAACACCAGCTTCCCCAGGGGTATATTCGTTTCGGAATTCAGCACTCCAAATTCCAAAGCTCTTCTCCAAACGCAAGGAACCCACGGCATAGAACCCGACTTCCCTGCCCCCGATTTTATCACAAGCATTCTTCAGGATGTTGTAAAGTGTCAGGTGATCAACTGCCGCACAATTTATTTCATAACCCAATTCACCGGTTACGGTTACTCTGGCAGTTTTGGTCCTGATCAATCCAATATCAAGCGATTCCAGTCCCATGAAGGGGAATTTTTCATTCGAAACATCCTTGTCGGCAACCATTTGAAGCAATTCCCGAGACTTTGGACCGAAAATGGAAAAGCCCAAAGTGGCATCGGAAATGTCTGTCACATCAACATTCTCCATGTGGTTTTGGGTAAACCATCTCATGTGCCATTCCCGTAGATAATAGCTACCCATTATCCACCACTCATCATCATCCCAGTTCAACACGACCAGATCACCCATCAAGCGGCCAGATTTGGCTAGGGCAGGTGCCAGTCGACAACGTCCTTTTTCGGGTAACCTGCTGGCAAACATCCAGTCAAGCCATTTCCTTGCATTGATACCCGTTACCTTGAATCGTGAATATCCCGATATATCCAAAAGCCCAACCTGGTTTCGAGATGCCTTGCATTCTTCCGATACAATATCAAATGCATTCGACCTTCTGAGTGTTGGTATTTCCTCGAATTCCCGTGGCCCGAAAAAGATGGGTACTTCCATTCCCCAACTTTCACCCCACCTGGCACCGTTTTTGGTCATCTCGTTATAGCTTGGTGAAGTTTTGAGCGGGCGACCACCCCACAATTGTTCATTGGGATAAGTCATGACAAACCTGCGGGAATAAAACTGACCGGTTGTTTGTTTTATGTACTCCCTATTACTGGCAAATTTACCATACCTGCCAATATCCATGGCCCAAGGATCCGTTTCAGGTTCCCCATGAATTATCCATTCAGCAAGGGTCTTGCCAACACCACCACCTTGCAGGAACCCGGCCATGACCCCACAGGCCAACCAGTAATTAGGTACTTCCCTTACCGGTCCCACCAGTGGATTTCCATCGGGTGAGAAGGTAAATGCTCCATGGATCCAGGTCTTTACCCCAACCCTTCCCAATACCGGATATCTTCTTATGGCCCAGTCCAGCTCGTCTGATATCCTATCCACATCAGGTTCAAACAACTCCATACCGTAATTCCACGGCGCACCATCCATGCACCAATGTTCATGCTCCAGTTCATAAAATCCAACCAGCATGCCGTCCTGATCCCGACGAGAATAGGTAAATCCTTCCGGGTCTACCGATGCGCAGATATTCATGCTGCCATCTGCAAGTTCAGGTATCGAATCCGTAATGAAATAATGGTGCTTGAGTGGGGAAACCGGCAGTTCCAAACCCACCATTCTACCAACCTGCTTGGCCCACAAACCGGCAGCATTAATTACATGCTCTGCATAAATTGTTCCCTTTTCGGTTACTACTTCCCAGCTATTGTCAGGCCTTTGGATCAATTCGAGTACCCTGTTATTCTCGATTACGTCAGCACCCCGTTTTTTGGCAGCAGAAGCATACCCCCTGACAGTTCCCGTGGTATCAACAAAACCTTCCCGATCAGTCCACAATCCCCCTGCCACATCATCGACATTCATGAAGGGATGTAGATCCTTGATTTCATCTCTGGTCATCAGACGGGAATCCTCGATCCCAATTGTCTGGAAAATTCTGTATCGGGACAATAGCCATTCCCACCGTTCTGGAGCACAAGCGATGGTAACGCCTCCTTCCATGTGATACCCTATTGGTTCTTCTGATTCTTTTTCGATTTCATGAAGCAAATCGATAGTATAAGCCTGTAGAGCCGCCATATTCGGATCAGCATTAATCGGGTGTACACCACCCGCAGCATGCCATGAGGAACCTGCCGCTAAAACCGATCTTTCCAAGAGACAACAGTCGCTCCATCCAAATTTTGCCAAATGATAAAGGACGGAGGTACCCACGACTCCTCCACCGATCACAACAACCCTGTAATTTCGTTTCATATGCTTCGCCTATCTACTAGTATTTATTACCCTTACCTTTCCTGATTATTCCGCAAGAATTCAACCAAATTTTTTGAATTGCTAAATTTGATTGTGGAAAACATGTGATACCCTAAACTCAACTCTGTTAATATTCGAAACCTAAATGGCAATATATGAACAATCAGGGCAATCATAACTGGGTAACGATCATCATACCTGCTGCCGGTCTTTCCTCAAGAATGGCTGGTAAGGATAAACTGACTATGCCAGTAGGTAATTCCAATTTGCTCAGGCTAACCACTGAAAAGGCCCTTTCCTCAATGGCCAGTGAGGTTATCGTTGTCACCAGAAGAAACCAGCATGCAAGAAACAGGATAATTGATGGCCTAGGTATAAAACTTGTACATCCTGATTCCGGAATCAATCAAATGTCAGTTTCCATCATTGCCGGATTGCATGCCGCACATCATTCTTCGGAAGGAATATTGATTCTGCTTCCGGATATGCCACTGATTGAAACGGCAGACATCAATATGCTTATTGAAAATTTTCATCATGAGAAAATAATCAGAGCCACCAACCAGTATAAGGAACCGGGGCACCCTGTCCTGTTCCCCAAATCTCTGTTTCCGGCTATCATGGCCACCAAGGGGGATAACGGCCCACGTGAAGTCATTGCCATGAATGAAGACTTGCTGAAACTTATCAAACTCGACAATGAAAAAGCCATGGTCGATGTTGACACACCCGAAAGCTGGGACCAATGGATTTCTGAATATAACAAAACTGGTGCGGGCGAAGGGACTTGAACCCCCACTCCCTTTCGGGACACGGATTTTCATACCAGCTACAACTTTCGTTGCCCTTTACAGGTTTGTGGTCTGGACTATCCCTTCACCCTAGCTCATCACCTTAGGTGCTGTCCGTCTAGTCTCTACACCTCCCCTGGGATCCAGGGTTTGGCTCGGGATTACCATTTTAAAGGCTTCCCCGAATTTGAACAGTTCTACTTTATCGTTTCCAAATAAAGCACTCAAATCCTTAAGTCCGTTGCGTCTACCGATTCCGCCACGCCCGCATCTTAATCAATTGGAAGTTATATGGAATTATAACCTAAGTGGTCTCATTATTGGTTTGCAATTATAATATTCAAGTGTTTTTGGTACTAATGTCCAAAAATTCCCATCTTCAGGAATTATTCCGGTACGGATGCCAAGCAAAAACCCATTATATGAGGGAATTCAAAATCAGCGTTTATAAATTCCCGCTCAATCTGATCGGGCATTAAAATTTTCGAATCATTGAAACCAAGTTCATCCAAATCAGCAATCAAATCACTTTCGCTCATCCTGTTGATCCAGGGTTCTCCCCTTTTTGCTACAAAATCACCGCATTTTTCAGCCACAATTTTCCACTCACCGGGTATATCCTCAGGTGGAAGCATGAAGTCGAAAATGATAGCAGACCCCGGAGCCAGGTGTTCTTTCACAAACCGCAAGGTATTCAAATAACCTTCTTTGGGAATGTAATAGGTAACCCCAAACCATGACAGGAGAGCTTTTTGGGAAAAATCAAATTCACTATTGCCAAGCACCTTGTCAAGGGATTCGACAGAAAGGTCAGCTGGTAGGTAGGATATATGCGACAGATTGTTTTTGTTTATCGGGGCCAATCTGGCCAGCTTTTCAGTTTGAGTTACCTCAAGGTCGATTTCAAATACCTTAATATCGGTTGGAAACTCGTCTCCGTAGGGTAAGCTGTCATAACCCGCACCCAGGATGACAAATTGTTTCAAACCGTTCCGTGCATAATCATCAAAGACTTCCCGGTAAAACTTTGCCCTGACAATAATTTCAGGAATGATTGGTGAAATTTTCTTCAAAGCAATATTCATCATGAACCAGTTCAGGCTTCTGTACTGGGCAACCCATTTCCAAAATCCCCTGCACAGTTCAATTGCCAATGGATCAGAATAAATCGGGTTTTTTTCATGTAATGTATGCCCCGCCCTAGCTGCACACACCAATTCAGCAGTTTTACTAGGTTTTTTCATGGTACTTGCCATTTAGAAGCCTCCCCTTAATTTAATCATACCAATCCGGGTAAAGATTGATGGTGCCCGAGGCGAGACTCGAACTCGCATGACCGAAGTCGGGGGATTTTGAGTCCCCTGCGTCTACCAATTCCGCCACTCGGGCCCAAACACTTCAATATTATCATTTGTGGGTAACTTCAAGTGCTGTTCTTAAGTTAAAGTGGATTGAGGACATTCATAAAAATGAAAAAAGTTTCCAGAAATCCAAGAAGAATAATGCCGGCTCTTGCTTTGATTGAACGAAACCTGAAAACAAGAATGACACATAGTATTATACATAATATGGCTTCCAATGGACCGAAAATATTGCCATAATGGTTTGGGTCCCAATAGCTGATCGGACTGGAGTAAATCCAGTCACTCAAGGGCCAAAAATGAGCCCGGCCATCATCATTATGAAGTGGTAAATCCAGGGCAAGATGGAGACATCCTGCCAATCCAAAAATTTTAACAACATCATTCTTAAAATAGAAACCTGCTCCAGCAATAATCCCCCACACGAAAAAGGAATTGTCCACTGAAAAAATGCTTTGCCATTGATCGGAGAAATACATTTGCCCAAATACAATTCCCGGGGAAACACCAGCAAAGAATAGATAATATACGGATAGTACATAAAGGGAGAGATCAGGTACCAGTGACCCGGCAATGGCAGCCAGATTAATTTTCCACCGGTTTGGCTTGGCAAATGCAGCTGTACCAATGATCAGGTGAGCCTGGGTATTCAAGTTATTTTTCCGTAATTCATTGGAGTAAATCCATGGTTGCTATATTTATCTTAAATGTTGCATGAACAAAACCAACTGAAAAGACCAGAAGAATTTTGAACCTATTACTCTGATACGAATAACAATGAGAACTTTGTACTACAAGGTAAAGGAGAAAGCCGGATCAAAATACGCTCTCTGGTTTTTGGCACTGGTGAGTTTTTTTGAAAGCTCAATTTTCCCGATACCTCCGGATGTACTATTGATACCAATGATTCTTGCTTATCCCTCCAGAGCCTTCCATTTTGCAGGTGTGTGCCTGGCTGCATCAGTTTTGGGAGGCATAGGGGGATATTTCATAGGCGCTTTTCTGTTTGATGAAATTGGACAACCCATTCTTAACGCCCTCGGAAAGGAAGCCTATTACAGTCAATTTGCAGATCATTATAAAAATTTTGGCAGTTGGGCGGTGATCATCGCTGGAATTACCCCCTTTCCCTATAAGGTGATCACAATCCTATCAGGATTCACTGGCTTGAATTTCATGGTTTTTGTGATTTGCAGCATTTTGGCACGAGGATTGAGATTTTTCCTGATTGCCATTCTCCTTTGGCATTTTGGTGATAGAATTCAGAACTTCATCGAAGAAAGATTGGGCTTCTTTTCGATTATTTTTGTATTTGTCCTGATCGGTTCGTTTATATTTATAAGTCTGATATGACCAGAGTACTAAATCAAAGTGCGCTTTTGGCCACCATTGGTTCCATTGGTTTGTTGCTTGGTGCCTTTATTTTTCAGGAAATATTTGGTTTCGAGCCATGTACCCTCTGTATCTGGCAAAGATGGCCACACGCAATTATTCCATTGGTTTTTTTCTTTTCAATCGTACGTCCACATCAAATTTGGTTTCTGACCGGTTCCCTTGTTATGGTCATCAGTTCAATACTGGCAGGTTACCATGTGGGGGTTGAACAGGATTGGTGGGAAGGTCTTGCCAGTTGTTCAACTTCCGATACGGGGTTGTCTACGGGAATGATTCTAGACTTTTCGGAAGAAATTTCAGTGGTCATGTGTGATGAAATCGTGTGGAGTTTCCTGAATCTCAGCATGGCTGGCTGGAATACGGTTTTCTCGCTTGTTTTGGCTTCTCTCTGGATCCTGGCCTTCAGAAATTACCAAGCAATCAACCAGTAGTCAGTATCTAATTCATTATCCTCAAAACTCTCTGTACCAAATACTTGTAATTGAGAGAATCCTGGCAAGGACGATAATAACAATTGTTGTTAAAGAAACCCTAATTTGGTTCAAGCAATAAACTTTTCTTAATCCTCCGAATAAAATCTGATTGTGGATCTAGACATAAAGGCACACCCATTTGGATATGGGTCAATAAATAAACTTGCCATGCAACAACCTGTTCAGCGACAAAAAACTGATTTTTTGACCGGATAAGGCACAAATACACTATGGAGGAAATTCAAAGGCAATTATTAGGAATCTGGAGAGTCTGTTTGCAAATTGGATTGATAAGTTATAAAAGAGAATGCCAGTTCTTCAAATAAACTATAGGAGTGTGTTAATGAATGAAATTAAAGAAAAGTTTCCTAGTGCCGTACATATGTACGCCAAGGAATGCCTTGAAGGCAAACTCTCTCGAAGGGAGTTCATGACCAGGGCAACCGCACTGGGTGCTACTTCGGCAACCGCATACGGCTTGATTGGCTTATCTGTACCTGAGGCTAAAGCAATGGCCATCCAGGACGGCGGGACCGTAAGAATTCAAATGAATGTTCGAGCCCTTAAGGATCCGCGAACCTATGACTGGTCTGAGATGGCTAATTTTACCCGTGGTTGGCTGGAATACCTTGTACAACTTAATGCCGATGGATCTATTGAAGGTAGACTGTTGGAAAGTTGGAGTGCCAATGAAGATGCCACCCAGATTACACTGAATGTACGCAAAGGTGTGAAATGGAACAATGGTGACGATTTCACTGCTGATGATGTTGCCAGAAACATTGCTGGTTGGTGTGAAAAGGATGTTGCAGGCAATTCAATGGCCGGTCGCATGGGCACCCTGATTGACCCTGATACCGGCGTTGCCCGAGATGGAGCAATCGTCGTTGTGGATGATCATACCGTGCAACTTAATCCCTCACAATCCGACATAACTCTGATTGTTGGCATGTTGGATTATCCGGGTGCAATAGTACATTCATCCCATGACGGTGCAACAATGCTTGACAATCCGATTGGTACTGGCCCCTATCTTCCTGAATCCTTTGAAGTTGGTGTCAAGGGAGTGTTGGTAAAAAACAACGATCATGAGTGGTGGGATGCCGGTAACGGAGCCTATCTGGACCGCATCGAATTCCTGGACTATGGTACGGACTTCTCAGCCCATGTTGCTGGTGCTGAAGCTGATGAATTTGATATGTGTTATCAGGCCACTGGTGAATTTATCGAGCTTTATGAAACACTTGATGGCTGGACCAGATCCTCGGTTGGTACAAATGCTACTCTGATCTGCAGATCACGTCAGGATGGTTTGGTAGACATGGAGGATGGAACTCAGGTTCAGCCCTACGCTGACGTGAGGGTTCGAACCGGTTTTGCCAAGGCAGTCGATAATGCCATTTGTCTGGAACTTGGTTTCAACAACAATGGCGGATTGGCCGAAAATCACCATGTATCTCCTTCCCATCCCGAATATGCAGCCCTAGCACCCTTGACTGTTGACAAGGACGCTGCAAAGGCAATGGTAGAAGCAGCAGGCATGCTTGATTTCGAACATGAGTTGATTTCAATTGACACCGATTGGGTCAGTGCAACTGCTGATGCAATTGCCAGTCAAATGAGAGAAGCCGGTATCAAGGTCAAGAGAACCAATTTGCCAGGGGGTACTTTCTGGGATGATTGGCAAACTCACCTTTTCAGCATGACCGAATGGAATCCAAGACCTCTTGGTGTCCAGATTTATGTATTGGCTTACCGTTCCGATGGTCCATGGAATGAAACTGCCTTTGCCAGTGATGAGTTTGATACCCTTCTGGGCAAGGCATTGACATTGAGCAATGCTGATGACCGGCGTCAAGTCATGGAACGTCTGGAAACCATCATGCAGGACGAGGGCGTAATCATTCAACCCTATTGGAGAAACCTTAACCGTTTCTACAAGTCCAATCTGGTTGGAGCCGAAATGCATCCGCAATTTGAAATCCACAGTTTCAAATACGGATGGGCTGCTTAATCCATTTACCTCGTTAAATGATATGAACGGAGTGGGAAACCTCTCCGTTCATAAGTTTCAACCGACACTGCTTTACTCAGTATAATCATTTACCAAAATGTTCAGGTTTATTTTAAGACGTCTTGGGATTACCGTCATCTCAGTGCTTTGCCTGACTTTTGTTGTTTTCATCCTGACTAATCTTGATGGAAATCTGGTCAAACTTGCCAAATTCCTGGGCAGCCAGCGAATGTCGGCTGAACAGGTTGATACCTGGCTTGATTTGAACGGTTTCAACCAGCCAGATGTTATCAGGTATGGTGAATGGTTGGGCGTCTTGCCATCCTATCAATTGGTACAGGATGACGGCAAGATATTGGGGCGTTGTACACGCCCGGGTGTTTCCCTTGAAGATACACCGAGATATTGTGGAATTTTCCAGGGAAACTGGGGATGGTCGGTTATTTTCAGGGAAGAAGTCGACTCAATAATCTTCAAGCGACTTGCACTTACCGGATGGCTGATGCTTTACGTTATGTTGATCATGGTGCCAATTGCATTGGTGATCGGAATACTTGCCGGCATGCGAGAAGGCACCAGAACAGACCGTACACTTTCCACTTTTTCAATAATAACCACGGCAACCCCCGAATATGTTTCCGGTGTATTGTTGGTAGCCCTTTTTTCAAGCAATGCAGTTGGTTTGAAATGGTTTAAGGGTTCAGCTGCCTCGGCCATGGAAAACATCACCTTTGAAAACTTTACACTTCCCGTTGCCACCATGGCTCTATACGGTATGGGCTATATCGCAAGAATGACCAGGGCTTCCATGGCTGAAGTCATGACTTCCCAATACATAAGGACCGCCCGTTTGAAGGGTGTCAGCTTTACCGCCATCGTATTGAAGCATGCACTCAGAAATGCCTTGATTGCACCTTTTACGGTAATTATGCTGCAATTTCCATGGTTGCTTACCGGTGTGGTGATTGTCGAAACACTTTTCAACTACAAGGGCTTTGGCTGGACCCTTGTTCAGGCAG
Source organism: Paracoccaceae bacterium (assembly GCA_009842205.1). Lineage (GTDB taxonomy): Bacteria > Pseudomonadota > Alphaproteobacteria > Rhodobacterales > Rhodobacteraceae > MPNP01. Next base: position 65,643 of record VYFX01000079.1, on the reverse strand, counting down.
CATCAAACAATGACATCAATCTCCTGCTGGGATGTTCCATCATTGCCGTTATCGTTGTACTGATAACTCAACTCATATCCGATATCGGCTATGTCTTCCTGAATCCAAGAATTAGGGTCAGTTAGGTTCAGCACATGGAACGGTTGTCATATTTCGAGATATTCAGCCAGATTATCGGGCATTTCTGGCCGGTCTGGATTGCTCTGGTTGTGTTTTTTATCGTTTCCTATTTAACCAGAAATCATACGGGCCTTTACGGTAAGTTGTTTGCCAGTCCAATAGGATTGATTGGGCTCGGTATTGTCATGTTCTGGGTTTTTACAGCCATTTTTGCCGATTTGATCATTACCTTTGATCCCTACGGACAAATATCAGGTATGAAAAACAAGGTTCCGGGCACACCAGTACGTGGTCTTGAAGGTGAATACTACCTCCTTGGTGGAGACCGGCTGGCAAGGGATGTATTCTCACGGGTAGTCATGGGAAGTCGTAGTGTATTGACGATTGCCCCTGCAGCGACAATGTTTGCCTTCATGGTTGGAATAATGCTTGGACTTGTGGCAGGATACCTTCCCGGCAAGTTTGACACCATGGTTAGTTTTCTGGCCAATCTTGTATTGGCCTTTCCGGTCATCCTGCTGTTTTACCTCATGGTTTCTCCAGCAATTCAGGAAACGGGACTGCCAACCATACTTGCAGCTGTAATGTTCCTGTTTCCGATTGCGTTCTTTGCCGTGTTGGTCAATTCAAGGCTTTATACCCAGCCCATGAAACGTAATATTATTGTTGGACTTATTCTGTTGGTTGGCTTCTGGATCTATCTGGGTCTTGCCTTTGACAGCGATCCCTTCGGAATATTCAGCATGGACCCAAATCTCCTGAATGTATTTGTTTCGGTGGTGTTTGCGAATTCGCCAACAATTTTCAGGATTGTTCGAAGCCTCGCCCTCGAAATCAAAACCCGGGATTATGTTGCAGCTGCACAAACCAGGGGTGAAGGCACTTGGTATATTCTGCTTTGGGAAATCCTGCCCAATGCCAGAGGACCCCTGATCGTCGATTTCTGTTTGCGCATTGGTTATACAACCATTCTTCTGGGAACCCTCGGATTTTTTGGCCTAGGGGTTTCACCGGAAAGCCCCGATTGGGGTTCAACAATCAATGAGGGTCGAAAGATTTTGACACTTTACCCACATGGTGCTGTCCCCCCTGCACTTTCACTGATGAGCCTGGTATTGGGGTTGAACCTCTTGGCTGACGGACTCAGGGAACAATCATTAAAGGACTGAGAGGGTTATGGCTAGCAACGGTAAAGAAAACAAAACCCCAATCCTTGAGATAGAAAATCTGTCCATCTCCTTTTTTACCAGGGCAGGTGAAATACCTGCGGTCATGGATTTTTCCTGTACGGTCTATGAAGGCGAAGCCATGGGGCTGGTTGGTGAATCGGGGTGTGGCAAATCCACGGTTGCACTGGGAGTAATGCAGGATCTAGGCGTAAACGGAAAGATTGTAGGAGGTTCCATCAAGTTCAAGGGCAGGAACCTGCAGGAGTATACCCCAAAGGAATTACGGGAATTGCGAGGTTCCGAAATTGCCATGATCTATCAGGAACCCATGGCATCCCTAAATCCGGCCATGAAAATTGCGACCCAGCTTATGGAAGTACCAATTATTCACGATGGGCTTTCCAAGACTAAGGCCAGGGAGTTGGCAATTGAAGTGGTTGAATCAGTCAGGTTGCCCGATCCTGAGAGAATTCTCAATTCATATCCACACCAGCTTTCAGGCGGCCAACAGCAAAGAATCGTCATTGCCATGGCCCTCATGTCCAAGCCTTCACTATTGATACTTGATGAACCAACGACCGCATTGGATGTTACGGTTGAGGCAGGAATCGTGGAACTGGTCAAGGACTTGGGCAAGCAATTTGGAACCTCGATGCTGTTTATAAGCCATAATTTGGGTCTCATACTGGAAACCTGCGGCAGAATTTGCGTAATGTATTCAGGTGAAGCGGTTGAAACGGGTTCCATCAATGATGTCTTCGACAAGATGAGACATCCCTATACGGAGGCCTTGTTCCGATCCATACCTTTGCCGGGCGCCGATAAGAATTCACGGCCCCTGGTAGCCATTCAGGGGAATTTTCCCCTGCCCCATGAAAGACCTCCCGGTTGCAATTTTGGACCCCGTTGCAACTATTTTGAAGAAGAAAGATGCAATACCGGAGTCATTCCGATGCGTGATGTTCCGGGATTTGAAAGACATGGTTCAAGATGTCTGAAATTTGAAGAAATCGATTGGGGACAATTTGAACAAGCTTCGGAAGGTGATGAAGAAAGCAATTTCGGCAAGGAAGTCCTCAAGGTCAACAATTTGAAGAAATACTATGAAGTTGCTGCCAATGAACTTTTCGGTGGGGGTGAAAAACGTGTCGTCAAGGCCAATGAAACCCTGACTTTTTCCGCTCGGGAATCTGAAACACTCGCAATAGTGGGTGAATCAGGCTGTGGCAAATCCACACTGGCAAAAGTCTTGATGGGTTTGGAAGTTGCCACTGATGGGGATATTGAATTGAATGGCAAGCCAATTGAATCGGTACCAATCGAAAGCAGGGACGTTGGAACGGTTTCATCCATTCAGATGGTTTTTCAAAACCCTTTTGATACCTTGAATCCTTCAATGACAGTTGGTAATCAAATCATAAGGGCACTGGAGATTTTCCGTGTAGGCAATTCTCCCCAAGAGCGGGAAAACAGGATGCTTGAGTTGTTGGATCTTGTCAAACTGCCAAGGGAGTTTGCCAGCAGGTTACCTAGACAATTGTCAGGCGGTCAAAAGCAGCGGGTTGGTATAGCTCGGGCCTTTGCGGGATCAGCACAAATTGTGGTTGCTGACGAACCGGTTTCAGCCTTGGATGTCTCTGTTCAGGCAGCTGTTACTGACCTTTTGCTCGAAATTCAGAAAAAAAATCTTACGACGCTCTTGTTTATCAGTCATGATTTGTCCATCGTAAGATACCTGTCCGACAGGGTTCTAGTCATGTATCTGGGACATATTGTTGAAATGGGCACAACGGATCAAATCTTTTCACCTCCCTATCATCCTTATACCGAAGCCCTGCTTTCTGCCGTTCCGATCGCCGATACCAGCGTGTCGAAAAAGCACATTGTCCTGGAAGGTGAAATACCATCAGCCCTCAATCCCCCTACCGGTTGTCCTTTCCAGACAAGGTGCATGCACAAGCACAAGGTTGAAGGCAATCTCTGCGAAACGGTAGTCCCTGAAATGCGAACCCTTTCAAGTGGATCTCAAATTAAATGTCACCTGCCCCAGGATGTTCTGGATGAGATGGAACTTGTCATTCAGATCCCTGCTTCTGAAAAATCAGAAGCAGGTCAACTTTCCTGATGTACGGAAATCAATCCGGATTTACTGTTCCAGTTCAACATCCCAGTACAGGAAATCCATCCAGGTGTCATGCAGGTAATTGGGTGGAAATTTCCTTCCGGTATTTCTCAATTCCTGATTGGTCGGTTCAAGAGGTTTCCTGCGTAGGTCCATGCCAGCCAACTTCAGGGATTTTGAACCCTTCTTGAAATTGCACTCCTGACAGGCTGCTACGACATTCTCCCAACATGTGGTACCGCCCATTGAAATCGGTTTGACATGGTCAAATGTAAGATTACTCGTGCTCTTGCAATATTGACAGGTAAATTCATCTCTGAGAAACAGATTAAATCTTGTGAATGCAACACTTTTCTGGGGTCGAATATATTCCTTGAGGGCAATAACCGATGGCAACCTGAAGGTTGTTGATGGTGATAGAACAACATGGTTGTATTCATAGACCACGTTTACCCTGTCCAGGAATACGGCCTTCAGGGCCTCCTGCCATGACCAGAGGGACAGCGGGAAATAGGACAATGGTTGATAATCTGCATTCAATACCAATGCAGAAAAATTATTCTGTACATTGGTTCGTTGCAACATAATGGTAACCTGTCCTTATTTGATATTCAGTAAATCATATTCGATATTAGATTTAGGAACTCCCCGGCAAATCTCCTACAAATTAATTTAAATTTAATTTAATTGTAATTTTTATGTCTCGGTAATCACATCTCTTATTCATATTGAACTTATTGCCCTTCCTCTGATTGTTGATCAATGGCATGTTCCTGGGCCATATCCGCCACAACAGGCGTTGAAGTCGGGCTGATGGGAGTGTAAGACATTGTTTCAGAGGGATCCGGTCGCTTGCGTACGGTCATTCTGAATGCACAGAATAATGCCAGCAATGCCATGGTAAGTGATATGTAAATGAAGAAACCATGCGGACCTATGTAATCCATAATCCAACCAACCAAAAAGGGACCGCTGATTGCCCCCAGACCATTGACAAAAATCAAACCGCTTGCACCAGCTGGCATATCACTCGCATCCAGATAATCATTGGTATAGGCAATCATGAGTGAATACAAGGGAGTGGTTGTAGCGCCAATTACAAAAGTAACAACCAGAAGAATTGTAAAGAAGGAACCCGTAAACACACCGATACAGGCAAAGCCAGTGCAGATACCCGCAACAATGAGAATCAATATCCTTCGATCCATTCTATCCGATATGTACCCGATCGGATACTGCATGACCAACCCACCAAGGTAAATCATACTGACAAAGAGGGCGATTTCCGAGGGCGACATTTCTATTCTGGCCCCATATACTGCTGCCATACCGAATAATGCTGAAAATACGGCACCAAGACAGAAGGCCCCAATCACTCCAAGTGGGGAGACATTGAACAATTGGGTAATTTTCATGGGCCTTGTTGCTTCCAGCCGTGGAGTTGGAGATACCGAAAGCAATATCGGTGTGAAGGACAGGGAAACCAGAACCGAAGCAATCACAAAGAGCAAAAACCCAGTGGTATCGGCAAAGTTGAATAACACTTGTGCCGAAATAATACCGAACATCTGAATGGATATGTAGATGGCCAGGATTTTTCCTCTGTTCTCATTGGTTGAGCTTTCATTGAGCCAGCTTTCAGCAACTACATAAACACCTGAAAAACCAACACCAATCAAAACTCTGAGAATGAACCAAACCCAGGGATATGGAAATTGGGCAAACAGAATCAAAGCTGCAGAAATGAGGGAACCCAAGGCAGCAAATACCCTGACGTGGCCCACACGTAGGATCATGCGTGGTGTTAATCTCGAACCAAACAGGAATCCTATGAAATATCCTGACATGATAATGGAAAGTTCCAAGGTTGAAAAATCTTCCTGTACACCCCGGATGCCGATGAGAGTACCATGGATTCCATTCCCTACCATCAAAAGGAAAATCCCAATGAGCAAAGCCCAAATTTGCCCCAGAATTGCCAACATCACATTTCCTTTCGAAAAAAATCCGAATATTGGAATTTCATCTATGATTTAAAGGGGATTATGAAGCAATATTTTTGTTTAGGAAATATATATTTTTTTGATTTGGGGAAGAAGTTATTTAAACAAGGGTTTTAGGCTGGATTGAGAAGTAGTGAACTGTCGCCATATGACAGGAAGCGATACTCCTCGTTTACTGCATGATGGTAAATCTCTTTCATTTTCTCGCCACCGACAAATGCGGCAACGAGTACCAGAAGGGAGGATTTCGGGAGATGAAAATTGGTCAACAATCCATCGGCGACATTGAACGCAAATCCTGGAGTTATATAAAGATCCGTCACACCTTCCCAGGCTTCGATCCGACCACTCCTGGCAGCAGTTTCAATCAGCCTGAGAGATGTTGTACCTACGGCAATTACTCTCTTGTTTTTCCTTTTGGCAGTTAGTATCTCATCAACTGCGGATTGTGTAATACTACCCCACTCACCATGGATTTTATGATCCGAAATCCTTTCTGAAGTCATCGGTAGAAAGGTTCCGGCACCAACATGAAGCGTTAGTTCGGTAAATTTGATACCTTTTTGCAATAACTTGGAAACAATCTTTTCATCAAAATGTAGTGATGCCGTGGGAGCAGCCACAGCTCCGGTCTGTCGAGCAAAATAAGATTGATAATCGGTTTGATCAGCAGGCAACTCAGGCCTCTTGGCAGTAATATAGCCCGGAAGTGGTGTATGACCTATTGCCTGTACTTCTCGGAAAAAATCTTCACCTTGCAGATTGAAGGCAACCTCACACCATCTGCCATCGATCCGGACAATTTTGCCCTCAATGCTCATGCCAAATCTTACGACATCATCGATTCGCAATTTTTTCATTGGTTTTCCAAGGCAGGACCAGGTTCCATCCCGGTTTTGAGAATCAAGGTTAAGGGATATTCTTGCCCCGGGAACCTTGACGGCAGAAATGGGTTCGGATTTCATTTTGTGTCCGACCAACAGGGCCGGAAAAACCTTGGTGTTGTTAACAACCAGCAGATCTCCTTCATTCAGAAAGGAGGGTAGATCCGTGAAACCGGCATCAACGATCCGATTCATGTGCGATATGAGCAACCGGGAGGAACTTCGCGGATTTACAGGATTTTGTGCAATGAGGCGTACAGGAAGCTCGTAATCAAAATAGTTTAGATCCATGGTAATGACAGGGTTCAGGGTGCAATATTCAAAAAGAGGAAGCCTGTTAGATTGCTGGGATTGATTATGGAAGTTGGCTCTATGGTAAAATCCGGTTCGGATAGCGTACCCTTGAGGGTAAAATCAAATGTACCAATCTCGCCGGAGATTCGCCGAGGTACCAGAAAACTGATCGGGTTGACGATCTTGATCAGGGTGGTAATGACCCTGAGGGGTGCTACCGTACCCTCAAAGTTCATGGATTTATCCACAAGGGAATATTCACCAGAAAATGAAAATCCCACCTGTGTACCCATACCGGCAGCATCGTTCAAAACCAGTTTTTCCCTAGTCACCAGGAAATTGGACCTGATCTGGTCCATTTTTACCCCCGTGATCTCTTCATTTGGCGAATCATCATCATCCGCTTGGGCAGAACCCAACTCGTAAAACGGAGGTATTGTTATATCACTGATTATGATTGTGCCCCGGAATTCACCCTCTTCCTCACCAGGGCTTATATCCACCCAAACTTTACCACCACCCAATGTGGCGATGATTTCTGCATCACGTGCCACCTGACCGGCATTGGCGGAGGCAATTCTGAACATCCAGGACCCTTCTGTGTCAAATAGCCAACCATTCAGGGTAGCCCCGCCATTCATTTTACCATTGAAATTCGCCCTTAAATGCCCTTCCCTCTGAATCATGCCTGTGATTTCGGTTATGGATAATTGGGGAGAGATTTTCAACTCACCCAAATAAATATTGAAAGTGCGGTCAGAATCCTCATCTGAACTGTATTGGGACAACATTTCGGAATCAATCAATTCGATGGTACCTGGTATTTCAAGTTGCAGATCGCCATTTTCAGTCAACGAAATGCCCAGTTCCCCGGAGTAAAAATCCTCCATTTCAACCCGGTCGAAATAAAATGATTCGAAACCTCCGTCCTGTGTGAGGTTAAGCCTTCCTGCTGCATCCAATCCCTTGGCTGAAATTTCAAATGAATACAAATCAAGTGGATTGGTTATTCTGACACCAATTTCCATCCTGCCCGTTTCTTCCGCGGATTTTTGCCAATCAATAACTGGAATATCCACACTGGTACCATAAAGGTCGGATTCAAGATTCATTATCGCTGGTGCATCCTGAGGAAAGCCCAAATTGAAATTCACCTGGCTTGAACCGGAAACCATCTCTGGTACAAAATCTATATTGAACTCTTCAAAGAAGAGGTCGGAAATTTCAAAGGAACCGTTAATGTTCAGACGTTCAGTTACTCCAGGTTCAAAATTTTCAGTTATTGTCGTTTGAACCGGCAAATTACCAAATTTTCCACCTCCCTCGATAATCAGCCCCTTTTCATCAAAATCTATCTTCAACCTGTCTGATTGAAAGGACTTTCCATAAAATAAACCGACCGTTTCAAGGGTACTGAACTCCCCAGCCCCCTCGAAGGTTATTTGATCCAGTGGTATTTTGTCGATGAGAGGAAATCTGATTCTAATTTCACCCTTGGCATCACCGCTGACAAAGACCGGTGTCAGATTTGCCTTGGCAATGAAATTGAAGGGGTCCAGATCAAGTAGTACGAACAGGGGGTAGATTTTGCCATCTACCCTCAAGTGAACCTCGGAAGGGATTTTGTTGTTGGTTATCTTGGGGATATAAAAACTGCTGCCATCCAGTGTCAAGGTGCCATTTTCAAATGCTTCTGTATACCCCTCCTCCATCTGAAGGGACAGGTCGTTTTCTGTCAGGGTGGCATAACCACTCCCATTGACTATTGGAGGAAATCCTTTCAGATAGGTAAAATCGACATCAGCAAAGGTATAGGTGACTTCCAGTCGAGAACTTTCATTGCGAAGCAAGGTCAATCCACCTGTCATATCATTGATTTCGCCTGAATGAATGTTCGTTTTCAACCAGGCTCTTGTCTTTACCACAAAATTCAATGGCCAAAACCTGATTAGCTCATCCTTGTCCAGATTCCTTGACCAAAACTGGATGGTTCCAAGTTTTTCCTGAGTATCAAGTGTAAAATCACCCACACCCCAAATTTGTGTTCCCTTTTGCCGGATATGGGCTTGAGCTATCTTCAGCTGTCTTTTTTCCAGGTCAAGTTGCAAATCAAAATTCCCTGTAATGTTATCCAGCGTTTCCTCAAATATCTGGCTTTTTTTCAAAGTCCCCTTTTCCAGAACAATGTTGCCAACCAATTGTGGATAAAAATTGGATGTTTCAGCATATAGATTTCCATTTGCCAAAATTGAAAAGTACTCGGAATCCGCAGACAACTCATCAATTTTGATCATATTTTGCCCTTTGCCCAAAGGATAGTTGAAGGACAGATACAGATTGTCGACATGGAGGTTATTGTTGTTGACAGGCAATACAAGTGATGAACCCTTGAATTCACCTCCCATTTCAGAAGTAATCAAGTTGTACCCTGCCCTGAGAGAAATTTTTCCCTCGCCATTTTGCTGCTGAAACAGTCCGGGAACTTCATTAGCCTGTAAACTGTAGAGTGTTGAGAGCAGTTTTTGAGGTGCGGTAATTTCACCAGAAATGGTTTCATCATCCAATGATAATTGCAACTTGATATCATCAGCTGAACCAATGGTTAGTTGTTGTTCCGAACCCCAGTAATCAATTTGCCTAATGTCGAAAAGACCTGAAAATGGTGATGAACTTTCATCATTGGAAATTTCCATCTTGCCCGAGGCAATCAACGAGACCGGGTCCAGTTCAATAACCAACTCATCAAAATTGAATTCCCGTCGCTGGAGTTCTCCAGCAAAATTTACTTGCAATTCATCATTTCGATTGGAAGTAGCCAAAGCCAATTCGATCGAACCTCCAATCCCTATCCCTTCCTCAGACAAGGTATTTAGATTTATGTTACCCGTGGAGGAAAAAGCAGGTGAATTTCTGTTCCAAATTGAAACGCTATCCTCGTCCAAGGTCAGATTGTATGAAAAATTCAAACCCTCGGATTCAAGAATTCCATTTAACCCTATCTTTCCAACCGATTCGGGCAAGGGATCAACCTGTGTTTTTTCACGTAAATCAAACACACCATAATATGATGGGCCGGTATCAACATTTGTCTGTCCCAATACAAGCTTGCCATCTATATCCAGGGGCAATTCTGCAACTGATATATTAATTCCCTCGGCAACCAAGCCGTCAATTTGTTCATCATACCTCAAGGGTATGTCAATACTGGATCTTCTGGCGTCATTGGCTGGAAGATCTGGGTCATTAATCCAACCAAAGTGACCATTCAACGAGTTAATGGTTCGTTGTGAACTCAACTCCCCTGATACATTTCCGGTAAATTTGCTATGTTCCTGCAATAGATAGGCGATTAATGAATCTTCCTCATAGTCAGAAGTAAAGCCTGTGAATTCTGTCTCAATGTTATAGTTTCCCGTTTGGCCTTCGAAGGGTATCAGAAATGCAAAGGAAACTTTTCCCGAATGATCTATTCCCTCACTTACCCCTACCCTATCTGCCAAAATGGTCTCAAGTGAAGTTTTTCCTTTAATATCTATACCCTCATTCAGAAACTGCAGGTTTATTGTTCCATCACCGCTGGAAGTAAACAAATTTGACCGCAGATACATGTTATCCAGATTAATCGTACCTTGGTTCAACTGGTATTGAAATTGAATATTCATGCTATCGACATACCAAGGAGTGAGGACGCTTCCTATTTCAAAATTGGAATCCAGGACGTTGAATGACCCCTCGATTGTTTCATAGGGTTGATTGATGTTTAGCTCCAAAAGCACGGTACCGTAATCCAGCCCCCCATTAATTTCAGGTTGGTATTTTCCCGTGTTGATAAGATCATTCAAAATACTAGCGTCACCAGCAATATTCAGCCTGTATGAAATATCCTGATTGTTTAAGTATCGCTGAAGGCTCAACTTGACCTTGGCTTCTTCCGTTTCGTCAGGATAGTAATAATTCCCATCAAAGCCGGTTTCATTCCTGATCAACTGAAACAGACCTTCAAAGATCAATTCTTCTTGCCTAGCCTGTGACACATATGGAATGATAATTTTTTTGAACTCAATCAATTCCAGAGTTGTAATTTGAAGTGACTCAAGAATATTAATGGTGTTTGATAGCGGTTCGAAACCGGTTCGGGAATCATCGGTTCCTCCATCACTTGTAGGCAATCCCAATTCGCCTGAAGAAATTGCTATGGTAATTTCATTACCGGTAATGGTTGTCGGAACAAATGAGCCCTTGAGCAAGGATATCAAACTGAAAGAAATTTCTCCATCGGTAAGTCTTACCTTGTTTTCTCCTTGAATTAACTGAATTTCTGTTTCAGTAAAATGTATTTCCGGACGAAACCTACCAATATCAAGCGATATCTTGGAATCATTGATTTCCATGCTTTCAATATTGGAAATCTCAATTGCCCTTTCGGTAACAATGTTTTCAACGAATTTGGGAATGGGAATCGAACCAACGATCAACCATACAAACACAACAAAGAATGAACCCAACACTCCCAGGAAAATCCATCGAACGAGTGACCAGGCGAATGGTATGTTTATGTCAAGAAACTTCACAATTATTTCGTAATTACTGCTGCAAACCCATGCAATTGAATGAAACTATTCCTTGAGGCTATTCGGTCTCTGCAAATGATCAATGGAATAACTGGCAATAAAAAAATCGAGTTCCCTTGTCCAAACAATTTAAACTTGTACCGCTAATTCATTTGGAACAAATATATCTTTTGATTTAGTTTTGAGATTGTTATTTCCAATTGACAAATTCTTTTACTAGATTAGGATAACATAAAACTATTGGCTTTATACAGCCGGAAGCAGCAGAACGGTGCAAGCAATCCAAAATAAATTATCTTTTGTTGAGATGAATGATTGGATAATATCCATTCAATCAAGGGGTGATACCAGATATATATTTCTTGGTATCAAGTCCAGACTTTTGCTGGTTACCCTGACAATAATCATTTTGTTGTGGGCCGTCATTGCCTCCTTTATGGTTGTAAACAATAAATATCAAAGCGGTACTGATCAAATCGTTTCAAATGACGATTTGAACAGCAATCTGGTCACTCTGCTCAGGGAACGTGATAGCCTCATCATCGAAAACAAAACATTGATCAACCAAACCCAAAAAGCGATTGATCTTGTATATCAGCAGGAGCAGGAACTGAATCTGCTGAGGAAGGAGATTACCGAGTTAAATGACTTTGCCGGTGTTGGGTTCCAAAATCCGGGTAATGTTAATCCATCCGGTATTATTGGGGATACAACTGATTCTGCTGATCCTGCCCTTGTTTCTACTCTGTCCAAGGTTCTTTCCGATAGCACGGAAAATTTAAGGAAGTCCCAAGATAGAATAACAGCTCTCGAGACCGAAGTTCAAAAGGGGCAAAAACTGGTTAATGCCAGCAACCGACGAATGGTAAACCTTTTGAATGACCTTTCAGTAAATATCGCTGTGGCAACCAGCGGAATTGAAGATGTGTTGGGCCAGGTGAATGTATCACCTGCCAGAATTCAGGAGGAACTCAGAACCCTGTTTCGTAATCAAGATCAAGTCATGCGAGGAGATCTGGAGTTGGAAACCTTAAGGAGTTTGTCCGATTCACCGTTATCTGATGACGCAATCCAACTTGAAGCTGCTTTGGAGTACATGAATCTTTTGAATACGGGCTACCAATCCCTGCCATTCGGCAAACCCTTGAAAGGTGCCTTGCGAACAACTTCAGGGTATGGAATGCGCAAGCATCCGGTATCGGGTATAGTAAAAATGCACAATGGAATAGACTTTGGTGCCAGGACTGGAACACCCGTTTATGCCACTGGCAACGGCATTGTGGAATTTGTGGGTACCAATGGTGGCTTTGGCAAAACAATTATTATTCGTCACATCTCTGGATTGCGAACAGTTTATGCCCATTTAAATAGTTATAGTGTAAAGAATGGTGAGTTTGTTGCCCATGATAAAAAAATTGGTACAGTTGGCTCTACTGGTATTTCAACCGGACCTCATTTGCATTATGAAATAACACGCAATAAAAAAGCGTTAAATCCCCTTATATTCATGGAAGTGTAAAATGTTTGCATCAAAAGATAAAAGTAAAGAACCTGTCAAAAGCCAGCGAAAGGAGAATGAAAACATGCCGGAAATTAGTTCTATTCAAAGACCGACAACCCCTTCGGGGCCGGTTTCCCAGTCTCGAACTTCAAACAACCCCTCAATTATATCAAAGGATCTCAAGATTGTAGGTAATCTTCAGACACCACATGATATTCTCATTGAAGGTAAGGTAGAGGGTGATATTTCCGCCCGTGTATTAACGGTCAGGGAAACTTCCGAGATTGAAGGCCATATCAGGGCTGAAGAGGCTATCTTGGAAGGGTTCGTAAAGGGTGAGGTTCGCGGTTCAAAAATTCGATTGAACAAGTCTGCACGAGTACAGGGTGATATCATTCATGGTACGATTGCCATCGAGGCGGGTGCACATTTCGAGGGAACCGTAAAACGAACCGAAGAACCACTCGGATTTTCTGGTAAAAAGGAAATCAACAGCGGAGCCAAAAAACCTGCAGCGGCGGCTGCCCCGTCAAAAACTCCTGCCCCCTTGCAAAAACCACTCGCAGGCAAGTTTTAATCGCTTGAAGGCTTGAGTTTTCCTGCTTGGTCATTTCAGGTTTGGGCATCATTAATTGAGTGAAATTCTAATCAGTCAATTATCTTGAACGACCTGCGGCATTATGTGCCAATACGGAAGCCATGAATCCATCCAAATCCCCATCCAGTACAGCTTGGGGATTTGGTGATTCGAAATTGGTTCGTAAATCCTTGACCATTTGGTAAGGAGTCAGAACATACGACCGAATTTGATTCCCCCAACCTGCTTCTCCTTTGTTTTGATGCAATTCCTGTTGCTTCTCGTTGCGTTTGCGAAGTTCAAGTTCATATAGTCTGGATCTGAGGGCATCCATACAATTGGCCCTGTTCATGTGTTGTGATTTTTCAGATGAAGTTACAACAATTCCTGTTGGAAGATGTGTCATTCTGACAGCCGAATCTGTTTTGTTCACATGTTGTCCACCTGCTCCCGATGCACGGTAAGTGTCAACTCGCAAATCACTGGGGTTGATTTCAATCTCGATGTTCTCGTCTATCACTGGAAAGGCACCAACGGAACTGAAGGACGTATGTCTTCTTGAGGCACTGTCAAATGGGGAAATACGAACCAGACGATGAACACCTGATTCGGATTTCAACCACCCGTAAGCATTCATGCCCTTTATCTTGAAAGTAATTGACCGCAACCCTGCTTCTGCATCTCTGTTTTGAGATATCAGTTCAATCTTGAAACCCCGGCTCTGGGCCCATCTTTCATACATTCTTGATAACATCTGGGCCCAGTCACATGACTCCGTCCCACCGGCACCAGCCTTAATTTCAAGAAAGGCATCGTTTTTATCTGCCTCATCATCAAGAAGTGCTTCTACAACTATTTTCTCGATTTCCTCATGCAGGTCGCTGATTGACTTTTCTGCTTCCAGAACAATCTCCTCATCACCCTCTTCCTCACCCAATTCAATCAATTCGGTATTGTCTTCAATCGACGATTGTAAACGCTCAAATGTTTCCATCCTTTCAATAATGCTTTGTCTTTCCTTCATTATCGCAGTTGCAGCAATCTGATCATCCCATAACTTGGGGTCCTCTATTTTTGTATTCAGGTCACTGAGTTTTTGCTCCAGATTATCCCGTTTGTTTTTCTCCTTGAGGAGATCTAGGGAATTGTTGATTTCTTCCAGTAACTTGAGGGTATCCGTACGCATTCGATTTTACTTTTCATATTACATAATAATTCATCGAGTTGATAAATTATACAAATTCAACATCAAAATAACTCCTGACGAGTGCAAAATATTTCCTGTAGTGATGCTGAACTTTCCTCGTTTGACTCGATATCAATGGTATATTTCCTAATGCCAAGTGTCATTTCTATTTTTTATCCCTATCAGGAAGTATAGACTGCTGAACCATCAATAAACATATCATCAGGTTGGGTTTAACGAAAAGCGTTTGAGCTTCAGGGTCAAATTCGCTATGAATGCACCCGCTGAACAAAGGGCAACACCTAATATAAGTGGTAATCCTGTTCCATCAAATAGCTGACCGATTGGAATGGACAGAACAACACAGATCAGTGTAGAAACGGCACCTATAATCGATGCTGCCATACCTGCAATACGCCCCATCGGTTCAAGGGCCAGTGCATTAAGGTTGGCCAAACACAATCCAAGCAAGAAAAACATGCTGGCTGACCATGCAATAAACAGCCACAACAACCAATGAATAGGTAAATTGCCAGTAATAATTATAAATGAGCAAGCAAGTGAAAGCAGGCAAATGGCAAAATACCCAAATGTTGACAAGGCCCACATTCCCAAGCGTAATACAAGAGCAGCATTCAGAAAGCTTGCACTCCCTGAGATGAGGGCAACGATGGCAAAATAAAGTGGGAAATCATGGCCGGTATCCAACCAGATCACATAAATCTGCTGGGCCGAAACAAGGTATGAAAAAATACAGGTTAATCCCAAGGCAAGACTGATTGTACAAATAATAACCCTCGGGAAGGAGAATACTTCCACAACTGATTTTGCAATGTTTGCTGTTCTGAATTTGATCCGCTGATCTGGGGGATGTGTTTCGGGTTGCCTGACCATGAACCAGACCAGGGCAACAAGCGCCACTATCTGAAATGAAACGAATATAAATCGCCACCCCAAGGAAAGCATAATAGTTTGTCCAATAAATGGGGCCACGGCTGGTACCAGTACAAAAAGCATCATTGAAAGGGATATGACACGAGCCATGTCCCTGCCTTTATAAAGGTCACGTATCAAAGCCTGGGTAACTGTTCTTGGTGCAGAGATTCCCAACCCCTGTACAAAACGTGACAGGAGTAATCCATAAAATGAATCCGTGAAGAATGACCATCCACTCGCGAGAACAAACAGAATTACTCCCAAAATGGTTATAGGCTTTCGGCCAAAGGAATCTGAAAGGGGTCCCATGATCAACTGGCCAATACCCGTTCCAGCGACAAAAACAATGATTACCAGTTGGGTATTGTTTATATCCAAAAGACCAAACTCACTGCCGATGGCAGGGAAGGATGGCAATACGGCATCAGTAGCAAAAGCCACCAGAGACCACAGCAAGGCAATCATTGCTACAAATTCGTAATATGGTGGTTGTTTGGTCACGTGCTCTGGATAATCCACAAAATTTGGTTGATAATTGATAACCATGTAAAGGGAAGATTACAATTTCCCAGATTTTCTATTTATTGATTCAGACCATTTTTCGGGAAAATTTCTGTTAACCCTATCTCTTCTGATTTGATTGACAACTCAACACCGGATTCTGCCCCGTTCTTTCGGTTAGTAACTTCTATTTCAGCCATTGTCTATGCAGTACTTCAGACACTAGTTTGAAGGCTGGTGCGTGAAACATAAATGTTGGGGCTCAAATCCGTGTGATGGGGTAATTTGGAATAATCATGGAGTCATTCATTGCTGGTTTGGGAATAAAATTTGATCTTTTATGAAGGTACAACCTAAACCCGTTTGAAATGCTTTAGCCAATCCTGATTTTAAATTTATGGCAAAAATCAATAAAGCCCACCGGCAGAAATGGATCCAAATGAACCCCTTTCCTCCTGCTTTTGTGGTGTGTTGTTTTCGGGGGCATTCAAATCCTGGTTACGGGTTTCAGATGCAACTTCCACTGCCTGATAAATCCCTTCATCCCAGTCTTCAAACTTGATTACCGGCAAATCGGAAGCCATTGGAAATCCACCATCAATTACACGAAGATCTCCTTCAAGAGGTTCGGTACCCAGACGGAAGAATTCGGCAATTACCGTTCCTTCCTCCTCCTTGCCACTTGAATGTACAGGCTCACCGGTAAACCTGTTTATATCAACGAATACTCCACCTTCGGGAACCTTGAAATCCGAATTGCCGTAGATCTCGACAGCCCTGTTCATGAAATTGCTAAAGACTGGTGCACAGAGGCTACCCCCGGTTGCACGCTTGCCCATGGGTCTTGGATCGTCATAGCCAATATAACACCCGGCAACGATTTCGGGGGTATAACCAATAAACCATACATCATTTGCATTATTGGTCGTTCCGGTTTTTCCGGCAACTGGAAAATCCGCCTTGACTGTTCTGGAAGCAGTCCCCCGTTTCACAACCCCCTGCATCATTGAGGTAATCTGATAGGCAGTAACAGGATCAATGATCTGGGGACTTAGGGATAGGACTTCCGGAATTTCGCCCTTGGGCAAAATGGGATTGGTACAATCACTGCACACCTGCAAGGTTGCCTTGTAAATGGTATTGCCATTCGTGTCCTGGACCCGGTCCACAAGTGTCGGGGTGACCTTAAACCCACCATTGGCAAACATGGCATAGGAAACAACAAGCTTCATGAGAGTTGTTTCTTTCGCTCCCAGGGAGTTGGCCAAAAATGGAGGCATAGCATCATAAACACCAACATTTTCGGCAAATCTGGATATTTTTTCCAATCCAACATCATTGGCTAGGCGGACAGTCATGAGATTTCTTGACTGCTCTATACCTGTTCTGAGGGGAACAGGACCATAAAACTTGTTACTGTAATTGACCGGTCGCCAGATGCCTTGGGGAGTATCCAGATTGATCGGCGCATCAAATATAATGCTCACTGGTGTAAAGCCAGAATCCAGGGCGGAGGCATAAACAATGGGCTTGAATGCCGATCCTGGTTGGCGGAGGGCCTGGGTTGCCCGATTAAAACTTGACTGTTGGTAGGAAAAACCCCCAACCATGGTAAGAACCCTGGCAGTGGTTGTATCCATTGCAATGAAAGCACCTTGAACCTCAGGCAGCTGATGCAAATCCCATGAAACAATATTACCATCACCATTTCTGTTGGGTGAAACGTAAACATATTCACCTTCCTGCAGAAACTCATTGGCCTTGCGGTTTCCTTCCGGCAGGCTGCCCTGATCCAAACTCTGAACCCACTGAAAACTGTTTTCATCTAAAATGTTGGTTGAATCCTGCGGGTGGCTTTCAATGTATAAATATGCCGTATTGCCCTCAAACCTGGCAACATAAGCCAATGACCACCCCTCAATATCCCTAGGCAAATCCACCTCGAAGGGTTCTTTTCCTTCCCGGGAATTTGAAGTGACATTCTGCTTTGTACCTATCCAATTTCCCGTGGAGCGGTCATAGTCCTCAAGGCTTTGACGAAGTGCCGAAATGGCTATTTCCTGCAACTGGGGATCAATGGTTGCACGAATATTCAAACCTCCTTCAAAAAATTCGTCAATCCCAAACTCTCTGGCGAGCTGCCTACGGATTTCATCGGTGAAGTAGCTTCTTGGCGGAAGCGATTGCTTGAATGAGGGATAATCACCACTCATTACGGTATTCAGACTCTGCAACTTGGCAAATTTACCCTCCTCATCGGAAATGTGCTTGTTTTGAACCATTTCGGTTATCACAAAATTTCTACGGGTTATGGCCCGGACATAATCCCTGACAGGATGATAGTTCGAGGGAGCCTTTGGCAGGGCTGCCAGATAGGCAGCTTCCTCGATGGAAAGTTCATCAAGTGACTTGTTGAAATAGGTTTGGGCTGCAGCTGTAATGCCATAGGAATTCTGCCCCAAAAAGATTTCGTTCAGATACAGTTCCAGGATTTTTTCCTTGCCAAGAGCTTTTTCGATCTTTACTGCCAGAATGATTTCCTTGAGTTTGCGTTCCACTGAACGTTCTCTGGACAAAAGAAAATTTTTCATTACCTGCTGGGTAATGGTGGATGCACCTCTTAGGCGTTCACCCTGCATAGCCTGAACACCAGCCTTGATTATTCCCAATGGGTCAAGTCCCTGGTGTTGAAAGAAATATTTGTCTTCGGCAGAGACAACCGCATGAATGACTAAATCCGGTATTTCCTCATACGGGCTGAACAACCTTCGTTCCCTGGCAAATTCATCAACCAGCTTTCCTTCCGAAGAAAAGACCCTGCTTATGGTCGGAGGAGAATAATTTTCCAACTCCTCAAAGGTAGGCAGGTTGGAACCTACTGCTATAATCATGCCGGTCAAGGCAACAAAGACAAACGTGATGCCAAGGCAAACTTCACTGAATCCCCAGGCAATGACCCCCAGAGCTTTTTGCCACAATTTTTGGATTTTTGGTGGCACCTTCTTGGGTGGCTCCTTGAGGTATCTGGTGAATGGACGGATGGGTTTCATGACTTGTTGTAGGGATAATCGTTCCAATAAGCATTGATATCTATTTAAATAGTAATTAATTCTTGGGTTTGTTCATTTTCTGACAGATAAATTATATTTGAACAAATTTTTTTGATATTTTGTTGACTTTGGGTTGTGTATCAGTAGTTAACCAATAGGCGCTACTCTTTCAAAAAATAATAATTCGGGTAGCAGAATGGATGTGTAGATAAAATCATCCTTGTTGTCACAATGGCAAAACATGTCTGTTCACAATTAAAATTATAACTTACCCAAGATTTTTATTTTGGTCCGATAAACGGCAAACAGATTTCTGGTGATTTACGAAATACATAGTGAAATGAAGACTTGCAAAACGTCAACCATCTATGCTCCGCCTAATGAGTCGTGGCCGCGGATTACGGAAAAATACAAACGAATGAAAATTCAACAAACCAATTTTGGCACTACCCAGCTATTCAAGCTTGGATGGGAATGTGCACTGATTTTAAAGAGAAAAATATGCATTCTTCAATACTTATTGATACCGCCGGAGGAGATGAAACCCGGATATTAGTACTTGAAGGAGGTAAGGTACAGGAATTCAAAAGGGAAGCCAAGACCTCCAATCGACTGGCAGGGAATATTTATCTTGCCAGAATTGATAAAATCGAACCTTCAATTCAGGCTGCCTTCGTAAACATCGGTACGGACAAGCACGGTTTTTTACCGTTTCGGGCCATCCATCCTGATTATTACAATATTGATATCAATAGCCTGGATTCTGAACCTGCCGACCCAGAAGAAGCCCTGAAAGATGGGGCCAATACAGAAAACTCAAACTTTCTCGGGGAGTTTGAAGATTACACGAACGATTTTGGTATCATTATCCGTACCATGAATTTGCAGGGTACCCCAGATAATCAAAGGCATTTAAATGGCAATGGGATCAAGGGCAAAAACAAATACAACAGAAGGGCTTCACGAAAAATCCCCAAGGACCTTCTGATACAGGATGTCATAACCAAAGGGCAGGTGGTACTTGTTCAGGTATCCAGGGATGAACTGAATGCCAAGGGGGCAACCTTAACCACTTACATTAGTTTACCAAGCAGATACTGTGTACTGCTTCCAAACAGTGATAAGGGATTTTCAATCAGCAGCAAGATCAATTCGGCGGAAACAAGCCAGCATTTGAGAACAATCTTCAATAACTTCAATTTCCCACAGGGGGCTGGCCTGATAATGAGAACCATCAATGCAATTCCCCCCGGGGAGGTCATTGAAGCTGATATCAGCCGTCAGGTTAATACCTGGAAGGATATTCTTGAAAAGGCCAGGGGTTCCAAGGCTCCGGCACTTTTGAAACCAGCAAGTGACTTGATTGAAATGACCATCAGGGATTACTTCCGTGATTCAATTGATGAAATTATTGTTGCCGGGGACAGGGGATACGAGCGCACCGTCGAGGTTGTCAACTCACTGGTTCCACATGAATCCGGCAAGATCATCAAGCATAACAGTTTGAAACCCTTGTTTGTTCTACATGGGGTTCATGAAGATCTCAGGAATCTTCATAATCCGCGGGTAGAATTGGCTTCAGGTGGTCACCTGGTAATTCAGCCAACCGAAGCCCTGGTATCAATTGATGTCAACTCGGCCAAATCAAACCAGGGAAAAACCCTTTCCGAAACTGCACTCAGAACCAACATTGAAGCAGCCAAGGAAATTGCCAGGCAATTACGGTTGCGGGATTTGGCAGGTATCATTGTAATTGATTTCATAGACATGGAATACCAACCCCATCGCAAAGAGGTTGAAACTGCCCTGCGTACTGCCCTGCGAAGGGATCAGGCCTGGATCAACTGCGGGTATATTTCCAAATTGGGCTTATTGGAAATGACGCGGCAGAGGGCTGGTGAAAATCTGGCTACCAATACAACCAAGGTTTGCCCGGCCTGTAGCGGAACCGGCCGGGTAATACTGGACGAAACCCTTGCTGTAATCATTCTCCGGCATATAGAGGCAGAATGTTCACTCAAGAGACCGGGAAATGTACAGGTATCCGTTTCAGCTCCACTTGAGAATTATTTTCTCAATGAAATGCGAAGAGAGATTTCCAGGTTGGAGGATGTTCACGGATGTCGGATTCGATTCGAAACAACCGATAATCTGTTCTCCCAAGAGTACAGTTTTATTTTGTACAGTGCTGACAGAAACAAGGAAATTTTCAGATATCCACAAAAATATTCGCAAAACAACCACAATACCCCCAAACCAACCTGGTCATCTAAGAAAACAACCAGAAATTCGTCCAAGACCGGTTCGGAGGCAAGATCATATAATGGCAATACCAAAATTTCCGATGAAAATAACAACAAGAAGGGTAATAATTCCTCAAACGCAGTCATTGATCAAATTCCTACCGATTTGTCTGCAACCAGGCAAAAACGGGCCACTTCAAAACCAGAAGATGATCTTTCCGTCAACAATACCTCTCAGGAGAGTGAAAGTGCCTTGTTAGTAGAATCGGAACAAGGCGATGGTGGTTCAGCTGTTGAAAAAATAGCCAAGGAGGAGAAATCAAGCAAGCCTGTAAAAAGAAAAAGAGCAAGGACCAAGGCAAAACAGTACACTCCCGAAAAAGAAATCGAGAAGGAAGTAACAGTAAATGAATCAGCTGCCCCTGCTGAAGATCAAAAGAAGGAATCGATACAGGCGGATACTCCCGAAAAATCGGAACCCAAGGTTGCGAAAGCTGGCAAGGAAACCATCAAGCAAAGAAAATCCAAGCCAAAAAAGAAACCAGTTTCCAAAAAGGCTTCTCAGGATCAGGATTCAACGCAATCTCACGGTAACAACGAATTTGAAAGCACAATACACCAAATTGCTCCAGAGGATGAAACTGACTGGGATATTAGAAAAAATTTGAGATTTTATTCTCCGTCAGACCTGGAATAATCCAAATGATTACAGGTAAAAAATTGCTTTGAAGTTTCATGGAACTTGAAAATAATGAATCTTAGAACTTCAAACTTGTCCCAATAACACAAGGAGTATCAATATCATGAGAAACGCATTCAGCATGTTTTGTCATATTTATCTATTAATTATTGAACTAACCGGACTGGTGAGACGGGTACTTGGTATCGGGTTTCTTCTTTTGTTCATGGCATCACCTATCAATGCCTTTGACCTGGAAAATCTCAGTTCTGACGAAAAGGCAATATTTGGGGAATTGGTAAAAGAGTATTTATTGAATAACTCCGAAATATTGCTTGATGTTATTGAAAGGTTGGAAGAACAGGAAAATGAGGCAAGTCTCGAAATGGATAGGGAATTTATTGAATTCTATGCGGACGAAATATTCCATGACCCGAATTCCTGGGTGGGCGGTAATCCTGAAGGAGAGCTTAATCTGGTAGAATTCGTTGATTATCGATGTGGTTATTGTCGTCGTGCCCAACAGGTTATTAAATATCTCATTGAAACTAATCCCGACCTGCGTCTGGTCATCAGGGAATTTCCAATTCTAGGTGAACAATCGGATATTTCATCCAGGCTTGCCATAGCCGTATTTCAACTCGCCGGTCCCGAACAATATGAGATGATTCATGATCTTCTCTTGTCTCTTGAGGGGCCCGTCAATGAGAAGATCATTTCCGAAGTCGCGGAAATAGCCTCTTTGGATTTGCAGACTTTGACGGATAAGATGGTTGATTCCTCGGTTCAGGATGTTTTGAATACCAATTATCAGCTGGCCCAGGCGTTGGAAATCAATGCAACTCCAACATTTATATTGGGTGGAGAGGTCATCAGGGGTTTTCTGACTCTTGAAGAATTCCAATTTGAGTTGGATCAATTGAAAACAGCAACAAACTAGTAAATATAACAAGTAAATTTTTGGAGGTTTAGGTGGCCAAGCAAGACTCGAAATTGGAATTGATTTCCAAACTCATGGATTTGTTCAAGGAAAAGGAACTTGGAGAATTTGAGGTGGAATTCAAGGAAGGGGATACATCCCTAATTAAATTGAGGATGGCACATTATTCTAGTGGATACCAGGTTCCCAACATTGCACCACTCCCTGCTCCTAGCCCCGAAGTACATAACCCCACGCCCCAATTGGATGAAACCCAATCCGAAAAAAGCGGATTGGTTTCATCAGAGATGGTTGGAACCGTTTATCTCAAGCAAAGTCCCGAGGCTCCGACTCCCTTTGTCCAGATAGGTCAAAGTGTCAAGGAAGGTGATACAATTCTTATTATCGAGGCGATGAAGACTATGAATTTCATTGGTGCACCCCATGCAGGTACTGTCCGAAAAGTCATGGTTGATGATGGGGAACCGGTGCAGTTCGGTTCTGAACTGATGATTATCGATTGATGTCAATCCATTGACAATTGAATCTCCCGTCAAGCTAAACGAACTTTAACAAAATGATTTCAAAAATACTCATTGCCAACCGTGGCGAAATATCCCTTAGAATAATCAGGACTTGCAAGGAGATGGGGATTGCTACCGTAGCTGTCCACACAACTGTTGATCAGGACGCCATGCATGTCCGGATGGCCGATGAAGCCGTATGCATAGGCAAACCCAGGTCCCCGGATAACAAGGAAAGCTACTTGTCGATCTCCGCCATTATCTCAGCTTGCGAAATTACCGGTTCACATGCCGTACATCCGGGCTATGGTTTTCTGTCTGAAAATTCCGAATTCGTCGAACAGTTGGAAGACCATGATATCACCTTCATTGGTCCTTCCTCCAAGCATATCAAACTCATGGGAGACAAGATTACTGCCAAGGAAACAATGCTGGGTCTTGGTGTTCCATGTGTGCCAGGGCCAAATGAGAGCATCAATACCGTTGAAATGGCCCGGAGTGTCGCCAGTGACATTGGATATCCGGTCATTGTAAAGGCTTCTGCCGGTGGTGGGGGTCGAGGCATGAAGGTGGTCAGATCCGAAGATGATCTTGAACTGGCCTATCATGCCGCCCAGCAGGAGGCTGGTGCCAGTTTTGGCAATGAAGAAGTTTATTTGGAAAAGTTTCTCCCACATGGCCGACATATCGAAATCCAGGTTCTGGGTGATGGTCAGGGAAATGCCGTTCACCTGGGGGAACGGGATTGTACGATCCAAAGACGTCACCAGAAACTGCTTGAAGAAGCACCCAGCCCAGTTCTTGATAGCCAGACCAGAATGGAAATAGGTCAAATTTGTTCCAAGGCAATTGCCGAGATGGGTTACAAGGGGGTGGGAACCATCGAGTTTTTGTATGATAGCGGACAATTTTATTTTATTGAAATGAATACCCGTCTGCAGGTCGAACATCCTGTTACAGAAGCAATATATGGCATTGACCTGGTCAAGGAACAGATCAAGGTTGCTTCTGGCAACGCCTTGGAAATCAAGCAGGAAGACCTCAAGGCCAGGGGACACTCCATCGAGGTTAGAATTAATGCTGAAACCGTACCTGATTTCATTCCCTGTCCTGGCAAGGTAGGCTTGTACCATTCACCCGGGGGCTTGGGTATCAGAATGGACTCGTTCCTTTACAACGGTTATTCGGTGCCACCAAACTACGACAGCCTGATTGGCAAATTGATATCACATGGTGAAAACAGAACCTTGGCTATCGCCAAATTGAAGCGGGCCTTGGAGGAACTGATCGTTCACCCAATCAGCACAACCGCACCTCTTTTCCAGTTGCTTCTTGAAGACAAGGATTTCCTGGAATCAAGATATGATATCCATTGGCTGGAGAAATGGTTAAAGGAAAATGGTGATTTGTTGAAAAACAATTAGGAGCTGCAATTAGTATTAAATGACTGATGGGTTTGTCGAACAATTCATATTGAACTATCATCAGGGTAATTTCATCATGGGTGATGAAGATGACCCATATTCCTTCAAATGGGTAAGGTCAAAGGAACGATTTATCATACCACTGGATGATTTGCGGGTTTCAAAAAGGTTAAGGCGAAAAATCAGGTCAAACCCATTTCAATTGACCATAAACAAGAACGCTCATCTGGTCATTGACCAATGCTCCAAGCGAAAATCAACATGGATCAATCCTGCAGTAAAGCACATTTATATCCAGCTGAGCAAAATTGACCTTGTTCATTCTCTTGAAGTATGGGAAGGCGATGACCTTGTCGGAGGGCTTTACGGAGTTACCATAGGGGGTGTATTTTTTGGTGAAAGCATGTTCTTCGTCAAATCTGATGCTTCCAAGATCGCCCTCGTTTATCTTGTTGACCACCTGAATCGTACAGGCTTCGAGGTTTTGGATGCCCAGATGCCTAGTTTGCATCTGGCAAAAATGGGTGGGAGGGAAATTTCGGAAAGCGAGTTTCTGAGCTTGATTGGTGAGGCCTGTCTCAAGACAAATGTTCAGTTTTCTTCCATACCATTGGAAGTTTCGGGTACTAGTGTGGTACAGCGGATTAACCAGAAATCAAAACGTGGATGTTCAAATGCCGACAAGGCTGGTGAGTGTGAAATCATCCAGGCGGAATATAAAGCCGATTGATCTCTCTGATCTGTGATGGTGACATAAGCATAGGAAAATTTTACTGGGTTTTCAGGTAGAAACCTGCACTCCTCAAGGGTAATTTCAAAGTGCTTGAATTCGGTGCTTTGCCCCACTTCCATTGCCAGATCCATGACCCTGCCGGTTATGGTATCAAGAGATCTCAATATGGCTCCATCACCTTGGAGGCTTGCCTGAGAAAAGGCAATACCTGGAAGCAGGAGACCTGTCAGGAAAATATATGCCAGACGCCGCATCTTCAGTTTTGCGAATCTGCGAAACCTGCCATAACGCTCATAAAATCAACAGATGATTGGGTTTGAACCACTTTTTCACCAGGTTGAAAATACTCGAAATCAATGCCCGGGAGGATTTCAATAAAATTTCCCCCGAGCAATCCTTCGGAGGACACGGCAAGAAAACTGTCAACAGGTATGTCCAGATCCGATCTGATTATCAATCTCACATCTGCCTTGTACGTCTCCGGATTTATGGTCATGTCCGTAACCGAACCTACCGCTATTCCTGCCAGCTTGACATCGGTGCCGACTGAAACACCTTGTGCGGAATTGAATTCTGCCACCAACTCATACCCCCCTTCTTCCGAAAAGGAGTCGTTTTCAAGCAGGAGAAGGTAGAAAAAGATTCCGGCAATCAATAGGACAGCTGCACCAACAACTACTTCCAATTTGTTTTCGGCCATAAATTCTACCTGATTTATTCGGGACTCCAGGGAATATAATCCCGGGTCAAATCCTTCCTTTTTCCTCGTAATGATCCAAGCGGAGAATATGCTTCCGGCATACCGGTCTTGTTTTCAATATGGGATTTTTCCCATTCATTCATAGGAAGCGGGTCCTCGGTTGGCGGATGTTCAAAGGTATGATGCAACCAACCATGCCATTGTGGCGAAACCCTGCTGGCCTCTATATTGCCTCGATAAACCACCCACCTTCTTTTGCCATCCTTCGTCTGGTAAAAGGCATTGCCCTCGGGATCCTCACCAACCTTCTGCCCCTTGTGCCACGTGTAGATCTGGGTTCCCAAGGTCTGGGAATTCCACCAGGTCAGCAAGCGAACAACAAAGTTAATCAATCCCGACATATTCAGGAACCCACAACCTTGGAAAGGTTACTTTCAGAATAGAACTTCATTGGTGCCGTGTTCGATACGACACATTCCTCATTGACAACAATTTCAACCACGCTTTCGTCCAGTGGCAATTCAAACATGGTATCCAGCAATATTTGTTCAATGATGGACCTCAGCCCCCTGGCACCAGTCTTCAATTCTGTCGCCTTTCGGGCTATGGCCCTGATTGCCTCGTCAGTGAAAGTCAACTTGATGCCATCCAGATCAAAAAGTTTTTTGAATTGCTTGATAAGTGAATTCTTAGGTTCTGTAAGTACCCTGACCAAGGCATCCTCATCGAGCTCATTCAAGGTTGCAACGACTGGCAACCTACCGACAAATTCAGGGATGAGGCCGAATTTCATCAAATCCTCGGGCTCCAGATCCTCCAGAAGTTCACTCAACCCCTTGGTTTCCAGATCGGAAATTTCCACTTCAAATCCGAGGGCTGATGGTCTGGTACGTTTTTGAATTACCTTCTCCAAACCAGCAAAGGCACCACCACAAATAAACAGAATATTTGTAGTATCCACCTGCAGGAATTCCTGCTGTGGATGTTTTCTTCCTCCCCTGGGTGGGATGGAGGTAATCGTGCCCTCTATAATCTTGAGCAATGCCTGTTGGACGCCTTCTCCACTTACATCCCTGGTAATCGATGGATTGTCGGTTTTACGGGTAATCTTGTCCAACTCATCAATATAGACGATTCCACGCTGGGCTTTCGATACATTATATTCTGCGGCCTGCAGTAACCTGAGGATTATGTTTTCAACATCCTCGCCTACATACCCGGCTTCTGTAAGCGTCGTGGCATCAGCCATGGTAAAGGGAACATCCAGCAATTTGGCCAGGGTCTGGGCAAGCAGGGTTTTGCCACAGCCGGTAGGACCAATCAATAGAATGTTGGACTTGGCGATTTCAACACCGAGATCGGTATCCAGGTTATTCAACATCTTGTAATGGTTGTAAACCGCTACGGATAGCACTTTCTTGGCATGGGACTGGCCGATCACATAATCATCAAGAAACCGGTAGATTTCCTGTGGTGGTGTCGACTGATGTCCCTGCTTTCGTGAAATTACCTCTTTATCCTGTTTGATTATCTCCACAGAAAGCTCTACACATTCATCACACATGTAGACCTTGGGACCAGCAATTAGCTTCTTGACCTCACTTTTGCTTTTACTGCAGAATGAACAGAGAAGTTCACTATCTTCAGGTGGAGTCTGATTTACCATGAACGAACACCCAATTTACTGTCAAAACGGTTATAGTTGATATTAACCTAATACCAAAAAAAATGGAAAAAGGTTTATTCCCCTGACTCATTTGAACGAGTTGTAACAATTTTGTCAATCAACCCCCACTCAAGAGCCTGCTGGGGGTTGAGATGCTTGTCACCATCCCTGATGGCATCACTCACTTCATCCCTGGTCCTTCCCGTATGCTTCATGAGTATGTCCCGCAAGGTGTTTTCTCGTTGTTTCATATGATCATAATGTATGGTAACATCACTGAATCTTCCCCGAAATCCTCCCATTGATTGATGTACCATAAGCGAGCAATGGGGTAGCGAATATCGTTTGCCCGGTGCTCCGGCAGTCAACAACAGGGCTCCCATGGAGGCAGCTCGCCCAAATGCCAGCGTGGAAACTGGTGGGGAAACATATTGCATGGCATCATAAATGGCCAGCCCCGAATCCACTTCACCACCGGGACTGTTGATATACATGAAGATTTCCGATTTTGGATTTTCGGATTCCAGAAACAGCAATTGGGCAACGGCAAGTGTCGACACTTCCTCGTTTATTTCGCCACACACAAAAACAATTCTCTCCTTCAACAGCTTGGAGAAAATATCATATCGTTTTTCTCCTCGTGGAGTTTGCTCATCTACTGTAGGAATCAATGCATTTTTCAAAGGGTCCATTTCATCTGCCTTATTTCAACTTTGGTAATCCTTGTCCGGTTTGTTTTCCTGGTCCGAATGATCTGATTCCATGAATGCAATCAATTTCTCTCGCTCCATTTGCCGTATTTCCATAAGTTTTTCAAAACTTACTTTCATTTCAGTGTTACCTACCTTGCCCATGATGAATTGTTCCACCTTGTATGAAACAATTTTGTTTTGGGAACTTAAGGCAAAATAATCCGGAATGTCTTCATACTTAATTCTGCTTCTGAGTTCTTCCATATTTATATGAGGGGATTGATTGTAGCGTGCAAGCATAACAGCCCACTCGTCAACAATCTCTTCCCTGGTTGCTTTTATATCTTCCTTTTTTGCTATGTTTTTAAGGAGGATCATGTACCTGACCTGGTTGAGTGCGATATTCCTTATTTCTGTAACTTTTTCGGCATCAATGGTATCCCAATCAACTCTTTTCGAGTCTTCACCTGAACCATTATTCGAGGTATCTTCATCATCCTTTTTCGATGAACCAAGCTCTGTTTCCCCATTTTCTATATCATCGGAATCCTTTTCATTCTTTTCGTCATCCTCTTCGGGATTTGCAGTTTCGGATTTTGAATCATCTTTGTTCTCCTCGAACCAAAGATTTTCCATCGTTGAATTCAGTACCTTTTTCGGAACATCAAAATCCAGTTCATTTTCCATTGTAAGTACGAATTGATCAGTCATGAGGTGTGCGGATATACTTTCAAATTGTTGCAATTTCCTATTCAAAAGTTCTACATCCAATTCCTCAACCGACTCGAAGCCGAATTTTTTTGCCATTTCCTGGGTGGGCTCGTCTAATATACTGCCTTTGAGCACTTCTGCTATTTTGAAATGAAACTTACAAGGCTTACCTGCTTCTTCAAAACCATCATAAAATGAAGGCAATTCCGATTCTATCGTGAACTCCTCATCCATAACCAGTCCGATGGAATTGAACTTCACATCATAAATACTTGAATTGTCTTCGACCAATACCTCTCTGGCCTTATCAATATACCCATCAGCACTTGTACCCGGTGCCTCAATTGTCATGTCAACCATCAGATAATCCCCAATTTCGGATTTATAATCCTTGTCTTGGGTTACCTTTTCCGGGTTGGCAGCCAAAAAATCCTGTCTGATCTTTTCCAGCAACTTTTCCCTATCCTCCGGTACGAGTTTTATGATGGAATACTTGTCATAATCCAAGTCCTGGACTTCAGGAGATACCTCGTAGGAAACCGATATCTTGGCGACCATATCGGTTTCGTTTGTATAGTCCGTATCTATTTCAGGTGTACCTATGACAATTTTGTCTGAATCGTGCAAATGTTCTTGAATTTGTTCCCTGACATATCTCTGCAGGAATTCTTCCTTTTCCTTCTCCGGAACACGATTAAGAATGACACTCAATGGGGCCTTGCCCTTACGGAATCCTGGAATATTGAACCTGTCCTTGTATTCCAAAATTTCTTGTGTGAGTTTCTTGTTCAGAAGACCTTTCGTCACACCCAAGCGGTACACTCGGCTGAAACCATCCTCAGCGACGTGGATTTGCGGCTCATCTAAATCTTCTTGAAAAACAATTTCACTGTCTGACATTAGCAACTTTCATTTCCTGGTGCGGGTGGAGGGACTTGAACCCCCACGCATTAAAGCGCCAGATCCTAAATCTGGTGCGTCTACCAATTCCGCCACACCCGCATTCTGTTTGTTTGGAATAGTTTGTTTTGAATTACCCCTGTTTGGAGTACCAATTCTCCTGACTTGACCTACTTCGAATTACTGGTATTCACCATTTGTTCTCAAGAAGTTGAAGTTAGGTATTTGTTGGCTTTAATTCAATTATTTGCAAATGAATATCCTTATTTTCGCCACAATTCATTTTGCTCATGATGATGAATGATCGCACTCAGACTCTTGAATTCTGTCGTAATGTAATTCATGAGCCTCTTGGCTGCAGGTTCAAGACGATTATTGGTCAAGGTCAGTATCCCCAGATGACGTTCTGGATCACCAATTCGTATGCTTAATGCAGTCAGCCTGTTTTGAGGGCGCATTCGGAAAACGACAGAGTATGGAAGTACCGTCAAGGCATCCGATTCGGACAGGACATTAATCACGGCACTCAAACTTCCTCCGGTGAAACTGATCTTGAAATGCTTGACACCAATTCCTTCCAGACCTGCTCTCAAATCATGATATAATGGGCTATCAACAGGTGGTGCAATCCAGGGATAGGAGGTCAGGTCGTTCAATCTTACCACCGATTTACGGGTGAGTGAGTGGCCTGCTCGACACGCAATGACATTCCTTCCACGCAATATCTGATCAAAGGTCATATCATCGGGGACCTCGGAAGCACGAATTGGAATTATTCCCAAATCAAGTACACCATTCCTGAGATCGGCAAATACATCCAGCGGATAACAATAGCTTTGATCAATTCTGATATCCTGATGCAAGGTCTGGAAGGTTGCAATCATCCCCGAAATCACACCATCCATGAAAAAGGGAGTGCCTGCCAACCTTACCGCACCGCTTCGACCAGACTTGTAACTTGATACTATTTCACCGGCTGCGTGATTGGCCTTGAGAATCTTTCGACCCTCAGCTGCAAGCTGCAAGCAAAATTCAGTGGGAACCAACGGTCTCTTGTTGCTGGCAAACAATGGTCTGTCGACCCTGTTTTCCAAGAGGGTTATCGTACGGGAAAGGCTTGGCTGGCTTTTACCAATTGCCCGTGCAGCTTCTGTCACTCCACCATTGTCAACAACTGCTGCCAGAATTTCAAGATGTCGTGGATCCAACTTCATAACTTTGGGTTATATTAATAAGTCATAATTCAATCAAGGACTAATTGTATCTTTGTTATATTTCTGTAACGTCAAACATCAAATTTGCCAAGGGACACTATGGGAATCAAAAGACATTCGCTAACCAATCAGTCGGTACATTTCCGTTCCGGAATACGCCATGAACTGGATAGCTTCATCAAGGAGATTGACTGTTCCAGGGCGTTTGTATTATCAACACCCGAACAAACTGATGTGGCACGGGATTTGGCAGAAAAACTGCAAAACATCACTGTAGGTGTATTCACTGGTGCCAAAATGCATACCCCGGTTGAAGTTACCGCTATGGCACTCGAACACACAAAATCCGTTAATGCGGATTGCCTCGTTTCAGTCGGAGGTGGTTCAACGACAGGTTTAAGCAAGGCCATAGCATTGCATACAGATCTGCCCCAAATCATCATACCTACGACCTATGCAGGTAGTGAAGCCACCCCCATCCTGGGACAAACCGAAGATGGAATCAAGACAACCATTAAAGATGACAAGGTACTTCCCGAAATTATTCTCTACGATCCTGAACTGGTTGTTACCTTGCCTCGTAATTTGAGCGTTACCAGCGGCCTCAATGCAATGGCCCATGCAGTTGAGGGCCTTTATGCCAAGGACCGTTCAGATGATTCCACTCAACTTGCCAAGGACGGTTTACAGTATTTTGTTTCATCTCTTCCTGATGTACTGGTGGACCCCGAAGACATTAAGGCCCGTGAAGATACTCTAAGGGGAGCTTGGGCATGTGGCACCGTTCTGGGCACTGTTGGAATGGCCCTGCACCACAAATTGTGTCACACACTTGGAGGCAGTTTTGATCTTCCTCATGCTGAAACCCATGCCATCATTCTGCCTCATGCCATAGCCTATAATGCACTGGCTGTACCAGATTTGCTGGAACCCCTTGGTGTCATGCTTAATGATCGGAATACAGGCAAGGCAATCTGGGAATTTGCAAAGTCACTAGGTGCCCCGCTCAGTCTCAGTGAACTGGGGATGAAGGAAGATGACATCGATTTGGCCGTGGATATTGCGGTTAAAAACCCTTATTGGAATCCTCGCGAAATAACCCGTGAGGGGATTCATAAGTTGTTAAGAAATGCATGGGCTGGTTCAGCCCCTGAATAACGATCATTTGAAATAGGAGGACTCACTTATGATCACACGTCGTAAATTATTAAAATCTTCTGCTGCAACCGGGCTACTGGTTGCGTCAGGGGGTCTTGCCGCACCTGCCCTTTCCCAGGGCACAAAAATCCGTCTAGGATATGTAACTCCGGCATCAGGTCCATTGGCAGCCTTTGCTGAAGCTGACAATTTCATAATTGACAGTTTTCTCAACGTTGCCGGTTCGGATTTCGAAGTTATTGTCAAGGACAGCCAGTCCAATCCCAATCGTGCGGCAGAAGTTGCCAAGGAGTTGATTGTCGATGATGAAATCAATTTGATGCTGGTTGCTTCAACACCTGAAACAACCAATCCAGTCACCACAACTTGTGAAGCCGAAGAAATCCCGGTTATTTCCACGGTAGCACCCTGGCAGCCCTATTTTATTGGACAGCAGGGTAATCCTGGTGATCCGGCAAGTTGGGAACCTTTCAATTACGGATATCATTTCTTCTGGGGTCTGGAGGATATCATTCAAGTCTTCACCAATATGTGGAATCAGCTTGATACGAATAAATCCGTAGGTGCACTCTACCCCAATGATGGTGATGGCAATGCCTGGGGAGATCCTGTTGTTGGCTTCCCACCAGTTCTGGCCGAACAGGGTTATACCTTGACAGATACCGGGCGTTATCAGAATCTTACCGATGATTTCACAGCCCAAATCAACGCCTTCAAGCAGGCCAACTGTGAAATCGTTACCGGTGTTCCGATCCCGCCCGACTTTACCACTTTCTGGACCCAGGCAAAACAGCAGGGATTTGTCCCCAAAGCCGCCTCTATCGGCAAGGCTATCCTGTTTCCGGTTTCGGTAGAAGCCTTGGGAGACGCCGGTCATAATCTGTCATCGGAAGTCTGGTGGTCCCCAAGCCATCCCTTCTCGTCAACCCTGACCGGTCAAACATCAAGTGAATTGGCCGATGAGTACACGGCTTCGACTGGACGTCAGTGGACCCAGCCAATAGGATTTATTCATGCCCTCTTTGAATTGGCCCAAGACGTAGCCGGAAGGGTTTCCGAAGTTGATGATGGTGATGCCGTGGCCGAAGCAATAGCAGCAACCGACCTTTCAACTATTGTCGGTCCGATTGCCTGGAATGGAAACGGATTACCTCCATTCGCTGCACAGAATATTGCCAAGACACCCTTGGTTGGAGGTCAATGGCGTCTGGCTGATGGTGGTGGTTATGATTTGGTTGTTGTCGATAACCAGACGGCTCCCATGATTGCCACCGGAGGTTCCATGGAAGAAATTTCCTGAATCAGTTAAAATTTTCTCGGCAGGCACATCCAAACCATGTCCATTCTCAGCATCTCCAAACTGTGTAAATCATTTGGTTTTCTAAAAGTTGCTGATGAAATTTCGTTTGATGTGCCTGCCGGACAGGCATTGGGGATTATCGGCCCCAATGGAGCAGGGAAATCAACCCTTTTCAATTTGATAACAGGGAACATATCTTCTGATGGAGGGCAGATTTTCTTTCAAAACGAGGACATAACCCAAGTTTCTCCGATGAAGCGCACCTTATCAGGTATTGGGCGCAGTTTTCAGATACCACAACCCTTTGACAAGCTTACCGTGTTTGAAAATCTTCTTGTGGCCGGTACTTTCGGCCGCAACCTTGATGAAGCCAAGACCACTGACAATTGTGTTGAGATTCTGCAGGAAACAGGATTGGCGAAGCATGTCAACTTGCCGGCCGGCCAACTTTCTCTTCTGGAGCGAAAACGCCTGGAACTTGCCAGAGCGCTTGCTACAAACCCGGAATTGCTGCTGCTGGATGAAATTGCCGGTGGCCTGACCCAGGGTGAGTGCGATTCGCTTGTAGCAACCATCAAGTCCATTCATGAAAAAGGTGTGACCATTATCTGGATTGAACATGTTCTTCATGCCCTGACGTCCGTTGTGGAACATCTACTTGTACTGGATTTTGGAAGAGTCATCGCCATAGGTGATCCGGGAGAAATAATGAAATCCAAGGAGGTCCGGGAGATTTACCTCGGAATAGAGGTTTGATGGCACTTCTGGAAACACGGGACCTGACTGCCTTTTACGGTAATTTCCAAGCTCTTTTTGGTATCAATTTAACCCTGAGCGAAGGCGAAACATTGGCAATAATCGGGGCCAACGGGGCTGGCAAAAGCAGCTTGTTGCGCACCATTTCAGGTGTTTTGAAATCACCGGCTGAAAGCATATTGCTCGAAGGCATGCCGATCGGCCACCTGGATGCCGATGAAATTACATCCCTGGGGATTGCCATGATACCGGAAGGTCGTCGGCTGTTCCCATCCCTGAGTGTTGAAGAAAATCTGGAGATTGGTGCCTATGGCAACAAGCAAGCGGGATACTGGAACCTGAATAATGTTTATGACCTGTTTCCGGCCTTGACGAAAAAACGCAATCAGCCTGGAACTTCCCTATCTGGCGGTGAACAGCAAATGGTTGCCATGGGCCGGGCCCTCATGTCAAATCCGCGGGTATTGCTGTGTGATGAAATCAGTCTTGGGCTGGCACCTGTTGTCATCAAGAATCTTTACGAAGCCTTCCCGGAAATCAAGAATTCCGGTGCTTCCCTGATAATTGTCGAACAGGATATCGTTCAGGCCATGAAGGTTTCAGACCGTGTCTGCTGTATGATGGAGGGGAATATAACCCTGTCGGGAACACCTGATGAGCTTTCTATGGACATGATTCATGCCGCCTATTTTGGAGAAGAACAATCATGATCTTCCTTGACAGTCTCATACAGGGAATCCTGTTGGGTGGACTTTACGCTCTTTTTGCAGCAGGCCTCAGTCTGGTTTTCGGAATCATGAGGCTGGTCAATCTTGCCCATGGCGACTTGATTGTGTTTGGAGCCTATCTGATCCTACTTCTGGTTTCACTACTGAATTTGAATGTCTTTGCAGCAGCCCTGGTAGCGGCACCTTTCATGTTCGCCCTAGGCTGGATGTTGCAGAAATTTGTGCTCAATAGGGTGTTGGGTGATGATATTCTTCCACCCTTGCTCGTAACCTTTGGTCTGTCCATTGTCATACAAAATGTCTTGCTGGAAACCTGGTCGGCAGACAGCAAGCGGCTTTCGGCAGGTACCTTGGAAACCGCATCCCTGGCCATTGGACCGATTAATGTGGGCATCATGCCCCTGCTTATATTTGTTTCTGCAATAGTCGTTATTCTTGTACTTAATCAGATTATTTATCGTACTTCCCTTGGTCGTGCCTTTCGAGCCACGTCCGATGACCCCGTGACAGCAAGCCTGATGGGGGTCAAGCCCAAAAACATATTTTCTGTCGCAACCGGTTTAGCCATGATCGTTGTCATTATAGCTGCCCTCTATCTTGGGGTCAGATCAAATTTTGACCCAAGTATCGGTCCCGCCCGACTGATTTATGCCTTTGAAGCTGTAATCATAGGCGGTTTGGGATCTTTATGGGGAACATTACTTGGCGGCATAATTATTGGAGTTGCCCAAACAATTGGGGCTACCATCAACCCCGAATGGCAGATTTTATCAGGACACATAGCGTTTTTACTGGTTTTGCTTGTCAGACCGAGGGGACTCTTGCCAAGGGCATTTGACTGATGAGTTACGTAGTCAAGGTTCAAACTTCCGCTTCACGCATGGCTGCTATTGGAACTGCCATTCTCATTCCGGTGGCATTTATTCTGCCACTTTTTGCCTCACGCTCATTGTTGCAGGATCTTTTCTTTATATTTACCATGCTTACCCTTGCCCAGTGGTGGAACCTGCTGGCGGGTTATGGCGGGCTTGTATCGGTTGGCCAGCAGGCTTTTGTCGGTATGGGGGCCTATGCCATGTTTGGTACCGTAATCCTTCTTGGCTGGGATCCTGTACCATCCATTCTGGCCGGTGGGATTGTAGCTCTGCTTTTGGCCCTACCTACTGCCTTTTTCGCCTTCCGGTTGCAGGGAGCTTACTTTGCCATCGGTACATGGGTCATCGCCGAAATCACAAGGTTGACCGTTGCCCAGTGGAAACAATTGGGGGGTGGAACCGGAACTTCGCTGCCCAGATCTGCAACCAGAGATATCATGTTTGTTGATGGCATCAAGGCCTTATTTGATACCAAAACGTCGGTAGCACGTGACATACTAGCCTATTGGCTTGCCTTGATCCTGGTCATCCTCACCATTGCAGCGATTTATTGGCTGTTGCGAACTAGAAGGGGATTGGCACTTGCTGCAGTCAGGGACAATCTACAGGCCGCACGTTCTGTCGGTGTGGATCCGGACAAGATAAAATGGTTGACCTTTTTGGCAGCGGCCTTCGGTACAGGCCTGACCGGTGCACTCATCTACATGCAGAAAGCTCGCATATCACCGGATGCCGCCTTTTCCGTTGTTGATTGGACTGCCTATGTGATTTTCATAGTGGTGATTGGTGGAATAGGCACAATCGAGGGCCCGATTTTGGGTGTAATTGTCTTTCTGCTTTTGCAAAGCCTTTTGGCCAGTTACGGTACCTGGTATCTCATATCATTGGGCTTGATCGGAATCATTGTCATGCTTTTTGCACCCCGTGGACTGTGGGGTTTGCTGAGTGATCGTACGGGAATTGAATTGTTCCCGGTTCAAAGGAGACTTGTCATGAATAAAAAACTTTCCAAGGAGAAATAGATGGCTGAAATTGAAACAGATGTATTGATTATTGGTACCGGTCCGGCCGGATCATCCATGGCGGCACTCCTGTCTTCCTATGGTGTCGAAAACATGGTTGTCAATCGATACAGGTGGCTTGCCAATACCCCTCGGGCCCATATTACCAATCAACGAGCCATGGAGGTTTTGCGTGATCTGGGAAAAGAAGTTGAGGACGAGGCCTACATGCAAGCCACCGAGCAGGACCTGATGGGTGAGAATGTTTTTTGCGAGAGCCTAGCAGGAGAGGAAATAGGCCGTATGAAAAGCTGGGGTAAACACCCACTATCCAGAGCTGAGCATCAACTTTCCTCACCATGCTTCATGAATGATTTGCCTCAGACCTTCATGGAGCCCTTATTATACAAGACGGCCTGTTCTCGTGGTACCCAAGGCAGGATGTCAATCGAGTATTTGAGTCACACCCAGGACAAGGATGGGGTAACAACCGTATTGCGTGACCGTCTTTCCAGACGCGAATTTGAAGTAAGATCCAAATACCTCATTGGTGCGGATGGTGGAAACTCACTGGTTGCTGAACATATAGGGACAAAAATCAGGGGCAAGATGGGAGTTGGCGGCTCCATGAACATTCTTTTTCGTGCTGATCTATCAAAATACGTTGCCCACCGTCCCTCGGTACTTTACTGGGTCATGCAGCCAGGGGCTGATGTTGGTGGCATAGGCATGGGACTGGTACGCATGATAAGACCATGGAATGAATGGTTGATCGTCTGGGGTTATGACATTAATGAACCCGAGCCAGAAGTGGATGAAGCCTTTGCCACTGGTGTTGCGCGTCAGCTGGTTGGCGATCCCAACCTTGAGATTGAGCTGCTTTCCGCAAGTACCTGGACGGTAAACAATGCCTATGCTGAACATATGCAAAAGGATCGGGTCTTTATCATGGGAGATGCCGCACATCGCCATCCGCCATCAAATGGGCTGGGGTCCAATACTTCCATTCAGGACTCCTTCAATCTGGCCTGGAAGCTGGCCCTTGTAATCAAAGGTTCGGCAAGCAGGTCCTTGCTGGAAAGTTACTCCGAAGAAAGAGCACCAATTGCCAAGCAAATTGTAACACGGGCAAACCAGTCCATTGCCGAATTTGGACCAATCTTCGAAGCCTTGGGGATGACGGGTGGAACCGACTACAAGAAAATCCAGGCCAGCATGAATGCCAGAACCTCTCCAGGTCCTGATGGTGAAAAGCAACGAAATGCCATTCGCGAAGCCATAGCATTCAAGAAATATGAATTTGATGCCCATGGTGTGGAAATGAATCAACGCTACAAATCTGGGGCTGTGGTTACAGATGGGCAAATGGAGCCAGCCTTTGAACTGGATGAAGAGTTGCATTTTCAACCAACCACCTGGCCGGGTGCCCGTCTGCCCCATGTCTGGCTATTCCATCATGATACAGGCGAAAGCATCTCGTCCCTGGATTTGTGTGGCAAGGGGAAGTTCAGTCTCTTTACTGGTATCGGTGGAGATGCATGGATCACTGCTTCGGAAACGATCGGCGGCAAGCTGGGTCTTGACATTAATACCCATATCATTGGCCCTCGCCAAATCTATGTTGATCACGTCGGAGATTGGGCACGGGCCTCGGAAATCAAGGATACCGGTTGTCTGTTGGTCAGACCTGATCACCATGTTGCCTGGAGAACGGAGGAGATGATGGAGAATCCGGAAGCCGAACTTCTGCGTGTTCTTTCAATGATCCTGGGAAAATAGGAGAAAATAATGGCTGTGGAAACGGGATATTTTACCGAGAAGGATTCTGCCGAGGTCGTGGCGGGCCGCATTTCTGAGGATACCGACCCTAGGCTCAGGCAAATCATGACTGTTCTGGTCAAGCACATGCATGCTGCGGTCAAGGAACTGGAATTGACGGAAGAGGAATGGTTTGAGGGTATAAAGTTTTTGACCGAGACCGGACATAAATGTGATGAGTGGCGACAGGAATTCATACTGCTTTCCGATGTCCTAGGTGTTTCCATGCTGGTGGATGCCATAAACAACCGTAAACCTTCCGGAGCTTCGGAATCCACTGTCCTGGGGCCCTTTCATGTAGCCGATGCACCGGAATTGGAAATGGGTTCTGATATTTGCCTGGACCAGAAGGGAGAACCAATGCTGGTAGAGGGTCGAATTCTGGACACCCGGGGCAATCCCGTTGACGGTGCCAAACTGGATGTTTGGCAAGCCAATGATGAAGGCTTTTATGATGTTCAGCAAAAGGGCATTCAACCAGATTTCAACCTCAGGGGAGTGTTCAGGACCTCTGCTGATGGCACTTACTGGTTCAAGGGTGTCAAACCCAAATATTACCCCATACCCGGGGACGGGCCGGTTGGCAGGATGTTGGCTGCCCTAGGTCGGCATTGCTATCGCCCTGCCCACCTGCACTATATTATATCGGCAGAGGGATACAAGAGTTTGACAACCCATATCTTTGATCCCGATGATCCCTACATCCATTCCGATGCAGTATTTGGGGTCAAGGAAAGTTTGATGGCCAGGTTTGATTGGATAGAAGACCCGGCATCAATGGAAGCCCGGGGAATGACTACCCCCTTCTACCATGTTATTCATGACTTTGTATTGGTACCCGCATAATCGGAATGATTACCTGTTTCTACATGAAATAATTCTACTAGCGGCTTATCATGTCGATTGAGTCAGTACTTGCCCAATGGCTTGGGGGATGGTATTGGGAATATCATCCGCTATTAATCCTGGTCCCAGCAAGCTGGCAGCCTTGAGATGGAGGTAGGTAGCAAGGACGGTACACTTTAGTGGTGTGATGTTTCGGGCCATCAAGCCGGTTATCATTCCAGCCAGCACATCTCCCGACCCAGCTGTGGCCAGCCAGGATGAATTTTCAAATTTTTCCCCATTGACGAGATAGGTTTTACCATCAGGCGAGGCGACAACTGTTTGCCTACCCTTCAAGAGAACGATTGCACCAGATCTCGTACTGGCTGTTTGAACCGCAGTCAGGACAGGATAATTATCAGATTTCATTTTATTGGCCAAATCGGGAAATAATTTGGCAAACTCGCCAAAATGGGGTGTGATTACGGTTTTTTCATGAAGTTGCTCGAATAACGATTCGGGATTGTCCTTAAACGATGTCAATGCATCAGCATCCAATACAACATTTCGCCCGGATTCCAGTGCTGCATTCGTGAATTCCCTGGTTTTCCCACCGAGTCCCAGACCTGGTCCCAAGCATAAGGCATTAATCCTTTTGTCCCGAAGACAGTCTCTCAAATCCTTTGGTTCATCGGTTAGGGTCACCATAAGGGCTTTCACCTTACTGGAATGAATCTTTAAAGCATCCCTTGGCAAACCGAGGGTTACCAATCCCGAGCCTATTCTGAGGGCGGAAGTTCCAGCTAATTCGGCAGCACCCATTTTTCCCTGCGAACCGGACAATATCAGGGAGTGACCGTGGTCATACTTGTGATTTGCCCCTTGCTTATCCAAATGGTTTACAAAATCAGGTGGATTGGCTTCCACCAATTCAACTAGTGGTGGGTTTTCATTGGAATATTCCCTCATTCCCCCATCCAATCCTATGGGCAAAACCTTGATTTTTCCTGATCTTGCAGATCCTTCCTGTAAATAATGGCCCCATTTGGCTAATTGAAAGGTAAGGGTCAGGGTAGCTTTAAAATCAGGCAAATCACAAACGGATAGTAACTTGCCAGAGGTGGAATCTAGTCCTGAAAGAATATCAATTGCAATAATTGGGATGTCGGGGGATATTTTTTCAAAAATAATTGAACACTTTTTATCCAATGGCCTGGTAAGACCAATACCGAACAGGGCATCAACGACGATATCACCATTTTTCAATTCTGCCTTCTGGAATTGGTCAATAGGGGATATCGATCCCCGTTGAAGCCATTTTGAACGCATCACCCCGGATGAAGAAGACATTCCGGTCGGGCTCCCCAATTCCCAACAGGAGACCTTCTTACCTAGATCAAATAGTGTTCTGGCTATAACAAAGCCGTCACCACCATTGTTTCCCGGACCACACAATACATGAAAATGGTTTCTGCTTTTCTTTCGTGCTTCCTGATTCCATTCAACTATTGATTCGGCTGCCTTTGTACCAGCACATTCCATTAGATCGGTGGCAACCTGAATATCATCCTTGATTTGTAAATGCTCAATTTTCTGAATTTCTTCAGTCGAACAAATTGGTGGCATGGATACTATCCTCAATTGTGATTTAACTATTTCTAGCCTTGAAATGAGTTAAATACCAATCTTAAATGTTGGAATGAAAATTACCATCATGAACTCGGTAACTTTAAGGGTTGATTTGCTTATCATGGAAAAGTCACACTGTTAGCCCTTATTTTAAGGTAAATGTTGCAGATTGGGAAATTGTATGTATTATTGGAGGGTCAAGTTTCGGTTAATTTGCCCTGAATCGTTGACGAGCAAATGCGAAATCCTACCGAACACTATGATTTCCACAAAGGCTGCTAGTAGAGAAAGGTATTAACCTGTTCTCATTGTTAATTAGGAAAATAAAATGAAAAAAGTCGAAGCTGTAATCAAGCCATTCAAATTAGATGAAGTCAAGGAAGCCCTTCAAGATGTGGGTGTTCAGGGCTTAACTGTCATAGAAGTGAAAGGGTTCGGAAGGCAAAAGGGACATACCGAACTTTATCGAGGTGCTGAGTATGTTGTCGACTTTCTGCCCAAGGTCAAGTTGGAAATTGTCTTGCCGGACGATTTGCTTGACAGCGCTCTGGAGGTCATACTTTCCAGTGCCAGCACGGAAAAAATCGGTGATGGAAAGATTTTCGTTTCCGATATTGAACAGGCTATCAGAATCAGAACTGGGGAATCAGGTGATGAAGCCCTTTAATTTGCAATTGGATTTAATGTGAAAGGAGAATATTGTGAGTTCCAATGAAGAAATAATATCTATGATCGGGGAAGAGGATATCGATTTTGTCGATCTTCGGTTTACCGACCCACGGGGGAAACTCCAGCATGTAACAGTCATGGCTGACCAGGTTGACGAGGATTTCCTTGAAGAAGGAATGATGTTTGACGGGTCTTCCATCGCAGGTTGGAAATCAATTGAAGCATCTGACATGAAACTCATGCCGGACCTCAATTCCCACTATATTGATCCTTTCTACTCTGAAAGGACAATGTGCCTCCATTGTTCGGTCGTAGAACCTGATACAGGCGAACCTTACGAGCGTGATCCAAGAAGCACTGCTGAAAAAGCCGAAGCCTTCCTCAAGAATTCAGGGGTGGGTGATGTTGCCTATTTTGGACCGGAAGCCGAATTTTTCATGTTTGATGATGTTCGTTTCAGCAACGAGATGCAAAAGGTTTCGTTCGAGGTGGATGCCGTTGATGCCCCATGGAACAGCGATACCAAATATCCAACGGGCAATACCGGATTCCGACCAGGTGTCAAGGGTGGCTACTTTCCGGTAAACCCGACTGATTCAGCCCAGAATATTCGTTCCGAAATGCTTTCAACCATGAAAAGCATCGGCATGAATGTCGACAAGCACCACCATGAAGTGGCTGCAAGCCAACATGAGCTCGGATTGATCTTTTCTTCTCTGACCGATCAGGGTGATCAACTTCAAAAGTACAAATATGTTGTTCAGAATGTCGCTGATTTCTACGGACGTTCAGCAACCTTCATGCCAAAGCCAATCGCTGGGGACAACGGTACAGGCATGCATGTCAACATGTCTCTTTGGAAGGATGGCGCTCCTTTGTTCTCGGGAGACAGGTATGCCGACCTCAGTGACGAAGGCCTGTGGTTCATTGGGGGTCTGTTGAAGCATGCAAAATCCCTGAATGCCTTTACCAATCCCACAACCAATTCCTACAAAAGGTTGATTCCGGGTTTTGAAGCTCCTGTTCTCAG
This sequence comes from Paracoccaceae bacterium, assembly GCA_009842205.1. Lineage (GTDB taxonomy): Bacteria > Pseudomonadota > Alphaproteobacteria > Rhodobacterales > Rhodobacteraceae > MPNP01. The sequence goes on along the minus strand of VYFX01000079.1, from coordinate 22,535 downwards.
GGCATATTCAGCTCGCAACCGTTCTGGTTGTATTCGAATTCCATGGACTGAAAATCCCAAGGCAAAGAGGGTTGAAGCCCGCTTTCCTGATCCCATGGCCAACCCCTATCTCTGCTTTGCAGCTCTCATGATGGCCGGGGTTGATGGAATCCTCAACAGGACCAATCCCGGTGAGGCCATGGACAAGAACCTGTATGATCTTCCACCCGAAGAGTTGCAGGGCATACCAACGGTTTGTTCTTCCTTGCGTGAAGCACTGGATTCATTGAACGAGGATATGGATTATCTTCTGGCCGGTGATGTGTTCACAAAGGACCAGATCGAAGGCTACAGTGAACTGAAATGGGAAGAGGTTTACAATTTTGAACATACACCTCATCCTGTTGAGTACCAAATGTACTATGCCGGATAACTAACCTCCTTAGTGGTGGAATTTAAAAATTCCACCACACCCTTTCCCCCTACACTAATGATGAACCATCTCCCGAACCCAGCTTGGACAACTTTCTTCGAAATCTGAAGAAAAACAGAATTGAAGCAAAGCCCAGACCGATAATAAAGCCACCATATACACCCTCCCCTTCCAGACCTACATTGAAGGCCAGGAAATAACTGGTGGTTATGCCCACTACCCAGTAACTTATTGCAGCTATGATCATGGGAATCAGGGTGTCTTTCAATCCCCTCAAGAAACCGAGCAATACAGCCTGAAAGGCATCAAACAACTGAAAAAAGGCAGCAAACAGCAGGATTTTCATTCCAATGTTCAAAACTTCTCTGGTTTCAGCAGTGTCCTCCTTCAGGAAGACGGAAATAAGTGTTTCCGGGAATAAAAGGAATATGGTTATGACAACACAGGCAGCCATCAGATTCAATTCGAGAATTGCATTCGCAATGGTTTTTATTTCTACCGGATCATTTCTCCCCAAGGCACTGCTGATTTGGGTTGTCCCGGCATAGGACAGACCATAATAAATCATGAATACCATGGCACAAATCTCAATCACGATGCCATGGGCAGCGAGGGAAGCGGTATTGATCCATCCCATCATGATGGCAGCCCCCGAAAAGAAGGATGCCTCGGCAATCATGGCTGCACAAATGGGCCATCCCAGATTGAAAATTTCCCTGAAACTCGAAGAGTGAAAGGACAGAAAATTCGAAAACAGCTTATAGGGCAGGAAATCCCTTACCCTGATCAGGAAAGCAAGCATGATAAGCAGTGCCAGCGAATGGGAAACCGTTGAAGCTATTGCAGCACCCCTTACACCCAACTCCGGAAAGCCGAAATTTCCGAAAATCAACAGATAGTTGGCAAAAATGTTGAAGAGTGCACCAATCAGTGTTGAAACGAAAATGATCTTCGGTCTGACCAGGGCCAGAAAAAAGGCCTTGAACACCATCAGGATCAGGGCTGGAAAAAGTCCCCACATGGCATAAAGAAGATAATCGGCGGCCAATTCGGATATTGCCGGATCTTGCCCCATCAGCAGAAATATGGGCTGTGAAAACCACATGGGTATCAACATGACAAAACAATAGAGAATGGTAATCCAGCATCCCATGCGGATATAACGACGTACCATCCATGATTTGTGACTGCCCTCGGCATTTGATGCCAGCGAGATTACAGCTATCGAAAAGCCTGATCCGGTTATCATCAGGAAAACAAAAATGGTTGCTCCCAGCACACCTGCTGCAAGGGCATCAACACTATAACGTCCAAGCATGATGGTATCGGTCAAATGCTTGACTGAATGTGCAATGTTACTCCCGATAAGGGGAATCGCCAAAGCCAGGGTAGCCCGATAGGCTTCTATTCTTTTGCTGGAAAGTAGTTTCTGTACAAGCATGATTAAATTTCTGTAGCTTTCAGTTTTCCCTGAAAAATGAATTAAACCAAGACTAGTGGTTTAAAAATTAGAATTTCTTTTGTTTGAAATCAGAAGGAGAATGTTCAATATATATGTTGCAGGAACAATAATTGACGCCTTGAGAATAATAGGTTTTAAAAATTTGGATTTTCAGGGTTATCCACAACAAAATTTTATGAACAGTCCACAATATATTGCATTACGCATGCATTTTTTACTATATATAGTGGTAAGCAGACATATTGAGCAGAAAAATGGATTTATTTTCACAAGACCAGTTTGAAGATAATTCTTATAGTGCTGAAGATATAGAAGTCCTTGAGGGGTTAACTCCTGTACGACGTCATCCCGGGATGTATATTGGTGGCACCGATGAGAAATCGCTTCATCACTTGGCCGCAGAAATTATAGATAACGCTATGGACGAAGCCGTTGCCGGCTTTGCCGACCGGATTGATATTGAATTTCATGAGGATTGCAGTTTGACCGTCAGGGACAACGGCCGGGGTATTCCCATTGATCCCCATCCAAAATTCCCGGACAAGTCAGCCCTTGAAGTAATTCTTACCACTCTTCATGCCGGTGGTAAATTCTCCAACAAGATTTACACCACTTCCGGTGGTCTCCATGGGGTTGGCATTTCCGTTGTAAATGCCCTTTCCGAATATATGGAAGTGGAAGTAGCCCGCAATCAGGAATTATATACCCAGGGTTTTTCCAGGGGCGTACCCACGAATGAACTAACCCATGCCGGCAAGATTTACAATCGGCGGGGAACTTCCGTGAGGTTTTTGCCGGACAAGGAAATCTTTGGTGACAAGATCAAATTGAAACCTGGCATCATCTTCAAGTTGGTCCGGGCCAAGGCATTCCTTTTCTCCGGGGTCAAAATCACTTGGGTTTGCAATTATGAAACGCCGGAGATTCCACCCAAGGCTGTTTTTCATTTTCCCGGAGGACTTTCCGACTTTTTATCGGAAACAACAAATGATTCGGAAATGCTCGCTGAAAACCATTTTGTCGGCAAGGTTGATTTTTCGGAAAAGTTTGGTAAGAAATCCGTAGGCTCCGTTGAATGGGCCCTCAACTGGGGCCCCTATATGGATGGTTATAGCCATTCCTTTTGCAATACCATCCCGACATCTTTGGGTGGTACCCATGAATCAGGCTTCTGGGCAGCCATTCTCAAGGGGTTGAAAACCTACGGTGGAATAATCGGAAACAAACAGATCGAGCAAATTATCAGGGAGGACATACAATCCAATGGATGTGCACTATTGTCTTGCTTTATCCAGGATCCAAGATTCTCAGGACAAACCAAGGAACGGCTTGTAACCTCTGGTGCTCAAAGGCTGGTTGAAAATTCCGTCAGAGATCATTTCGAAAACTGGCTGGTCGGAAATCCCAAGGTTTCCAACCAGTTGATTGATTTGGTTACCCTTAGGGCTGACGAAAGAATACGAAGGAAAAAGGCCAAGATTGCAAGTCGCAAGACTGCGATCAACAAATTGAGACTACCTGGCAAATTGGTTGATTGTTCGTGCACGGATCCGGAAAATTCGGAAATTTTTCTGGTGGAAGGTGATTCGGCCGGTGGCTCAGCCAAAATGGCCAGAGACAGAAATACCCAAGCCCTGCTTCCCTTGCGAGGTAAGATTTTGAATGTTCTTGGTGCTGCCTCCTCCAAGATCACAACTAACAATGAAATTAAGGATATTTGTCAGGCACTCGGCGTTGAAATGGGCAGTGGCTTCAAACTGGAGGATTTGCGTTATGAGAAGATCATCATCATGACCGATGCAGATGTCGATGGTGCCCATATTGCTTCCCTTTTGATGACCTTTTTCTATTCCCAAATGAAACCCATCGTCGAGAATGGACATCTGTACCTCGCCTGCCCGCCCCTGTACCGTATTTCCCAAGGACCGATAAAGGTTTATGCTCTTGATGATAGTACCAAGGACGAACTTATCGAAAAGGGGTTGGGAGGTCGTGGTCCGGTCAGGGTTTCCAGATTCAAGGGCTTGGGTGAAATGGATGCCAAGGATTTGAAAAATACCACCATGAACCCAGATTCACGTACGCTTCTCAAAGTTTCTGTTGCTCCTGAAGAGGATGATGATACAGATGATCTGATTTCACGGTTGATGGGTAGAAAGGCCGAGGAAAGATTCATGTTCATTCAGGAAAAGGCTTCATTTGCCGAGAATCTGGATATTTGATTCCTTATTCTTCCTGCTTACTTGCAAGTTGATACCATTCCTCTTCCAGGGAAACCAGTTTGGCCTGCTCAACTACCAAATCGTTGGTTAACTCGTCAAACAAGCTGGAATTATTGGAATAGAGGTTTGGGTCTTCCAGCTTGACCGTTAATTCGGATATCCTCGCCTCCTTGTTTTCTATTAGATCAGGCAGGATTTCCAAACGATGCCTTTCAGTAAAGGAAAGCAGATTCCCATTGATTGATTTGGGTGCCGTTCTTTCTTTTTTCTTTTGGATTTTGGCCGTTGGAAAATAGGTGTTTCCAGTGTTAGCAGGATTCTTTTTCTGCTTCAGGTAATCAGACCAGCCTCCGCTGTAGGCTTGCCATTTGCCATTGCCTTCATAAGCAAGGGTGATGTTGGCCACATTATCGATAAAATCACGGTCGTGCGATACGAATGCCACGGTGCCCTTGTAATTGGCCAGAATTTCCTTCAGCATGTCCAGGGTTTCGACATCCAGATCATTAGTTGGTTCATCAAGTGCCAGAAAATTGCTTTCCCGCAAGAATATCTTGGCCAGCAACATTCTACCCAATTCGCCACCTGACAGGGACTTCAAAGGAGATTTTGCCTTCCAATATTCGAATTGGAACTTCTTGATGTATGAAATGATATGAAGGCCCCTTCCCTGAAAAATCACCTGGTCAGGCTGGTCCCTTGTATTTGCTCCCTTCCCCACCAAGAATTCCTGAACACTGATGTTCAGATTTTCCAGGGTCCTGTCCTGCCACATCGCTGCCAGATCAAAATTGTATCCTAGCCTGACTTTCCCTTGGTCAACTCCGATTTCCTTTGTCAGTGACTTTAACAATGTCGACTTGCCGGCCCCGTTAGGGCCAACAATGGCAATTCTGTCACCTTTCAGAATCCGTAGTGAAAAATCCCTGATGATCTCCTTGCCTCCGAGAGATTTATCGATATTGAACGCTTCCAATACCATTTGGGTGTCACTTTTCGGCTGGTTGATATTTACAGAAAAGGTTGTTTCCCGCTGGGCAAACTCGGCTCTTTTCTCCCTCAGTTTTTCCAAGGCCTTCAATCTGCCCTGATTTCTTTTTCGTCGCGCACTAATCCCTTCCCTCGACCAGAGGGTTTCCGTTCTTATCCGTCGGTCCAACTTGGTTCGATGGGTATTTTCCAGATCAAGGATTTCCTCCTGCCACTCCTCAAACCTGCCGTATCCATAGGGACAAATACGCAATTTTCCACGGTCCAGCCAAAAGGCTCTACCTCCCATGTTTGATAAAAGTTTCCTGTCATGACTTATTACGACAAAAGTTTTGGCAGAGGTCTTGATTGTTTCTTCCAACCAGAGAATGGCGTTAATATCCAAATGGTTTGTTGGTTCATCCAGCAGATACACGTCCCGTTCCTTGGCAAAAACCCTTGCCAAGGCTGCCTTGCGCTTTTCTCCACCTGAGGACTCATTTACGAGTGCATCGGGATCAAATCCCAATAATTGTGCCGTTTGATCTACCAGGTATTTTTCACTATCACCAAGTCCCCTAGAGGCAAAATCACCCAAGGTTCGGTAGTTGTCAAAATTCTCCTTTTGGCCCAGATAGGCAACCCTTAAGCCTTTGCTACTATCTATTTCACCGTGATCAGGTTCGATATCTCCAGCAATTACCTTGAACAAAGTGGATTTGCCACAACCATTCCGCCCCACCAGAGATATCTTGTCTCCCTCATGAAGGTTAAAGGAAATGTTTGAGAACAACGGATCACCTCCAAAGTTCACTTCTACTTCCTGAACACGTGTTTGGAGATTTGACTGCATCAATTACTTCGAGAATTTATTTTAGGGAATGTAATAATCTATATTTGATTAGTATTTAAGTGGCTAGGTTATGACAAAAAAAATATGGAAATTCTATGGGCCTAAATCGCAACAAGTTTTTTCATGATACCTGGTTTTTCTCAATTCATAAATAACCTCCCAACCCATCAGTTGCAAAAATATACCGGGTGAATACCCAATGCTACATGACACCATATGCAGGCACACCATTCAACCATGGCGCCAAACTCTTATCCGGTTCGGTGACTGGCCCACTGGCCAGTTCCGTGATCAAAATCCAACATTCGTGGCGATGATACTTCCAGGGGGGCAAACCTATCCCCAAAGTAGTTGGCCCATTCCGGTTTCCTCCACAACCGCATCCAGTTGACAGTGAAAATTCCTTGTTTCAAAGTTTTCAATGAATGATTGCTCCTTCTTGAATCACTTTTATTTTTCACATTAAATCAATACCGATTTCTCTCATTATTCCGGCTGGAAATCCATTGCTGTAAATGGTGAACAGCTTGGTCATGGCCATCAGGTTGATTTTAGGCATGCAGTTCCTGCCAGACATTCATTCGTTCTGGGCAGCAGTAAGCAGTCGTCGGCCTTGATTACCTGCCCATTCTATATGTTGTTGAGTTTCCTAGATCTCCAGACCGGAAAAGCACCTGTCCCCAGCATGCAGACACCCTTTCCGTGGGTAGCAGTTCCATACAGCCAAGGCGGCATGCTTGCGAAAGGATCCTTCCGGAGTGTACCAGTTTAGATGTTCACAGATGGTCTTGACCAACTTGTTGCGGTTATTAACCGGTAATAGGGCAACCGTTTTCTGGGTGTCGCTGAGCTCCTTGCGGGTGAAGTTAAGGCCAAACGGTGGTGGACTTGAGATTCCGGATAAGCGGGTCTATTGATTCGCTCCAAAAGCATAATCTTCCAATGATAGTCAACCTGGAAGGGTGAGGGTTGTCAACCCCTTTTATTGAAAATTGAAAAAAAGTGAAAAGGTTTTCCTGTTCTGCCGTTCAGAGACTTGAAAGTTGAAATTAATTTTACCTAAAATCCCGTATTAAGCGAATGCCATTGTAGACCGCCATCTCAGCAAACAAATCATCGGTGTCACCAGTGTGCGCAATTTTTTTGAACGCTCACGAGTGGCAGGGGAATTGAGTGATGAAGTTGTCAATAAGTGCGCCGATGACTTGCAGGAAGTTTATGCTCCAACCACATAAACTTGTCAGAAGTCTGCCCAGCCTATTCGATAGCCTGTTTTTTATGGAGTCTATTACTATTACCAAGAAAGGCGGAGGGTGCTCAATACATGGTCCTGTAATGCTTTTGGTATATCTAGCTCTATTGCTTTTTGGTGCCATGTCGAGAACGCATCAACGGTTTGTTCAAGGACAATTTTTTCGCGGTTGCGCGGTAGCCTTGCAAATTTTGCAAGATGCTTCAGGTCTTCTAATATGAAATCACTTGTTTTGTTGTTGATGCTCAACTGGTGGAATCTTGTGAAATCGCTGCCTTCGGCGTGACAAAGATCATAAGCAGGTGTAATGTCCCAATTGCCCTGACGATCCATCATGAACCCAAAGTTTTTCACATGGTCATCCTGATTACATCCGACCACATTAAAGACGATACGACGAAACTGCTCTTCAATAGCACTTTGTGACATGTTCAATTGTCGCATTGTCGTTAAGAGCTGCTCATAAGAATAAACACCACTTTCATAATAATCAAAATGCTCTATGGCTGCGAAAGTCTGTACAAATTTCTTGCCACCTTTCTTATCACGGTCAAAACGTCTCGTCATGAAATGATTGCGCCCATTCTCACTGAAGATACGACTTTCCATCATGTCGATACCGCAGGCTTTTGCCATAAGGTGATAGCTGTATTCCAAAAGGCCATAACCAGACGGGTCAGCCAAGCCCCAGTCACCACTGAAAGCAACACCGTCAAATTTAATCAGCCAATGTTCAAAGTTGGGAAGAAGGTCTAACTGCCTCGAGCGAACTTCGGTTGTCTCCGGGTTATAGGCAATAACAGCCTTAGCCCGAGCGCCGCCTGCGGATGTTCCAACACTGAGAATATCCAGTAAGTTGTTTTCTTCCTTACCAAGAGTAAGCTTGGTGTTGAGTGTTTCTTTATCCGTAAATGCCATTGACGCAAGATCAATAAGGTCACGGATTTCAAGGTTCTTGTCTTTCGTTGTTTCAGTTTCGATGACAGGCACAAATTCCAGCGCACCCATGCCGCGTACGCCGATGTAACAAAGGCGATCAACGGCGTTGAACTCTGTTTGCTTCCGTCCAGTCTGATTGAGCCAGACATCAATAAGTTTGTTGCCGTATTTGTCGGGCAGACTGTCGGCAATCATGCCAGGCAGTCCGTGAAATGATCTGGGGTGTAAATCTGTAAACTGGTAAATGTAACCCTTGTCGAGTGGCATCTGTATCGGAGCAGGTTCTATCCTGAAGTCGACAAATGCTGGATCATATTCAAATCGCGCATATCGTTCGCCATGACCCATTGAGATGTATCCGATTACGGTACCCCATAGTTTGACTGTCGCTGTACTCATTGGGCTTCATCTCCCCATACGATACCTGATGTGGGGGAAAGTTTTTTACGTTTCCGGGATTTTCCAACAAGGGCTTCTGCCATTGGAGAATTGAATGTTTCCGGTAGGAGCGCATCGATGGCAGCCACCCGATTCAAAGCTTTCAGAATTTTTAGCCATGTCTCAAATTGGCTATCCTGTCCGCCTTCAATCCGGCGGAGTGTGGCGACGCCGATGCCAGCTTCCTTTGCAAGTTCGGTTTGAGAGTAACCTTGCGCCTTGCGCATCCTTGCAAGACGTTTTGCAAACTCCTTTAGAATTTCATCTTCTGGCACAAATTTGGTAATCTTCATCATATCACTCATGATAGGTTATGTGGGTTTTTAAATAGTTACATATCACAAATGATATTATTTTGTATTATAATTTCAAGTTTCTTTCATGAAAAAAATCACAAGTGATATTTTTGTGGACTTATATGGCAATTTCATATCACTTATGATATTTTTTGCTTTATATATCTTTTCAATTATCCCCTAAGACGAGTAATGCGTGCGTCATTCGACACAATAAGCTAATTTTTGAATGGCAAGGGTCAAATCGAACTGCAGAATGTGTATTAGGGGCTTCGCAGAATGCTCATTAAACAGATGTACGCCGTCAACTTTTAATGATTTGTATGACCTGTTTCATTGTCATGAACATGCGCGCCTATTACTGGCAAAGCGCTAAAAATCAAACGCCTCATATCAGCCCTTACGCTGTGCAAAGGCATCGTTCCAGCCGTCTGACATCACGTTGAACAAGACAGCATGGCAAGCGAATTTCATCAGTTGAGCGGCCGGACATGAATGTCCTTGACAGGCTTGGTACTTCTGCCCGATTTTTCCTCGCAGCCATGCCAATCCTTGCCTAGTTGGATGCCTTGTAGGAAGCGCTGTTGAAGCAGGTGAGATCCACAAAGGTTTCCATCAGCACCGGCCGGTATTGGAGACTGTAAAAAAAATTGAATAATCAGGAATTTTCTGGGCGAGCCAAGATAGTTTCACAGTGTCTAGTTGAAGTAGTTAGCACATATCATTACCCACCATTATGGATGGAGAACCAAATTTAGTTTTGGCCCATAAGAATCCCAAAAATTAAACGGGGGAAGAATACCAGAATTTGTTTTACCGCAAATAAAATAAAAATGTATATTTTACTTGGATAAGAACAATAGAATTTGGAGGAATTATGAAAAATGAAACCATAAAGAAAAGAAGTCTACATCGTAGGGCGTTCTTGAAGACGATGGGAGCAAGTAGCACGGTACTTATGGCCCCAAACTTGATTAGGCCATTAATGGCAATGGAAAAACTCAATGTTGCTGCAATCTATACCCTTCCTGTTGAACAGCAATGGATAAGCCGTATCCATAAAGCAGCTGTTTTCCTTCAGGATCAGGGAATGATCAACTATGATTTTTCAGAAAATATTTCGAACACTGATTACGAACGAGCCATGCGTGAGTTTTCAGAAGGCGATTATGATTTGATAGTAGGAGAGGTTTTTGGCCTGGAACAAGCCTCAAGACAAGTTGCTTTCGATTATCCTGACAAGGCTTACTTAATGGGATCCAGTTTCCTGCCAGATGATAATTCTCCACAAAATTTTGCCGTTTTCGACAATTACATTCAGGATGCCTCTTACTTGACAGGCATTATAGCCGGAGCTCTTACCAAGAGCAAAATCATAGGTATGGTAGGAGGTTACCCAATCCCGGAGGTCAACCGACTTATGAATGCTTTCAAAGCTGGAGCTCATGAAATGCAGCCTGACATAGAATTCAAGGTTGCCTTTATTGGGTCCTGGTACGATCCACCCAAGGCCAAAGAAACAGCTTTTGCCCAAATTGATGCTGGTGCCGATGTCATGTATGCAGAACGTTTCGGGGTTTCCGATGCAGCTCAGGAGCGAGGCATTCCTGCAATCGGAAACGTAATTGACACTCAACCCGATTATCCCGATACGGTTGTGGCTTCCGCCTTATGGCATTTTGAGCCTACTCTGACGGCGGCAGTTGAAGCAGTAAAAGCAGGTACCTTCATAGCAGATAACTACGGGGTTTATTCCTACATGAAACATGGTGGTTGTTCACTTGCTCCTCTTGGAACCTGGGAAGGAAAAGTTCCTCAGGAAGCTTTGGACCTTGTTGCACAGCGTGAGAGCGAAATCAAAGCTGGAAGCTATACTGTAACAATTGACGATAACGATCCGACCACAACAGGGTGATCAGTAATAAAATTGAAGGGCGAAGGGATTTAGCCCTTCGCCTTTCTGGAATTACCAAGCGTTTTGGTACCCTTTCAGCAAATGACAATGTAGACCTTTCTCTTCACAAAGGTGAGGTTGTGGCTTTGCTTGGTGAAAACGGAGCCGGCAAGACCACCTTGATGAACATTCTCTTCGGTCATTATCTTGCTGATCAGGGAGAGATAGAAGTGTTTGGAAAATCTATTCCAAAAGGGGATCCTAGGGCAGCTCTGGATTCAGGAATAGGTATGGTTCACCAACATTTTGCCTTGGTTGAGGAGATGAATGTTCTAGAGAACATAGTCCTTGGAACTGAGAATCTCCTGGCAATTAAATCCCAAAAGAATACTGCCAGGGAAAGAATCAGGGATCTTTCATCTTCCGTAGGTCTGGATGTAAATCCTGATGCGATTGTAGGAAGCCTATCGGTTGGAGAAAAACAGAGGGTGGAGATACTGAAGGCCCTGTACCGAGGAGCTCGAATCCTGATACTAGATGAACCTACGGCAGTGCTTACTCCCTTTGAAGCAGAGAAACTGTTTGCTACCTTAAAAGTATTGGTTTCTGAGGGTCTTTCCGCAATATTTATTTCCCATAAACTCAACGAGGCCATGGAAATAAGTGATCGGGTTGTGGTTCTACGCAAGGGTAGGGTTGTCGGAGAAAAGATAACGAGAGATTCCAATCCTGAAGAATTAACATCACTTATGGTTGGGGCCGAAATTGAAACTCCCGAGATTTCAGCCCCTGTTCTGGGAGAAGTTGCCCTAGATTTAGAAAACATTTCAACCAATATTCCTGAAATGCGGATCAACTTGCGAAATGTCTCGCTGAGCCTGAATTGTGGTGAAATAACGGGTTTGGCAGGTGTATCCGGTAATGGGCAGGCCGCTTTGGCCTCTTTAATTTCAGGTACAACCCAGGTCAAAGAGGGAACCATGCGAATTTTTGGGGAAATTCCAGAGCGCTGGTCCCCTAAGGTGGCCGTTTCCAAAAGTATAGCCAGAATCCCAGAAGATCGCCTCCATACCGGTATGATCGGAGACATGAGTGTCGTTGAAAATATTATATCTGAGAAATACTGGACTGACCGATTTAGCAGGTTTGGGTTTTTAACCCGTCAAGCAAGTGAAGATTTTTCCCATGAAGTCATCAAGAATTACGATGTTAAATGCCCCTCCATTGAAACACCTGTCAGGCTGCTTTCAGGTGGGAATATCCAAAAACTTATCTTGGGGAGAGTATTGGATGAATCACCTTTGATTATTCTTGCCAATCAACCAACAAGAGGGCTGGATGTCGGAGCCGTTGCCTATGTACACGGTCAATTGCTGAAGGCTAGAGACAGGGGAGCGGCAATTTTACTTATCTCTGATGATTTGGAAGAAATCCTTCAGATATCCGATCGAATTTCTGTAATTTCAAACGGAAGATTATCAAAAATCACCAGAAGGGGAGAATTAGGTGTCAAGGAACTTGGAGCTTTGATGACAAGGCATGTGCCAAGTAGCGAAAGGCTGAATGATGCGACTTGAACCAAGAACTGAAACAACATTGATTCGAGCGGTTTTAATGCCTTGTCTTGCCATTTTGGTAACCCTGATTCTGGCTGGTATTCTGGTGATGTTGGCTGATGCTTCACCCCTTGAGGCATTCAGCCTGGTCTTAAAAGGGGCTGCTGGTTCCCAATTTGCTATTCTCGAAACTCTGACAAGGGCCACTCCATTGATATTTACCGGACTTTCTGTAGCCGTTGCTTTTCGAGCCAAACTTTGGAACATTGGAGCTGAGGCCCAGCTTTACATTGGTGCGGTTTTAACCGTCATCATTGGTACCCAAACACTTGGGTTGCCTCCGGTTATACTCATTGCCCTGATGATGATTATTTCTATGATCGGGGGTTCGATAATGCTTTACGGCCCTGCCTTACTAAAGACAAGATTTGGGGTTGATGAAGTGGTTACAACCCTTCTTTTAAATTTTATTACCCTTCTTTTTGTATCATTGCTTCTGGAAGGTGTATTAAAGGACCCCATGGGTTTGGGATGGCCCCAAACGGAAACGGTTCACGGTGAAGCGAGGTTACCAAGGCTGGTACAGGGAAAAAGGCTCCATTTCGGTTTTGTAATCGCTCTTTTCAGTTCTATTGTTGTCTGGGTAATTATGGCCAAAACGGTACTTGGCTACGAAATGCGTGCTGTTGGTCATAATATTGTTGCCGCAAGATTTGCCGGCATCTCCGTCAACAGGGTTCTCCTGAAGACAGCAGTTATTTCAGGAGGATTGGCTGCTTTGGCCGGGTTTTCGGAGGTGGCTGGAACAAAGGGCAACCTGACTTTGGATCTTTCCCCCGGCTTTGGGTATACTGGAATTGTTGTAGCCATGCTGGCTTTATTACATCCTATTGGGGTTGTGTTTTCAGCTATTTTCATAGCTGGTGTATTTGTGGGAGCTGATGCAATGGGAAGGGCAACTGGGGTTCCCAGTTTCATAGCTGATGTAATTGTCGCGATTTCGCTGATGACCATGGTTGTTGCCATAATGTTAACCAAGTTCAGGGTAAGGTTCGCTTAATCAATGGAAGCCTTGGAAATTCTTTTATCGGCAAGTTTTTGGATTGCCACAATCAGAATCGCTTCTCCATTGATTTTTGCCACGATGGGAGAATTGCTCTGCGAGCGGGCCGGTGTACTCAATCTGGGTATCGAGGGCATTATGACTGCCGGTGCCTTTGCTGGCTGGTACACTGTTTACGCTGGCGGGGATCTTTGGTTGGGAGTAGCGGTTGCGGCCTTAACAGGAATGATGTTTGGGCTTATTCACGGTTTTTTAACTGTTCCTTTAGGCTTGTCACAACATGTAACCGGTATTGGAACGACGTTATTGGCTACCAGTATTACCTACTTTATTTATCGGGTTCTTCTTCCTCAGGAGACATCTCCTCCCAAGATTGACCCGTTTGCCCCCCTGCCGATTCCCTTTCTTTCAGAAATCCCATTAATAGGTCAGGCTCTATTTGCCCAGACCCCCCTAACTTATCTTGCCTTTATTCTGGTTGGAACAATTGCCTGGATACTGAACAGAACCCCTGCTGGTACAGCTATTCGGGCGGTAGGAGAAAATCCAGCTGCTGTGGAATCTCAGGGAATTAGTGTTACGCTGGTTAGGATGTCTGCTGTTGCGGTCGGGTCTGCCTTAATGGCCGTAGGAGGTGCCTTCCTTACCATGTCGGCATTCAACTCATTCTTTTTTGAAATGATTAACGGACGAGGATGGGTTTGCATAGCACTTGTTGTTTTCGGGTCTTGGAAGCCAGGGAAGGCCCTGCTCGGTGCAATTCTTTTTGCGGCTTTTGATGCTTATCAGGTAAGATTACAATCGGTGGTTGGAAATGTTGTTCCTTACCAGGTATTTCTTATGATGCCGTATGTATTATCCATTCTGGCATTGATTGTCATGTCCCGGCGAGCCGGATATCCTAAGGCTCTAATGATTCCCTATCTGAAAGGTGAAAGGTGATTTTAGATCTTATTGTCAGGGGAGTTAGATAGATTTTACCATCGGCCAATTGCAAGTTTAGGTTCTAACTATTTGAAAATTTATTGATTGGGTAATAGCTGTTTTTTGGGATTGTAAGGACTGATTTGTACAGTCAAGACAAAAAGTTGGAAAAGTCAATATGGATTTGATAACAGGTAAGGTATAGATCGAGATTATCGATAATAAATCACCTGATTGATCCACATCTATTAATAAATCTATATTTCATGAAGGGTACTTAAATTTTTCAGCCAATAGTTGAAGCTAAACTGCTCAAAGTAGAAAATATTGTAGCAATATAATTCATACCCTACTGCTCAATTACAGTGAGTTAAATATCCGATTAGGCAATTATAGAATTAATTTTAGGCTGTAACCAATATCTAGCAGGTGTATTTTTGGTCGCTAATCATGTAATTACAATTCAGTAGACTTGCTTGAACAGAAAATTGAATAACTTAATGATACAATCTTGATGATAAGCATCATTGGTTTGGATTTTGTTAATTATGGCAAGGATTTTTGCATTCGGTCTCGCTGTTGTCGATTTTGTTTATCGAGTTGAAACCCTTCCCAATACTGGAGACAAATACTTTACAACTGATGCCTATATCATCGGTGGGGGATGTGCTGCCAATGCTGCGGTGGCCATCAGCAAATTGGGTGGTGAGGTTTCATTTGGTGGAAGGGTTGGCAGTGATGTCATAGGTGACCTAATTATCCAGGACTTGGAAAATTATGGCTTGGAACCTTCCATGATTTGCAGGGAGCCCAATTCAAGGTCTTCGTTTTCTTCGGTTGCAATAGATCCAAGTGGAGAAAGGCAGATTATTAATTTCAGGGGTGAAAACCTGATTGAAGAAACGGATTGGATCTGGGATGCACCCGATGCTGATGTATACCTGACTGATATTATCTGGCCGAAGGGAGCCCAAACAACAATGGAAGTTGCCAAAAAACGAGATAAACCAGGTATCATTGATGTAGAACCGCTACAAGATTATACCTGTCTCAAGGATGCCAGCCATGTAGCTTTTTCATACCAGGGTTTATATTCGCTTACTCAATCCCGGGACCCCGTGAAGGGATTGAAAATGATCAAGGACAAATTGCCTGGTTGGCTATGTGTGACCAATGGTGAAAAGGGAGTATATTTTCTAGATGGGAACAAAGTAGAACATATACCAGGACACACAATTCAACCCCAGGAAACCCTGGGTGCTGGTGATGTTTGGCATGGTGCATTTGCGTTAAAATTGGCTGAGGGTGGTTCGGAAATACAGGCTATGGAATTTGCCAATGCCACTGCTGCCTTGAAGTGTCAAACGACCAAGGGAAGAGAAAATTATCCAACACGTCAGGAAGTAGAGACTTTTATTGGTAAAATGTAATTGAAATGCATAGAAATACGAATTCGAATTGAAATCCAATCAAAGAAATAAAGAAAGAAATTTAGTTGAAATTAGCTATTTTCCCACTTGCACGTTCAACCTTTGACATGGCTTTGGCAGAGCAGGTTTATTCCCAAAAGATGGAAGTTCTGAATCAACTCAATTTTGAGTTGATTTGTCCACAAAACATCCTGCTGGATGAAGATGATGCCGAGGATTTCATACAATATCTATCGGAAATTGAATTCGATGCCATTCTAATTCTCCAACTTACTTTCAGGGACGCAGAAACCATCTGTAAAATCGGTTCAGAATTTGAACACCCCATAACGATATGGGCAACCAATGAACCCCGTGATGGTGATCGCCTCAGACTGAATTCATTTTGCGGGTTAAACCTGGCCAGTCATGCACTCGGACTTAGAAACAGGGATTTCAACTGGATCTATAAAAACCCCTCTAAAACCTTATCAGATGACCTGATTTCTGCCTTGGACGGTATTGACAGGAAGCGAAGAGAATTTCAACCAACTGGATCTATCGAAAATCATATAAGGGAAAATAAGAGCACGGAAACATTCAAGATTGGACTGCTGGGGCAACACCCACCTGGCTTCGATACGTGTAAATACACCGAACAATCTTTGGAAAATATATTCAATACTAAGATAACTCAATTTACCCTCGATGAATTATTTACATCTGCTGAAACCTCTACCGATGAGGAAGTAAACCAGATTAGGGAAAGCATTTCTCAAGTTGTCGGTTTGGATGAAGTAGATCAGAAAGAGTTAAAAAAATCTCTTAAGCTGAAACTTGCCTTGGAAGACCTGCAAGAGAAACAATCTCTGGATGCCTTTGCCATAAGATGTTGGCCTGAAACCTTCACCAAATACGGTGCAGCCATTTGTGGACCGGTTTCCTTAATGGGTGAAAAGAAAGTTCCCTGTGCTTGTGAAGCCGATGTCATGGGTGCACTGTCTCAACTTTATTTACAAAAAATTACACAAGAGCCTACTTTTCTGGTTGATTTAGTGGATATGGATGTCCCGGATGATACGGGTGTGGTTTGGCACTGTGGACAGGCACCTTTTTCAATGAGTAACCCTTCCTATGATATTGAAGCAACAGTTCATACCAACAGGAAAAAGCCCCTGCTCTTTCAGTTTCCCCTCAAAAAAGGTGACATTACCCTATTTCGAATAACCCAATCATTGGGCAGTTTAAGGGTAATTCGAATTAATGGAGAGGTTCTTGACAAACCCATGGCCTATACCGGAACTTCAGGAGTGATCAAATTTGATAAAGGGGTTGAAAAGGTACTGGAAGGTTTGATTGAAGAACGGATTGAACATCATCTGGTATTGGCATATGGCAGACATGACAGTGCAATAAACACGTTTGCTTCTGGTTTTGGACTTTCTGTTTTGGAGCTGTAATGGCATTGAAGTATGGACTTATCGGCTGTGGGATGATTGCCCAAGAACATCTTGAGAATATCAAGATAATCGGTGGTATTGACGTTGTGGCACTGGCTGACCCTGTAGAAGAAATGAGCCGAATAGCCTGTGATATTCTGCCCAACAATCCTTCGGTCTTTACCGACTATCGGGAAATGCTCTCGAAGGTTTCCTGTGATGCTTTCATTATTGCCACTCCAAACCACACGCATCATGAAGTTCTGAAGGACGTTCTACTAACCAACACCCCCGTGTTAGTTGAAAAACCACTTTGCATTAATCTGAAACAATGCCGTGATATCCTTGACCTGCAGGCAAGACAGGGAGTACCGGTCTGGGTAGCTATGGAATACAGATTTATGCCTCCGGTGGCCAGATTGGTCGAGATGTGTAACCAGAACCTGATTGGCAATCCAATCATGGCTTCCATACGTGAACACCGATTCCCCTTTCTCCCCAAAGTTGGTGATTGGAACCGTTTCAACTGTAACACAGGGGGGACGATGGTCGAAAAGTGTTGCCATTATTGGGATCTGATGAGGTTGTTCTTCAAGAACAATCCCACTCGGGTTTACTGTTCCAGTGGTATGGATGTGAATCATTTGGATGAAACCTATAATGGTCAGTCTCCAGACATCCATGATAACTCTTTTACCATTGTTGAATTTGAAAACAACAGCCGGGGAATGCTTGATCTCTGCATGTTTTCGGACGCTGTTCCCTGGCAGGAGGAGATAAGCATAACCGGATCCAAGGGCAGGGTTGATGCCTTTGTACCAGCTTCATGGCAATTCAAGAAGGATTCTGACAACCAGACTTCACTGGTTCAACATTCAAATCGTGCAACCGCTGAGGTTGTGAAGGAAGAAATCAACCTAAGTGATGACGTACTGAAAGCTGGTTCGCATTATGGTGCAACATTTTACCAGCAGGAACAGTTTGCAAAAATGATTCATTCAGGTGGCACCAAACCCGAAGTTACTTTAAGCGATGGTTATTGGGCAGTTGCAGTCGGTGTTGCAGCAGAAAATTCAATAAAGTCTGGACAAGCGGAAATTGTAGACCCAATTTAAATCAAGATCGATAGATTAAAACTTAATCTACAACAAGCCCACTAGGTACTTCGTTTGGCCTTCCCAACCTCCCTTTTATGCTTTCTTCTCCAGTCAGAGCATGCAAAAAGGCAATCAGTTGTTGTATTTCCTCTTCACTAAGTTCTAGGGGTTCAATGTCGATGAAGTTTTTGAAGCGTGCCATTTCCAGACGATCTTCGTGGATAATGAAATCCAATCTTTCGGCTTTTTCAAATGCTGGCAGAATAACCTGTGATGAATCCCAGTTTTCTAAACTTTCCATGGGGTTAAGGTGATGCCTGATTATACCCTCAAGGGTAGCATAGGCACCGTTATGACCATAGGGTGCAGTAAGGCCCACATTCCTCAATGAAGGAGTCCGAAACCTGTAGGAATCCTCCCATCGATCACTCTCACCCAATCTCCCAACATCCCTGACATGGAGGTCAAACTTGCGGGTTCTGCCCGGTCCCAAAGGTGGTATTGCCAAAGCATGAAACCTCTGGTCGGCAAACAATTTGCCACTATGGCAGGATGAACAATTTCCCTTGCCAAAGAAAATTTCCAATCCCGCAAGTTCCTCTGCATTCAAGGCATCCAAATCACCATTCAAATATTGATCAAAGGGGCTATCGAAACTTCTCCATTCACTTCCCATGAAAGCCCCAAGTGCATTGCCGACATGAGTGATATCAATGTCCTTGAATGAATCCACATCATCGAAAGCATCGATGAAAAGTGATTCATAGTCGGGTATGCCCCTGATCCGGTCAATGAGAAGCGGCCAACCATAGTCAATTCTTTCATTGACTGCCGGAGAAATTTCATTTTCCTCAAGGTTCCCCATCATTTCAACTTCACCAATCAAGGGAAACAATGATTGTGCTGCAAGAAGTGTTTCCAGACCTTCAGGTAAAAACTCTTCGGCCGGTGTGTTGAAACCTTTTTCAAAGTAATCATCAGTACTGACCCTACCGTCATTAAACATCTGGGTGATTTCCCTGGCCCCTACATTGAAGAGGGCTTGGGAATTTCTGGGCATTCTACGCCTGATGGTTTGGTTGTCAGACGGTACGGTCCGATTTTCTCCTATTCCTATCCCTCCCTGCCCCAACCCAAGAGACAAACCATCAGCGCTGTGCAAATCATGATGATGGCAGGTTCCACAGGAAATGTTTCTGTTGCCGGACAATATGGGATCGTAGAATAGCAATTGTCCCAGTTTAGCCTGATTTTCGTCAAATGGCAGAAAATCACTTTCTTCCAGTTTCAGGGATTCCATCAATTCCCGGGAAAGATAAAATTCTCCTGCCCTGGCAAGTCCTGAAAGGGCAAAAATCAAATAAAACGTAAAAAACGAAAATTGAACTATTTTGAAAAATCTCATTTTTGGTAAATTTGCATAATTATGATTCAGACAAAATTCCTGTTTTTCTCGATAATCCTTTTTATCCTGATTCCGCTCCATGGCAGTAGTGATATCGAATATGCCAGAGATCTCATGGAATCCAACAGATTTGAGGAAGCAATGGCCGAGCTTCTTCCTGCCGCACATTCCGGCAATGCCGATGCCGAGGAATTGATCGGTATCATGTACGCCTTGGGACTTGGTGTTCCCCAGGATGATGTCAGAGCCTTTGAATGGTATCTCAGATCTTCCATGAAAGCCCATCCGGGAGCCCAATCTGGAGTAGGCTGGTATTATGAGACGGGAAGAGGCTTGGAAAAGCCCGATATAGTCAGGGCTTACATGTGGTACACACTTTCGGCAATAGGAGGTGATCCTGATGCCAAGATCAGTCTTGAATTTCTTGTACCGAAAATGACGCTTGAGGAAATAAATCAGGGAAAAATTTTGGTACAAGATTACAGACCCTGGATGTATCCCTTGAGGTAACCCCCTCTGTAGATAGTTAAGTCATTCAAAGGCTTACCGGTTTGGCAAACCTTTTCAATTGACCGGATTCAGGATCCCGCAAAGGTTCTGAACTATATTGAATTAGATAGGCACGTCTGCTTTTGTCAGTGATGTTTTCCCCTGAACTATGCAGGGTAAGGCTGGAAAAAACAACGATCGTTCCTTCTGGACCAATAACCATTGATCCTTCATCCGAACCATCATAACCAACCAATTCCTTTGAACCCTCGTCCCAATTGTGAGTATCGATATAATTTTCTTCCTTGAGGTTACGTGGCAGAATTCTGAGGCATCCGTTTTTTTTATTTGCCTCATCAATAGCCATCCAGACACTAATATACGGTTTATGATCAAACCCGACATAGGCGCTGTCCTGATGCCAGGCAAAACTTGCTCCGGTTTTTGGTCCCTTGACTACGAATTGCTCGTTGAACAGATAGCATTCACTGCCCAATACCCTGGAAGCTACCTTGGCAGGTGGCCCGGAGAGGATAAATGCTTCCAAGCCATCAAACTCTTCATGACGATGGGCAAGAAACCTTCTTCTTTTCCCCAAACCGATTTCATGACGGTCACCACCACCATCATCGACCGGTTCATCAAGAAGGGCATTACAACAGTTTCCGAGAAGTTTCAGGTCATTCTCGGATAAGGCTTCTTCGGCAACGAAATAACCTTGATTGTCAAACTTGTCCAATTCAACCTCCTGTAACGAAAAAAGGAGGCCATCATGGTAGGCCTCCTTTATATTGACAAAATTTAGTTGATGATTGATGCGTTCAGCATGTCAATCTCGGCCTCGGCAGCTGCGGCTGCTTCAACCAAGGCATCAAACACTTCCTGACCACCCTTAACGTTGGACTTGAACCAATCATAAACGGGAGCAGCAGCATCCTTGAACATCTGCTTTTGTTCAGGGGTTGGAACATAGATGTTACCACCGATCTCAACAAAATCAGTATAGGCCTGAATGGATTTTCTCTTTGGTGAAGCAAATGTTGCCTGCTGAAGCTCGGTGAAGCCATTGGCAACAACCGCCCTTAGTGACTCGGGCATGCTCATCAGTTTCTCGTTGTTCATCCACCACAGGGCACCCATGTAGGCATGACCATCAAGAGTGATGTATTTCAACCCGGCATCGGGGAATTTCATACCCATGATGTCGGTGATGCCGTTCTTTGAACCTTCGACAACACCTGTCTGGAATGACGTGAACAACTCGGGCCAGGGAATTGGAGTTGGGCTGGCACCCAATGCCTTGACCAGTTCCTGTGGAAGGTCGGCAACAACAGTCCTGATCTTCAAGCCTTCCATGTCGGCAGGTTCTTGAATGACTTTTTGGGTATTGGCAAAGTTTCTCCAACCGCCAGTATTACCAATGGTCATAAGTCGAATGGTGCCGTTTGAATCTTCCAGGGCCATTTGACGAAGAATATCGACAAATTCACCACGAAGAACAGTCTCCGCGACCCGGTCATCCCTCAGGAGATAAGGCAGGTCAAAGATCTGGACATAGGGGAAGATGCCTGCTGCACCACCTGATGTGGAGATATATACATCCATGGTACCATCAGAAATTCCCTGAAGGCATTCAGCACCGTTGGCACACAGCTGGGTACCTGCAAAGATTTCGACCGAAATCGCACCATTTGAACGGGATTCTACATAGTCCTTGAAAACGACAATCCCATCATAGTCTTCATCGTTCAGGTCTGGGCCAACAACAGCTCTAAGATTATAATCAGCGGCGGTTACAGAACCCAAGCTAATCATCAATCCGAACAGTACTGCCACACCCAATTTAACAGGGTTAAACAATCTATTTAGCATTCTACATTTCTCCTAAATACTCAAAAAACGGGACTATGGAAAACTGGAAGACGATACCTGTTTCCTTGCGGAAACTAATTGCCTCACATCCCGTTCTTAAATTACTTTTTTTGAATATGGAATAAGAATTCTATCCTACTCCATCAGCCCCCTTATATATATTTTGGCAGTAATCTGCAACACAATTTCACAATTAGGGTGTGATTTTTCTATTGTGTAGAATTTTGCTATAAACCAGCCCGAAATTGGTGTTTTCAACCTTTTCCGGCCTGATTCGTTCAACGTCCATTCCGATTTTGTTCGTTTTCCATCCCCCAGGGTCAGAAGCGTGCGGGATCGTGGCTTTTCGGGGAAGTGTCGGGAACACCGCAACCGTATTTTTTGACCATAAAGAAGGAGCATTCCCGATGGCAGGAAACATAGACGAGGAAAATGGTTTTGACAAGGGTACGATTACATTGAAGGTATCGGAGGTATTGGGTGAAGCCCCTACCGTATTCACACATCTTTTTTTTTGCGTTTGTCCTTGCCTTTTGATCAGCGA
>VYFX01000049.1 GCA_009842205.1 Paracoccaceae bacterium | reverse complement strand
ACAATGCCGACAGGATTTTCCTACATTCCGTCATGACCACTTCCATGCCCCCCTCGAATGCAACATTCATGACCGTTGAAGAAAGGCAGACCCTGATGCAGTGGTATGCACAGATCCCCCAATCACAAAAACTGCCGTTCGTAAGACGCCAATCGATACAATAAAGTCCTCCAAACGATTCGGACCAGAGACGATATGGCCTGACATTACGTTAGTCCGCCAACGGTTAAAGTAATCGACGAGACTTGGGCACAGGGAGTGGAGACAATCATTTGCAGGGGATCAGATCAGACCGGCAACTGGACAAATCACCAACGCCCTCAAAACAATGATATCACGAAAACCACAAGTCCTCATGTTATTGCAATAACTGAGATTGACACATAAAGGGCAGCTGCTCCAACTCGCCGACAGGTGCTGGGTAGGTGATGATGACGATCAAACCCTTGAATTAGCAGGTTGAAGTTATCCACAATCAAATTGCCCCATGGCAATTTTTTATAAAGCTAGTTTCACCATCCCGACCTATTCCTTCCCTAAGGATCATTCATCTATGGGAAGAAATATGAAAAATAATTTATTGATTTTATCAATTTGGTTCACAGCCTCGTTTGTGGTCATGACGGTTCCCGGTACACCTGGAGAGGTGCAATCTCACACAGTGGTTTCCAATCAAATCGAATGGAATATTCCAGCTGGAACAAATCTACGGATTGTACTCCGTAACTGGTCAAAGACTGCCGGATGGAACCTGATATGGGAAGCACCTCGGGAGTATTACACAAGGCTGCCCGTATCACTGATTGGGTCATTCGAACAGGTCATTCATCAACTGATGGAGAGTATCAGTCGAACAAATCCTGAACTCGAAGCAATACTTTACCGGAGAAACAAGGTTGTGGTGATACTTTCCCACAACATGGTGAGTTGACCTAGGATGAACTCAAACAACACCATGAAGTATTTTCCTAAACCATTGCTTTGGCTGTTGGCCGTTTCATTCTTTTCAGGTTGCAACAGCATGAAGCAATTTGATTCCTGGGATATGGAAACAAAATCCCGGGAACAATATCAACATCTAGCTGAATACAGAGAAAAAGTCCAAACTATCCCATCCGGCTTGCAATATGAGGAAGGTATCCAACTTGGATTGGTACCTGCATCAATCAATTCTTCCGAAGAATTGCCACCTGCATTGCAAACCAATAATGCCTTTTTTTGGAAGTCCAATTCCAATGCTGATCTTCCAACTATTTTGAACAGATTAAGTTTTCAGACTGGCGTTCAGCATTACCTTTTTGTCGGATCAGATAACCAGCCCATATCCTACAACAGGGAATTTGCCACAAATCTTTCGGTCAATAACGGAGGAAGCCATTCAACGGTTCAGGCATTGTTGATCGAGCACGGATTGGACAGTTCGATCAAGCCCGACTTCAAGGGATCATTGTCCAATGTGCTCGACCGTATCAGTGCCCACTATGATCTTGAATGGGTTTATGAGGACGGAAACATAAACCTGTATCAATTTGCCCAAAAAAGCTATTCGCTGGAAATACTGCCGACAACAACATCGTCCCAATCAACCATCGGTGCCACAACAACCAATGTAAATCTGGATTTGCTCACCGAAATCCAGTCATCACTCAAGAATTTAATTCATGACGACGAGGAATTGGTAGCCGAAGCTGGTACAGGTACTCTCCTGCTCAATGCCCGTTTAAGTACGCATGGTCGAGTAGGTAAATACATTAAACAAATCAATTCCGAACTTGGACAGCAAATCGCCATAGATGTCAGTGTACTGACATTAAGCCAAGAGGAATCCGAAGGGGTGGGGATTGCCTTCACAATAGCTGGTGAAGCGGCTTCCGGGAATACTTTCGAATTGGTAGAAACCGGTTCCATGACGGGAGCTACTACCTTGGCCAATGTAGGTCTCCTGAGCGGTGATTTCAGTGTTGATTCTTTCCTGTCTCTTTTGAACAGGCGTGGAAAGGTCGTTGTTGAAACCCGGGCCGGGGCAACAACCTCCAATAATCGCATGGTTCCAATTCAGGTAATACGGGAGATTGCCTTTGCCAAAACCGTGGAATCGGTGGCTGATGAAAATGGAATCAATCTGACACGGATTACTCCCGGACAGCTTGCTACCGGCTTTGAAATGACCCTCTTGCCCCGTGTTCTGAACAACCTGGAAATCCTGCTTCATTACAACATAAGGATTTCCGACTTGAATGACCTCAAGGAGTTTACCTCCAATGATCAAACCATCCAACTGCCAAATGTTGCCACCACGGAATTCGAACAGCAAGCCATCCTTGGCAATGGCGAAACCCTGGTCTTGGCTGGATTTGAAAGGGAAAGGTTAACTTCCAACCACAAGAAAGGAACTTTTTTGAGCAATCAGGCCGTGACTGAATCCCAGAAAATAGCAACGGTCATTCTCATACGCCCCAGATTGCTGAAAAGAAAAACCAGATGAACAACAATTCATTCATGAACAATAACAATATCGGGAATGACTCTTTTCTGGATACACAACATCCTGCAGTAATTTTTCAACCACCTGCCGTGTTTCATATCAATAAGGTTGCAGTGGCGCTTGGATTATTATGGCAACCCCTTCGGAATGATTTATCCTTGAAGCAGCAGGCCAAACTTGCCAGTGGCAATCGTCATAATCTTGATCTCTTCAGGATGGCAGCCAACAGCAAGCAGGTCGGGTTTGCCAGTTCGAGGGAAGGTTATTCGTCCAACATGCTGGCTGGTGCCAATCTTTTTGATCAAAACATATCGGTAGACAGCTGGCTCGCTGCGTTCAAACTGACTGAAGAATCCGATCATTGGTGGATCGTTGCAAAAAGGTATGGGGCCATTTACCAGGACAAGGTATTCGATTCCTCAAAATCAGCCCTGGACGAGTATTCGATACTTATCAATGCACCTGATTGGGAAAGAAAATTTGCACCTAGTGATTGGAACATCAAAGACACCGAGGAATTGCGATTGGTGGATGCCCTGACCCTAAACCAGCATTTGGGCTTGAAACCAATAAATCAAACCAAGGTGTGGCTGGTTGCCATTCCTATTGTATTGACACTCATTGCGTTGGTCATTTTTGCGGGAATCCATTTGCTTGAAACAATGGAAAGTAGAGACGTACAACTACCCAGACCAGAAGAACCCGATTCCCAGCCACAGGTTGAAAGACCTTGGGTAGGGAAAAGCAGAATCGGTGAATTCACCTATATCTGCCTGGAATTGATGGAGGAACTTTTCTTTCTATCCCCGGGGTGGAAAATCGACACCTTGGCCTGCTCACAGGATTCATCCAGATATTTGGTTTCAGCCTCCATAAAGAGGAATCCTTCAGGTTCAACCGGCTTTTTGCGACAATTTGCCTTCAAGTATACAGGTACTGATATTGCCATAGGTTGTAATGGAGACTGTGCCAACATCCAAAAGGAAAGATCAATTCCGGATTCCCCATCAAGAGAGGATGAACGGCTCTGGCAAGCTGGGAAGGTGGATACAATTTTAAGGGAAAGGTTTCAGACCCTCCATGCAAACCTCCACTTGAACCAACGCGGCCCAAGATCTTCGGTCCAGAATACTACCCCACCCACGGCTATCAGCAGCAGGCATGATTTCAGCATCAAAACCAGATATGGCATCAGGGAATATGCTGATTTGCTCAGGGATGTACCAGGAATTGTACCGGAGACGCTGATCTACAAACCTTCAAACAATCTTTGGCTGCTTACGGCCAGGATTTTTCATCATGTCGAGATACCACTGATATCTGAAACATAAGGATTGAGGCAGATACATGAAACAAAAGGAAAAACCCTACATTCCCTTGACCTCACGAATCTTGATCACCCTGTTTTTGATTGTGTGCCTGGTATCCTTGGTTGGATATATTTCGGCCAGGGAAGTGCCCGAAATGCCAAAATGGCCGGACTATTTTCATGGCAATTTCCTGGATAATCAAGATCAGGAAGATAAGGACCAGATCAAGGAACAAAATGAGAACTGGCTGGCCAACAAAAACAGCAAGGCAACCAATGGCTGTCCCGAAGGTGATTGTGAAACGAAAGAAATACCATCACTGATTGCAGAGGAAAGAATCCAAGGATACAAGGAAAATGTTTTGGGGGTTGATGCCCCAATCCATATTGAAACCCCTATACCGGATGAGGAAGCCGAGGAACAAGACATTTTGGTTGAAGCGGATGAAGTAGAAGTTGATCATTTCAGTGAAGACCCATTAACCAGGGAACAGGAAAAGGTAATCATTGCAACGGGATTGTTGTCGAGACATGCCGAAATTACCGAAAGCATTTATCTCATGGAGCAACAGCTAAAACAGGCCCAACTCATTATCGAGTTGATGGAGATACTTGGTCCGGACGTGCCTATCGAAATTTCCCCTGGCAAATTCAAGAATTTCAGCGACACACCCGCCGGAAAAAGAATCGCTTCGGAAATGGCAATTGCAGCCCTCAAGGGCAGGGCAGATTTATTCGATCTCGAAATGAAGGTTATTACAGCAGGGCAAAAAATCGAAAATGCCTTGAAACCTCAAGCTGAAATTGTGGAGATCGAAGATAACCAACAAACCAAGGCACGTGAGACGAAACCGGTGCCCGAGCCCCGATTGAGGGAAATTATAGGTGGTGAAGGAAACCTACAGGCCATTTTTTCCCTGGATGACGAGATAGTAAGTCTGAAAGAAGGTGAAAAACTACCCACAGGTGAGGAGATAATCCAAATCACCCAGGAGTTTGTGGAGTTGAGCAAGTTCGGCCAAAGAGTGATTTTAAGCATCAAGTGAACAATTGACAGACGATTTTTCCAACAAGGCCAATACAGGTTCCAAGCAATCAATCCTATCTTCAGAGGGATTGCCAAGTGAAATAACAAGTGGAATATTGATCTCTGGCAATGGAGGAAGATTGGAGGTTTCCAAAAGAGAAAGATCAAGAATTGCCGTTTTCCAGAACGGCTATGTCGTGGTGACACCGGAAAGCAGGTGGTCTTCGGAGGTCAAGGCGATACTTGATAGAGCCGGAAGAGCTGAAATTGCCATTCATGAAATCATGGAGGCCGACAGCAAATCAATTCTTGCAATCTATGAAAGGAATTCCCGGAACAATAACGAAACCGCTAGCAAACTCAGTGGGATTGAAAGACAAAGGGAATTGCGACGAATCATTGCAGATGCAGCTCGGATGAATGCCTCTGATATTCATTTCTACGTGTTTCCATCCTTCAGCGAAATCAAGGTCAGAATTCATGGTCGATTGCGACGTCTCAGCATTCATTCGACAGAGGAAGGCAAGGCCATCATCAATGCTGCTTTTGCAGTAGCTACGGATCAGGGATCCGAAACAGGATCAACCAGTTTTCTGAAGGGGGCTTTGACCAGGGTATCGGGATTGCTGCCCCCGGGAGTAGATCTGGTAAGACTGCAGTATTCACCCACAACTGGTCATTGTGCATCCCTGGTCATGCGCATAAAGTACTCCAATTCAAAGGGAGAACATGATCTGAAGGAGCTGGGATTCCTGGCCAAGCAAGTATCCGACATCGGATTGATGAGGAAACGAACAAGTGGTCTTTATCTTTTGGCTGGCAAGGTTTCTTCCGGCAAAACCACTACCCTGCAGCGAATACTCAACACCATGGTTAGGGAAAAGAACCATGAGATATCAATCTATTCCATTGAGGAACCTGTAGAGTTGGATATCAATGGTGCAATCCATGTAGGTGTTTACCCCAAGCCACATCAAACTCGCAGTGAAGCCTTCATTGAAGCCATAAAGGCAACCTTGCGATCTGATCCCAATGTTGTGGTACTTGGTGAATTAAGAGACCGGGAATTAGCAGGATATGCCATCGAATTGGCATTGACAGGGCACGCCCTATGGACAACTGTTCATGCCGGTTCTGCCTTGGGGATTTTGGACCGCTTGAGTGACCTGGGCATTGAGCACTGGAAACTAACCGAACCTTCCGTAGTCAGGGGGTTGATTTTTCAAAGATTGCTCGGTGTATTGTGTCCCAATTGCAAAATAGGACTTCCGCAGGGTTGTGATGAGGGTAGGATTACGGATTTCCTGCTTAAGGAAATAACCGATCTCCTTGATAGCCATCCCGGTAAAATATTTATCCGTGGTTCCGGTTGCGGTTCATGTCTTCATGGTTTGATTGGACGCACCGTTGTTGCGGAAACAATTCTGCCGGATTTGAACCTTCTTCAGCATTATGCCAGCAACAACCGTGTCCAGATGAGAGAGTATTGGCTATCACCTGTAGAAAAGGGCGGATGTGGTGGCAAGCCCATATTGCACAATGCCCTGATAAAGGTTGGCAAGGGGATTTGCGATATAAACGAGGTTGAGGAGGAAATTGATCTAATACAATCCTACAAGTCGGAATATCCCTATCATGCATCCATTTTGGCCAGGGAGTGGAGAAATCATTGAATGAACGGAATCCCCCTTTTCCCTTTGTTTCAAACCTTGGAATTGAAATTCCTCAAGATGCAATTCAATTTCAAGATGAGAATGAAATTCTACCATGAGTTGATTGCTCTCCTGAATGCAGGTTATTCTCGTGGTGAAGCACTTGAGGTTATTTGGCGCCTGAGGACAAATGAAGGCACGGATACAAAATCCACTTTGGCGAGGATCTATACCGATATACGGTTAAAATTACAAAATGGTCTCAGTTTTGGTGAAGCCATCAGACAATGGGTATCACATGACGACTACATGATACTGGACACAATCGAGGATAGTGATGAGTTTGCCACATATCTTGCCAGATATTGCAAGACGCTTGAAACCAACAGGAAGCAAAACAATTCCCTGGCAGGGTTGTTGGGCTATCCCGTTTTACTTGTCACCATGGCCTATGGGGTCCTGGTGTATTTCAGCATTGAAATTGCTCCCGAATTGAGCCGTTTGTTTCCCATCGAGAATTGGCAGGGCTTGGCCTATTGGGTTTTTTCCACCGGAAATTTTCTTGCCTTGTTTTTGCCTGTGGTGATTTGCCTGGCAGTGGTCATTCCCCTAATCACGATTTTATCCTTTCCCCGCTGGTCATCTGGTTTGAGACATCATGCTGACAAACTTCCCATCTATTCAGTTTACAGAAGCTGGACTGGAGCAATTTTTCTACAGTCAATGGGTTGTTTGATGTCCAGCGGACTTTCAGCCATGGAAGCAATCGGTAAAATAATTCCAAACGCCAATCCCTATTTGAGAGATCGTCTGGAAATGGTAAGGTACCATATGCTGGATGGTGATAATTTGGGTGAAGCCCTATCAAAAACCGGTGGTTCATGGCCTGATAAAACAGTTAATTTGTCATTGAGGATATTTTGTCAGGCCCCGGATTTCCCAAAACAACTTTTGGTGATTTCTGAAAACATGCTGGAAGAGAGAAGGGAAATTCTTAACCGTAATATAATGGTGATACGGAGTGTTTCATTTATAACTGTCTTTAGTACCATGCTTGCTGTTGTTGGCGCAATGTATGATATACAGTCC
Organism: Paracoccaceae bacterium; assembly: GCA_009842205.1. Classification (GTDB taxonomy): domain Bacteria; phylum Pseudomonadota; class Alphaproteobacteria; order Rhodobacterales; family Rhodobacteraceae; genus MPNP01. The sequence goes on along the minus strand of VYFX01000049.1, from coordinate 21 downwards.
CAAATCACTTCATCTTATTGA
>VYFX01000010.1 GCA_009842205.1 Paracoccaceae bacterium | reverse complement strand
GATTGAAATACTTACCTAAAATACAACTTGATTAAAGGGGTGCTGAATAGTTACTTTCAATTCAGTTAAGGAATTTATATCGCTAAGTTTTACTTTGGTTCGTGTTAAATATTTCCCTTTTTTGTTGGGTCCTGAAATAATTCCCCGTAATGTATCCTCATGCAATTGACCACTAGTGGAATTATCAGGTTTCCTTGATAGAAGTACATTTTGGGTTACCTTCTCAACATGGGACCGGAATTCCTGTTTATCTCCAAATGGAGGCTGAATTTTGTCGATTATACCCATTTTACTCTTTTCTTCACAACGGGCAGCAGCAGTTTGTATCTTTTGGATAGTGGATCTGGTAGTACATCCGACTACCAACGCATCAATAAAATGGTGTCTGTGATCATCTCTTTGTTTGATGTTTGATTGTCCCCCGAGTACTTTATTCAATCCCCATTTCTTTCGCAACATCCAGGTTATTTTACTACTTACAGAAATTACATTCTCTGGTTTTCCATAAAGGCATGTTAGGTATTGTCTTGTAATCTTGGCGATATACGAATTATCAACAGAAAATCTTTCTCTCCAATAGTCTGGATTATTTTCAAACCTTTCTAGTGCGTCACTTTTAAATTTATTTTTCTTCCCTGCAGGAAAATTATTAACCCTTCTAATAATTGCATCCCAATCAAAATTTGGATCAGAAGAAAATGCATCATAAGGGGTCCGATTGTTCTTAAAAGCATTAGCACTTTTCTTACATAAAACCATGTTTGCTTTAGAATCATCATAGGTTTTACTGCGAGGTAAAATATGATCGATTTCAACTTCACCACTAAACAATTGCATAAAGCTAATGTTATCACCTGTATAAACACATATGTGTTTTTGTTGCTCCCATAATTCATATTTCAATTCGTTGGGTCGCGTTTGTTCAAGGCCATTGTCCTTAAGCTTCTGCCTAATTTGTTCTCTTTTTTCTCTGTTACTTGCAATCTGTTGCTCTATCTTTGCTTTTGTTTTTTCACTTTTTCCTAGATCCCTTGCTAATTCAACATATATTTTCTCTGGTAATCCATATTTATCGATTAAACAATTTACGGTTTTTCTTATTTGATTAAGGGCAACATGGACAACCGGATTTGGTGCCCTACCATACTTCTTCTCAAGAAAATTAGTGTTAGGGGAATTGTTTGATGGGTTTTCAGAAAAAAGCCAAATTGGTTCAATGGCATACCCTTTTAAAATTTCACCATAATAGGGTAATTTCTTAAATATTTCTCCAGTAGGTGTTTGAGCATGGACCAATCCAGCCGAATCCTCAGCTTCCCGGGAGGAAAGGGTATGATCTTCCTTGAGTTTCTCAATTATTTTCTTTGTAGCAGTTTTCCCTAAATTTCCATAACCTTTAGGAAAATTTGTCTGAACAAGCTGCTTAGTTAATTGATCAGACAAATTTATTTTCGTCTTAATCTCATGTCTAGCTTCTTCCTTATCAAAGTATGTTGATAATATTTCCAGAACAAAATCTTTGCTTTCTTCATCTAATTCAGCCCATGCTTTACCCAATTCAGAATCCGAAAATGGATATTTTGCTATCTCAGTTCTAGCTTTGGAATCCTCTAGGTTAACCTTGGTATTTGCTTTGTTCCCAATTATTTTTTTTATGTTGGTTTTATTTAGGGACTTTCCTTCCATTAAGGTCTTCACCAGTTTATCTCTTTGATTTATGGTGTAAGATAATGGAGTCTCGTTTTGATTATAAAACCTTAAATTATTTACTTCCTCATAAATTCTCTTTTCATGAAAAAGCCTAGAGGATTTTGGCAGACGCTTTTCATTTGGAATATAAGAACAATTACCAGGTGGAGGAATTGAGACTTTTCGTTGTGAAAATAATACTTCTTCAAGAGATTCTCGGAATGAATCGTTTAACTTCTCCTGATACCATTCTTTTTGTTTTTTCCAAATGATATCGAATTCTTCCCGTAACAAATTTCTTGAGGGATAAAAATCATAACCTCCTTTTCCAATTTTTTCTTGGTTGATTCTGACTTGTTTTCCTCTCTTTTCCCGATACCAAAGAAACTGGCCATAGGTTTTAAACCCCATTTGGTTCATTTCAATTTCAAGTTTCTTAATCCCTTCTTTTGTTAATAAAGTATCTTTTTCATCATTGTCCCTCCCATCAAATGCACTGCTACCTCGATGTTTCGCCATATGGAGAATTATTCTTTGTAATTCTTCCAAATTTATTTTCTCGTTAACAGCCTTTGCTCTTAATTTTAAAGGTGATTTATCCAGTAAATACTTCGGAATATCATTATGTGGAAATCCGATTCCATTTTTAAGGAAGATTTGAGCCAAGCGACGCAATCTCATTTGCTTTCTATCTATCATTCGCCTTTGCGAACGAGCTAATCGGCGAGTTTCTCCTCCAAGTGGCGTCGGCCAGGTTCTTACAAATCCCTCTTTAACACCAATAACATTTTCTTCCTTGTCAATTTCTATTACTGCTAAACCAAGGGAGGCAACCCCAACATCTATACCAAGATTGTATTTAAAAGGAGTAGTATTCATTAATTCTTACCTTTTTTCATTGCTTTAATTTTTGAATTGAGAAACCAAAGAAATTTTTAATATTATCTAAATAAATACAATTCTATTCTTGACTATTTCTCTATCATTCCTTAATTTTTGAATGTAGCAAATCCAGATCGGTATGGTAAGTAAATCGTAATAAGTTATTTATTAACGAAAAATGAAGGCCGCTTTGCGGCCTTCTTTTTTAATTGAAGTTTTCAAACTATAGCCAAAAACTGCTATAGGGATAATATTTGACCAGGTCACCCCTATCAACCGATAGGGTATCCTCTCCCAATTCAACCAGACCTTCCGACCAGGACAAACTGGTGGTCAATCCTGATCCTTCCGATGGAAAGACCTCAGCCAAGCCTTCATCGTTCATTCTGGCACGAAGGTATTCCCTGCGACCGATCTTTTTGCGTTTCTGAAATGCTGCCGGAACCATGAAACCCACTGGTGGTTTCCATAATTCACCCGACAATATCCGCATGGCCGGATGAGCAAAGACCAGAGAGCAAACAAAGGCCGCAATGGGATTGCCGGGAAGTCCAAAAATATGAGTATCCTGCCATTTTGAAAAGGCCAGTGGCCGACCTGGTTTCACAGCGATTCGCCAGAAGTTGAGTTCCCCTTCCTTCGACAATAAATCGGAAACAAAATCCTCCATGCCCGAGGAAGCCCCACCGGAAGTTAGGATAATATCAGAACAAGATGCCCCCTGATTCAGCTTGTCGCGAACTTCTTCCCTATCATCTCCAACCATACCGAGATCAACAGGAATAAATCCCATCTTGTGTATCAGGGACAAAAGCATGGGTCTATTGGCATCAAAAACCGTTGCATTATCTACTGCCATGCCATTTTCCCACAATTCATTACCTGTGGACAAAACGCCCACACGGAGTTTGGCGTAGACATTTATTTTGTCCACTCCTGATGAAACCAGGCAGGCCAGATCATTAGTTCTGATTTTGTGACCTTTGGCAAACAACTGATCTCCAACCTTGATATCTTCGCCAGCCAATCGGGTATTGGCTCCCTTTTTTGGCCTTGATTTGAAATGAAGCCGGTGGGAATCGATTTGAGAGTATTCTTGTAGATGTACCGTGTCCACACCCTCGGGCAAAGGAGCACCAGTCAGTATCTTTATGGCTTTCCCAAATGGTACTGACTTATCCAGTATCGAACCGGGTGCTGCATAACCACTTGCAAGTTCCAGCTCATCATGTCTGGTTAAAGAATCAAAGGCAAACCCATAGCCATCCACAGCTGAATTAGTCAATGGTGGATTGGCTCTCAGGGCGGTAACTTGTTTGGCCAGGACCCTGCCAACTGCCTTGTTCAAAGTAATTTCTTCAGATTTGTCCAGTGGTGTAAAACTGGATAAAATCCTGTTTATGGCATCGTTGACCGGGAGCCAATCTACGCCTGGGGGTAAGGCAAAGCAATCTGGATCAGTAGTTTCAGTATTCATGTGACCAATTATTCTACCTCGAGTTGAATCATTATCACTAACGAAGATCAAAAATTTTCATGACAAATTCAGCGATTCCCTTGATATCGTCAAGGTCAAATGCTGGCATATTTTGTTCAGGTACACGCCTGTCAGAAACTATAGCAATTATATCCTTGTCATTTGGTGCAAGATCAGGACCTGATGAATCTTCCCTCCGGATTTCCAACTTTGGAAAAGAAAGACTCTTGAAGCCTTCTACAAGCACTAGGTCCGTATCCTCAAGCTTGCCAAGCATTGTCGTTAAATCAGGTTTGCTGACCTCAGTTTCTTCATGGATTAGGGCCCAACGCCTTGGTGATACTATTAGTACCTCTTGTGCACCGGCTTTCCGATGCTTGTAACTATCAGTACCAGGCTGGTCAATGTCAAAATCGTGATGGGCATGCTTGAGGGTGGAAACCCGAATGTTCCGGTTTGTCAATTCGGTAATCAGTGACCTTACCAGGGTGGTTTTTCCCGAGTTCTTCCACCCGGCAATTCCAAGAATGTTCATTCGCAATACCGCATCAGTTTTTCGGCCTCCACAAGATCGCTTGGCGTATTGATATTGAAAAAAGGATCCATCTTTTCAGTCTGAAACTCCACGAATTCAGCATTGTGTTGATCGGTCCATTGCACGATTTTTCGTATTCCCTTTTTTAGATTTTCTCTTAAATCATGTCTTAGATCGACAGACCAAAGCCCAAAAGTGGGATGTCTGTATAATTTATCAGTTTCCTGATCCCTGGTAGCAGCCAATATGATACGTGCATTGCTGTCCAAATGTTGGGTCAACAACCTAAAAACCAGATCATCTGGGAAGAACGGGGTATCACCAGCGATGGTTACCACAAGCCCAAAACCCTCATGATGAGCCCAGTCCATACCGGCGAGTATACCGGCCAGGGGACCATACCTTTCTTCAAAAGCGTCTGATAGCAATGGCAAACCCAATTCAGAGTAATGCGATGGATCATTATTTGTATTTAATGCCAACTCTGATACCTGAGGGCTGATTCTCTCGATAACAATATTGAGAATCTTCCTGTTTCCGATGACTTTTTGGGTCTTATCCCCACCTCCCATTCTGGTGGCTAATCCACCAGCCAAGATCACACCCGCGATAGAAATGTTCTGTTCCGTAGAGAAGGTCATTAACAGGTATCCATGATACTAGGCATCAATCAGCCTTGGCACCTTTCCTTCGATGCTTCCTCGCTTCATCCCCAATCTCGTCTGGTAATATGTTTCTTTCCAACCGCTCCTCTCCTGCTAGGCAAATAAACCTCTTGCCTCTCATTCTTCCTATGAGTGTAAGATTGACCTTTCTTGCAATTTCCACTCCCCAAGCCGTAAAACCGGATCTTGAAACCAAGACCGGAATACCCATGAGGGCGGTTTTCAGGATCATTTCCGAAGTTAACCTTCCCGTGGTGTAAATCAATTTGTCTTCAGGTTGAATATCCTTGGATTTCATCCAACCGTTAATTTTATCAACGGCATTGTGGCGACCGACATCTTCCATGTAAACCAGGGTTTGATCTTCCTTGCAGAGAACCGTGCCGTGAATTGCCCCAGCTTCCAAATAGAGGCTTGGTGTCAGGTTGATTGATTTAGCCAAATGATACAACCAGGAGGTTTTGACCTTCAGAAAGGGTAATTGCAATCCTTCGATCAATTCCATTTGATCACCAAATACCGTACCTACGGCACACCCACTTGTTCGAGTTTTCTTTTGCAACTTCACCTCAAAATTCGTGGTTTCGGTTGTCCTAACCACGACAGTTTGCAAGTCCTGATCATAATCTACCCTTTCCACGGAATGGTAGGAACGCAACATTCCCTGATTGAACAGGAAACCAAGTGCCAGATATTCCGGATAATCACCGATAGTCATTACGGTAACTATTTCAGTTGAATTCAAGAATATTGTCAGTGGCTTTTCTTCTACGACTTTAATTTTTTCGGGCAGGCCCTCTTGGGAAAGCCCCTTGACACTTCTTGTCAGCTCAGGATTCTTGGGATCCGGACAGATCAAATAATTTCTGTTCCACTTGGATTCTGCCATAATTCTCGAATGTACCTGAATTTGCTAGTATTTATTTGCTCTTGGGTCAGCGATTATACCTGAAAAAGCCATCCTGTTTGGGAATAAATCTATAATCCATTGCAAATAACCGAAAGGGTTGGAATTATAAACTCAGATCTGGAAAAAATGATATTGCCTTAAAGCAATAACCATACATCAACCAATAATATATTGGTACAATCTTTAATCGCTTAATTCTTGAACATGTCTAGCATTTAATTATTGGTTAATTGTGTCGTAAATCAATATGGTCATTTTGTTAGCCTGAATGTTGAATTGAGAATTAGTGATATGGCGGGTAATAGATATAATGCCGAACAGGCTGAACTTCTGGCCATCAAGGTTTTGGAATGGATTGCAACCAATCCAACCCTTTTTGCAACTTTCCTGAACATGACAGGCAGTACCAGAGAATCGATAACGGAAAACTATGGGAATAGTGAATTCCTGGCATCTGTAATGGATTTTTTGCTTATGCAGAAGGATGTATTAATTCTGGAATGTTGCCAATATGTATCCGTTTCACCCGACGACCCGATGAAAGCCAGAAGAGCCTTGCCCGGAGGAGAGGAATTTAACTGGACATGACAAGTCGCAAGCGGTTCAAGGGTATAATTTTCGACAAGGATGGCACCCTCTTTGATTTTCAAAGTACCTGGTCTCCCATGATGGTACACCTTTTGAATGTTCTTTGTAGAGGGGACAGGGAACGCTCTAGACAAAAAGGCTACTTGCTGGGTTTTGACTTTGACAAGGAATTATATCTGCCTGAAAGCGCATTTATTGCTGGAACCCCAAAACAGTTTGTTGAACAATTACTTGCCCAATTCAAAGGGTGGTCGGAGGCGGAATTAATTCGGTTATTGAACGACATTACCGAAGCTACGGAACAAGTTGAGGTGGTGTCCCTTGAACCTTTCCTGACAAAATTGCAAAAGGCTGGCTATGCTCTTGGGGTAGCCACCAATGACAGTGAGGAGGATGCCAGAAGGCAACTCGGAGAAAAGGGTATTTTGAAATATTTCGATTTTCTTGCCGGTTTCAACAGCGGTTATGGATCCAAACCTGACCCGGACATGCTCTTGGCCTTTTGTCAACAATCACGGATTCATCCTGCGGAAACCGTCATGGTCGGAGATAGCAAAAGCGATCTTGTTGCAGGAAAAAGAGCTGGCATGTTTACCGTGGCGGTATTGTCTGGTGTTGCTAAATCCGAAGACCTCGCACAGCATGCAAATTTGATTATTCAGGATATCGGTGAACTATGGGATGCATTAGGTGGTGAGTGTATTTTTTTGCTTGATGGATGACTCCTCCCAAACCAATTGAATTTTAATGGCTTTTGGTGTTTTTCTTTGTAACGAATCAAATCTGAATTTTCAGAAAACATATTTTTCCGCAGGAGTAAATCGGGGAGGTTTCCATGCCTAACAGGAGAAGGGGAAGAAGCGGCGGAAGGTCGGCAAA
>VYFX01000082.1 GCA_009842205.1 Paracoccaceae bacterium | reverse complement strand
GCTTCCGGTCAAAATCCAGCCTGACATGAACGTCCTGGAATCATGACTGTTGCAAGGATAATACAATCCCGAATTAAATTTGGCAAATGCTTTCCCTTGTTCCCCAACAATGCTAATTGTTGCCTCGTTAGAAATAACACTGGCACTTAATAATTAAAATTATCAAGCAGTAATTCTTCAAAGAACAACGAATAGCAAGGGGCGGTTTTTGCCACGATAGGGGTTTGTCAACCTAAATATATAATTCTCCTTTGGCTATGACCCTGTTCCTTAAGTCGAAAAGTTTAGTGTACTCTCAACAGACTGGGTAAACAATTTAATACAAAAATTGTTATTGTGTTAATTCGTTATCCCTATGACTCAAGATACAGATTCTAAAATATTACAATCGTGTATGAGGATTGTTATACAAATCTGCGAGGTTATCGACATCTGACATTACCTCGCCAATCCCCACCGAAAATTGCCCCAGGGAATTGATGGTATCATCCATGGCAAATTCCGTTGACCACCTTACGTTTTCAAGAGCCTTTGACGATAGACTTCTCCTGCCTGTATGTCCAATCAACCAGAAACCTCCATCCGGTGAGGGTCCCAAATATGCATCATACTTCTGCATGGCCTTTGCTGTCGTGGCAATTTGAGAAGCCTTGATACCAGGTATGTCAGAACCGATGATTATTGTTGAACCAGGCAACATTTGCCGAAATACCTGCTTCAGTCGGCTGCCCAAATGACCTGATCCCTGGGCTATTCTGGGAATTTGCGTAGTCCAAGCCCTGCTGGACATGCCTGCTTTATCGGGTGAAACTGCCAAATAGGTATCCCATCGGGGATCTCTGGCCAAGCGATTGATCGTTTTTCGACATTCATTCCGGTACCATTTTGTTGCATCAATGGTTCCAAGTTCCTTTGCGAGACGGGTTTTAACTGTCCCCGGAACTGGTTCCTTGACTAAAATGACCAGACGGGTTCGGTCGGGCCTAACTGAAATAATCCTTGAGGCATTGAACATAAACAGATTTCAGATCCCTGATTTGCTGGATTTCCACATGTTCATCCACCTGATGTATGGTTTTACCAACTAGTCCAACTTCAACCACGGGACAATGGTGTATAATGAATCTGGCATCCGAAGTTCCGCCAGAAGTGGAAAGTTCCGGTTGTTTACCAATGGTCTTGTATACGGCGTTGGCAACCAGATCAGTAAAATCCCCTTTTGGAGTTATAAAACTTTCTGCAGATGAAAGTACTTCCATTTTTCCTTCACATTTATGATCTGAAGCAACACTGTTTACTTCGTCCCGGATCCATTTCAAAAGGCTTTTTGATGAATGTTGATCACTGAAGCGGATGTTCAATAATGCCGTACACCTCGCAGGAACAATATTGGAAGTTTTGTTTCCTGTCTCAATGGAAGACAAGGCCAGGTTTGATGGTTGAAAGTTGTCAGTGCCTTCGTCCAGTTTCGCGGATGTAAGTTGATAGCCCAGATGAACCATGGCCTCGACAGGATTTATGTATCGTTCCGGATAAGCCGAATGTCCCTGAACTCCAAGCATGATAATTTTGACCGACAGGGATCCCCTTCTACCGATCTTGATGGCTTCTCCCATTATCTCCGGACAGGTTGGTTCCCCTACAATACAGACATCCATTTTCTGGTTTTGGGCTTCCATCCAGTCGAATATGGCGCTGGTACCATCCAGTGCACGGGCCTCTTCATCTCCTGTGATGGTAATTATCAGGGAACCCTTCGGGGGTGATTCATGGACAAAAGACACCGCAGCAGCTACAAAGGCAGCGACCCCGGATTTCATGTCCGCAGATCCTCTTCCCCATAGTTTTTCCTGTTTTATTTCACCACCAAAGGGATCTACCGACCAAGCATCAAGATCACCAACTGGAACCGTGTCAGTATGCCCATTAAATCCAAAAACGGGGCCCTCTGTCCCCCACCGTGCGAACAGATTTGGGATACCGTTGCGATCAACCCTTGTACAACTGAAATTGGCTTGGGCAAGTACATCGGACAAAAGCTGAAGGGCACCGCCTTCGAGGGGAGTTACCGATTTACATTGTACCAGCTGTTGCGTGAGTTTTACCGGATCAACCAGATTGTAGGACATGCGACCTCAGAGCAAGGGAACAGCGTGGAATTAATCCCGCAAGAGTTCATTGATTGATGTTTTGCTGCGTGTTTTTGCATCCACGTTCTTGACGATCACAGCACAATACAGGTTGACATTGTTGGTACTGGGCAAGGATCCTGAAACAACAACCGAGTATGGTGGAATTTCACCGTAGGATATCTTGCCTGTAGTTCGATCAAAGATCTTGGTGGATTGGCCAATATATACCCCCATTCCCACTACGGAACCTTCTCTTACGATAACACCCTCCACGACTTCGGACCTGGCTCCGATAAAGCAATTATCCTCGATTATTGTTGGTCCTGCCTGCATGGGTTCCAATACACCACCGATACCTGCTCCTCCTGAAAGATGAACATTTTTACCAATTTGTGCACAAGATCCAACTGTTGCCCAGGTGTCAACCATGGTACCCTCATCAACATAGGCGCCGAGATTTACAAATGAGGGCATCAGAACGACCCCGGGAGCAATATAGGCAGACTTTCGAACGATACAGTTCGGTACGGCGCGGAAACCTGCTTTCTGCCAATCATCCGATCCCCAACCCTTGAACTTGGAATCGACCTTGTCCCACCAGGTTGAATTCTGCGGACCTCCTTCCTGCGGTTCCATATCCTGAAGACGAAATCCGAGCAATACTGCCTTTTTTGCCCATTGGTTTACAACCCATGTTCCATCGGCTTCCCGTTCAGCTACACGGATTTTACCCTTATCCAATCCTTCAAGGGTTTGGGTTATGGCATTTCTGGTCGGGCCGGTAGTTCCCGGGTTGATGTCTGCCCGGTTTTCCCAAGCCTTTTCAATGGCAATTTCCAGTTCATTTGCTTGCATATTCAATTCCTATCCTTTCAAGCCAAACAATAATATGTGAGGGTATATAGTTAAACCAATGTAAAGTAGAGTAATCCTCTTGCTCTTTAAGAGGCATTCAACACGGCTTCACATTCTTCAGGCAAATCAGCCATGACATAATCCCTGACAGTTCTGGGTGGAGGAGCATCGGGGTCTCGCGGTTTTTTCATTAAATCAAGAAAGTAGTCGGATACCCAATAATACAGATTTTCATCACAACCATCCCCACCCTTGGACAATTCATTGACCGTGGGCGTTTGGGTTATACAATTGGTAGATGATTCCGGACATACTAATCGCACATGGAAATGGTAGTTGTGGCCATAATAGGGTCTTATCTTTTGCAACCACATCCTGTCCTCGCCAGCCTTGTTACACATGTCTATTTTGGCTGCAGCGGCAACAAAAATCCTGTCAACTCTCGAATCCTTTGCAGCAGCCTTTAGAAGTTCCATGTGTGAATCCGTCCAATTGTCGGTTACATTTTTCTGATCGGCTGATCGAATTGAAATCGAACTGATTTCCTCCCTTTCCTGCCTGGTTAAATCCAGCCTTCCCGGGGGAAGCATCCAAATATCCACATCAAGGCCGATTTGGTGAGAAGCATGCCCAGATGTCATGGGTCCGCCTCGTGGTTGCGTAAGATCACCAACATAAAGGCCATTCCAACCAATTTCCTTTGCCTCTTCACTCAAATCGATAATAAAATCAATCAAAAACGGGTGTCCCCAGTTTCTGTTACGACTTAATCTCATGGCCTGCCAAGTGGGTCCTGTTTCAGGTAGCAAAACACCCCCTGCAAGACAGCCCTTGGCATAACTTCCAATAGGTTCAGGAACGCCTTTTGTGCCTTCCAACTTTGCTCCAAACAATTGGTTGGCCTTTTCCTCTGACCATAATGGCGAGGTAACGGCCAGCAAAAGTACTGTAGCCAAAGAGATAAATGATAACAATTTTGGTGACTTCATGTTACTGCTGCCTTCTGATTATATAAACTCAATACAATTACATTCTGATTTACAGGATTTTCAACCGTAAATTCTTTTGATTAAGATTATTCAGTAATATACGAATTTGATGATAAGGGGAATGATGTGTTAAACTTGAATTTGCCTAACCTTGGTTTAAATGATTCTGTGAAGAGAAAAGGTGTTAAATGGTACTTATAATTAATCTGATTTATTTACTGCTCGATATACTTTGGTGGGTTGTAATTGCACATGCCCTGATGAGTTGGTTGATCAGTATGAATGTTTTTGATCCCAACAACCAGTTTATCAGGAATCTTTGGGGCTTGTTGGAAAGACTTCTTTATCCGATTTACAGCAAGATTAGGCCCTACCTGCCAAATACAGGGGCAATTGATCTGTCTCCCCTGGTTCTTATCGTTGGCATAATTGTTGTCAGGCAATTATTGGCTAATCTCTTTCTGATGAATTGATATTCGCCAGCACAGGTAATCATTTACCGTAAATTCTATTCTTCTTATGGAAATTCTTTGTGAACAACTTCCCTAATGCTATTTGGCAAAAACTGCTGCATCTCCCCACAGTTCCTTAACTCTGGCATCTCTGCCACAACCTTTGCGGTATCTTTTGTAGGCTTGGGCTTTTGTTAGCACGCCAAAACGAGTTACGATTCGTTCCTTGCTATTATAATATCCCTGATGGTAGTCTCCTGCCGGGAAAAATTCTCCAGCGTCTAGGATTTGGGTCACGATCTGCATACCCAATGCCTCCTGTGCTTCTGCCCTTGAAGCCAGCGCTATCTTCTCCTGTTCTTCATCCAAAGCAAATACAGCCGTTCTGTAGGAATGTCCTCGGTCACAAAACTGCCCGCCATCATCTGTTGGGTCAATGCTGCGCCAGAACAGGTCTACCAGTTGTTGGTACGACACAATGGAGGGATCATAATCAATCTTTACCGCTTCATAATGCCCAGTTCCTCCCGCGGTTACATCCTTGTAGGATGGATTATCCTTATTGCCTCCGGTAAATCCCGATATTGTACCCAAGACACCTTCTACCGAATCAAAATCCTTTTCTACACACCAAAAACACCCCCCGGCAAAAATGGCAGTTTCAACTGATTTGGCTGGTAGCGATGTCGAAAGGCTTAATCCAATCATTAATAACGAGGATAAGGCCAAATACTTTAAATATTTCATGATGACTCCTGGGAATTTCTAGTCTAAGGTTTGATTAGTATTGATCGCTCTGTATCACGCTAGGTAATTTGATTAACAACTTTTCTCATCAGATCCAAAACAATTTCACAATCATTCAAGGAATTGTGAATGTCTGGCTGGTTTGTGGCTCCTTCGTACCTTGCTGCGTTCGCAAGTTTATGCCATTTCCATGAACCCCACTGGTTGGGAACCCTTCTATGGGCTGCATACTCCTTCATTATACAGCGTCCTTTATAAGGTACAAAATAAACTGGGGGCAATTGCATTTCACAAGTTTGTCTAATCAATCTGGTATCGAAGTCCAAATTATACACCAGTACAAGTTTTGCCATTCTTGTGGTTAGTTCTGTAAACCTGTCATGGTGATTTGCCCAGGGTTGGGCGTTAAGATCCTTTAGTTTGGCCTCCGTCAGCCCATGGATTTTGGCAGCCTCCCTCGGTATCGGTTTATTCGGCAGGATATATTCGTCAATCCTTGTCTGACCAGTAGTATCAATTGCCGAAACCTGCAAAACTTCAGAATCGGGTTTGAAACCCGTTGTTTCGGTATCCAATATCAATACATCTTCCCTATCCAATAGGGTGTTCCAATTCTGTACAGAATTTTTCATAAATATCCCATTCAATAAAAAAACAACCACTGGGTGCGATTGATAGATTACCAAATTAACAGAAATTTCAAATCAACCAAGGTCTCAGAAATTTATTTGTCTGAAATTTGAGACCACAGATTATCGGGTTCGAGATTTGTATTCACATATTCTTCATGAGATGCCAACTCTTCCTCTGTAATGGAAAATTTAATGGGAATCGATCTCTCAAGGAATTTCCTGGTCTGTTTTGTTGCCGTTGGATCAATATCCGCAAAGAGGTCCTTTCCCCCTTCCTGATTCAGTTTGTTATATATTTCGGACAATATCTGGGCATCAATCAAGGCACCATGCATGGATCTGATTGAAAGGTCTAACCTGTAATGATTACCGAGAGCATCCAGATTGTGTTGTGCCTTGCTTGGTAAAAAGCGACGTGCCAGTTCCAGTGTATCCACGACCCGATCAAACCCGATCTCTCCTTTACCGCAGCGTTGTAACTCCTTGTTGATAAATGGCACATCAAACTCTGCATTGTGAATAACCAAATTTGAATCCCCAATGATCTCCAGGAACTCATCTGCAATTTCGCTGAATTTTGGCTTATCCTGCAGAAATTCATTGCTTATGCCGTGAATCTTGAGTGCTTCCTCCTCAATAAGCCTTTCTGGATTTATATACCTCTGATATTCCATACCAGTTCTTTGATGATGGATTTGTTCTATCATGCCTATTTCGATAATTCGATTGCTGTCCAAGTCCAAACCAGTGGTTTCAATGTCTAAAATCAACTCTCTCATGGTATTAAGCCGTTTTGATTTTCGCTATGACTTCCTTCACCTGAAGCCTCGTTTGTTTCAAACCAACAGAAATGATTACAAAATCTGCCCTTTGTTGTTTTTCTGCATCCGAAAGTTGCCAACTCTTGATTTTCTGGAACCATTCACGGGTCATTCCTTTTCTTTCCATTACGCGTTTTTCCTGAAATTCTTCAGGAGCTGAGACTACAACAACATAATCGACTTTATCCTGAAGATCAGATTCCAAAAGCAATGGTATTTCAAGAGCTGCCAGTTTGTGCTTCTGATTTATACATTGTGCTTTAAAATCCTCCATTTTTTTTCTTACCAATGGATGGACAATTTCTTCAAGCTTCTTTTTTTGATCATGACGATCCAGAATTTTCTCCTTCAGTTTTTCTTTTTCTATGCCATCAGGTCCCAATATATCATCTCCAAAAGCCTCCCTTAAAGGCTCAACCGCTTCGCCCCCAGCCCGATACAATTTCTTCACTTCACGATCCGCTTCCCATACAGGAACACCTGATTGCTCAAACATTCTGGATACCGTGCTTTTCCCCATACCGATGGAGCCGGTTATTCCCAAAACTTTCATGCTTTCAGCTTTTCAGTTACCAAATTTTTAAGTTCGAGAGTAACTTCCGGTAGTTTTCCAAACCAGAACTGGTATGAATTTGCTGCCTGATGGAGAAGCATCCCTAATCCTTCCACAGTCCTGCATCCCCTAATCTCGGCCTGTTTGAGAAAATCTGTCCTTAGGGGATTATAAACAATATCGTAAACTATTGTTCTGTAATTCAGGCTGTCGTAAGGAAATTTCATTTCCGGCTGGCCAATCATGCCCAATGAGGTTGTGTTAACTATAATTGTCACTTCATTCAAGACTGCTCCCAAATCGACATATTCAATGACTTTTACCCTATTACCCAAATCATTCTGCAGCAATTTTGCCCTTTCTATCGTTCTGTTTGTCAGATACACTTTTGGAACACCTTCCCGTAGCAGGGTATAGATAATGGCTCTGGATCCACCCCCAGCACCAAGAACCAAAGCCGGTCCCGTTACTGCCCTCCAGGTGGGCTCTGTTTCCTTCAAATTCTGCAGGAATCCGTATCCGTCCGTATTGTTGGCATAAATTTTTCCGTTTTTTCTCAAACTCAGGGTATTTGCTGCACCCAAAAGTGCAGCATTATCTGCAACAAGATCGGCACACATCAGTGCTGCTTCCTTGTGGGGAATTGTTATATTGACACCAACAAAACCCATTTTGGGCAGGATTTTGATTACATCACTGAAATGGGTACGAGAAACTTCAAGGGGAATGTATATCCCGTTCTCACCATACTTTTCTATCCAGTAATTATGGATTACTGGGGATAGGCTGTGTCCAATAGGTGTCCCTATAACACCAGTCAATATTGGATTTGTTTTGTTCTTTCTCATATCTTTCTGATACAACCAAGTTAATAAGTTTGGGGAAAATAACGAGGAAAATGTCGTGATTCTTTATTCTTTTGAACAAACTTTTTGAGTTTGACTCGGATTGGTCTAATCTATCCTTACCCCTAATGGTTTTTCAACTGTTTTTCCACAAAAATCTTTCCGTTTCAGATTTCCATTTTTTCCCATATATAAAAGGGGAAATGGTTGTCTGGTAATGATTGTTTTTTATTTTCCCTTTTATGCAATAAACTAATATTGATTAAACTATATCTTTAAATCATTTATTAGATATAAGAATAAAAACGATACCATCTTTAATTCTAAACTATTCTGAGATAGAAAGTGAAATTTGACCAACTGAGATATTTCAATGCTGCTGTAGAAGAAAAAAGCCTGACCAGAGCAGCAGAATTACTTGAAGTTTCCCAACCTGCCATAGGACTGCAGATCAAAAGTTTGGAAAAGAGGTTCGGTGTAAACCTGCTCAAACGCCATGCCAGAGGGGTATCCCTAACTCCCGAAGGAAAGTATTTTCACGAAAAGGCAAAGGAAATTCTTGTGATGGCTAATCAGCTGGACAGGAAAATGAAAAGCAAGGGAACGCGTAAACGCGGTATTGTCAGAATCGGAATTATACCTTCCCTGATTAGTACCGTAGTTCCCGATTCCCTTGAGAGATTTTATGAAAGTCATCCAGACATGACTTTGTTATTTGTCCAGGGATTTGCCAAAGACCTTCTTGAAGATTGGCAAAAGGATCTCCTGGATTTTGCATTTATCAATCAAAAAATTGAGACCAAATCCTCTTCGAGTTACCCGTTATATAGTGAAGATTTCAAATTGATAGGCAATCCCGAAATTATAAATGAAGTTCCTTCACCAGTACCCTTGGAGGTATTACAAAAATTGCCTATGCTATTTTATGGTAACGATATAGAACTCCGAACCAGAATTGATGATGGCCTAAGAAGTTTGGGCTTGGAGCTGAATGATGTAATTGAAATAAGTTCACATAAGATAAGAAAGGAATTGGTAAAACAGAAAAGAAGATTCTGTGTGGCACCAACAGCACTTTTCTCCAATGATATTCAAATGGGATATTGCAAGGCGGTACCAATAAAGCTTGATACATTGAGGAGAACCATTTATCTGGTTGGACCCAAAGAAAAATTGATGTCGGAATTCCAATTGGCCATTCTTCAATACATCAAGGATTTGATTGATGAAAATCTCGAATCAGGTAAACTTGATTGGAATAAACCAGATCAGAAGTAACCCAATAAAATTGAAAACCAAAGTTTTTGGTTAAAGTAGGCGAAAATCCCTGAAAAATCCTTTTGGTAAATTCGAATGACGGGTACGAAACCAATCCAAGGAAAGAAAATTGCAAAATATAACAATGGTATTGTTGGGAACCAGAGGAGGTCCGAGATTGTCCAAGGGTTCCAGCTGGCCAACATCCACTTTACTCGATGTAGCAGGAAGGTTATATTTGATTGATGCCGGTTTGGGAGTAACACGACAAATAGTAGAGGCCGGTTACGATCTGAAAGATATCCAAACAATCATTATTACGCATCACCACTCTGATCATAACCTTGAATTGGGCCCATTGCTGCACACAAAGTGGGTTTCAACAATTCCACGAAAAACGGATGTCTACGGACCACCTGGACTGAAATCACTATTAGAGGGATTTTACCAGTCACAAAGGTTTGACATTGAAACCCGCATCCAGGACGAACAACAAGCACCATTTTCAGACCAGTACAATCCTGTTGAATACACCGAAGGTCAGGTATTGGATGACAATACAGTAAAAGTAACGGCATTGAGAGTTCAACATCCACCAATATACCATTGCTATGCCTTACGCTTCGAAATTGGTGATAAATCAGTAGTTCTCTCCTCCGATACAGCGTATTTTCCTCAATTGAGTGAATTTTCCAGGAAAGCTGATGTATTGCTCCACGAAGTTATGCATTATGAAGGTGTTAAGAAAATGTGCCAAAGACTGGAGAAAGTAAAACCAAACCTTTTGGAACATATCACCAACGGTCATACCAGGTGTGAAGATGTTGGACGATCTGCGACGGAAGCAGAGGTTGGTCACCTTGTTCTCAACCATTTTACTCCCACGGATGAGAAAGGGATAAGACAGATAGATTTTTACCATGAGGTGAGAAAAACCTGGGCAGGCAAATTATCAGTTGGTTCGGATTTGATGAGGATTGAAATTTAATTTATGCTGTATGAACTCTATCCGTGGATAAAAGCCCTTCATATAATTTCTTTTGTTTGTTGGATGGCTGGTCTGTTTTATCTGCCAAGGCTCTACTTTTACCATGTAACCGAAGGAAACGATCCAAAAACCGGCATACTGTTTACCACAATGGAAACACGCCTGCTGAAGATCATTACAACACCAGCCATGCTGGCCACCTGGATTTTCGGTCTGATACTTCTTGCTATTCCAGGTGTAGTTAACCTCCAATTCTCTTGGATCTGGATCAAGCTGGCAGCAGTTTTATTGCTTTCGGTATTTCATTTTTGGCTGGCTTCAAAAAGGAAGGAGTTGATGGCCGGAACGTGTCGGATAAGCGGAAGAACCTTCAAATGGATGAATGAAATACCAACTGTGCTTTTGATTGTCATTGTTCTTCTTGCTGTTATCAAACCATTTTAACCATCAGGGAGGTTCATTACAAACATTACACGATTTGGAAGATCCCCGAGGCAACAATAATGGGGTCAAGACCAGATTTTTCTTGTTGAAATTAATTTTTTACTCCTTATTCTAATGACAAAGGCAAAAGGAACCTTGTATAAATTGTTCCTTTGTCCCAGCAACAGCCAGAGTCCTTCTGGCCTGTAATCTCTAAGAAAGTCAATTTTTATTTTTTTCAGTGTCTTGTGACAGGATGGAGGCTATGACTGAAGAACAAACGATCTCGATGGGCGAACTGAAGGCCAAATCACCCTCAACACTCCTCTCCATGGCCACCGAGTTGGAAATTGAAAATATTTCCACCATGAGGAAGGGGGACATAATGTTCCAGATCCTCAAAAACAGGGCAGAGGTGGGATGGAATATTGTAAGTGATGACGGTGTTTTGGAAGTCTTGCAGGACGGGTTTGGTTTTTTGAGATCCCGTGAAGCAAATTACCTTCCCGGGCCGGACGACATCTATGTCAGCCCGGATGTAATAAAAAAATTCGGCCTCCGTACAGGGTCCACGGTTACGGGAATATTGAAGGCCCCTACAGGAGATCAGAACTATTTTACTCTAACCAGGGTAACCAGTCTGGATTATTCCGAACCAGAAACCGCACGCAATCGGGTACATTTCGACAATCTCACACCGCTCTATCCCGATGAACCCCTGAGGATGGAGCTGCCTCCAGGAAACTCGAAGGATCTTTCGGCCAGGGTTATAGATTTGATTTCTCCTCTTGGAAAAGGACAACGAGCCCTGATTGTTGCTCCACCAAGGACAGGAAAAACGGTTCTTTTGCAAAATATTGCACACTCCATCGAATTGAATCACCCCGAGGTTTTCCTGATTGTGTTGCTAGTCGATGAACGGCCGGAAGAAGTGACCGACATGCAGCGAAGTGTCAAGGGAGAAGTGGTTTCCTCAACCTTTGATGAACCTGCAACCCGCCATGTGGCAGTTTCCGAAATGGTCATCGAGAAGGCCAAGCGTTTGATAGAAAACAAAAAGGATGTTATCATCCTGTTGGATTCCATCACTAGACTGGGTCGAGCCTTCAATGCCGTGGTCCCCTCATCGGGGAAAGTTCTCAGCGGAGGTGTTGATGCCAATGCATTGCAGCGCCCCAAGAGATTTTTTGGTGCC
Organism: Paracoccaceae bacterium; assembly: GCA_009842205.1. Taxonomy (GTDB): domain Bacteria; phylum Pseudomonadota; class Alphaproteobacteria; order Rhodobacterales; family Rhodobacteraceae; genus MPNP01. The sequence goes on along the minus strand of VYFX01000082.1, from coordinate 21,677 downwards.
GCCAGAAATATCGAAGAGGGAGGTTCTTTGACAATTGTGGCCACGGCCTTGATTGATACAGGAAGCCGTATGGATGAAGTCATTTTTGAAGAATTCAAGGGAACGGGCAATTCCGAAATAGTTCTTGATAGAAAAGTGGCAGACAAGCGGGTTTATCCATCCATGGACATTCTGAAATCCGGTACCAGAAAAGAGGATTTGCTGGTTGCACCGGATGATTTGCAGAAAACATTCATGCTGCGCAGAATATTGACCCAGATGGGAACCACAGAGGCAATTGAATTTTTGATTTCAAAGTTGAAGGTTACCAAGTCCAACGCCGAGTTTTTCATGTCCATGAAATCCTGAACGGAAAGGAATAAGTAACGATTTCAGGAAAGGAGTTAATTCTTTCCACTTGATAAAAAGGATCAAATCGCTTGATCTTCTCCGGTCTTTCAAAAGAAACGATTTTTGCCCCTGCTACAGCCAAGGGCAAGTCGGCTGTGGCCATAATCAGAATTTCAGGTGCTAAAACAACCCCGGTATTGATCAATCTGATTGGCAGCGTTCCACAAGAGAGGGTTTTGTCCCTCAGAAGGCTAAATCGTCCACAAACCGGCGAATTCCTGGACCAGGCCATGGTGGTATTTTTCCCCAACGGGCAAAGCTATACGGGGGAAGAAGCTGCAGAATTGCATATCCACGGAGGCAGGGCTACACTCAATGCGGTGGTTAATTGCTTGCTTGAAGAAGGTTTGCGAATGGCTGAGCCGGGAGAATTTACATTGCGTGCATTGCAAAATGGCAAAATGGATCTGGCCCAGGTCGAGGGATTGGGGGATTTGATAGAGGCAGAGACCGAAGCCCAGAGAAAACAGGCCCATTTGGCCCATGATGGAATTGTTAGCAAAGCCTCTTCGGGTTGGAAAAAGGATCTGACCTATTGCCTTGCTTTGCTGGAAACGGAAATAGAATTTTCCGAAGAGGATTTGCCACCAAATGTGAAAAAACAGGCCAGGAATGTGATTTTGCATCTTCAGGAAACCCTGCAGAAAGAGGTGGGTGGTGTGGACATGGCCGAAAGGTTGCGAGAAGGGTTCGAAGTAGCCATAATTGGTCAACCCAACTCGGGAAAATCCACCCTTCTCAACTATCTGGCAGGCAGGGACGCCGCCATTACATCCAATTTTGCCGGTACGACAAGGGATGTATTGGAGGTTTATATGGATCTGGAAGGATTGCCGGTTTGTTTTCTGGACACTGCCGGCATAAGGGATTCCAGTGATCCCGTCGAGAAAATCGGTATAGAGAGGACAAAAACCAGAGCCCGAGATGCCGATATGAGAATATTCCTGTTGGAAGAGGACCGACAAACCTTTCCGGAGATCGAATATCGGGAAGGAGATCTTGAGCTGCAAGCCAAGGCAGACCTGATAAAGGAGATACAAAGCAGGGGAATTTCAGGATTAACGGGACAAGGGGTTGACCTGATGCTGCAAGATATCTCCAGGGTATTGGAGAACCGAATTGCCAAGGTGGGAGTGGCAACGAATGCCAGACATCGTCAGGCAATAAACCAGTCCCTTGAGCATCTGGCGAAGGCATATTCGGAGCTTGGAAGGGAAAATTGCCGGGATGAAATTGTTGCCGAAGACCTCCGACAAGCCATAAGAGCACTTGAAACAATAACCGGTACAATAGATATAGAACAGGTACTGGGAGAAATCTTCGCCAATTTCTGTATAGGAAAGTAATTCGGAAATGATACACCACTATGATGTTATTGTGGTTGGCGGTGGTCATGCCGGGTGTGAGGCAGCAGCAGCTTCTGCCCGTGCTGGAGCCGAAACAGCCTTGATAACACTCAAATTTGATGGCATCGGTCAAATGTCCTGTAATCCAGCCATAGGCGGATTGGGAAAGGGCCATCTTGTACGTGAAATTGATGCCATGGATGGAGTCATGGGGCAGGTTGCCGACATGGCCGGTATCCAGTTTCGAATGCTCAACCGACGCAAGGGACCTGCTGTCCAGGGGCCTCGGGCCCAGATGGATAGAGCCCTCTATCGACAGGCAATGCAAAATACCATTTCCCAAGCGGCAAATCTTGCCACCCTTGAGGGTGAGGTTGTTGATATCAACTATGCCAATGGCAAACTGGAGGGTATTATACTTGCCGATGGAACGGTTCTGACAGCCAAGGCGGTCGTTTTGACAACGGGTACATTTCTGAGAGGGATTATCAGATTGGGACAAAAAGCGACTCCTGCAGGACGGGTAGGTGACCCATCGGCAGTCAGGCTTGCAGAAAGACTTGATGATCTTGGCTTTCCCCTTGGACGTTTGAAAACTGGAACACCTCCAAGGTTGGACAGTAGGACCATCAATTGGGAAATATTGGAAGAACAACCGGGAGATGACATACCGGAAATGTTCTCTTTCCTGTCCAGCAAACCTCACGCAAGGCAGATTTCCTGTGCGATAACATACACCAACGCCCGGACCCATGACATCATTCGTCGTGATCTAGACAAATCAGCCATTTATGGTGGTTATTTCGAAAGTACCGGCCCCCGATATTGTCCTTCAATAGAAGACAAGGTTGTCAGGTTTGCAGAACGTGAAAGCCATCAGATATTCCTTGAGCCTGAGGGATTGACAACCGACCTTGTTTATCCCAATGGCATTTCGACTTCCCTGCCCGAAGAAACACAGGAAGAATTTGTAAAATCCATAAGAGGTCTGGAACAGGCCAGAATTACCCAGTTTGGCTACGCCATCGAGTATGATTATGTCGATCCAAAATCACTACGCTATACACTTGAAACCAGGAATCTGGAGAACCTGTTCCTTGCTGGGCAGATCAATGGAACCACTGGTTATGAAGAAGCCGCCGGTCAGGGGTTGGTAGCTGGACTTAATGCTGCAGGAAAAGCCTTGGGAAAGGAAAACGTGCAGTTCTTGCGATCAGAATCCTACATAGGGGTGATGATTGATGATTTGATTACCAGAGGAGTCACAGAACCCTATCGCATGTTTACTTCACGAGCCGAGTTCAGGTTGTCACTAAGGGCGGATAATGCCGATCAAAGGTTGACACCGAAGGGGATTGAATTGGGTGTGGTATCAGCAGAGCGAAAGGAAAGGTTTGGAGAAAAACTTCAAGTCCTTGAACATTATCGTGATGTTCTCGCCAAGAAATCCCTATCACCTTCCGAAGCCATGGATCATGGAATTGTGATAAGCAAGGATGGCATCAGACGAACGGGGCTGGACCTGCTGACCTATCCTGAAGTTAATTTGTCCAGACTGGCAGAATTCTGGCCAGAGTTGAAGGAAATAGATCAGCAAACAACAATTCTTCTGGAAAATGATTCTGTCTATTCCCGTTACCTTGAACGGCAAAATCAGGAAGCGAAATCCCTGACCGAAGATGAGCGATGCAGGATACCCGATGAAATCGACTACATGTCCATGAAGGGATTATCAGGCGAGTTGCGTTCAAAATTGAATACAATCAGGCCGGAAACCTTGGGTCAGGCCGGCAGAATTGAAGGGATGACTCCATCTGCCCTTGCTTATATCCTTTCGACCGTGAACAGGAAGACCTCCTATAGCCAGGCAGGTCAATAACCAGAACCGGTAAATTTAGGTTTTACATTTGTCAGCAAGGACAACGCCCAATAACAGATTTGCCAATCCCTTCAGGTATGATGAGGGAAAATCCAAAAGGGGTACTGAGTCCCTGGGATTACCGATCAGGGAGGATCCCAGATCCTTTTTCAAGCAGCATCTTTCACCGGTTACCTTTGACAAACTGAACCAATACCATGATCTCCTTGTGAAGTGGAACAAAAGAAAGCAACTTGTTTCCATTACGACACTGGAATCACTTTGGTTAAGGCACTTCCTGGATTCAGCCCAATTATATTCCCTGTATCCCGACGGGATAAGGTACAAGTGGATGGATATTGGCTCAGGTGGTGGTTTTCCAGGTCTGGTTTTGGCTTGTATTGCATCGGAATATGCTCCCGAAAATGAATTCGTCCTTGTAGAGTCAAATAACTACAAAGCCGAATTTCTGAGACATGTTACACTTAAGCTCGGTCTCAATGCAATTGTGCGAAGATCAAGGGTGGAAGATCTGACGCCACAAAATGCCAACATTGTATCAGCCAGGGCAGTCACCAATCTCGCTACTCTGATCCAGTGGTCAGAAAAACATCTGGCCAAGGATGGAAAGGCACTATTCCTGAAAGGAAAAAACGTAAGCAATGAGTTATCAGAAGCCTTTGAAGAATGGGATTTTGACCATGCAAAAAAGGCCAGTTGGACGGACCAAACAGGTTCAGTGCTGATTGTCGAGAACATCAGGAAAAAAACGACCAAAACCAGAGCTGACTAGTTCAGAAAAAATTCCTTGATCTGCTTTTCCGCCTTGATAACACTTTCTTCGTCCTGACCTCGAACAACAACATTTGAGCCATAGGTGGTTCCAGAGGCATTGTTCTTGAAAAAAGGGTAGGAACCTATGCTGACAGAGGGCCATTTTTTGGCTATCCTACCCAGCTCATGGGCAATTTCCCCTTCCGGGCGATTTATGGTGATCGTTCTTGACAATTGTGGCTTTCCAGAGGGCAGTCCGGGGATAACCTCACTTACCATGGCCCGAAATATTTTTGGAACACCCGCCATGACATAAACGTTCCCGATATTGAATCCGGGAGCACCTGAAACACTGTTATTGATAAGTTTTGCTCCTACGGGAATTCGCGCCATACGCAAACGGGCTTCATTCAATTCAAGACTCTGTGCCTTGGCCCGGGCCTCAATCAAGGCCTTGGCCTCGCTGTTGACAACAAGCTTGGTTGAAAAAGCCTCTGCTACAGCATCAGCTGTAATATCATCATGTGTTGGGCCAATTCCGCCACTCGTAAATACAAGGTCGAATTTGTTTCTTAAATCGTTCAAGGCAGAAGCAATTGTGGGAACAACGTCAGGAACAATTCTTACTTCCATCAGATCCACACCCTTCTCACTCAAGGATTTGGCAATAAAGGCAACATTCATGTCTTGTGTCCTGCCGGACAAGACCTCATCACCTATTACCAAAAATGCAGCAGAGGGATTTCCTGTATTACTCACCATAACAATCGTGCCTAATTATCAATAACGGTCCCAACAAACCTTCTTGCCAATTCAAAACTCATTCGCCTTCTGTAAAAACCATCCTTGCGTATACCTTTGAAAGGGGTAAGGAACAAGTCACAGGTTTCATTTCTGAAGGCATTGATTTTACCGTTTAGGGTTGAAACCACAGCCGGGATGTTCTCAATGCCACACTCAATTCTCACAAAATACCTGGAAGAATCCTTGACCGGGTATTGATGAATCTCTTCCACACGGCAAAACCTGATGGATGGCTCTCTGGTGTTATCAAAGGTAATCAATCCCAGCTTGCCAAGGGGATCATTGAAGGTAATTTTACAGCCTTTCCATGGAATAGGCAGATGTGTTTCCAACAAGCTCAGGTTTCCAACAAATCTGTTATCATAATAGATGCAGGTATCCTGGACATCATCCTTGTCAAATAGAGCAAGGCAAACAGGATTATCTGTATCGTTGAAAATACTCTCGCTATGAAGCAATATGTATCTGGACAATCGTCTTCTGAACAGGTTACTATGCAGAAAAGAAGCTGGAATCAATGCTGCCACATAATCGCAATGTCGAAGACAAAGGCAGAGACAGTGCTTGTAGAGATCATCATATTGGCTATCGGGAAAGGAGAGTTTTAGTCTTGTTGCCGAGTTTTTGGCCAGCCAAGGTGGATTGGTAATACAAACATCATAACCCTTTGGAAAGGAAATAATGGTATTCCGGTGTACCACATCGACATCTGCAGGTGCGATATCGAACGAGTCGGAATAATTACACATGCCAATCGATTGCAACGATCTTATGATATGATTTGCTCCAGCAAAGGGCTCCAAGATTTTTCTGTTGGAAAGCCCGATGCTGTTGGCCCAGTCAATAAAAGGAGCAAGAGAAAAGGGATTACCCAAGGTATAGTACTGACCCTTGGTCCTCTTGGTTAAATCCTTTTCTACAACCTTGTCCACCAACTACCAACTTGATTGAGCTTGTTTTTGTGGCTAAATCGCCAATAAGTATCAAGATAAATAATCAATTTTTTCTGGTATAGAACCAGTAAGCCAGACAGTTAAAATTTAGGAGTAACAAACAATGAATACATCGAATGTAGCCTTGATCATAGGTGGAGGAAGTGGCATGGGGGCAGATGCTGCGGAGATTCTCGCCCAATCCGGATTCCACATAGGAATTTTATCTTCTTCCGGTAAGGGAGAAGCCCTCGCCAACAAGCTAGGAGGCGTTGGAGTAACAGGAACAAACAAGAGCAGTAGTAATATCCAGAACCTTGTCGATAAAGCGGTTTCCAAATGGGGACGGATAGATGTCGTTGTAAGTTCAGCTGGCCATGGGCCCAAGGGGGATATACTTGAAATCAGTGATGAAAACTGGCATGAGGGAATGGAATTCTATCTTATGAATGTCATTCGAGTAGCACGAATAGTAGCACCGATCATGGCTAGGCAAGGTGGAGGAACATTTATCAATATATCTACTTTTGCCGTATTCGAGCCTGATCCTCTATTCCCAACATCTGGTGTATTTCGGGCTGGTTTGGCCAGTTTCACCAAACTGTTTTCCGACAAATTTGCCGAGAAAAACGTTCGCATGAACAATATACTACCAGGATTTATTGACAGTCTTCCTGAAACCGCGGACAGACGTGCACGTATTCCCATGGGGAGGTATGGCAAGACAAATGAAGTTTCCTCACTGATAAATTATCTTGCTTCCGAAGAGGCAGCCTATGTTACAGGCCAGAACATACGTATTGATGGTGGTTTGACCCGTTCAGTCTAAGCATCTGTCTTTAATTTGCTTGGCCACGCTCAATGCTTAACAAGTAAGGGAGATTGTCAAAGTATTCAAAAGGTCCTTTTCGAAACAAGATCCGCTCCCGACTTTGACACTATTCCTAGTCCAACCCCAGCTACCTCCAATTCCCAACCGTTTCTTAACATAAGATGTGTTATCGGCCTTTTGGATTTCCCTTGTCTGGGATTGGTATGTTAAGTTGGCTCCGGGCAAATTGGCTAATGAATTTTTTCTTGGAATTCTTCCCCTTCCCGTTCAACGCATTAGGTGCTTTTTTCCGATAGGCCCTTAATGAAAATTATTTTTGTGTTCTTAGCAACTCAATGACGGTAGCTAACATTGCTGGTCCAAAAAACATATAAAGCGCCAGGACAAATTGAGGGTCAGGATGCCCATCACGTAAAGCATATCCTGCTATTATGATACCAAGAATAAGGGCCAAGAAGCCTGCAAAAGCAATTTCTGAGTTACCATTTTCCCTACGGCATATTTTTTCTATTCCATAAGAGATTACTCGTAACATCAGATACGACACTATTGTTGCCCCAGTTAATTCTGCAATTGCACTAACCATTATTTCGAATCCTTATCGTTCTTTGGAGTCTTGAATCAAAGGGTAAAAAATGTTTGAAAATCTACCATGACCATTTTGAATTCAAATTGCCATATAATTAATCAGATGCGGTGTACAGACTTCTAGTCAAATAATATGCCAAACAAATTTTTTTATTCTCCTAAATGGTAGAGGGATGTCAACCTCCATCTGAAGGATTGTTTTTTTTGGATGTATCCGAAATTCCAACATTACACGCAGCGAAGTGACAAAATGATTCTACCGGTAAGGGAAATCCTGAAAGAACTGAAGAGGTTGGCCAAAGGGTATTTCGAAACGACGAGAAAACCCCATCATAAATACCAAAATAGCAATGAAAATATCATCCTGAATTACGAACAATCATGTCACGAAACTCCCTGGCATTATGGACAGGACAATATGGATCTCGGGGATTGCCCTCCTTGTTGAAGAGAAACCTTTCATTCCTGTAAAATGGGGGATAGTCCAGTTGGAATTTCTGCCGTATGAGAGTACAAAATTCCCCCAGAGTTCGAAAGTAATCATCATCAACACCGTCCGGGAAACCGCCAAGAGAAACAAGACTGTTGAGTACCGTCCTGTCATTGTGGGCCAACATCTTGTTGCGGGCTGGCTTTATCCAATTGAAATGTTCTTCCAATTCCTCCTGGAGGTTTTTGATGATTGGTAACTCCTCGTCGGACCACTCCACATGAGAAACATAAAGGTCAATGCACACGTTTTCATATTCTCCCATCCTTGCTGGATCATGCAATTTTGTTATCTCAAGTACAATTTGGTTTCCCAATGTTCTATCAAAGATGGACAGTGTTGCCCCGATTGGAGAGTTTATGAATCCCAACAGGGAAAATTTCCCTTCCCTCCTAAGCAATGGGTTAATTTCCTCAAAAACAATTTTGTATGTAACCCAACATCGATAAACCGAATAGCATACTTCACAGAATAAACTTGCTTCCTCACAAGTAGGATGCCGTGATATTTTAAGCTGCTTTTGGTTCATGGTCGGCTGCTTGCCGGTGCAATCTTCCTTGACCGGCCTCCCTTTCCTTTCATTACCTTGAAACCGCTTGAACGTAATTCTCCCGTTTCTGACACATAATTGTAAAGCGTCGGAATGGATATCCCCAGTTCCTTGGCAAGTTCGCTGGGTTTTGCTGTCCGATTCTTCATGGCCTCTGCCAGACCCAAAACCTGAGTTGGAGTAAGTGACCTGGGGCGCCCTCCCTTGCGACCTCGGGCCCGTGCAGCGGCCAGACCTGCCTTGGTGCGTTCGGAAATCAGGGTACGCTCATATTTTGCCAGAACGGCGAATAGGTTGAAAATCATCCGTCCCTCGGAAGTATTGGTATCAATGTTGCTGCCCTGCCCTTAAGGAATCCGGAGGCCAACCCCCCTTTTGGTCAAATCCTCGATGATGCCCACCAGATGCTGGAGGCTTCGTCCCAGACGATCCAGCCGCCAACAAATCAGTGTATCACCCTTGCGAAGAACCTTGTTGCAATCGTTCCACCCAGGAAGATCCTTCCTTGTTCCTGAACCGGTATCTGAATATATCCAATCTAGGGAAACACCTGCCTTGGTCAGGGCATCCATTTGCAAATCGGTGGTCTGTTCATGGGTTGAGACCCGCATGTAACCTACCAGCATAATTCATCCCCTCACTATCTTTTTGAATGACCAATCAGACCAACTCTCATCATTATCCAACATCCACCTGTAGTAGGTCAAACGATCCTTCTTTGACAATCCCTTCATCCTGATTGGTAATTGATTCCAAGCCCATTCACAGCGTTCTTTATTCCGTCGAACGAAAAAACCTCCCATCACCTGCAATGCAAGTTCCATGTCTTCTCCATCGATTGGATCAAAACCCAGGGCAATACGATACTCATTTAGTTTTTTTGCAATACAGGGTTTCAACAGGTGTTGGTCTATTTCTTGTATGGTCAAGTAAATTGTCCTCAAAAAAATACAGTAAACCCAGCTAAACAAACGGCCGTTTGCCTGAAATTTTCAACCTTTCCAGAAATCAAGGATGAAAGTGTGAGAAAACCCATAAGAAAAACATAATAAGTTTAATACCCTCGTTTTAATCTATTTTAACGATAAATTCCCACTTTCATATGGTAAGTGCGTTCAGCATTTGTGGGTTAACAAGGCGTTGTTCAGCCAGATTTCGGAGAATCTTAAATTATACCCTGCTCACAAATCCAAGCCCATGGGGCCTTCAACAAGGAGGGATTTTGGCATTTGGGTTGCATTTTCAGAAATCCTGACCCGGCCATTGGTAACTTCCACTATATCCTTGTAAGGATCAATTCCTGGCATGATCTCGGTGGCTACCAATCCATCCTCAAGACGAATTACACAACGTTCCGTGACATAAATAAATTTTTGTCCACGAGCTTGGGCTCTGCGACCAGCAAAGGTAACATGCTCAACCTCTTCAACAAACTTGGTGAACTTGCCTTTTTTATTGACACTGATTCCCTCCGAAGAAAGCTCCAAATCAGCACCGGCTTCAAAATAACCCAGGAAGACAATATTGCGGGCATTGGCAGTTATATCAACAAAGCCTCCACATCCAGCGGTTAAATACGGCTTTTTCCCCAATTTGGAAACATTGACATTGCCGTTGATGTCGACTTCCATAAAGGAAAGGAAACAGGTATCGAAGCCTCCTCCCTGGAAATAGGTAAACTGGGTTGGCGAGGGTAAAATTGTATCGGCATTGGCCGAACACCCAAATGCAAAACCTGTCAGGGGAACACCTCCAACGGCGCCTTGTTCGATGGCCCAACTGACATCGCGAGTATACCCCTCTTCAATCAGAATCCTTGGTACATTCGCTGAAATCCCAAATCCCAAAACAGCCGTATTCCCTGATTTGAGTTCCATGGCTGCTCGACGGGCAAGCACTTTTTCAATACCATGGTCAACAGGAGAAAAGCTGTTCCAGGGTCGCTTGATCTCTCCAGATATTGCAGGGTCATAGTCTGTGTTGGTGGTTTGTTTCTGGTCGGGATCAACCACTATCAAATCCACCAGATGACCTGGAATATGAACATCATTAAGGTGGAGTAATCCATCAGCCGTAATTCTTTTAACCTGGGCAATAACCAGCCCCCTGTGATTTCTGGTTGCCAAGGCCAAATCACGGGTACCAAGAAAGGTCCCTTCATGTTCAAATGACAAGTTTCCCCGTTCATCTGCAGTTGTGGCCCTAATGATCGCCACATTGGGTATGATGTTTGGAAAATGAAGCCAGGTTTCCCCAAACAGATCCTGACGCTTTACAATCGGTTGGGCAGAAGCACGGGGATTCATCGCACAACCTTCCCTCACGGGATCAACGTAGGTTTCCATTCCTACCTGTGTAAAGACACCTGGACGATGGGCAGCAACATCACGAAACATGTCAAACATGATTCCGGAAGGTATATTATAGGCAGCAACCCGATCCTCGACGATCATTTGCCATATGGCAGGCATTTCTTTTGAAGATGGACCGCTTGGATAGGAACCGGCAAGTACCCTCTTGAGAAGACCATCCTTGGCAATGTGATCTATTCCCTTGATACCATACATGTCACCGGCAGCGATCGGTAGAAGTGTCGTAAGGTCCTTTGGGCTTGTTTCTTCTTCAAAACGTTCTCCAAGGGATTTCAATACCAGATCAGGACAACACAATGCGGATGAGGATGAGATGGCAACAACATCACCATCACGAATTTGGGATACGGCCTCCTCGGCAGATACAATCCTTGCCATATCAGGTTTCTCCGTAATTTACTTTTACACGATGACCAGTTGTTGCAGCTTCCTTTACTGCCAGTGCTACAGCCAGGGATTTGATACCATCTACTCCTGTAGCTGCCGGGGATCCCCCATTGTTGACCGCATCCATGAAGAGACGCATTGATCGAATATAAAGATCATGATTGCTGAATTCTTGAACCTCGGTTTGGTTTTCCCGACGCAAGTGAATTTCTCCTACCGGTTGTTGAGTCATGACTCCACGGGCGAATATTGATCCTTCTGTTCCATGTACCTCATAAGAAGTTCCGGCGTGTCTGACGGTGTATCCCGCATGGGTATGAACAAGAATACCCGAAGGCATTTGCCAAACCGACATGACACTGTCTTCGACATCTTTTCCCAGGCTTTCAGAGCGTTCTATGGCCACAACTTCTTGTGGATCTTCCTGTAAATGAAAGCGTACGGTATCGGCATCGTGTACTACTTGATCAAGAATTGAACCTCCACCGACTTGGGGGTTGTTTATTCGCCAACTATGAAGGTTGGACGGCAGATATACGGCATGTCCTATCCGAATGGCTTGAACGTCACCAACCCTGCCCTGATCTATAAGTTCCTTGATCTTGAGATGGGAACCGGCATTTCTCAAATGGTGATTCGTTGCAAAAACAACATTTGCACTTGCAGCGGCAGATACCATCTCGCATGCGTGCTCAATATTTATGGCCAAGGGTTTTTCACACATAACATGCTTGCCTGCAGCAATGGCTTTCATTGCCTGCGGGTAATGTTTTTCATTGGTTGTTGATATATAGACAGCCTCTATGGTTTGATCTTCCAGAAGTTCATCAATATCAGTCGTTGCCCATTCAATTCCATAATCGTCAGCAAAAGCCCGTCCACGTGTTTCATCACCGCTAAGAACAGCGGCAACCTTGTTACCTTGCTGGCTATTTATCGCATTGATCATGAACTGTTTGGCTATATTACTTGCGCCGATCAATCCCCATTTCATCAAAAAAAACCCCTTGAATGTTGGAACGTTCCAAATCGTTATAAGGATTTAGGAAATTAATATATCATGTCAATAATCGAGGGATAAAACATCCTTGATGTCATTCTCCACCTTGCTTCCATTCCCGTATTTTGTTTTTTGGAAACAATAATGAATGTTTGATAATGGGTTCGTGCTTTTGGCCTGGGTTAACCGTACATTGTTTCTTCAGCCATTATAACGACTTGCAACTCGATCCTCGGATTTGCAACTCGACACCAGTTACTTCGATAGCTTGAACATCGCTTCCTTCGTCAATCATATTCAATAATTTGACCGCACTTTGGCGGCCGAACCCGGATATGTTGAATCGTACTGTTGTCAGTGGTGGAAATGAAAGTTGAGCTTCCTCAATATCATCAAACCCAACTACAAAAAAATCCTTTCCAACCTTGATATTTCGCGAAGCAAACCTGGTTAACATACCAATTGCCACGAGATCATTGAAACAAATCGCGGCTTCAATATCCGGATGGTTATCGATAATCAGGTCGGCCATGTCAATTCCCAAACGACGGGTCGCCTTGCCATGAAATACTTTGGTGGGAAGGTTTCTCAAATCCATTTCGGCCAAATAACCCTTCATTCGGTCCTGGGAAATTTCTGTACCTTCAACACCCCCGACGTAAGCGATCCTTGTTATGCCCTGATCAAGCAAATGCCTTACGGCAAGTAGACTACCTTCGGTGTAGTCAGGTGTGAAAAAGGGCAAGCTGAAATTGGGGGCACTTACTCTTCGTAAAACCTGTAATACTGGTAAACCGGAATTCACAATCGCTTCAATGGCATCGTTCACCTCACCATAGCATGGGGAAATCAGGATAGCAGCCACATCATGCTCAAGCATTGACTTGATAGTTTGTTCCTGGATTTTGGCATCTTCGTTACAATTGGCGATTACCGTTGCATAATTCCTGCGAGAAAATTCCATCTGGGCAGATACGGAAAATTCAGTAAAGAAAGGGTTCCGGAGATCATTGATAACCAATCCGATCAGGCCAGTGCTCAAACCTCTCAATGTAGCTGCTGCACGATTTTTGACATAGTTTAATTCCCTAATGGCCCCGAGAACAGCCAAACGTTTTTCGGATTTGATTAATTTTGAACCTTGCAATACCAGGGAAACGGTTGATTTCGATACACCGGCACGTTCTGCAACATCATTGATGGTAGGTCGTTTGGATGGGGGCATCAGTCCACACCGTGAATTTTGAGCAAAGCTTGCATTCGAATGGTTGCCAAATCAGGATTTGCAAGCAACCCTGACTTGTCAGCAAGACGAAATACCTCGGCATAGTGAGCAATTTCCCGGGAAGACTGCAAACCAAAAGGCATTACGAAATGACTTTGGATTCCATTCAACCAGGCCAGAAAAGCAATCCCGGCCTTGTAATACCGGGTAGGAGCCTTGAATATTTCTCGGCTCAAGGGAACAGTTGGAGAAAAAAGTTCATGATATCTTGTCAGATTTCCTTGTGCCAAGGCTTCCAGTGCCTGGGCCGCAGCAGGAGATATTGCTGCAAATATGCCCAGCAGGGCATCTGAGAAGTTTTCTCCATCACCTGCAATTAATTGTGGATAGTTGAAATCATCACCTGTATACAGTTTTACCCCTTCTGGTAATTGCGCCCTAAACCGTTCTTCCATCCCTTGGTCCAGAAGACTAATTTTGATTCCGTCTATTTTTTCAGAATGGGTGTTAATTATATTCAGGACAGTTTCAGATGCTTTAGTCACATTTTCATGTCCCCAGTAACCCTTGAGAGCCGGGTCAAACATGTCGCCAAGCCAATGCAGTATAACAGGCTCCATTGCCTGGGAAATAAGTTTTGAATAAACGCTTATATAATTATCGGGACCCCTTGCATATTTTGCCATGGCACGACTGGCCATGATAATTACTTGGCCTCTGGCAGTTTCAATGGTTTCCATTTGCTCCATGTAGGCAGCTGCGATTTTATTCAGATCGGTCAATTCATCCACGGGATATTGATCAGTTCCAGCTCCACAGGCAACTCTTGGATTATGAGGGTGTGCATTGGCTTCCCGCATGGTGCGTTCAATGAGCTCTTTTGCCGTTTGCCAGTCTACACCCATACCTCTTTGAGCGGTATCCATGGCTTCTGCAAGCCCGAGCCCCTGATTCCAAAGATAATGTCTGAATTGCAATGTATTGTCCCAGTCAATTGAAGGTCGACCATTCCATGGATCCCGTTCTCCCAGTGGATTTGAAACAACATGTGCTGCTGCAAAGGCAGTCCGGGTAAAATTAACCTCGGGTGGACGCGGTAAAATTGACTTGCCGGAAAGCTTGTATGGTTCAAGTGAATTTTGGTAGGTTGGTAGATTTATCATGGCAAATTAATTTTCACTTCTTTGGATTAAAATACTCATTTCGACAGCCCGCAATCCTCTCGGATCATGTCGGAAGCCTTTTCTCCAATCATGATCGCTGCCGCATTTGTATTGGAAGAGATTACTCTCGGCATGATGGAATTGTCGACAATTCTCAGACCTCTGATTCCCCTGAAGCTGAGACGGGTATCAAGGACTGCGTTGTCATCTGAACCCATGCGACAGGTTCCAACACAATGGTGGGAAGTTTTCGAATGCTCACAGATGAAATTAAAATAATCCTCTTCGCTTTTGACATTTGGGCCAGGAAGTTGCTCAGATCGGATAAATGGTTGCAGGGACTTTTGAGAAAGGATGGTCTGGGTCAATTTCAAACCACGGATTGACATTTCCCTATCCCGCCTGTCCTCAAGATAATTCGGATCTATTAAAGGGGCTCTGCTCGGATCCTTGCTTTGTAATCTTACGGTCCCTCTTGAGCGTGGTCGGAGGTAACATGAATTTAACGTTACACCGCCCTGAGGCATATATTTTACACCCTTCTCTATACCCGTACCCAGACCAAGATGGAATTGAATGTCAGGCGAACGTGCATCCGGGTCGACATACCAAAACCCACCAGTCTCGAACAGGCTGGATGCCACTGGCCCCTTGCGAGTCAGCAGGAATTGAATGAAAGCCATGGCAGACAAGTGCAATTTGGCAAACCGATCATAGGTAAAAGGCCCTGAAACCTCACAAATGCAATAAAGATCAAGGTGGTCCTGAAGGTTTTCACCGACCTGAGGTTGATCGAAAACCACATCAATACCGAGACTTTTCAGATGATCAGCTGGGCCAATGCCAGAAAGTAGGAGCAAACGGGGCGTACCTATCGTACCCGAAGAGAGTATGACCTCACGTTTTGCAAAAAGCTTGCTACCATCAATCAGTGCAACACCTTTGGCCTTATGATTTTCCACAATAATCCTGGTAACACTGGAACCTAGGCGTCTGGCAAGATTTTTGCGCTGGCGAGCTGATCCCAGATAAGCCTTTGCGGAAGAAGATCGGAGAACATTCCTTTGCGTAAGCTGGTAATAGGCAACGCCGTCTTGTTTCGGACCGTTCACATCATCATTTGTGGGAATGCCAAGGGCTTCGGCTGCCTTGAAATAGGCCTCGCAAATGGGGAGGGGTGCTGAAGGTTGTGATACACCCAGTGGTCCACCTTGGCCATGATATTCATTGTCGTAGGTGTCATTATCTTCCGCTTTGCGGAAATAAGGCAACACATCCTCATATGACCAGCCATGACACCCCATTTGTTGCCATTCATCATAATCCAAAGGGTTTCCCCGGGTATAAATCTGGGCATTGATGGTGGAACCACCGCCTATGACCTTGGCCTGTGTATAGTTAAACACACGATTTTTCATGTTGGTTTGTGGAACGGTTTCCCAACCCCAGGACCCAATCCCCTTGGTCATCTTGGCAAAACCCGCAGGTAAATGATAGAGCGGATGTCGATCGCTTCCCCCGGCTTCCAGAAGCAAAACACTGACCGAAGGGTCTTCACTGAGGCGTGAAGCAACCACACAGCCTGCGGAACCTCCTCCAACAACTATGAAATCAAAGGTATCAGCCATGACAAACCATTCAGAGACGATGAATACTCAAACCCCCATCGACCGGTATGGCTGCTCCACTGGCAAATGCCATCTGTCCTTCAACCAGAGACAAGACAACAGAACCAATGTCCTCAGGCTTGCCCCATCGCTTGGCAGGAACCAGCCCGTTACCTATCAAGGTTGTATATTTGTCCTTGACCCCCGAAGTCATGTCGGTTTCGATGATGCCGGGTTGAATCTCGAATACACCTATGTTTTCACCTGCCAATCGTGCTGCAAACAATTTGGACATCATGGAGGCACCTGCTTTGGATATGCAGTATTCAGCCCGTTCGATGGAAACCAAACTGGAACTGACGGAAGTAACGAATACGATTGAACGATAATGGGTGGAAGGACGTTCTAACATCCGTTGGGCTATTTTCTGAGCAAGAAAAAAAGCTCCCCGCAAATTGATGTCCATGACATAATCGAAATTTTCAGGTGTTATATTGAGTAAATCTCCCCTGATTCGAGCAGCAACGCCTGCATTCGATACCAGTGAAGTAATTGAACCTAGATCGGTTTCAATCTTGTTCAAAAGGGAAGGAATCTTTTCCACGTTCCTTATATCATGCTGATAGTATCTCGCTGTCGGTCCAAGTTCATGCAGTGCCAATTGAACCGCTTCGGTATCTTCCTTGCTTGATCCGGTCAGAGCCAATGCATAATTGGCCTTTCTGAGTGCACGGGCAATACCCAATCCTATTCCACGCTGTCCACCTGTAATCAGAGCAACCTTGTTCATGTGAATAACCTTGACTGATAGATTTTATTCCCTTGAAGGTACAATGGTAACTTGAAGGTTTCCATAATCAGATCATTCAAGTGTCTCATTTGGTACACCGAAATCCCACATTCACCTCTCAGGCGTGAATGAAGCAAGATTCAGAAAGCGATGGAAAATGACAGGATGCCGGTATTTGCATGAAACCTTCCAATAATTTTCTCAGAACAAATTGAAGGTAAGTTTGCTTGCATCAGGCTATCCGCATTTCGGTCTCGGGATCAAAAACGACAACCTTTTCCATGTTTATCGCAAAACTTGTTTCCGCACCTGGTTTCAGGTTGGTATCCGCCCGCATTCTTCCGATACATTCAGTATTTCCCATGGTGGTCGTTACGAATGTATCGGAGCCGGCAGGTTCGATGACATCAACGGTATTATTTATGGTTTCTATATGCTCTGATCTTTGATCGGCACCTTCCAGATCAGTAAGACTCTCAGGTCGTATGCCCAAGGTAACACTTTTTCCGTTGAATTCCTTAAGGGATGCTGAGGGATTATGGAAAGTAAGGCTTACTGCCTCACCCTTGCCATTGGTAGTTTCGGCCTGAACATCATTGCCATCCACATTGATTCTTACAGGTAGCAAATTCATTGATGGAGAACCCATGAAGGTGGCCACAAACAAGTTGGAAGGAGAATTGTATATCTCATTGGGAGTTCCAAGTTGCTGGATATACCCATTATGCATCACGGCTATTCTGGTTGACAGGGTCATTGCTTCTATTTGATCATGCGTCACATAGACGATGGTTGTCCCCAGATTCTGATGCAGTTTCTTGATTTCCGTACGCATGTCAACACGGAGTTTGGCATCAAGATTGGAAAGTGGTTCGTCAAACAGAAAGACATCCGGTTCACGGACCAGCGCTCGCCCCATGGCAACACGCTGGCGTTGACCACCGGACAGTTGTCCGGGTTTTCGAGACAAGAGGTTTTCGATCTGAAGTAATCTGGCAACCTTGTCCATGGCCTTTTCACGTTCGGACTTGGGCACTCCATGCATTTCAAGACCGAAGGTAATATTCTGGCCAACTGTCATATTCGGGTAAAGGGCATAGGATTGAAAAACCATTGCTATGTTTCGCTTGGAGGGGTGGACATGATTCATCACCTCCCCTTTGATTCTTATTTCACCACTCGTTACTTCCTCAAGCCCGGCGATCATGTTCAATAAAGTGGATTTGCCACAACCTGAGGGTCCGACCAGTACCAAAAATTCGCTTTCCTGGACGGATATATCAACATTGTGTAATACTTCCACCTTGCCATATGATTTGGTGGCATTGTCTATATCAAGAAAACCCATTGGCTTATCCTTTGACTGAACCCGCCATCAGGCCACGAACAAAATACCGGCCTGCGACGATGTAAACGAGAAGGGTTGGAAAAGCGGCCAGAATAGCCCCTGCAAAATGGACATTATATTCCTTTACCCCTGTTGATGATTGGACAAGGTTGTTCAATGCCACTGTCATTGGGGCGCCATCTCCCGATGAAAAGGAGGCACCGAAAATAAAGTCATTCCAGATGTTGGTAAATTGCCAGATAACAGAAACAACGGCTATCGGTCCTGATGAAGGCAATAGGATACGCCAGAAAATCTGGAAAAAATGGGCGCCGTCGATCTGGGCAGCCCGAATGAGTTCCGTTGGAAAAACGGCATAATAATTGCGGAAGTAGAGAGTTGTAAAGCCAATTCCGTAAACAACATGTACCAGCACAAGCCCAGCAGTGGTTCCGGCAATACCCAACACCCCGAGTACAGCGGCCATAGGGATCAAGACTATCTGGAAGGGAATGAAACAGGCAAACAGCATGAAACCGAATACGAGGGTATCGCCCTTGAATCGCCATTTGGTCAGTACATATCCATTGAGGGCACCGAGAATTGTCGAGATGGCAACTGCAGGAACAACCATCGAGATCGAATTCCAGAAATAGGGCTTCAAACCTGTTGCCTGAACACCAACCTGTGCCGTTGACCAAGCCTTGAGCCAAGGTTCGATTGTCCAGACCTGAGGCAAGGCCATCATTCCACCGCCTGTTATTTCTGAAAGGGGTTTCAAGGAATTTACGGCCATGACATATAATGGCAGCATGTAGAAAAGGGCAAAAAGTGTCAGGACAAGGTAGATAAAGGTTCGGGTTATTCGTCCTGTTCGGATTGCCGTATCCTGTGATGAAATAGCCATTACTTCCTTTCCCTAAGTTCCGAGTAAAGATAGGGTACCATGATTGCGGCTATGGTCATCAGCATGATCACGGCAGAAGAGGCACCAATGCCCATTTGATTTCGACTGAAGGTGTATGAATACATGAATGTTGCCGGAAGTTCTGTTGCCCGACCAGGACCACCGCCTGTCATGGCGATTACAAGATCAAATGTTTTGATTGCCAGGTGTGCCAGAATGACGAAGGCTGAAAGAAATGCCGGCCGCAATTGTGGTATGATTATCCTCCTGTACAAATTCCAGTTTGAAGCCCCATCGATCTGGGCAGCTTTCAATATTTCGTTGTCTATTCCCCGAAGACCAGCCAGGAACATCGCCATTACAAAACCAGAAGTCTGCCAGACAGCGGCCATTACGATGGTGTAAATGGCAAAATTGCGGTTTTTGATCCAGTCAAAACTGAATGTTTCCCAACCCCAAGTGTGAATGATGCTTTCAACCCCGATTCCTGGATCCAGAAACCACTTCCAAGCCGTACCGGTTACAATGAAACTCAATGCCATGGGATAAAGGTAAAGAGGTCTTAAGGCTCCCTCACCTCGAATTTTTTGATCAAGAAGAATCGCTAGAAACAACCCTATGACAGTACAGATTACAATATAGAGACCTGCAAAAACACCCATGTTGGTTAGGGCTATTTCCCAATGCGACAACTTGAACAGTTTTTGGTAATTTGATAGCCCGATCAAATCGAAGGCAGGTTCTCCGGATTTACCTACAAAGGGTAATATCCTGCTGTCCGTGAAAGAAACATAAACGGTAAACAGGATAAAGCCGTAGACAAACACAAAAACCATCGCAACTGATGGTGATAATACAAGTTTGGGCAGCCAACCTTGTAACCGTGTTCTAAAATCCACTCCGGATCGTGCTACAGTCATTGCTTGTCATTGAAATGGTGTGCAGGACACATGGCGTTCCGGGAACCGTGAACGCCATGTGTAAGGATTATTATTTTGCAATGGAAACTGCGTCAACGAGTTCTTCTACAGCTGTGGCGCTGTCGTATTCCCCGTTAAAGTGGGCAGTAATAACGTCATACATGGCATTTTTAACTGCTGCCGGGTTGGCATGTCCATGAGCCATGGAACCAAAAAGGTTTCCAGAGGCTGAAGCACTTGCGAGGTCAGCCATACCTTGCTTGCCACAAGCATCGAATGCTGCATCAGAGACATCTGTACGTGCAGGAACGGATCCCTTGACAACGTTGAAGGCTGATTGGAAACTCGGCGACAATATTGCTGAGGCAAGGGCTGCCTGTTCTGCAGAAACTACGCCACCTTGATCAAACATCATGAACTGGTCAGCATTGAAGGTAACCTGGTCTTGTGTCCCCGGGAAGCGGAAACAAAGGAAATCTTCACCTGGTACCTTGCCTGCATTCAGGAATTCACCTTTGGCCCAGTCCCCCATCATTTGGAAACCGGCTTCACCATTGATGACCATGGCTGTTGCCAGATTCCAATCACGACCAGAGAAATTTTCATCTACATTGGCACGAATGAAAGCCATTCGATCAAAGGCTTCTTTCATGGTGTCGGATCCGAGCGCTCCTTCATCGAGATCAATGAAAGCTGCCTTGTAAAAGTCGGGACCACCGGCTGACATGGCAACGGCATCAAACACGGTTGCTTCCTGCCAGGCCTGCCCACCATGGGCGATAGGGGTAACACCTGCAGCACTCAGCTTTTCAACTGCAGCCATGAAATCTTCCCATGTTTCGGGAATATCTATACCGTTGGCATCCAAAACAGCCTTGTTGGCCCAAACCCAATTGGTGGAATGGACATTTACGGGTGCTGAAATCCATTTGTCATCATATTTGGCAAAATATTGCAGAGCCCCAGGAATAACATCATCCCAACCCTCTTGTGCGGCAACGTCGTTCAGGTTAGCCAAGGCGCCTTGAGCACCCCAATCCAAAATGTCGAAACCCAACGCCTGAACTGCTGTTGGTGGGTCACCGGCTGTTACCCTTGCACGTAATACGGTCATTGCCTGTTCTCCGCCTCCGCCTGCTACCGGCATATCAAGCCAACCGATGCCTTGTGATTCAAGGTCCTGTTTCAATACATTCAAAGCACTGGCTTCTCCACCTGAAGTCCACCAATGCAATACTTCAACTTCCTCTGAAACGGCTATTCCTCCTGATAGAGCTAGTACAGCCATCCCGTTTATTGTTGATTTAATTAGTCCTTTCATGTCAATCCTCCTCTGGACAATTATATTCGAATGAAACCTTCCAAGAAAAAATGGAACGTTCCAAAAGTGGAAATAATGTACGTTTTTGTAAATT
>VYFX01000046.1 GCA_009842205.1 Paracoccaceae bacterium | reverse complement strand
TATATGTATTTTCAGATGATCCCGAATGGGTATCCAATTATTTCAAACTGCCATTTGGTATGAGGGTAATGACTCATAATCCAGCTGATCGGGCTATTGAGGATTTAAGATTGATGACGGCTTGTAAACACCATGTTATTGCCAATTCAAGTTTCTCTTGGTGGGGAGCATGGCTGGGGCAAAACCCGAACAAGATAACCATAGCACCTGCTAGATGGTTTACTGATCCAAAATACTCAAATCCGGACATTTATTGTAAGGGTTGGATCAGGTTGGAAAATTAGATTTGCAGCCTAAACAAGAAGTAAATATTGATTTATTATATCAATCGAGACCATTCTACATCCATTATTACAGCTTCAGGTCAGTTGTTGTTCTGGTTGATATCTGAATCTGGTTTGTACAAATGGAAAAGATCAAGGTATTCATCTTGAACTATTTTTGGTATATCCGATGGGCTTATATCACTATTCAATGATGATGGGAATCTAAAATTTTTTATAGCATGTTGTATTTGGTCATTGGCTTTATCAAAGTCCTCGTTTTCTGCTAGAAACAACCAAGAATAGTAACTTGAACTTGCACTGAAATTATTGTTAGGATCCCTCTCCCTACCCAATTCATGATTATTTGTTCCCAGATAGGATTTGAGATCATCTGGTGTAATGGTTGCATTTAGAAACTTAGCATAAAGCTCTGGTCGTACAATCCTGGAAATGATCAGGTCATTCATAACCGCTATGCGTCCAGATTCTATCTTTTCATCAGTCAAGACAACATTGCTTGCCAATTTTACAGCTGAAATGATTTGTTCAATTTGCCGCAAGGTGATGGAATTATTACGAGCAACAAGTTTAATTTGGAATTTCAAGGAATTTCCGATTTGTTCAGGAACCTCCAATTGCATGAGGAGTTGGTCCAGATAAAGATCGCGATTTTTAAAGAATGGGTATGCCGCCCCATCAGGTAGTTCAAGTTTGACTTGCATGAATTTCTGCAGGTAGGCATTGGCATCAATTTTATTACCATAACGAACACTGATCATGTTCTCGAGTACTTCTAAATTGACGCCAAGGACAAAGTGAACATTGTCAACGGAAAAGAAATGCTTAATTACTTCTAGCACCTCTAGGGCATAATCCGGTCTGCATCGGTCCAATTCATCAATAACGATAATGACCTTGTTGTTTTTTTCTGCTGAGACCATTGATTCGAGTGCTGCCCGGAATTGCTCCATGGCGTCATTTCTTCCTTCCTCTTGTTCCCAGTATTCCTCAAGGTTCTTTTCGGCTTGATCACCAATAATTTTGGAAATTACTTTACCCAAGATACCAGTTGCTTCAAAACCTCCAGCCGTAAAAAAAGCCAGACTCGCACGACTTCCTGCTTTTGCCAATTTGAACACTGCTTTCTTCAGGTTATTGACATTTTTGTCCTCTGTTCGCCCATTCAGGGCAGTTACCAGGGCAGGTAACGGGTCGCTTATATAATCATGGGCAAAGGCATCAAAATAGACCACGGTCGAGTCTTTGTTTTCTTTGAAGTGTTGGCCAACCCACCGCTTCAGGAAATAGGATTTACCAGAACCCCACTGACCATCAAGGGCAACTACCAGCGGATCCTCGATCTCGTTCAAAAGCGAGGAAAGCGCTTTACCCGTTTTCTTGCGTTGCAGCAGATCATTCCTGTTGTCTTCAAAGCCATCATTGTATAGATCAATCTTTTGTTCGAAATTGAATTTCATAAGGTCACCTCAATAAATTTGGTAGGAAATATGTGTAATCAGGACTTTACCCGGTATTGATTGGCTGAATGCCATCTGGGTTTTGCCAGAAACTTGCATCACAAGTCGTAATGACAACGATATTAATGCCCGATATTGTAAAAATAGAAGAAAATTTTTGGTTTCAAAGGTAGTTTTACTGTCCAAAAATATAGGAAAATTATTGTTTTTTGGACTTAAGAAACAGGTTTTAAGAGAAAATAATTCCTTATATTGATTGGAAATCCAAATTTTTTTTGGGTGTGTCGAGACCCTTAATGGATAGGGGATTGTATCATTTTTTACTCAATCCCAATCACCATTGGCCTAGTTGGTATCTTCGCAAGGTCAGTTGCACAGATTACCCTTCGAAGTGTGGGAATACTATCCCTTGAAGCATAAACAGTCGGATGACATCATCCGATATCATGGCAGGCATTTTTCAGTACCGGGGATGGAATGCTGTCGGAAATAGGTATGGTGTTTTATCCACAAGTTAATTTTCAGAGGTGGTTTTGTTGACTTGATAGTTTAGGATAACTTCTATAGTTCCCTCGCCAAATGCAAATTTTTGCTATCTTGGCAATTGGCAATATCGAAAGGTAAAACCATTACACATACTTCGGGAAACAATCTCTCCAGTAGATACATCAACATATTAGGGAGAACTCACAAAATATGTGATATCCTCGACCAATTGCCTATCAGGCCAATTGACCCCAAGAGGAACATTATCAAACGGCAACAGGGAACGATCAATACCATTCTTGACCGAACCCTCAGATTCAGGCACGAAAAAGCACAATCGGTCAATAGGATGGATAACGTACCTGCCATTACCGAGACAAGGGATTTTTCCGACTGGTTGATATCAGTTGGTTGGACAGATCTTAGCCTGCTCACTGATGAGTTGGCAAATATTACATTTGTAGGGTTGAAAGGCAAGGATAGGGAGTTCATTGGTGTGGCTTCTGCATTGCTCATGCTCCGTTATCCGTATCCAATTACCAGTGTTGTTGATTTTCCGGAAGTCGGTAACGGTAATCATGTATTCAGTCCAGCCAAAAGAAAACCACTCAAGGCAAACCATCAACCCATCCATCGGGAAAACCTAGAGAAGTATCCGGAAGGATCAAGATCGGTTTCTGAAAATACCATTATCAGTTTGATCAGGATAAAGGGATTACCTCTGGCAAGAGGACTAATACAACAAGGAAAGGATATCCTTGGGGAAACGGATGGTGTCTTCGAAGATGCACTGTCGGAAATAAACTCTCGGGAACACCAGTACATGGGAACCATAGAGAAGGCAATGGCTGGCTGTATGGTTGTGATTGCCCTATTATGGAATTTGTTTCAATGGTTGCCCAGTCATCAAGACAAACCGGAATACAGGCAATCCAGCTCCTTTGTTGCCAGAGGTTCTTCACTGGAGATAATTCTCCCCTTATACGATTTGACTTATAACCTTTTGACTGGAAAGAACTCCCCCAAATCACTGGCGGGTTTAAGGTAACTGGCTAGCCTTCATGCAAGTCCAGCAACTCTTTTCCATCAAGTTACATGACACATCAGCACAACGGAAAGGACACGGCAATGGATTAATCATTATTTTTATCAGGGGCATTACAGCCTCTTACCCTAACCCCATGGGAGCCCGTTAATCAGTTGATCTGCTTAATAAAATTCTATGGATCATTTTTCAACTCTAATCTCGTTTCAGGCCGGTCGGCACATGGTACCAGTCAGCTTGAATTAATAATAAGCCATATAGCAAACAATTGAGGCATTAATGAAACATATCATTCAAAAAATCCTATTGAGCAGTATCAGACAGAATATTGGCATTCTTATCAAGATTCTGGACAATATAGCCATCGACAATTTGCCGTTGAAAAACAGCATAACAATGGAAAAAAGGGAAGGGAAGGTACTGTGGGTGCAGATCAATTCATCCATCTTCACCTTTCTGGCTGCAGAAACCACCTTTCGTCACATCAACCATGTTGTTCGCAAATCGAAGGCAGGTATCGACCGGATCGTTGTAACACCTTTGGAAACCGAAGATAGGAATATATCCAGACCGGTTTTTCTAAGTTGGGTTGTCAATACCAACGACCGTCGTTGCAAGGTTATTCACGAGAGGCATTTCACCTCCTACTGCAAATACTTGTGGTGGGATATCTATGTGGGGAAAATACTCGGGAAGCTGAATCGCAGGAAAAAGCGTTCACTCAAGAGGATCTTCACGGACCAGTCAGTCCAGAACGGGTTCATTATGGAATCCCTTATGAAGTTGCAAAACACACGACACTTCATTGATAAAGATGCTGATGTGGAAGATGTCTTCACCCAGATCCGAGAGGAGTGGGAACTGAGATATGCCAGGAAGGGCCTTGGCCATGCCATAATGTACCGATGGCAGGCCCTTAAGATCGGAACTGAACTGGGTTTGCTGGAACTTGATCGTATCATTATCAAGGACATTTGCGGTAGAGGCAGGATATCTCCCAAACTCTTTGCGAAAATCATGGAAGAATCAGAACAGCTGGAAAAGGGGATCATCAATTCCAGGACCCGCAAGATGGATATTGTCATGAGGCGTCACATGCTGATGTACATCATCCACCAGACGACACCCCATTCCCTGCAGGAAATCGGCAAAATCATGGGTGGCAGGGATCACACAACGGTTATCAATGGCCTTCGGAAGGTCACTGAAAGAATGAAGACATCACCGGTACAGCAAGCCCTGCTGGATCAGTTCTGCATTCTCTTCGACAACATCAGGCTCTTTCACGACAATCCCAGAATCGGTGACGAAGACTAGCCTTAAATCGTCCTTGATAGTGATAACCTAGTAGTAACAATACCTGTCTTCAGACTCAATACCAGGATATTAATTAAACAATCTGAATTGGGATATGCTTGGTATTTCAATTCAGAGCTCCCAAACCAGCCTTGCCGGTTTTGCTTGCAGCAGAGCCTTTTGAATTCCTCCAAATGCTCTCTTGAGGTTTACAACACTGTTAAGGAGTAGAGTGCCTTTTGATCCTTTTGCTGGTAGTGGAAGTACTAGGGGTTGATTGGGTTTCATCCGGGACCTGTGAATATCCCCAGTATTCAGGTTAGTAAGACTAGATGAACAACACCGTTCAAGTTTGATCCGGAAATGGCAGAGGATTATCAGAGATGATTGGGGGAGATTTTCTGCTTCAAGAAAGTATGGGGAAGGTACTCAAATCATCCCCTTGTAGTCGTATTCAAATACTTGAACAAAGTGAAACAAATACAGAATTGCAAAACTAGATATGGAGGGCAATAACCCCTTTATACAGGACAAGTTTGGCGTTACCGCGTACCTGAATACCCTTGTAGGATTGGGATTTCAGCAACGATCTTGGTATTCAACCGACCGAACAAAAATGTGGTAATGCCACAAGTTTTGGCACATGCTTGTAATTTCGGACCAAGTGCCTTAGATTCCGATTTGTGTAATCGGTGTAGGTGCCCACTACTGCAACGGGCATTATTTTCTTCCATGTGAGATTTATTTCATACCATTACTGCAGGAAGAAGCAACACCGGTTACACTTTCCCCAAACAATCACACAATCAATATTGTGGAAACAAAATCAAGAGCTCGTACATCAGGTCCCTGGGAGATTTGCAATTTTCTTACAATTTTGAATTACATGAGATCCTATTTGAGGCTCACAATCAAGGCTCCACATAGATCAAAAATAAAATTCATGTTGGAAGAAAAAGCCCTTAAATCCGATTTCTTGAATGCCGAGTTAATTTAGTTTTTTTTGAAACTGCCATGTACTCGAACACATCTCGTTTAGATTACGTTTGGTTTTCCATCCTAATAATTTCGCAGCTTTGTCAGGATTGGAATAGTATTCGGCAATATCTCCAGCACGACGACCTATGATTCTATAAGGTATTGTACAATTTGCTTCTTCCTCAAATGCATGAATTAATTCTAGCACACTAAATCCTGTTCCAGAACCTAGATTAAATGCATGCCACCCTGTGTTGTTTTCCAGAAAAGCTAATGAAGAGGCGTGACCTTCAGCTAAATCCATAACATGTATGTAATCCCGAACACCGGTTCCGTCGGATGTGGGATAATCATCACCAAACACACAGAGCTCTTCTCGGTCTCCTATTGCCACTTGTGCAATAAAAGGCATGATATTATTAGGTTTACCTTTCGGGTTTTCTCCAATCAAACCGCTTTCATGTGCTCCAACCGGATTAAAGTACCGCAAACATGAAATTCTTAATGCGGGGTTTGAGGAAGCAAGATCCTTTAAAATTTCTTCCACATGTTTTTTGCTACGACCATAAGGAGTAAGTGCATTTGTAGGATGTTCTTCATCAAATGGGAGATATTGGGGCTCTCCATAAACGGTAGCACTACTACTGAATATAAATGTATTTATTGATTGCGTTTGTAACGCTTTCAACAGACTGATTGCACCTTGAATGTTATTGGCAAAGTAATCAAGGGGTTTTTCAACGGATTCACCAACAGCTTTTAATCCAGCGAAGTGAATGATGGCATCAATATTGTGGGATTTGAGCGTATGAATAACCAGGTCTGTATCGCGAATATCACCTTTTACAAAAGGTATCGGTTTACCTGTGATTTCTTGTAATACGTCAAGAATAGCATCACTGCTATTGGATAAGTTATCATACAAGACAATGTCGTGTCCTAATTGTGATAGCACTACTGCAGTGTGGCTACCTATATATCCGGTCCCACCGGTAATTAAAATTCTTTCTGCCATCTTTTCACAAAATAAATGAATATTTCAAAGCGATTTATATGTGATCTGAAACCGTAACTCGTTAAATTATAACGCATCTCAGAAACTTGTTAAAGGTAATCCAAAACCCGTTTGGGAAAGTAAATTATAAATCCTTAATCACACTATTTTAGAACCCTTTATTGCTAAAAACCGTAAGTTCAGGGCATTTGGTATGGTAGCTGTGTAGTTCGTTCACTACACTAGTTTATTACAGCAGCAGATCAAAAGGTTTTAATAAATGTATTGCTTATATTTGCATACAAGACAGTAAACCAACTTTGTGCCCTCATCCTTAAGGATCACTGGATATATTTTCCTGTTATTGTACAAGTCTTGATATCAGAAAATTACATGGGAAATCGACCTTGCTTAATATTAAATGGCAATTTTCGTTACCAATATTTTAACTTGGTTACGAAAAGGTTGATTGGGACTGATCCCATTGGGAACCAATACTAATTATTATCTCGAATGTAACTTATTTTCTTTTAGAAATCTTTCTTCATTATACTATCGGTAAATTAGAAATTTATTTTGGAGTTCAGCTATCGATAAATCCGTCAGGATCAGAGTTACTGATCAATATAAATCATTTTATCCTCAGATATCCTTGCTTCCAGAAACGATCGCTTGTGAGGGCGAATTTCTTCACAATGAGAGAAATCTAATTAAGAAGATGACCATAACAAATGACGATGGTAAGTCTATCCAAGTTGTTGTTAAAGCATTTAAAACACTTGGACTTTTGAGAGGATTCATTGACTTTAATTTTCGTAATTCTAAAGCAAAAAGGTCAATGAATAATGCAATACGTATATTGGAATTGGGTATTCTTACACCAGACCCGATTGGTTGTATTGAGTGTCTGGAATTTAATAGTGTTCGCCAATGTTATTACATTAGTCGATACTGGGAGCAAAACTATGATCTTGATTCATTACTTTATCGGGGAAATTCTAATAAACAAATTTCACAAATAATTTTAAGGGAATTAGCTAAGTTTACTGCAAAACAGCACGATTGTGGCATTTTGCATTTAGATTACAATCCAGGAAACATACTTACCAGATTGCAAGGCGATAAAGTTGATTTCTGCTTGGTTGATCTTAATCGACTTAAATTCACCCATTTAGGTTTGAAAGAGCGAATTTCTGGTTTGGTTCGATTATCCCTTTGCCCTGATAAAATGAGAATAATCGGTATTCATTACGCGAATTTTACTGG
>VYFX01000060.1 GCA_009842205.1 Paracoccaceae bacterium | reverse complement strand
TGGGTGTTGCAGAAACACTTGATGCCGTGGACAAGGGGTTGATCGAAGGCGGTTTTGCCTGGACCCATTATTGGTCGGGCAAGCATCCAGCAGCCATGCTTTTCGGATCTCCCGTTGCGGGTGCTGGTGTCGGTATTGACAACATTGCCTTCCTTTCCTGGTTCCAATATGGTGGTGGTAAGGAACTCTACGACCAGCTTTGGGATGAAATGGGTGTAAACATTAAGGGATTCATGCTTCAGCCAGTCGGACCTGAAGCCTTGGGTTGGTTCAAGGAACCAATCAATTCCATGGATGATTTCAGAAAGTACAGATTCCGAACCCCTCCCGGCATTCCCGGTCAAACCTACAAGGATATCGGAGTTGCATCTGTAGCCATGGGTGGAGGTGACATCCTGCCTGCCCTTGAGAAGGGTACGATTGATGCCGCCGAATGGTGTTGCCCGAAACCGGACAGTGTATTTGGTTTCCAGAAGGTATTGAAGCACTATTATCTCCAAGGACTTCATCAGGTCGTTGTTAATGCTGATATCTACATCAATGGCGATGTCTATGACTCATTGACCGATCATCAGAAGAAAGCACTTGAGGTTGCTGCCAACGCTTCCTTGTCCAAAGCCATGTCCTACAGGATTTATGAAAATGGCAAGGCTCTCAAGGAGTTGACCGAGGACCATGGAGTTATTCTGCATGATACACCCGCAGATTACTTCCCAGCCTACATGAACGCTGCTCGTGCCTCACTTGAGAAAAACGCTGCCGAGAATGAATTCTTTGCAGAAGTATGGAACAGCCAAAAGGAATTTGCTACAATCGCTGTACCATTCTGGGCCGGCGCACAATCTTCAAATGCCCAGCTTGGCAAGGCATTTGCTGATTCCCTGAAGTAAATTAAATTTCAACGACGGGGTTTTCCAATCCCGTCGTTTCTACACCACGCATGGTCCCCTGCTATTTATCTCAGGGGAACCATGTATTTACAAGTGAAAGAGTTTTACAATGGCAAAGGAACCTGATCCGGATGATCTCATTGTCGGCGATGAATTGATCGCCGAAGGAAGAAGCGGTATAGCTGGTGAAACTCCAGAGGACATGCCCGAGTGGATGCGTAAGGTCGTTGCCACGATAGACATCACCAATAATTGGGTGGGTCGATTTACCTGTCTTTTACTTGTTCCCATAATATTTGCGATGGTTTATGAAGTCGTCGCTCGGAAACTTTTTATTGCCCCGACCATTTGGGCCTATGACACAAGCCGAATGTTTTCCGGTGCCCTGTTCATGCTGGGAGCAGGTTATGTCTTGATGCGTGGGGTCCACATCAGGGCGGATTTTCTTTACCGCAATTGGACGAAGAAGAGCCAGGCAACCGTTGATGCTTCATTGTACCTACTGTTTTATTTTCCGGCGATGCTTTTCTTTTTCTGGGTCTCGCTAGATTATACCATCAGTGCCTGGGTGAAGTGGGAAAGAACCATGGATACCACGCTGATGGCCCCCTTGGCACCAGCCAGGACCGCCATGCCGGTAGGTGCTTTCTTTCTTTTGCTGCAAGGCGTGGCCGAAATCCTGAGAGCCTTCCATGATATGGGACCGGAGAGAGCATCAAAATACTACAAGAGTTTACCCGTGTATGTCATCGGATTGCTCTGCATTTTCCTGAGTGCCTTCTTCCCGGCAATCATGCCTCTTGGCGATTGGTGGTCCTCATTGGTCGATTCAATCGGGCTCACAAGCATTCCTACGGAATTTGTCGGCATCATCATGATCGGCGTGATGCTGTTTGCCATTTTTGTTGGATTTCCAATTTCCTTTACCCTGATATTTCTGGGCTTTGTCTTTGGTGCCTGGGGGTTTGGCGGAACCCTTGTGTTCTATCTGCAAACCCTTCAATTCAATTCAGTCATGCTCGAACAAACCCTGGCTGCTGTTCCCCTTTTCGTATTCATGGGTATCGTCATGGAGCAGGCCGGTTTGATGGAGAGGCTATTTTCTTCCGTTCAACTCATGCTTTCGCGAACACGCGGTGCCCTTTACTTGGCAGTTTTATTTGTTTCAACCATTTTTGCTGCTGCTACGGGAATTGTTGGTGCATCCGTTACAATTTTGGGAATTATGGCCTCAAAAACCATGAACCAGTCAGGTTACGATACAAAACTGGCGGCAGGTACAATAACGGCCGGCGGTACACTGGGTATCCTCATACCGCCCTCGATCATGCTCGTAGTTATGGGTCCCGTGCTGGAAGTCCCGGTTACCGATCTGTTTTCGGCGGCGATCATTCCAGGTATTCTATTGGCCTCCCTATATGCAGCATATGCCATGATCCGTTGCTGGTTGAACCCTGATCTGGGGCCGATCCTTCCAGTTGAGAAGCAACCTCAAACCTCACCTTACTATTGGTTAGAGGCTGTAACAGTCATCTTTTCGATCGTGGTTCTTTTTGTCTTGTTCTTCATGTCGCTCTCGGGGGCTCTTGCGGGGCTGTTCCCACTTTCATGGTTAATCATACCCCTGGCCTGGGGCTTGATCATGCTCTTTGGTGCCAAATGGGTCAAGAAGGTCAAACCTGGCGGATTCTATTTTTCCGATCTGTGGTATGAGTTCTTCATTGGATTGGTACCTCCCTCGGGACTTGTGGCATTCTCTCTTGGATCTATCCTGTTTGGTTGGGCAACTCCAACCGAGGGTGCAGGTTGTGGAGCAATGGGTGCAATAATACTTGCCCTCGCCTACCGAAAGTTGACCTTTGCAAAATTTTATGAAGCCCTGATCAAAACCCTGGAAATTACAGTATTGATCCTGTTCCTAGTTGCTGCTTCCAACTTCTTCGGTGCGGTCTTTTCAAGGTTGGGAACACCTACCATGCTGACCGAGATACTTCTTTCCGTAGAGCTTTCGGAAACGCTTATCCTGATCATCATCATGGCTTTGATCTTCCTGTTGGGTTGGCCGCTTGAATGGGTTCCTATTGTCCTAATCATAGTTCCCATCCTTATCCCTGCCCTGGACAAGATTGGTGTCAACCTCACCTGGTTTGGTATTCTGGTCGCCGTTAATTTGCAGACCGCATGGCTCAGCCCACCAGTGGCCCTATCAGCCTATTTCCTCAAGGGTGTTGTTCCGAGCTGGGATTTGGCGGATATCTACAAGGGGATGCTACAGTTCATGGTTATCCAATTGTTGGGTTTGATTCTTGTTTTTGTTTTTCCGCAATTGGCTCTTTGGTTGCCAGAGTTCATTTACGGTCAATAAGGTAAAGAATAGTCATGGCTGACGAATTTGATTTCGCAGTAATAGGTGCGGGCTCGGCAGGCTGTGTTCTGGCGAATAGACTGAGTTCAAACCCTAAAAACAAGGTTGTTCTTCTGGAGGCAGGGATCAGGGATTGGAATCCTTGGATTCATATTCCCATCGGATACTTCAGGACCATGCACAACCCAAGTGTTGACTGGTGTTTCGCCACAGAACCCGATCCAGGGGTCAATGGACGTCAAATCGATTGGCCTCGTGGCAAGGTTTTGGGTGGATCCTCATCCTTGAACGGATTGTTGTATGTCCGGGGACAACAGGAAGATTACACCAGATGGCGGCAAATGGGCAATGCCGGTTGGGATTGGGAGGATGTGCTACCTTATTTCAAAAGGGCTGAATCCTATGAAGGGGGTAGTAATGAGTTCCGGGGGGCTTCAGGCCCTCTCAGCGTATCCAGGATGCCTTTCTACCGACCGATCTGTGATGCTTGGGTCAAGGCTGCCGAGGCTAGCGGATATAAATTCAATGATGACTATAACGGCTCCCAGCAGGAAGGTGTGGGTTATTTCCAGATTACGACAAGAAACGGACGGCGATGTAGTGCTGCCGTTGCCTATCTTAATCCGGTGAAAAGCAGACCTAATCTGAAAATAATCACTCGGGCCCAGGCAACCCGATTGAACCTGACAGATGGTAAGGCAACAGGCCTCTTCTATCGCGATGGTTCTGGTGCCGAAAAGGAGATTCGGATCAATGGGGAAATCGTGTTGTCTTCGGGAGCTATTGGATCTCCACACTTGCTAATGCTATCCGGCATAGGTAATGCTGAAGAATTGCAAGATGCCGGAATAGAAGTAAGGACTGATCTCAAGGGGGTTGGCAAAAACCTTCAGGACCACTTGCAAGCCCGTGTTGTTTTCAAGTGCAACGAAAATACCCTCAATGATGAAGCAAACAGTCTCATAGCCAAAATGGGGATGTTTTGGCAGTACGTTACCTCTCGAAGCGGTGCGATGACAATGGCTGCAAGTTTGGCAAATGGGTTTATCAAGACGGGCGATCATGTCGAGACACCCGATATTCAATTCCATGTGCAACCCTGGTCGGCCGACAGCGTTGGTAAGGGTGTTCATCCCTTTTCTGCCTTCACCTCTTCCGTTTGCCAGTTGCGTCCGGAAAGCAAGGGTGAAATCAAGTTGAAATCCACTAATCCGATGGTTTACCCGGAAATACATCCAAATTATCTTGCAACCGAGACCGATTGCCGAACCATCGTTGAGGGGGTAAGAATTGCCCGTAATATAGCTACTCAATCACCCCTGAAGGAAAAGATTTCAAGTGAGTACCAGCCCGGAGAGGAAGTTCAAAGTTATGATGAAATACTCAATTGGGTCAGGGAAACCTCAACCACCATCTTTCACCCGACGGGAACCTGCAAGATGGGACCCGGGGAAG
This sequence comes from Paracoccaceae bacterium, assembly GCA_009842205.1. Taxonomy (GTDB): domain Bacteria; phylum Pseudomonadota; class Alphaproteobacteria; order Rhodobacterales; family Rhodobacteraceae; genus MPNP01. The sequence goes on along the minus strand of VYFX01000060.1, from coordinate 29,997 downwards.
ATACCGTCGTTGATGAACGGCTTAGGGTCAAGAGCATTGATGGCTTGCGTGTAGCAGATTGTTCCATCATGCCTGAAATTGTATCCGGCAATACCAATGCGGCAGCCATAATGATTGGTGAGAAGGCCAGTGACATGATTCTTGAAGAAAACCGGTAGAATGATTACACTAAACCCTTAGTCGAACCAGACACTCATCAAAAATAGTCGCAGGTTTTCAGGTTTATGGAACATTCACTTGCAGAAAGAGCAAAAAAGGTCTTCCCGGCAGGAACTCTCGGTAATTTTGATGCTGGGGTTTTCATTACCAGGGGTAAAGGCAGCAGGATATGGGATCAGGACGGTAGGGAATATCTGGATTACCTGATGGGATCGGGGCCACTGATATTGGGCCATTCTCACCCTGAGATTATCGAGGCAGTGGCTTCCCACCTAGATGACGGTACGACATTCATGGCCAATAACCCAAGTGCACTGGAGCTTGCGGAAGAAATCATCAATGCTGTAGCCTGTGCTGAACAGGTCAGGTTTCTGTCATCGGGATCAGAAGCAGACATGTATGCCATCAGGTTGGCTAGAGCATACACGGGGAAGGACAAGATAATCAAGTTCGAGGGTGGGTATCATGGCATGGGCTCTGAAGCCCAAATGAGTTTGGCCCCAACGAAACTTGCCAATTTTCCACAAGCTGTTCCCGATAGTGCAGGAATTCAGGAATCAATCAGACGGGATACCCTTGTTGCCCCCTTCAATGATGCCAGTTTTCTTGAAAGCCTTCTGGACGAATACGAGGGAGAAATCGCCGCGGTATTCATGGAACCATTCCAAAGGGTCATTCCTCCCGAGGATGGCTTTCTGGACTCCGTCCGTGCCCTTTGCAACAAGCATGATGTCGTGCTCATTTTTGACGAAATTGTAACCGGCTTTAGGTTTGCCTATGGGGGTGCACAGGAAATCTATGGTGTTGTTCCCGATATATGTACCTTGGGGAAAATCATTGGCGGTGGTTTCCCACTGGCAGCAATTACTGGTAAAAAAGACATTATGGACCATTTTGACAAATCTATTGTTGGAAACGACAAATGGCTTATGATGATGGGTACCCTGTCTGGTAATCCCATCGCTTCCATTGCCGGTTTGAAAACCCTGGAAATTCTTCAGCAAAAAGGATCCTATGATTTGTTGTACTCTCATGGTGAAAGGATCATGGATATCTACCGGAAGTATCTTGATTTATCGGGATTACCCTATCAGGTTGTCGGGCATCCAACCCTTTTTGACATAGTCTTTGCAGACAAGACGATAAAAAACTATCGTGATGTCTTTTTCTCAAACAATTCCAGAAACCTGACCTTCAATAAGGTGCTGAGGGAATACGGGTTGTTTAAAACACCTACCAAACTATATCCGAGTCTGGTCTTGACCGAAGAAGATTTCGAGCTAACCGAAGAGGCTGTCAGTCAGGCTACCGAAGCCATTTCTTCCCAATAGATTTTGACCTTTTTTCATTTGCCCTTATGTGAATTGACATGACGCTATACATTACCGGAGAAGCTCTGATTGATTTTGTACCCAAGGCCAACGAAAATGGCGAGACGGCCTTCATTCCAAAACCAGGTGGATCACCATATAACGTTGCATTGGCAGCAGCCCGAATGGGTTGCGAAACCTTCTTTCTGGGTAATTTTTCAAATGACTTTTTTGGCGACCATTTGCTCAACCATTTGCAAAGCAACAATATCAATTGTTCCCTCATTGAAAGAAGCGACCTTCCAACAACCCTGGCTTTTGTCAGCTACGAGGATGGGGAACCCAGATACGCCTTCTTCAATAAGAACTCGACCAATATAAACCTTAATCCCGTTCTTGAGCGGAATAAGGTTTCACCCGGAAGTTTTCTGCATGTAGGGTCAATATCACTTATAGAGCCACCAGCATCTGACAGAATTCTAAACCTGGCCTCTAAGTTGGCTGACAAGGTTGTGATTACAATTGATCCGAATGTCCGGGCCAATCTTATCGATGACCGGGAAAAATGGCTAAGGGAAATCAATTATTTGTTTGGTCTTGCCAGTATTATCAAGCTCAGCAACAAGGACCTTGAATTCATAGCACCCGATTTGGCACCGGAGAAATTTGCAAATGATTTGCTGGATCAAAAAGACAGAATGATCATAATCACCGCGGGAGAAATGGGCTGTAGTCTATTTACTCGAAATAATCGCATCATCCAAAAGGTTCCTAAGGTCAAGGTCAAGGATACTGTAGGTGCAGGAGATACCTTAATGGGCACAATTCTGTCATGGCTTATCAAAAATGGCATATCTACCAGGACCATGATTCAAAATCTTGATAAACATCACCTCGCTGAGATGTTGGATTATTGTACGATCGCAGCAGCCATCAATTGTACTCGAAGTGGATGTAATCCCCCCTACCCCGAGGAAATAGTAACTTTCTCAAAATAAGGTTACCTGTAGTATATTTGACTGTATCCAGATTTTCTCCTGCATATCGACCCCAAATTCAAACAATATTACTTGTTTCCCCCTGCAAATTCCTCTCCTTCAAGGCTGATCAACATTAACCCTGACATTTTTCCCTTTTCAAATTATCGAACGGGGTTCAATTCAACGAAATTGTCCCCTGATTCAGAAGTACAAATTTTGAACTGGATTTCTGCTTACCGAACGATAAATACTGGGCTTCAGCATTAAATTGCACAACACTTAGGAAGTATTCCTGAAATGGAAATCGGGAGCCTATCGAAATGTTCAATGACCACTCATTTTCATTGTATTTTTGTGTATCTTAGTTAATAGGATATCCGGATATAAGTTTCAAAACCTTACATCATGACGATTACACTATAAAGTTTTCTGACCTTCTGCAATTTCTTTTTGTTGGCCATGAATCCATAAATTTGATGTTCATATGACTAAACTATCTCGACTGCTGTTGGCCATACTGTTTCTTATTTTGGCAACAAGTTCGGCCTGGTCCAGTTCACTTGGACCGGAAATGCGTGTCATAGCATCACGCGACCGGGATTTTATAGAAAGATCTGGTGCAGCGACACTTGAGGAGTTGCTTAATACCGGTATTGTCCGTTACTTCTATGCCGGAGGTCAAACCTTGCTGATCCTGGTTGATGGAAGACCATATACAACAAGCAGCAATGACCTTGATACTTTGCCACTTTCAGCAGTAGAACGTATCGAACTTCTTAGTGGTGAAGGTTTGGGACAATTTGGTGGTATTGCCATAAATGGTGCAATCAATGTGGTCATGCGTAAGAACTTTGAAGGGGTCGAGACTCGTACTTTGACACGTATACCAACCGAGGGTGGTGGCGAGAGTTGGCAGGGTGGCGTATTCTGGGGAGGTAAAATCTCGGAAAATGGGGGACGTATTTCCGTCGGTGTTGATGTTCTCAAGCGTCAGGAAATCCCTTCAAGGAGCCGAGAGTACAGCCGCTCCAGCTGGAAGGGGGGGGGTGGTTCGTTCAGTGATGCCAAGAATGTAAGCCTAGGCGGAAATACTCTTTACGTTTACGATAGTAGTGTACCGCAGATAAGAGCATTTTCACTGGGATCATGTGATACGGAGAAAGGATATACCGGTCCCTTGCTTAACCCGCCAGGAGGAGCCGCTGGAGATAAGGGCTGTGGATTTGCTTATGGCGATATTGCTTGGAATACCTCTAAATTCGAACAGCGAACAGCAATCATTAATCTGGAACTACCACTTGAGAGCGGACAAAATTTTCATCTGTATGCAAATATTGGACAAAGTAAGTCGTTGTTCCGGTATGCACCCTCCGTTGGAACCTTCAGTTTTACTCCTGATAATCTAGCAAATTTCGCCAACGATATAAATGATTTAGATTTTACTTTGGCCAGTGATGATATTTTTGTCATTGCACATCGGTTTATTGGTCACGGTAACCGTGACTGGCATACAGCCTATGATGAATATGACCTCTCGTTTGGTATAGATGGACATCTGACTGACAATATCGATTACAAGACTTCACTTAGTGCCTACAATCTCGATAGCTCAACTATAGGCAATACCTTTGTCAATACCACTGAGATTCAGAATCAGATTCAACTGGGAAATTACAATTTGGCTGACCCCACTTCATCCGGCAATAGGGATGCCATAGAGAAATCCAGCCTGCAGGAAAATGAGGATTTCGGCTCGGAATACATTGGAGCCAGAGTATCGTTTGAAGGACAAACATTTTCAATTGCAGACCGTAAAGTACCCTGGTTGATAGGATTTGACGTTGGCAGATCAAAGGTACATTCCATCCTGCGATTTCATAACAAGGATGGGAAAGAATTCGACGTCACCAAGGTTCTCGGTTCGGGAGGCGTCAGTTATCAAGGGGAGCGTCAAGCCATTGGTGCATTTGGCGACATTGATTTTCCATTGACCAATAATACAAACTTCAGGGTCGCCGCCCGCAATGACAATTATGACGATTTGGGGGAACTTCGTACCTATCATCTTTCAACCGAGCATCGTCCAAACAGTGTGCTGACATTGCGAACTTCCTGGGGTAAGGGAGACCGGGCTCCATCAACGCTGGCCCTCCACAGCACTTCGGCGCAGGATCATCCCTATGTACAGTGTGTTCCCGATGATCTCTCAGCCGACCCACGTCAATGTACAAATCCAACCCCCAGACAGGTAACCAGGGAGATAAAAGGCAATCCCGAACTCGAACCCTCAGAAGCCCGACGCATTGCCTTTGGTGCTGGATTAAATTGGGAATCTCTTTTTCTTGATGTTGAATGGTATCGTTTGGAACATAAAGGGCTGCCGGGGCTTCATAATGCAACCTGGGCACTTTTCAATCTGGAAAATTGTGATCCTAATGATAATGAAAAAACTAACTGCGTAGACAGTACCGCTGGTGGGTCCATTACGATCTACGATAGTTTTGCCAACGTTTTAGACACCAAGGTTTCAGGTATCACGACCCGGTACAGGAGAAGCTATGAAGCGGATTGGGGAGAGATTGTTTTGAGTGGGGCATGGAGACATGTCATTGATGCCACCATAACCTCGGGAGGTACGACTGGACGATACGCCACATCCGAGAATATGGTACGAAGCAGGTTTGAAGCACGGCGAGGAGATGTGACTGCAACCTGGACAGTGAATTACCGTGAAGGTTTCAGAAACCAGTCGGATACAGGGAACTTTGATGACTGGCTAGGTCATGATTTCTATGTGGACTGGAAAAACCCTTGGGGTATGGAAAAGGGCCGTTTAACGGCTGGTATTTTCAACCTTACCAATGAAAGTCTGACAGTCGACACTTCAAATCCCAGCAGTGTCGATGGACCTCAAGCAGCTGGCTGGGGTCGTACATTTTTCCTGACATTCAACCGTAGGTTTTGAAAGCAAACCTTCATCGAATTATAAATTCCTGGGAGAGGACCTTGAAAAGTTCACCATTTCCCAGTGAACTCATCGATTTTAATTTGTTTTTCAAATTTACTATACTTTTGAATTATTGAGTTCTCCTCAAAACTATCCCGATTGAATTTACAGATTGGTTGAAATCATCCAGTTTTCGAAATTGTCCCTTTCTTCGGTGGTAAGAAAAAGACCGTGTTTTGTTCTTCGAAACAATATATCGTCTGCAACTTTTGCCATCTCATGTTCAGCGAGCCACAATGCCTCTCGTTCATAGAAATAGCTACCAAAACACCTGCCCAAATCAGATTTATCACTAACGCCATCCAAAATATCCAATGCCTCGGCTCCGTAGGTTGTACCCAAATGCTTCAGAAGAGACTCGTCCAAAAACTCGAAATCACTTGTAAAATCAACATACCAGCTGTTGAAATCACCTTGCGGAATATCACCCCCGGGAAGGGGTTTGTCTGCTGTCCATGGATTACCTGAGTTGGGTAGGAAAGGGTCGAGCATGTTCAGGACATCCTCGGCCAGAACCCTGTAAGTCGTCAGTTTACCACCATAGGCAGAAATTATGGGGAGCTTATCGTTGACCATTGTCATGTTCAGGTGATAGTCCCTTGTTACCGTGGATAAACCCTTTCCTTCATCACGGTCAAAAAGAGGACGTACACCCGAATAGCTGGAAATAACATCATCTGGGCCAAATTGCCTTTTGAAATGGCTGTTCAGAATATCCAGGAGATAATCCTGCTCTGAAGGTAAAATACTTGCCTCCTCTATGGGACCCTCAAGGTCCCTTTCGGTCGTACCAACAATGGCACGATCATCAAGATATGGAACAACAAATACAATCCGTTTGTCTGTATGCTGCAATACGTAGGCATGGCTTCCCTGCCACCATTTTTTCAAAATGATATGGCTCCCCTGAACGAGCCTTAAATCGTTAGGTCTATTCAAACCTGCAAATTTGCTGGAATTTGATTTCAACCATGGACCCGTTGCATCGAATAGAATTCTAGCCCTTATTCTTTCCTGAACCCCGGTTGCCTTGTCCCTAATCGATACAATCCAATGGTCTTCTTGCGGTTCCGCACCAATAAATTCTGTTCTGGTCCGTATCTCTGCACCATTTCTCTTGGCATCCCTAGCATTCAAAATAACCATCCGGGCATCATCTGTCCAAACATCCCAGTATCCGTACCCACTTGAATACTGCTCCTTGACTTCAAAACCCTCAGGCGAAGAAATCAGATTTACCTTGTCCGTTGACGGTATCAACCGTCTGCCTCCTAGATGATCATAAAGAAACAAACCGGTTCTGATTAGCAGAGGATTTCGAATTTTGTCATTGTTTATGAATATGAGCCTCAATGGAAACGAAATATGCGGGGCTATATTGAGAATGACCTCTCGTTCGATCAAGGCCTTTCTTACCAGGCTGAATTCAAATTGTTCAAGATATCTCAATCCACCATGAATGAACTTAGTGGTTCTGGAGGAAGTTCCCTGAGCCAGATCATCCTTTTCACAAAGCATAACCGAAACCCCTCGACCAGAGGCGTCCCTAGCGACACCTGCGCCGTTTATACCTCCACCAAGGATAAACAAGTCGAGTGTTTGATTGGTGTTCAATTATTGCTCCAATATTTTCCGGCCTAAGGAAAATCAGGTGGATGGGCTTGGTTTGATTGTCAAGCCTTCAAAAGATTATTGGCTTTGAGAAAATCCAGCATGGTCCGCACACATTTCTCCGGCTTTTCCAATTGAAGAAAATGTGTGGATTCTGGTATGAAATCATAGTCTACATTCATTATGTTGTTCAGGTCAAATGAAGGCAGGTAGGAAAAGGGCAAAAGGGGATCGGCACCAATGGCTTTGGTTGGGCATTGGAAATGGTCGAAATCGACAATTACAGAAAAAGACCTGGCATGGTAGATGATCTGGGCTTCATATTCCCTGGGACACCGGAGTTGATACCCGCTATTCTCCTCGCACTTTCGAAAAGTTGTTCTTGCAAATAAATCCAGGGTTCCAGGTACCATCCGGCTAAACCCTGGAAGACAATCCAATACTTCGACATATTCTTCAATACATCTGATCCACTCAACACGGTTTCTGGTCATTCGGGCAACCCTCCTGGTTACAATATCAAACTCAAGAGGATAATCGTCAGGTTTGCAGACCGGTGGATCAAATAAGATTCGTGCTTCAAATTCACTCCCATTTGTCGGAGAAAGCAATGCTGCAAGGGCTGAAACTGAATGATAAATTCCTATTTTGGGCTTGTTGCCAAATATGATGTCTATTTCTTCAAGAATTTTGTTGTGATCATTGACAAAGCTTGGAAGGTTATGGTTTTTTTGATCGCTGATGCTGTTCCAGCCATGATTTCTCAAATCATAAACAATGATGTCGAAATCTTTTTCCAGAAGTGACCAAAACGGGTAGTACAAATCAATTGCCAATCCATTTCCATGGCATATAACCAACCTCTGGCCCTCGGGGTTACCGTGACGCCTTAGGAAAATCCTTGCTCCATCTTCCATTGTTGTTTCATGGATCGAAAGTGGTTCTGGTACCACCCAAACTTCCGCTGAATTCTCCATACTACAGTGCTTTTAGATGATGTGTTTTCAAAGAGAGTTTACTCGAACTCTCAAACAGACCATCCCTTGAAGACCTTATCATTCCAGAATGATATATTTCGGTAATTTCCAACTTCACGGTTGGGTAATTTCCCTGCTATGTGCCAGGGATGCAGCAAAATCACTGCTACCTATGAAATCCAATTCCCACTGGATATCAGGCAAATGGGGAAATCTGAATTTTCCCCTGCTTGCTCCCTGTCGCATTCCTTGGGGAATCTCAAATTGGTTTGGGTTCAGGGAGAAGCCTGTCCCAAGTGCCTTGATGAGGGCTTCCTTGAGTGTCCATAGACGGTAAAACAAGTTGAGTTTTTCGTTCCCCGAGGCCCTTGCCAATTCAGACTGTTCATTGTCAGTAAATACCATTTGGCCAATTCCCTCCACGTTTGGTCTTTCAACAGGAACTTCAAGGTCAATTCCCAGTTGCCCTCCAGAGGCAATTCCAACCAGACCATGATTACCGCTGTGAGTCAGGTTTACACTGGCATTAGCAAGTACACCATCAACCAAAGGGATTGGCTTCCCATGAGCATTCGTTTCAAAAGAAAGCTGCTCATTCCTGCATTTCAGAAAACAACACAAAATCTGTCGCATGGCTGACCGTGAAAGGACAAATTCACGTCGAGGCCGGTCAAACCGATACCTGTTCAAGCGTTTCCTTTCTTTTTGATCAAGCCAAAACAAGGCTTTGTCCTCGCAATTACCATTGGCAATCAAATCAACATGGACTACGAGGACATCCCTTATCTGACAAAATTGACTCATCCAAGTCACTTCATGTGGGCCAGTTGTATGAAAATCACTTATTGATCCATTCATACAACCTCCAATATTCAAAGCAACCCTATAAAGCTCCTTTAATCAAATTATTAACCCTTTGAGTTAATTAGATTCCATAAGAATCAACTGGATATACCATTTAGACTAAATGGAACCCATCCATCTAACTGAGGTGGTTGATCAAGGCTCTCAAAGTTTTGAAACCAGCTGCCTGATCAGCCGAAATATTCGTCCCGAATTCGCCGTTAACAGCCTTGAGAAAAGCAATTGCATCAACCGAATTTACTCCTAAATCACCAACATCGGAATCGAGGGCCGATCGGTCGGAAATATTCAATAGACTATTGGCCAAGCCTGCTACACGATCTTCAACTGAACTCATTTTTTACTCCTATAAATTAATGTTTTTAAATGATTTCGCTTTACACTTTAACCCCAGAAAGTTGAAATTCAATAGAAAACTCTTCATCGATCCATGAAAATGTGGAAACCGATCTTTTTTCACCATGCATCTAGCTAGTTCAAATTGAACCATCTTCTTTCCAATCCATATCAAACCAAAATCGTTTCCTTTGAAATGGATAACCCGGGAGGGAAATACGACACCTTTCCTCACCGGCAAAAAGTCCTCGAAAATCAGGGGTAACACCAGCTTCATAGAGCCCTGCAACAGATCGAAGGAATGCCTCTCCATCAACAGATGTTCGGCTTGAGCTAGCAAGGATTAGGGTGGGGGGCACATCATCGTTGGAAGTGGTTGGCCAATCCATCGGCAAGCTGGCTCCCAAAATTGAATCCGGGCCTATCTCCACAATGGCTGTTACGCCCATTTCAGAGAGTGTCCTGAAAATCCTGCTCGAATTTTTTTGCCGACCAATCTGAGGATTCCAAAATGATGCATCAAGCTTTTCATCTGGCAGCATGGCCTTCCCGGTAACCCCGCTAATCATTGGGAGTGATGGTGAACCCATGGTCATGTTTTCAAGTGCGTTTTCCCAATTCTCCCGGCTCAGCATTTTCCCGTCATCATCTTCTCCGGTGGCTCTGGCAAGAGATCCTCTCATTTGGGCTAGTTTCAAACCATCCTCCAGAGACAAGATTCCAGCAGCATGAGCAGCCGATACCTCACCTGAACCCATCCCAAATACGACATTCGGTCTTATTCCCAGGCTGGACCAAAGTGCACTCAGGGCGCTTTCAAGGGCAAAAGCTGCTGGCTGGGCCCAAACCGGTTTTTCCAACCCCTTTGACTGGCCAAACATGACCTTGAGAAGAGAGGCATCCATTTCCCTTGCAAGCAAGCCATCATGATAATCCAGAACTGCCCTTACGACAGGTTGCGTTTCATAGAGTTCCTTGCCCATTCCAGCCCAATTTGCAATTTTACCCGTAAAACCGAAAGCAACCTTGGTACTCACAGGAGGATCGATGTCACTTTCATCAAGGTGAAGTGCCTTCAGTTTCTCACTCAGAGAGGCTGCATCCTCAAAGAGAATTCCCTTGCGGTGATTGAAATGATCGCGGCCCATACCAGCCGTCCAGGCCATATCTGCCAAGGTAGAGTCTGCAACCTCTCCGGCTGAAACTGTACAATCATCCAGCCAGGAAAGATACCTTTCTGCGAGTTCTCGAAGGGCCTTGGTCGTTTTACCCGAAAGTGGAAGAATTCTTGGTGTTCTGGTGATTTTTTTCTCAAAATCAGGCAAGGGAACAGATTCTGGCAAGATTATTTCAATTGGGCAAGAAACTCCCTTTGGAGAATGGTTTTCTCCATTTATGGTCGTTGGTGGCTGGGGTGTAGTTCCCTCTACCACTACATGGGCATTTGTTCCAGAAATGGCAAAGGCACTTACTCCTGCCAGAGGAGGACTGTCAGAACTTCCGGGCCATTCTCTCTGCTCTGAAGTCACTTCCACCGGAAGATCGTTCCAGAGGATATTTTGGGATGGGTTGTTGAAGTGCAGATGCTTGGGGATAATCCCATGGTTCATGGCCAGCAGAACCTTGATCAATCCTGCTATGCCTGCGGCTGATTCAAGATGACCAATATTGGTCTTTACCGTTCCCAGAAAAAGCGGGCAGTCCTTTGAGCGATCCTGTCCATAGGTCTTTGCAACTGCCTGTACTTCAATCGGATCTCCAAGTTGTGACCCTGTGGCATGAACCTCCAGATAATCAACTTCGGAAGGTAGGATACCAGCATGACTGATTGCCTCGTTGATCACCTGTTCCTGTGCTTTGCCATTGGGAACCGTTAGACCGGCACCTGCGCCATTTTGGTTGACTGCCGTCCCTTTGATCAGACCCCAGATCCGGTCTCCATCCGCTTCAGCATCCCTCAGGCGTTTCAAAACGACCACACCGCAACCTTCACCACGAACAAAACCATCGGCTTCGGAATCAAAGGTTTTGCACAGCCCGTTCTTCGACAACATACCATATTCGGCCATGAAGGTTGTAATTCTTGGCGATAGGACCGCCTGGACACCTCCTGCCAAGGCAAGATTCACCTCTCCATCCCTTAGGCTTGCTGCGGCCTGATGAATTGCCACCAGTGAAGAGGAACAGGTCATGTCAACTGGTATGGCTGGTCCCATAAGTCCCAGGGTATAGGCAACTCGACCGATGGCAACACTAGGTGCCGTACCCAGGAAACTGCCCTCATTGCCACTGGCGGAAACCACATCCCTATACTCACTAACACCCAAGCCAACATAAACACCTGTTCGACTTCCCTTGAGCAGATTTGGTGCCACTCCTGCGTCTTCCAAAGCCTGCCAACTCGTTTCAAGCAAGAGTCTTTGTCGGGGGTCCATTGTCCTTGCTTCAATGGGTAGAATCCCGAAAAAATCTGCATCAAACTGGTCAAGCCCATTGATGAAACCACCCTTGCGATAAATGCTTTCGCTCGCCTTAGGATCTCCCAGTACTCCACTCCAGGAAGCATCATCTTGACGTCCATCGGTTACAGCATTGAAACCCTCCTCAAGATTGTTCCAAAAGGTGTTGATATCTGGAGAACCCGGGAATCGACAGGCCATTCCGACAATGGCAATCTGATCCCCACTCGGGACCACCAATGTTTGTGGAGTAGGCAAGGATTCAGGCTCGGATTCAGGGATTTCTCCAAGTTCCTCTACAAAATGGCGAGCAAGAACGGTGATGTCTGGGTAATCAAACACAAGGGTATTGGAAACTGAGTAAGCATCTCCAAATGCACGATTCAATCGATTACGCAATTCCACGGCCATGAGGGAATCCATGCCAAGATCAAAAAAACCAACTGTGGGTTCAGGGGTCGAGGGTAGCCTTAAAACGGCCTGCAATTCCTCCTGTAGGAAAGACACCAGCAGGTTTTCCCTTTCAGCGACCGGAGTCTCTCTGATACGAGAAATTATATCCTTGGACAAGGAGGGAGAACTCACTTCGGATTCCGTTGAAGAAGATAGGAGGTCCTCTAGAAAGGTAGGTTGTTGTTCAATGACATCTTCAAATACAGACCAGTCCATGGCCATAACCACGGAATTGGTTTTATCTTCCCTGACTAGACGGTCAAAGGCATTCATACCCTGTTGAGGCGTAAACCAGCGTCCACCACGTGCCGCCCTTTGGCGTTCGATTCGGTCGAACTGTTCTGCCGCTTCGCCAATTTCCGACCACGCACCCCAGGCTATGGCCTGGCCCGGAAGCCCGAGGGCCCGCCTATGTCTGGCAAGTTGATCAAGATAGGCATTGGCAGCGGCATGGTTTGATTGCCCGGGATTTCCCATAACTCCAACCCGGCTCGAAAACAGTATGAAAAATTCAAGGTCGATATCCCGCGTTGCCCGATGCAGATGCCAGGCCCCAAGAATCTTGGGCCACAAAACCGTCTCGAAGCGGTCCCAATTCTGATTCGTCAAGGCTCCATCCGACAAAACACCTACACTATGGACGATTCCCCCCAAAGGTGGTAATTCATTTCCGATTCGTTCGAGCATCTTGCCCAATTGGGCTTCATCAGACACATCGGCCAATTCCACCACCACATTGAAGCCCTTTTGACGCAAGGAGTCGATTAATACCTGTACTCCCTCACCTGGAGGGCGTCGGCCATTCAATACGATCGTTCCAGCACCCTTTTCTCCCAGCCAATCAGCTACTTCACATCCAATTCCACCCAATCCACCGGTTACAAGGTATGTTCGGTCTTCCCGCAAGTTGCCGCTAACCAGCGGGGGTGCAGTCAAAACAATTTTTCCAATGTGTCGTGCAGACCTCATGAATCTCAAAGCCGCACCAGCCTCGGCCAAGGGCCATCTGCTGTGAATTATCGGCTTAAGTTTTCCCGAAGCCAATTGGGACATCACATCCCCAAGAACTCTGCCTACCCAGTCAGGATCGGTTTTTTTCAACACATCCAATTCCAGAATGGCATAGTTTACATCGGGTCGTACAGCTGCCATTTCGTCTTCACTCAGGATATCCTTTCTAGCCAATTCTATAAACCGACCGCCTTGGGCCAGGCACGATAGGCTGGTGTCAATATAACCTTCTCCGGTCAGGCTATTCAGAACAACATCAACTCCCTGCCCATCGGTGGCCTCCAGAATTTCTTTTCCAAAGGTCGTCTGACGGCTGTCAAATATGTGTTTGACACCAACTGAGCGAAGGTAGTCCTGCTTCGGTGCACTGGCTGTAGCAAAAACTTCAGCTCCGGCGGCTTGGGCCATCTGGATGGCAGCCAATCCAACCCCACCAGCACCAGCGTGAATCAATACCCGGTCACCTGAATTCAATCCGGACAATTCATAGGATAGGGCAGCAGAGACATAAGCACTCGGAATGGTTGCAAGTTCTGAAACGGTAAATCCTTCGGGGGCAAGTGCTACAAGTTCCTCCCGGGTTATCATTTCAAAGGCAAAGGCACCAAATCCCAAGCCGGTTACATGATCTCCAACCGCAATGGTTGATACTTCCGAACCCACCTCGATGACATGACCACACATTTCCCGACCCAGATCCCCTTCTTCAATAAATCCGAGAGATCGAAACACATCCCAAAAATTCAATCCTGTCGCTTCAACGGAAATACGGACCTCCCTTGGTTCAAGGGTACGTCTCAACAAGGGCTTGATGCAGGGTTTCTCAAAGATACCACTAGGATCCGGAGCAAGGACCCAATCAGGTTCATCAGGCAAGGAAAGTCGCTCCATTCCCGCTTCACCCCGAACCAAACGTGCCACCTGTCGTTGACCTGATCGGTAGGCAATGTGATTTTCCTGATCGGGATAAAGGAACTCCTTGACCAAATCCGGCAATGGTGCCTGAGAAGCCGGGTCAAGATCAATCATTCTGGGTTGTAGATCCACTGCTTCCAGTGATACAGCCTTACCGAAACCCCACAAAATGGAACCCAACAGATTTCCACCATGTTCCCTTTCAAGAACCTGAGCTCCTCTGGTCAAAAACCAAACTCCATTTTCCAATTTGGCATCGGCATCTGTCAGACCCTGAACCATGGCCAATGCGCTAGCACCAATACGCTTTGCCTCCCGCTTGATTTCTTCAACAGTTGCTTCCTCATCCTGCTCTACAAGGGCCAACGGATGAATCACACCACGCAAGGGAATATCCTCTGGGAGGCCCTTGATCATCGAGCACCAGGATTCCCTATTTTCAAAATCCACCACGGCAGGAATTATCTTCTGATCAAATTCCTCCTGCTTCAGGCCATTTGAACCATTATCCCCGGCCAACACAATAGACTGGTTACGAGCAGACAGATCCCTGGCAAGTTGATCGGCTATACCATTGTCATCGCTTACCAATACCCAAATACCCGGCTCTTCCTTGATTTCAGCAGGTCCCTGGGCAATAATCACACCCTTGTCAAGAAACTCGTCGGGGTCGGATTCATCCACTCCAATGACTTCTGCTTCTGCAAATCCCACGTCTTTGAGAACACGGTGCCATACCTTTGGCTCTGCTAAGGCATGATGGGGGCGATACTGGTCGGCAAATCTCCACCAGCCATCCAACTGTCCGAAAGTCAAGTCCATCCAACCTTGTCCGGTCAGGTTTTCAAGGGCAACCAATTGACCAGAAGGTGCCAGTAGTTTCAGGCAGTATTCGAGTGTTTCTTCCAGATACATGGTGGCATGCAACACGTTGGAAGCGATCAGCAAATCGTAGGAGTTGGCTTCAAAGCCCTGACCAATCGGGTCTTTTTCAATATTGAGGGGAGCGTATTTGATTGCCCCGTTACCATCGCCAAAACGGGCTTCAGCCTCGGAAAAGAACCCTGCGGATATATCCGTATACATATAATCGAAACGCCCTTCCGGCAATTCCGGAAGGATAGCAGCGGTCGCCGAGCCGGTTCCGGCTCCAACTTCAATGATCCTCAGGCGTTTACCTTCCGGTAAATCAGCAACCAAAGTTCGAACTGTTTCCTTCATTATCCTGTTTGCTGCCTTGGCAATGGGTGCCTTCAAATAAAGATCACCGGGGGTTGGATCACCACTGCTGAACAAAAGTGTTAAAGGATCGGCTTCCCCACGAAGCACTTCATGAAGAGCACCACCACAACGCTTGAATAGCCCAATTTCATTTACCCCGTGGGGGTATCGCTCCTCCATTTTGGTAACAAAACCATCCACATCGACAGGCAATTTGCCAGGTAGTTTGTCATCGGGTCCAGTCCTCACAACAAATTCATCTTCCTTTTCTTCCAGAATCCCCGATTTGGCCAACATCTCCAAAATCCTGCGAAACAATCTTTGATGCTCTTCTTTGATACCAAGGTGCTCGCGCAATTCCTCCGGAATTATTTTCTTGCCAACTTCCCTCACCCACCCTAGCCTATCCAAGGTCATCAATGCTCGCGATCGGGACCAAAGTTCCAAATCACCCAGAAGGTTACTTCTTTCGTCACGTGAAACCCCCTCCTCGGCCAGATACTCTGAAAGCAGACCTGAATTCTCGGCAATTTCATTTGGAGCTGGTAGAAAATCAGCTGGGGTGATTCCCTGGGAGAGAGGAACTTCACGCCAGACAATTTCGTAAAGCAGGTCATCAACCCCTTCATCTGCCGAAAACAATGCTCCTGGTGTTGCCCGCTTTACCGTATAACCATCGATACCACCTATTTCATTTCCTGATTCATCGTAAATTCTTAATTGACAAGTTATGACCTCGGGAGGCAAATCATTTTCAGATTCTCTGGTTGTTTCATTCATCATGACATGGCAAAAAACCTTCCCTGGCATTCGCCTGGTCAACCATAATCTTTCCCAACCAAAGGGTAGATAGGTGATTTTCCCTTCGGCTCCGCCGGGATTTCTTGCTGCCGCTACAACCTGAAAACATCCATCAAGCATCAATGGGTGTAGTTCCAGACCCTGCGTACCTGATTGATTAGGTAGGTATATCTCACCAAGCGCTTCTCCTGGGCGTGACCAGACACGACCCAAGGTTTGAAAAGAAGGGCCAAGTTCAATCCCCGTGGCAATTCGGGCCTGATAATAGGCTGCGACATCCACGGAGGATAGTTCGTTTTTGAGGCTTTCAAGATTTATTGGTTGACCACTTTCAACAACAGGTGTTCCCGAAGTAAGGTTATATTCCACATGAAGAACCCAGTTTTCTTCATTTCCCTTGCTGAATATCCTGGCTTGGCGAGTTTCCGTCTCGTTTTTGGTATCAATGACGAGCTGGACTCGTCGTCCTTCTTCCAAGGGATCATTTGAAGTGTCGTCCCGGGGAAATACCATTGCGTTGTGCAATTGCATATCATCAACAACAGCTGTTTCCCTTCCTTCCGCAAGCTGGGCGGATACTGCCATCGCCCCATATAACGCACCTGGTGCAATTACCCTTCCGAACACCCTGTGATCGCTCATCCAATCAGGATCAGCAGAAAACATTTCAATCTCATGGGTTATCTCACCACTGGCGGATTTCCGCCTTTCTCCCAACATTGGATGCCCTTCCCGGTGCCTTCGGCCCCTGGATCCCTCTAGCCAGTAGCGATCACGTTGAAATGGATAATCCGGGATGGAAATAAGACGGCGCTCTTCCCCTGCATAAAGCCCTTCAAATTGAACTGACAATCCTGATTGATAAGCCTTGGCGACACCGGACAAAAATGCTTCATCTCCTGAAGGCAATGATGAATCCTTTGCCGGAGGAAATAAACTCGAAATCACCACCGGTGCCTTGGCTGACTCGGGCCAGGCCGCAACAGCCATGTTTCCAAGTATAGGACGCGGACCAACCTCGATGATCACATCTACTCCGAGATCGGCTGCCGATCCAATCCCTTTTGAAAAAGCAACAGCCTCACGGGCATGTCTTCTCCAATAGAAACCATCCAGCAACGTTCCTTCTTCCACCAACTGCCCCGTAAGATTACTGATCAAATCAAGCGAGGGGTTTGCAATGGCTATGTCATCAATGGCCCTTTCAATGTCATCAAGGATCGGCTCCAAGAGAGCACTATGAAAGGCTTTTTTGGTATTCAAACGCTGGGTTCTGATTTTTTCAGCAGCAAACATGTTGGTGATTTGTTCAATGTCTTCGATGGTCCCACTCACCACCCGATGGCTGCCGTTATCTGCAGAAACACTAAGATCCAAACCCGCAGATACCGCATTTGCCTTATTTACAATTGAGGTTACCCGTTCAAACGTTGCAAAAACGGCAATCATGGCACCAGCCTCGGTTTGGGACATGAGAAGCCCTCGGGTGGCAGCAAACCGCATGCCCTCTTCCAGAGTGTAAACACCTGCAGTATGAGCCGCTGCCAATTCCCCAATACTGTGCCCCAAGACCACATCTGGTCGGACTCCCAAGCTGGCCCAAAGGGCTGTCAATCCACATTCCAAGGCATAGAGGGCTGGCTGTTCCCAAGCCGTGTCTTCCAGTTTTCTTTTGCCATCTTTTTTGCCGAACATGACTTCAAGCAGCGATTCACCCCTATATTCAAGGAATGTTTTCTCACAGCGATCAAGAACCGAACGCATTACAGGTTCGGTTTCGTAAAGAGTTTTACCCATGCCAGCCCATTGGCTTCCCTGGCCGGTATAGACAAAGGCAATCTTGGAAGGAAATTGTCCTAAGCTGTTTCCATCTCCCTCAGCAAGGGCTCTGAGTTGTTCCCGCAAGGATTGGGTATCGTTGAAAAGAATGGCTTCACGATGATCAAAATGAGACCTTCCAATACTTGCACTCCAGGCCATATCGGACAAAAGAGGTTCCATGGAAATGCTATCCGCATTATGTTCATCAAGCCAGGAAAGATACCTTCCTGCAAGATCACTAAGTGCATTTTTTGATTTGCCCGACAAGGGCAATAAGCGGGTATTTCTTAGTCTTAAGCCTTCATTTGGAACCTTATGATCCTTTATGGCAGCGGGTAGGTTAACGGTTACTGTTTTTTTCGAACCAGCAGCCATTGTCCTGGGATAGGGCTCATTGTCCGACTTTTGGTATTCCTCGACAATTATATGGGCATTCGTTCCAGAAATTCCGAATGAATTGACCCCGGCAATGCACGGCCGGCCATCTTTAGGTGGTAATTCCATCAATGAAGACGTTACCTTAAGAGGCAATCGTTTCCAATCAAGGCTTGGATTTGGGTTATTGAAATGCAAATGCTTGGGTATAATACCTCTTTGCATCACAAGTGTGGCCTTCATGAGTCCTGCGATACCCGCAGCCGACTCAAGGTGGCCAAGGTTGGTCTTAACTGAACCGACCAGAAGAGGACGTTCTGGATCTCGGCCCTTGCAGTAGACTGAAGCCACTGCATTAATCTCAATCGGATCTCCAACCAGGGTTCCTGTGCCATGGGCTTCAAGGTAATCAACTTCGGAAGCTTCGATACCTGCTTGTGAAAGTGCTGTTTGCATCACCTGTTCCAGAGCAGGTTCATGGGGTACGGTCAGCCCGCTGCTTGCACCCCCATGATTAACTGCTGAACCCCTTATAACTCCCCAGATTCGGTTACCATCCCTTTCGGCTTCACTTAGCCTCTTGAGTACAACAACTCCACAACCCTCACCACGGACATAACCATTGGCAGACTCATCAAAGGCCTTGCATTGACCATCAACTGATAACATCATGGCATCGGCACGAAGTTCAAAAATACGACCATTCAGGATGGCTTGAACTCCTCCGGCTATAGCCAAATCCGCCTTACCTTGTTGGAGGTCAGAAACGGCATCATGTACGGAGACGAGTGATGATGCACAGGCGGCATCGACAGCCTTCGCAGGCCCCATCAAACCCAAAACGAAAGATACTCTACCGCTTGTACCATTCAGGTTGGTGCCACTGAGGGCATAAAGACAGGAAGCTGCATCTGCAGGCTTGTTGGAATCCACCACCAGCATTCTGTATTCGTCGTTACTTATTCCAGTGTAAACACCCGTACGACTTCCCTTGAGTTGATCCGGGTCTATTCCAGCATCCTCAAGGGCCTGCCAGCTTGTTTCAAGCATCATCCGTTGTTGAGGGTCAAGCAGGTTGGCCTCGACAGGTGAAATCCGGAAGAATCCGGCATCGAACATATCAATTTCATCGACATAGGAACAAAAACGGCAGGCCTGCCCCAGTTCGGAATTTCCCGAGAAAATCTCATCGACACGCCAATTACCCATACCCGGAACTATTTCCGATATCGTGTTGCCACCAGATTCCAGAAGTTGCCAAAGGGCTGCAATACTTGATGCTCCCGGGAACCGACAGGCCATGCCAACTATGGCAACCGGCTCACCCTTTGGGAATTCAGAATGTTTTTTGCCCTTGGGTCCTTGCAAATGATTTTCTGTCATGGATCTCCTCAATATTCCTGCTTTGAATCCAGGTATGGATTTTATCAGCAATGCCAAATATCATACCCATTTGCAATAATTCCTGTCTATTTTTTTCCAAAATAGTGGAATTTCCCTTTCTCACAATCATCCAATCCCGGATAAAATTTAGAATCATTTTCCAGCAGAAATTTGTTACAAACAACCTCAGGTCGTCTCACTCCCATATCCACCTTGTTCCCCAACAATGTTGCTCAAAAAGACCGATTACAAAACCTGCAGACCAAGGTAATGAAAAGCAATGGAGGTGGAGTCAATCAACTTCAAAAAGTTGTCATACAAATCCCTTATTTGGATTTGATCAATTATCCCAATATGGATTTGGGGTAATTTTAAGCCACTAAATGAAAATGTCGTTCCTTCAAGATTGGTACTTTGATTTTACCAATTAATCGTGAATGTCTTTGGGTTGGTTTTGGTATTAGTTGAGGAGGGGACAAGGTGCTTCATCTTATGGATCATTACCGGATTTAACCGAGTTCTGTCAAAACCTATAAAAGTTAGATTTTCCAGAAACAGAAAAACAGCCAGGCAATGGTAATTCCAAGTGGTACCCATAATAGTGTACCCACTAGACCTATCCAAGCCAGAAAGATGTATGCTGATCCCAGCAAGCCTATGAAAAGCCTGTCTCCACGAGTTGTGGTCAGTCTTATAATTCCCAAGCGTTCTCCGCCGCCCGGTCGCAACAGTTCAATGATTGCCAAAATCGCAATAAATCCGAAAATGAAAATGAAAAAAGACAGTGTGGCTCGTGTCCATGCCATCCAGAAACCTGAAAACAATGGCTCAAACCACCAATCTGCCCAGGTAAAAACTTCTTCTTTTGGAGCACTGACATTTCCCCATCCCTGTGCCAAAACGGCAGTAGGTAAAATGATCCCTAAAAGTAGAAGATAGCGCATTAGACCCGTCCCAAGGCAAAGCCTTTGGCGATATAGTTGCGGACAAAATAGATCACGATCGCTCCCGGTATGATGGTCAGTACACCGGCAGCAGCCAATAGTCCCAACTCGTAACCCGCCGATGAAGCTGTACGTGTCATGGTAGCAGCAATTGGTTTGGCATCAACTGCTGTCAAGGTTTTGGCCAGCAGCAATTCGACCCAGGAAAACATGAAGCAGAAAAATGCCGCAACACCAACACCAGCCTTGATCGAAGGTATGAATACGGTGATGAAAAACCGATGAAAGGAATAACCATCAACATAAGCAGTTTCATCCAGTTCCTTTGGTACACTTGACATGAAACCCTCAAGAATCCAGACGGCGAGTGGGATGTTGAATAGACAGTGGGCAAGAGCAACAGCCAGATGAGTATCAAACAATCCGACCGATGAGTAAAGCTGAAAAAATGGTAGTGCAAAGACTGCCGCGGGCGCCATCCTGTTGGTCAAGAGCCAGAAAAATAGGTGCTTGTCACCTATAAACGAGTAACGCGAGAAGGCATAGGCTGCCGGAAGGGCTGCAACGAGAGAAATGACTGTATTGAGCGAGACATAGAAAATGGAATTGAAATAACCCCAATACCAAACCGGCTCCGTGAAAATCGTACGGTAATTGTCGAGTGTGAAATCCTGGGGAAACAAGGAAAATCCACCAAGTATCTCGTTGGTTGTCTTGAAGCTCATGGCCATCAGCCAATAAATCGGCAGCAACAGGAACAGTATATAAATGATGGGGACTAGATTCCTTGGTTTCATCGGTCATCCCTTGTCATGAGGGTATAAAACAGCCAAGACACTGCCAGGGTAATGGCAAAGTAAATCAGGCTCATTGCTGCTGCTGGGCCAAGGTCAAACTGGCCAAGTGCTACTTTGACCAGATCAATTGAAAGCAGCGTTGTGGAGTTTCCTGGACCACCACCTGTCAGAACAAACGGCTCGGTGTAAATATTGAAACTGTCCATGAACCTCAAGAGAACGGCAATAGTAAGTACCCGCTTCATCTTGGGTAACTGAATATGGCGAAATACCGACCAATTGGATGCACCATCAATTTTTGCAGCCTGATAGTAAGCCTCGGGAATTGAGATCAAACCTGCATAAGACAATAGAACAACCAGGGATGTCCAGTGCCAGACATCCATCACGATTACGGTAATCCAGGCTGCAAATGGATCTTGGGTCATGTTGTAGTCTATGCCAAGAACATTGTTCAAGGTATAGCCCAATAAACCGATATCCGGCAGGGTAAATATGTTCCACATGGCACCGACAACATTCCAGGGTATGAGGAGAGGCAATGACATTAATACAAGGCAAACTGGTACCCAGAACCCCCGACGTGGCATGGCAAGGGCTATGGCAACTCCCAAGGGAATTTCTATGATCAGGATGGTTACAGTAAACAGCATCTGTCGGCCGAGAGCTGCATGGAAACGCTCAGATTGGAGAATTTCTTCAAACCACCTCAATCCGACCCAGAAAAACTGGTTGTTCCCGAAGGTTTCCTGGACCGAATAATTGACCACGGTCATCAAAGGTACAAGGGCATTGAAAGCGACAAGCAAAAGAACCGGCAGAACAAATAACCACCCACGCTGGTTTACAGTTCTCATTGTGCCCCCACCTCTGTTGCGATCCAACTGTCAGCATAGAGCCGGGTTTGGTTTGGCTCGAATTCCAGATGAACTTCTTGTCCTGTTTCGGGCGGAACTTTCTCGGTGATTGCGTTGACAAGAATATCATTGACACAGGCTTCGATAACAGTACGACGGCCAATATCAGCTACCTTGCGTATTACCGCCGGTATGCCCTTGGTCCCAATTCGAACATATTCAGGTCTAATACCTATCTCCAGTGAGCCCTTGCTGTCCTTGATCGGACCTTCTAGTTCCACTGGATGATCCAAGAAACGTACACTACCATTAACCATCTCTGCCGGTAGAATATTCATCCCTGGAGAGCCAATGAAATGTCCGACAAAAGTATGCAGGGGTCGCTCGAAGAGTTCTATGGGCGTTCCAATTTGTACAATCTCTCCCTCTTGCATGACGACAACCTGATCGGCGAAAGTCAGTGCTTCAGTTTGATCGTGTGTGACATATATCATTGTTGAGGCAATACTTTGGTGCAACTCCTTGAGTTTGGAACGCAGTTTCCACTTCAATTCAGGATCAATTACCGTTAGTGGTTCATCAAACATGATCACATTTACGTCGTCCCGTACAAGTCCTCGCCCCATTGAAATCTTTTGCTTGTTGTCTGGTGTCAAATGCGAGGCACGGGTTGAAAGACTGTCTGTGAGTTCCAGCATGGTTGCGATTTCATGAACCCGGTTATCTATTTGCTCACGTTCAACCCCGCGATTTCTTAGAGGAAAAGCCAGATTGTCGTACACAGTCATGGTGTCGTAGATCACCGGAAACTGGAAGACTTGAGCAATATTACGCTTGTCGGGTGGAAGTGCTGTAACATCTTCTCCATCAAACATTACCCTGCCGCTTGTTGGATTCAACAAGCCCGAAATTATGTTCAACAAGGTGGATTTGCCACATCCCGAGGGACCCAGGAGCGCATAGGCACCTCCGTCGGTCCAGTCAAGATCAATTTCCTTCAGGGCATAATCATCCATTGAAACAGGATTGGCACTATAGCTGTGCTTCAGGTTGTCCAGGGTGATCCTAGCCATCACTCGAACCCTTAGCTGCGAGAGTTCCGTCTGGACCAAAATAGAAGCATCTTTTTGGCATAAGGTAAAACTCATGCTCCTTGCCAACTTCGAAAGGATGCGTACCCGCTGACAGACTGACCCAATCACTTCCCTCCAGAGAAAAATACGCAACACTTTCCGAACCGCTCAGCTCGGTAATTTTCACTCGATCCGTGACCGGAATCGAAAATTCTGCCGGTTGCGTGGGTGAAACATGATGAGGACGAATACCCATGGTATATTTACCATCTCTGAGGTTAATGGCTTCACCTGTGGCCTCCCAGCTGATGGTACCAAAATGTATCTTGCTACCCCGTTTCTCGACATGTCCGAGATTGATGGGTGGATCCGAAAACACCCGTGCAGAGATCAGGTTGGCAGGAGAACGGTAAATCGTTGAAGTTGGTCCAAATTGGGTTATTCTGCCCTCATGAACCAACGCCGTATATCCTCCAAGCAAAAGGGCCTCGGTCGGATCAGATGTAGCATAAACCACCACCGAACCACGCTCACCAAGAAGTTCCGGGAGCTGCTCTCGGAGTTCCTCACGCAATTTATAATCCAGATTGGCTAGTGGTTCATCGAAGAAGACTGCAGTTGAATCCTTGACGATTGCCCGTGCAATTGCAGTTCGTTGCTGTTGTCCACCTGACAGTTCCTGTGGACGTCGTTCAAGCATGGGGCCTAACTGGAGGACATCAGCTGCCTTTCTGACTCTACGATCCAATTCGGCTCTTTCTATACCTGCAACGCGCAAGGGAGATGCGATATTTTCATAAACGGTCATATGGGGGTAATTTATGAAAAACTGATGTACAAGAGCGATATTTCGCTTTTGTGGACTAATACCGGTGACATTGCAACCGTCAACCCTTACTTCACCTGATGTCGGGCGTTCCAGCCCAGCCATGAGCTTGATCAATGTGGTTTTGCCGGCATTCGTTGCTCCGAGAAGAATATTGAACCTGCCGGGAGCGAAACTCAGTGATGTCTCAAAGATATGGGTTTCTGCTCCGATATTCTTGGTAACATTTGCAAGTTCCAGTGTCATTGCAGTTTAATAGAATTTCTTAATTCATGATATGGTGTAGGAGTGCCCGAGGGCACTCCTTTCACTTGAATTTAATTATTCCAGCGCGCTACGATATCTTCGTATCGAACTGTTTCACCCTGTGGCTTCTCGTTTTCGAGTTTGGCCTTGGGCGCTCCAGGTTGGCCAAGCCAATATTCCGGATCCCGCTCCTCGTTGAGTCTCGGTCCACAACCGCCGTAAACAGAGGCCGCTTCGTCAGCAGCCTGCATACGAGCCATGGTTGCATCCATCTCGGCTGCCAGACGGTCCATCGCCTCTTGTGGAGTAAAGGCACCGGAATTCACATCACCGATCTGTTGCCACCAAATCTGGGCAAGCTTGGGATAATCGGGAACGTTGATACCAGTCGGAGACCATGCTGTTCTATCGGGTGAACGATAAAACTCGACCAATCCGCCAAGCTTCGGCGCCCGCTCGGTGAAACTCTCGTGATTCGCCGTTGAGTTTCTGATGAAGGTCAGGCCAACATGGGATTTTTTGACATCAACCGTCTTTGATGTGACAAACTGTGCATAGAGCCATGCGGCTTGAGCCCGCTCGGATGGTGTGGATTTCAGGAAAGTCCAGGAACCGGCATCCTGATAACCAACTTTCTGACCTTCGGTCCAATACGGTCCATGGGGACTTGGAGCCATGCGCCAGAGGGGAGTACCTTCAGCATCAACAGTGTTGTTTCCGTCTTCTTGAGAGGCAACCATATCAGCTGTAAACGCCGTGTACCAGAAAATCTGCTGAGCAACATTACCCTGAGACAATGCTGGCAATGACTGGTAGAAGTCATAAGATGCTGCACCCGGTGGAGCGTAATTCCTGAGCCATTCATCCCATTTGCGGATTGCATAGACTGCAGCCGGCCCATTGGCAGCGCCTCCTCGACTCACACTTGCCCCGACAGGATTACAGGAACCTGCTTCCATGCGGATACCCCATTCATCAACCGGAATACCATTGGGTTCACCGACATCGCCAGCACCGGCCATCGACAACCAGGCATCCGTCATACGCCAACCTAGGTCAGGTGCTCTTTTACCATAATCCATGTGACCATAGACCCGAACACCATCAATTTCCTGAACATGAACACTGAAGAATTCAGCAATGTCCTCATAGGCTGACCAGTTAACCGGAACACCGAGATCATATCCGTAGAGTTCCTTGAATTGAGTCTGTAGATCGGCCCTGTCAAACCAATCCTTGCGGAACCAGTAGAGGTTAGCAAACTGCTGGTCTGGCAACTGATAGAGTTTTCCGTCGGGTCCTGTTGTAAAGGATGCTCCGATGAAATCATCAAGATCTATTCCTGGATTGGTTGTTGTGCCCCAATCACCTGCCATTTGATCTGACAGGTTGTAAGCCAACTGAAGACGGGCATGGGTTCCGATCAAGTCGGAATCATTGACATAGCCATCATAGAGATTACGCTGTGTCTGCATTTGGGTTTGGACAGCCTGAACGACTTCACCTTCACCCAGCAACTGGTGATTGACCTTGATACCGGTAATCTCCTCAAAGGCACGGGTCAGCGTTTCGGATTCATAGGTGTGTGTTGGAATTGTTTCTGATAGAACATTGATTTCCATTCCAGCGTAAGGTTTGGCGGCTTCAATAAACCACTCCATCTCGGCTAGCTGTTCACTCCTTGAGAGCGAGGATGGCTGAAATTCCTCGTCAATCCATTTTTCTGCAGCGGCCATGTCAGCCTGGGCAGAACTCCCGTAGGCAAACAATACTGTAACTGCGGTTACAAATAGTTTTTTAGACATAACTGTCCTCCTTAATAACTAAATTATACATAGAGCCGACTCTGGTATACAATATACAAAGATAATGAGTCAATCTGGTTTTGTTAATTGTCTAATGGCTCCTTTATTCTAGCATCACATCGGTTAAATTATACATTTGAGTTTTGTTTTGGTTGATTACTCTTCAAAGGTTTGACCTTGATATCATTTTCCTTGTTTAAAATCCTGAATTTTAAAGGTATATGAATTTCCTGCTGCAAAAGCATTGAACAGAATACAAGATTAGGCTCAAATTATTGCAATGGTTAAGAATATGACGGGCACTCTGGAAGGTAAATCCATTTTGGTAACGGCTGCTGCGGCCGGTATAGGCAAGGCTGTTGCACTTGAAGCAGCTCAGGAAGGGGCAATGGTTACAGCTGTTGATATTAACGTGGCAGGGTTGGAAAAAATTGCTGCCGACAATATTACGACAATGAAACTTGATGTAACCGACCAAGCTGGAATTACCCGATTGGTCAATACCAACGAACCCTTTGATGGTATCGTGAATGTTGCAGGGTATGTTCATCATGGAAGCATTTTGAATTGTGACCCCGATTCATGGAAGAAATCATTTACGCTGAATGTTGACAGCATGTTCTATATCTTGAGGGTTGCCATACCAAAAATGATCCAGAATGGAGGCGGATCGATTGTAAATATTTCTTCGGTAGTTTCATCGATCAAGGGTTTTCCAGACAGGTTGGCATATGGTTCTTCCAAGGCAGCCATACTGGGTTTGACCAAATCTGTTGCTTGTGATTTTATCAATCAGGGTATACGTTGTAATGCTGTTTGTCCTGCAACCGTAGATACACCCTCTTGGCGTCAAAGGTGTGAGGAACTGGGTAAAACCATGGGTAGTTACCAGCAAGCGAGGGAATACTTCGAAATGAGGCAACCCATGAAAAGAATCGGAACAGCTGAAGAAGTCTCTGGGGTTGTTACTTTCCTGCTCTCGGACAGAGGAGCATTCATAACCGGTCAATTTTATAATATCGATGGCGGAACCATGATCTAACCATCTTTATCTGCTACCAGGAAGAAAGAAGTGAAACCATGAAACTAGCAAGATTGGGTCCAGCGGGGACCGAAAAACCAGCAGTAATTGATGCGGCCGGGAATTATCGTGATCTGTCTTCAATTATTCCTGATATTACTGGTAAAACCCTTGAGGATTTATCATGGGCTGAAGGTTTGGATATAAATTCCTTACCCATTTTTCCTGAAAATACCCGTATCGGACCTTGTGTAGGGAAAATAGGCAAGTTGATTTGTGTAGGCCTCAATTATTCTGACCATGCAGCAGAAACCGGAAACCCCATTCCCAAAGAACCTATTCTCTTCGGGAAAGCCACTTCATCCATTATTGGTCCCAACGATAATGTCGTCCTTCCAAGGGGCTCAACCAAAACCGATTGGGAAGTCGAACTGGGAGTGGTTATCTCCAGGGAAGCAAAATATGTCAGTGAAGAAAATGCCCTGGATCATGTGGCTGGATATTGTGTCGTAAACGATGTTTCAGAGCGAGAGTTTCAGATTGAAAAGGGCGGTCAGTGGATAAAGGGTAAAAGCTGTGATACCTTTGCTCCGATAGGCCCATGGATGGTTACCCGCGATGAAATCCCTGATCCACAAAATCTCAAGATGTGGCTTGAGGTAGATGATTTGAGACGCCAGGATGGAAGTACCAAAACCATGATTTTTGGGGTATCAACCCTGGTAAGCTATATTTCCAGATTCATGTCCCTCCAGCCGGGAGATATCATTCCGACAGGGACTCCTCCAGGAGTAGGTCTTGGCTTGAAACCACCCGTGTTCCTTAAACCAGGTCAAACCATGAAACTAGGAATCGAGGGGCTAGGGACACAAATTCAAAAAATTGTTGCTGCCAGTTAGAATAACCAATCTACTTTTTTGTTAGAAGCAGGGTTACCCATTCATCCAGGACTATTCTATCCTTTACACAAAAGCCATGCTCTTCATAACTTGTTGATAATTGATGCTCCTGATTGAGCATGATACCAGAGAGAATTGCCGCCCCTCCATCTTTTAGGTGCTTGTTTACGTCAGGAGCCAAACCAACAAGCGGTTTAAGAAGAATATTGGCAATAATCAGATCAAAGGGAGACATATCCTTGTGGATGAAATGTTCAAAACCATCGGCAATGGTACAAATTATCTGGCTTTCCATTAGATTAGCCCTGGTGTTTTCAAGGGTTACCTCTATGGCAACAGCATCATTGTCACTGGCCAGGATTTTGCAACCCCACAACTGGCTGGCAGCCATTGACAATATGCCGGTTCCACAACCGATATCCACAATTGAACCAAGTTCGGGGTTCTTGTGATATACTCTTTCCAGCATTTCCAGGCACCCTTGGGTTGTACCATGATGACCTGTGCCAAAGGCCATGGATGATGCAATTTCTATGGGAATGGTTCCAGAGGGAGCCTTGCCTTGATCCTTGTTGATGTATATCCAGAAATTACCAACCCTCACCGGAGTCAGATCCCTGTTTACCTTTGCCACCCAATCCGTATTCGGCAATTTTGAAACCTTGAAGGGCTTGAGATCATACAATTTCTCAATCAATGAAATGGCAATCTCATCCGGTTTGGTATCGAAATAGGCCGAGACCTCCCACAGGTTGTTCCGCTCATCAATCTCGATGGTTGCTACCCCAATGGGTTCCGGAACAATTCTTTCGAGAGCATGCGTTACTTCGTATGCTTTAACCTCACCGTATAGAGAAGTAAATATCGAAAAACAGGTTGATTGGGGGTTTTCAGAGTTCAATCCAATATATCCTAACCAACCGGGCAGGTCAGACCTGTTCCCCGGAGACCACAATATCCACCTGGATTCTTTGCCAAGTATTGTTGATGATAATCCTCTGCAAAGAAATACTCGGGTGCTTCAACCACCTCGGTCGTTATTGTTCCCAACCTTTGGGATGCAAGGATTCCCTGATATACTTCCCTTGTATCCTCCGCACATTTCTTTTGTTCGGCATCAAAATAATATATCCCGGACCGGTACTGGGTACCGATGTCATTCCCTTGCCTCATGCCTTGGGTTGGATCATGATTTTCCCAAAAGACCTTGAGTATATCCATAATACTTATGATTTCTGGTAAATAGATAATGCTCACGACTTCGTTATGACCAGTCATTCCAGTACAAACTTCCTTGTATGTCGGGTTTGGGGTAAAACCACCAGCATATCCTACCGAGGTTACCCAGACTCCCTCCTTCTTCCAAAACAATCGCTCCACTCCCCAAAAACAACCCATTCCCAGTATTATCTGCTTGGAGCCTTCTGGATAAGGACCTTTCAAGGGCCTACCGGTTAAAAAATGTTTCTCAGCAGTTGGTATGGCAGTGGTTCGACCTACGAGTGAATCTGCCCTGCTTGGTATTTCCGTTTTTTTAAACAATGAAAACATGTAGCCTCTCAAAAATCATGGTCGGTAAATTCCGATCGCTCATATTATAAATCAAAATCACAATTCCAACATCAAAATTTATTCATTCCAATGGGTATAATTACTGGTGGGAAACCAAAAATCACAGGCTTGGCTCCAAAGCGTTGCTAGGAACTTTTTATAAAGACCAATGACCCTTTTTGATTAGACTTTTTTCCCTCTTTGTTATGTCATCCTGGCAGAGCAAAAAAATAAAATCCAATTTTTTTCCTAATCTCCTTTGAGTGTAAATTTGGGAAAAATTTAATTGATGTTC
>VYFX01000034.1 GCA_009842205.1 Paracoccaceae bacterium | reverse complement strand
TGGATGGATTCAGGGCAGCGGTACTGCCACTTTGATTGGCCAGATAAATCTGATTATTCGCAATGACGGGCGAACTGGAAATCCCGATCAGGGTGGAACTTGGGTTTGTTCTGCGGCTACCACTGATATATTCACGCCAATTGACACTGCCATTTTTGGCATTTGCACTTACAACCTCTCCGGATGGGAAGGGAAGTATTATGTCATTGCCTGAAATTGCCGGACTGGTGTCTCCTGTAACCATTGCAATGCCACCAGTGCTCTCAAGACTCCAGTTCAATCGGCCATTTCTTATATCCAATGACCAGGCCTTGCTGTCCAGTGTAATCAAATAGACCAATCCATCATGTACGGTCGGAGATGATACCGCCGGAGCATCAAATTCCTGTGTCCAATAAACGCCTCCCGTGTCCGGATCAAGAACATGGAGCTTACCAAATCCTGTTGTTGCAAAGAGCAAGCCTTCACCGTAGGCCAACCCACCACTGGAAGCTTCTCCTTCATCGATTTCCGAACCAAGTGATACTCCCCAGATTAGGTTCCCGTTGGTACCATATGATCTGACGTTAGACCCGGCATCCATGGTGAATATCCTGTTTTGGGCAATGACCGGGGATGAACCTAGCCTGTTTCTCAAGGTGTTCCCTGCTCCGAAATTTCTTTGCCAGATCAGGGCCAATCTACCATCAATTCTCAGATTTCCTGGATTATGCTGGGGATTGGCGTTGACATGTGTCCATTCGGTCAGGTTTACGGTCGGGGGTGCATCAAATGGTTTGGATCCGGGTATCGGATTGTTGACAAGCAAACTGCCGGTTGTCGTTCCATCAAGTTCGGAAACTACTTCAGCCGATTCAGTCAAGGGACGCTCGATGTCAATTCTGTAACCAGCGAGAATTTCCTCCTTTTGGCTGCAACCAACCAGAACACAAAGGGACAAAATCCCAATCACAACCTTTTTGTCAAACACGTTGAAAATCCCCTAAATCCAGCCTTTTACGGCAGAAAACCTAATTCTGAATACTCGTTTCCTCACCGAGTGCCGTTAAAAACTGACTTACTCTAAACCTTAAATTGGCTGATGCTTCAGCATCGGCATATACCTCCCTGAGAACCGACAGCCCTTCCTGTCTCAACTCCGGATTGGAGGATTCCTCCGATGAACCTATGAGGTAATACCCTTTCAATTCGGTGGCAATAGTACGAAATGGCGAACCGGAAATGGACAGAGCATCCAGCCTTGATATCAAGTCATCATATGAGACCGAGCCCTCTGACAGCAAAATGGCCTTTATTTCCGCTAAATCCCTGTAAACAATTGATACTTCATCATCACCTGCAAGACTTTCCAACGTATCCAGTGCTTCCCTGGTGCTATCGTTTTGCTGGTAAAGTTCAGCCAAGTAGAAATCCACGATGGCTCTGGCATCTGGCCCGTCAGCCTGGATTTGCCTCAAGGCGCCAATTTGATCCGAAGTATCTTCCTTATTGAGGGCAGTTACAACCTTACTTCCCAAATCCTGGGCAGTTGTTTCGAAATTATGGGTTTGAATTTCCCTGAAGGTTGCAAACCCAACGACAACCACGATGAGCAGAGCCCCTATCCATCCCCATTTCTTGAATAGGGTGAATAACCTGTCTCTCCTGACCTCACTGGATACTTCCTCGATGAATGATTCTGAGTTACTCAAGATTTCCCTCGTTCTATAAAGCGTTAAAGTTCACAGATATTTGATATAGTAGCAACAAATGAGATATAGTTTAAGTTATAGAATAATCAATTTGTTTAACTTTTGAATTGCCATACTACAAACATATCCTGCTAATTTTTGTCCCAAGCATAAGTTGTTAGTTTATCTCCAATTTAAACCTGAAGGCTTACCTGTGTCATTGTCAAAATTAGTTAAAACTTTATATTTTTCAGCCCCTCCTTGTTCAGGGATTGTACGTAAGCAAAAGTAATATGCGTATATTTTCAATTTTAACTGCTCTTTTGGTTACTGGACTACTTTATTTATTTGTGGTCGAAAGAGACCTCCTAAGGGGACTGATTGGTTTTTCCTCAACCGAGGAGGAAAACTTGCAACTTGAAGAACCAACCGAAGATCCGGAACAACTGGTGATGGAGGAAATCAAGCCTGTGAATGTAGTGGCATCAACCTTTGAACAGGAAATGGTTGATACCTCAATCACTCTTACCGGTACAACACGGGCAGCCAGATATGTTGATGTTAAATCCGAAACTTCAGGTCTAGTCATTTCCGAACCTTTCAGAAAGGGTGAGAATGTATCCAAGGGAGACATTCTGTGTGAATTGGACCCAGGAACAAGACTGGCTGTATTGGACGAAGCCCAAGCCCAATTGAAATCGGCAGAAATCAATGCCGTGACAGCTACCAGGTTGGCTGACGGAGGTTTGGGATCTGAAGCCAGCAAGACTTCGGCACAAGCAACTTTGCAAGCAACTCTTGCTGCAATCGATCGGGCCGAAAAGGAAATTTCCAGATTAACGATTAAAGCACCATTTGATGGTCTTTTGGAAACTGATGCCGCGGAAGTTGGATCCCTGCTCCAGACTGGTTCCCTCTGTGCCACCATCATTCAACTTGACCCAATCAGGATAATTGGTTTTGTTTCCGAGAGCGATGTGGATAAGTTGCAAATCGGCAATCCTGCCCAAGCTAGATTGATTTCGGGTCGGAACGTAACCGGAGAGGTTACCTTTATTTCCCGATCTGCTGATGAAAGCACCCGGACTTTCAAGGTTGAAATTACGGTTGGCAACAGTGATTTGAGCATCAGGGACGGGTTGACTGCAGAAATTTCAATTCTTGCAGACAAGAACATGGCCCATTTAATTCCCCAATCTGCATTGACCCTTGACAACACCGGTGAATTGGGTGTTCGTACAGTTGTTGATGACACCGTCAGGTTCCGGAAGGTTGATTTACTGCTCGATTCACCGTATGGCGCTTGGGTCGTGGGATTACCTCCGAGGGTTGATATAATCGTGGTAGGTCAGGAATTTGTTGTCGATGGGGCAAAAGTTGCAGTCACCTTTAGGGAGAATACCTTATGAAAGGAGTAGTCGATTGGTCTGCAAAACACCCCAGCATGATTTTTGCGATGGTGATCTTTTCCATTACGGCTGGAATTGCCGCCTATGTAAACCTCCCCAAGGAAGGTTCACCTGACATTACCATTCCAGCCTTTTTTGTTTCTGTACCCTTTCAGGGTATATCAGCCGAGGACAGCGAACAACTCTTGGTCAAGCCGCTCGAAGATAATCTTTCGGATCTCAAGGGCTTAAAAAACATCAATTCCACAGCCTCGGAAGGGTATGCCGGAGTTGTTCTCGAATTGGAGTTTGGATTGGATCGAAGTTCTACCCTTGCCGATATAAGGGAAAAGGTCAACAAAGCCCAAGCCGAGTTTCCACCTGGTGCCAATGAACCAAGTATCAACGAATTGAGTTTCGCCGAGTTTCCCATACTGGTTGTTGTTTTGGCAGGTCAAATACCTGAAAGGTCACTCCAGAAGATTGGTGAAGACCTGCAGGATAAAATAGAAGCACTTCCACCCATACTTGAGGTTGGGCTGACCGGTAACAGAAAGGAAATGATCGAAGTCATTATAGATCCATTCCGACTGGAGGCTTTTGGTATAACAGCCGATGAACTCAATGCCGTAATTACCCGAAACAACCAGCTTGTTGCAGCAGGAGACATTCAAACCGACAAGGGTTCCTTTGCCGTAAAGATACCCTCCTCATTCCAAACCCCCTCCGATGTTGAAAACCTCCCGATAAAAATCAATGGTGACCGAGCCATTACCGTTGGAGACATTGGTGAAGTAAGATTGACCTTTGAGGACCGGACTGGGTATGCCCGTTATAATGGTGAATCTACACTAGGTCTTCAAATCGTCAAGCGCCGGGGTACAAATGAGATTGATACTGCCGATCTGGTAAAGACAGTAACCAGGCAGTTCATGGAAACTCTTCCAGAAGAATTAAGAAAATCCGTAACTGCGGATTTTGTTCAGGATTCAAGTTTCTATACGCAAGGCATGATTTCTCGACTCGAAGGAGCGGTTCTCACTGCTGTCGCCTTGGTCATGATCGTCATCTTGGCGTCGCTTGGATTTAGATCTGCCCTGCTGGTGGGGTTTGCCATTCCCTCATCCTTTCTCCTCTGCTCCATTTTCCTATCCGTTTTGGGTATTTCCATATCCAACATAGTCATGTTCGGACTGATCCTGTCGGTAGGAATGCTTGTCGATAGTGCCATTGTTGTCGTGGAATTGGGTGACAAGAAGATTCGAGAAGGTGTAGGGCCCATGAACGCCTATACCAGTGCCGCCAAAAGAATGTTCTGGCCCATCATTTCATCAACGGCAACCACCCTATGTGCATTTCTGCCCATGCTGTTCTGGCCCGGCATGGCCGGCCAATTCATGGGAACCTTGCCGATAACCCTGATTTTCGTACTTTCTGCCTCCATGGTTGTTGCCCTTATATTTCTGCCGGTTGTCGGCGGATTGGCCGGCAGAATATCGGTCAAATTGAGCCAATTGACTGATTTGGTGAGAAACCTGAATTTCTATTTGCGAATATTTCTTACCTGCATAGCGATTGTCCTGGTTGTTTTTTCCGTCTCATCGCTGGTAACCACCACCCTCTCCTTCATGGACAAATCGGATGCTT
The DNA here is from genome assembly GCA_009842205.1 of Paracoccaceae bacterium. Classification (GTDB taxonomy): domain Bacteria; phylum Pseudomonadota; class Alphaproteobacteria; order Rhodobacterales; family Rhodobacteraceae; genus MPNP01. The sequence continues at coordinate 3,266 of VYFX01000034.1, read as the reverse complement.
CCTTGATCACTCTTTTCCTCAATGGTTTGGGGTTCTGTCTAAGTGTCATGCTGATGTCCATTTTGATGGGATCGGTCTTTAGGAAAAAAGTTCCCGTTTACAGTTCAGGCAGATCATCACGAACCATTGTGGGAGTGATAATCAAACTGATCGTCGGAAACCCGATCATGCCGATAGTAGTGATAGCCAGTATCCTGGCCTTTGTTGTCGCCACTTTCATGAGTTATTCCAAGAACAATTATGGTGTCAATTTCTTTGTCGATGCCGAGCCGGACATGATAGGCATCAATGTTCTTGCCCGAGGCAACCTAAGCTTGAGTGAAAAGGATTTTCTTGTAACCTCGGTGGAAAAGGAGATCATGGACACTGAGGGTATTGGCTCGATTTTTTCATTCTCCGGTGAAGCTGGTCTCAGGGACACTGAACAGGGTCCCGTCGATTCAGTTGGGGAAATTCAAATAGAATTCAATCCATGGGAAGAACGGCAATCAATGGATGCATCTGTAAAGGACAGCCGATTGATTATCGAGAAGCTAGAAGAAATCATGCTTCAAATTCCCGGTATCAGAACAAATACCAACCTGGTGGCCCAAGGGCCTTCACAAGGGAAACCACTCAATCTCAGGATAAAGAGCTCAAGTTGGGAAGACCTGCTTGAAAAAACCGAAATCGTCAAATCCAAGTTCGAAGAAACCCAGGCCCTGATTTTTGTTGAGGATACCAGACCCTTGCCGGGTATTGACTGGCAGATCGATATTGACCTGGATAAGGCAGCCAGGTTCGGGGCGGATGTGGCATCGGTCGGATCCATGATCAGGATGGCAACAAGCGGGGTAGTTCTGGATACCATTCGAATGGATAACCTAAATGATGAAATTGATATCAGGGTCCGTTTTCCCGAGGAATTCAGAACACTTACCACACTTGAGACACTCAGGGTCAGAACAGTTAACGGTTTGATACCCGTATCGAATTTCCTTACTTTTGAACCGGTACAGCAACTGGACCAGGTTCAACGTCACGATGGTGACAGATTTATCACAATCAGTGCCGGCCTCACGCCTGATCTGGTCAATGAGTTTGGCGATGCAATTACCCCGACCGAACGGGTTGCGTATTTGGATAAATGGTTGGAGGAAACATTTGGATCAGATCCAAACTTCAATTGGGAATGGACAGGAGATCAGGCAGAGCAGGACGAAAGCCAAACATTCCTGTTGTTCGCCTTCATAGGTGCATTGGGATTGATGTTCGGGGTATTGCTGGCACAGTTCAACAGTTTCTATAATTCAATACTTGTACTCTTTGCTGTCGTTTTATCAATTACTGGTGTTCTAATCGGAATGCAGGTAATGAGTCAGCCATTCTCAATTATCATGACCGGTACTGGAATTGTTTCCCTGGCTGGCATTGTTGTTAATCATAATATTGTTCTGATAGATACTTACAACGAATACTCAAATTACATGCCTCGGATTGAAGCAATCATCAGAACTGTCGAGGCCAGAATCAGGCCTGTTTTCCTGACGACAATAACGACAATGGCAGGTCTGACTCCAATGATGTTGGGAATTTCCTTTGATTTTACCAACGGAGGCTATTTAATCGACTCGCCGAATTCAATCTGGTGGAAGCCATTGGCCACAGCGGTTGTCTTTGGTCTTGGCACTTCGGTTCTTCTAACCCTTGCCTTTACACCGGCCATGCTTGCCATCAGGATTTGGGTGGCCAAGGGCGCCTATGCATCCTCCAATTCCCTGACAGCGTTGGTTCTGGGTCCCAATAGTCGCATTTCCCTGGATCGGAAATTGAGAATTGCTGCAGGTTCCCTACCTCAAATCAATATTGACTGGGATCAATTCCAACAGGTTCTCCTTCCCCTGCCCCAAGACAAAAAGGCAATTGAACCGACACCAGGGGAAATCATTGAAGGTGAGACCGGATCTGTTGACGAATTCGATGTTGAACCCGAGGACACTCCACCCAATAAATCAGATTAGGGATATCAATGTTCAGGTTGGTTGAACCAACCTGATTTTACAATTTCTATTTCAGTGGTGCTGTAGTTTCGTTATCGCCAACTGGTACGACAAATATCTGACCCGGGTAAATCAAATCAGGATCATCAATCTGGTCCGTGTTGGCATTGTAGATTCTTACATACAGCCTGCCTAGCCCATAATTCCTTCTGGAAATACCCCATAGCGTAAATCCCTTTTGCACTGTAACAAGGGTTGCCAGTTTTGGATTTTCCTGAATTTTCTCTTGAGCTTCCATAGCCTGTTCGGGTGGTTCAATTCTCAGTGGGGTTTCCACCTTTTCGACTACCTTGCCTTCATCACCCACTTCATCAATGGTCAGGAAATAGTCGCCAGGCTCGACTTCGCTCAATTCCGCAGTCCACTTGCCTTCTTCAGTAATTTCCTCGGATTGAATGAGATTTCCGTCCAGTAAAATCCTTGCCTCGTTATCAGGGTCTCCACTACCGGAGAGACTGATTTTGCCACTTTCCTCATAGGCAACAACTCCAAGTAACAGTTCATTATCAGGAGAATTCACAACAATGTCTTCATCAAACTCGACAATCTGTATTTGCTCAATCCTTTCACCTCCACTTCCCTCCTGATCTTCAAGCAACATGGCAAAAAGAGTTTCCCTGGAATAAACCAGCGACCCATCAACGGGTGAAACCGCTGCCAGCTTTATCTCGATTGGTTGAGGGGTTAATTCCAATGAAAAAATTGCGGTAAATTCACCACTTGGTGTTGTTTTTTCCTCAGCAACCGAAATGGAATTTGCCAATACCCTAACCTGTATTTCAGGTGAAGACCTTCCGGCAATTACCGATGCGCCATCCCTAGAGAAATTGGCAACATCAAATGTTGGTGGAATAATTTGCAGGGGAACCTCTTTACCATCAATCTCCAATTCGGATACGTCTTCAACTTCCTGTTCGGACAACTCCTGAGATATTTCTTCATCCGCTACAACTTCATCCTGGGCTGTTGTGTCCTCCTCCTTCCCTTCTGCAGGGTCTTCCTCAACCTGCTCTTCCTTTACTCCAGGCTCGGATACTTCCTCGATGGTCTCCTCTTCGGACAGAGTTTCATCCTTGCCTGTCGTGTCCTCGGCCTTCTCATCTGAAGGTTCTTCCGTGATTGGATCCTCTGCAGGTTGGGGCACGGTTTCTTCCCCAGCCTGATCTTCCTTTACTCCAGGCTTGGGTATATACTTGATCGATTCTTCTTCGGACGGAACTTCATCCT
>VYFX01000042.1 GCA_009842205.1 Paracoccaceae bacterium | reverse complement strand
CAAAAGGCAAGAATCGATTTGAGGCATGAAGCAAAACTCCAGGAGAATGAAATCGTCAATGCTTGGCATATGCTGGATATAGCCGAATCCTTGATTGAGGTTAATCTCCAGCAAAAGGAGTATTCCGAGTTGGTGGTTCAGGGTACTAGGGTTGAGGAATCCCTTGGTACCAAGTCGACCTTGGATGTACTTGAAGCAGAACAGGATTTGCTGTCGGATGAAACCCGACTTGTTGAGGCCATTATCGAAAGGGATTCAGCCAAATTCAACCTGCTTTCCAAGATCGGAATATTGACCTTGGACTATCTTGGTTTGAACCCTGAAGTAATTGCCGATCAGTAGCAATCTTCCCTTTTTCTAACCATTCAATAAATCCCATACCTTGGTGGGGGTTAGTGGGGCCTGAACCATCTTTATGCCCTTGTCCCACAAGGCATCTTGTACAGCGTTTGTAACTGCAGCCAGAGCACCAATAGTACCAGCCTCGCCGCACCCCTTCATACCTATTGGATTGTTTATGGAAGGAGTCGGTTCGGAATGAAATTCAATAAACGGAACATTATCTGCCCGGGGCATGCCATAATCCATGAAGGTGCCTGTCAATAACTGACCGTATTCATCGAAACCGACATGTTCCGTCAGGATTTGACCAATACCCTGGACAACACCACCGTGGACCTGACCCTGTGCCAGAACAGGATTGATGATTACTCCCAAGTCATCAACGACGGTATATTTTACCACCTTGGTATATCCAGTTTCAGGATCAACCTCCACCTCGCAGATATGTGCACCATTCGGAAAGGACTTGTCCCTGATTTCGGTCGTTACTTCAGTAGTAATCAAATCATCCCGCTGCCTTGAAAGGGCCAGTGAACCTGCTTCCATGATTCCAAGAAACTTATTGGACTTTTGATCTTTGAAGGCACCTTCCTCATATTCGAGCAGGCTTTCATCAGTGTCAAGTTCCTCGGCCACAAAAGGCTTGAACTTTTCAATCATTTTATCGGCTGTACCATTGATGGACGTCCCCTGGGTCGTGACCGATCTGGACCCGCCGGTACCTCCACCGGTTTTTATCAAATCGCTGTCACCCTGAACTATTCTGATCTTGTCAAAGGGAATTCCCGATCTTTCGTGGAGTATCTGTGAATAGGCAGTTTCATGCCCCTGCCCATTTGATTGGGTACCAACATAGACATTGACCATGCCATCTTCACAAAATTCCAGTTTGGTTGTTTCGCTGGGATCACCTAGAATGGTTTCAATGTAATAGCAAATTCCCAAACCCCGCAATTTATTATCTTCCCGGGATTGTTCTTTTCTTTTGTCAAACCCGGGGATATCGGCTTCAACTACAGCTCTGTCCATAACTTTTTCAAAATTGCCAACATCGACAGTTTCATGGGCGAAGTTCTTGTAGGGAAACTGGCTGGGCTTGATAAAATTTCTGCGCCTGAGCTCAATGGAATCAATTCCCAATTCACGAGATGCATGATCAATCAATCTCTCCATGACAAAGATGCCTTCAGGCCTCCCTGCACCCCGATAGGCATCAACCGGTGCCGTATTTGTGAAGATTCCGGTTACCTCGAAATAGATATTGGGAATATCATAAACGCCTGAAATTACCTTTCTGAATAAATCGGTTTGAATGAATTGTGCATAATAGGAGTTATATGCACCTATGTTACAATGAGTGATGACACGATACCCGAACATTTTGTAGTTGTCATCAAAGGCAGCTTCGACTCTCGTGGTCAGATCTCTTCCAGCATTGTCATTCAGCATGGCCTCGGATCGGGTTCCCATCCAATGAATTGTTTTACCCAGCATCTTTGCTGATTGAGCCACTGCAAAGTTTTCAGGATAATTGAATCCCTTCATTCCAAATCCACCACCAACATCCGGGGTGGTTACTCTCACCTTGTCCTCAGTCAATCCAAGCAGATTTGCCAGTTCATCCTTGCCTACCCAAACACCCTGTCCGTTCATGCACATGTGAAGCCTGTTGTTTTCCCATTCGGCAAAACACCCTCTGGGCTCGATCGAATTGGCTATGACCCTATTATCATCCACCTGGAGTGAAACAACATGTGGGGCCTCACTGAAAACCTTATCCACTGCTTCCTTGTCACCCTTGGCCCAATGAAATGAGATGTTGCCCGGTGCCTCATCATGCAAATCCTCCCCACCTGGTTCGAGAACCAGATGAGCATCCAATTCCTCAAAATCAAACTCAATCAACTCAACTGCATCCTTGGCCTGATTGATTGTTTCGGCAATTACAATGGCAACGGGTTCACCGACAAACCGTACCTTTTCTTCGGCCAGAATTGTTCGTGCCGGGTCCGGAACCTTGGAGCCCTTGCTGGGCAATAGCTCAGCAACCATTCTGTTTTTCATACCTCCTGCAACCAGGTCCTGTGCGGTATAGACCGCCACTACACCAGGTGATGCCTTGGCTTCTGCTACGTCAAGCGTTGTTATCTTGGCATGTGCAACAGGTGACAGAAAAAAATGTGCCTGGAGACTTTCTGCAGGTTTGATGTCGTCGACATAACTCCCCTCGCCCTTGAGAAATCGGGAATCTTCCCTTCGTTTAACACCTTGACTAATCCCAAACTTTGACATTGATGAACTCACATTTCTGAAAATAACGGAAAATATCTACCTAACTATAGTTCTATGACATACGGACATGACAATAACAACAAATAGGAATTTGTTGCAATATGAACATACTGAAAAGTGGAAATAACATATTTTAGGTTTATATACATTCCCCAGTTAATTTAGCCAGTACCCCGCACCGAAATTTTACACGTTTAATCCAAAGTAACCATTATTGCATCATGAAACCCAAATATGAACCCAGCGAAGTCGAACCGAGAATCTACTCCATGTGGGAAAGTAGTGGGGCGTTCAAGGCTGGAGCTAATGCCAAAGATGGTCAGGATTCCTTCTGTATAATGATTCCACCCCCGAATGTTACGGGGGCTCTTCATATGGGGCATGCCTTCAACAATACCCTTCAGGATATCCTGATTCGCTGGCACCGCATGAAAGGTTACGATGTTTTATGGCAGCCTGGTCAGGATCATGCCGGAATCGCAACCCAGATGGTTGTCGAAAGACAGTTGGCTGAAGCAGGATTACCCTCAAGAAGCCAGCTTGGCCGAGATAAGTTTTTGGAAAAGGTCTGGGACTGGAAAGAACAATCCGGAGGTGAAATCATAAACCAGCTCAAACGGATTGGAGCTTCCTGTGATTGGTCTCGAAACCGATTTACCATGGACAAGGGGTTTCATGATGCCGTCTTGAGAGTCTTCATTGAACTTTATAACAAAAAGCTGATCTACAAGGGCAAAAGGCTCGTAAACTGGGATCCGCATTTTGAAACGGCAATCTCCGATCTGGAAGTTGAACAGGTCGAGGTAAATGGAAACATGTGGTATTTCAGATACCCACTGGCCGATGGCGAATCCTTTGATTACCCGGTTGCATTTGATGCGAATGGTGACCCTGTCAGGTTCGAAAAGCGGGATTACCTTGTAGTTGCCACGACCCGGCCCGAAACCATGCTAGGTGATACGGGAGTTGCGGTTCATCCGGAAGATGCAAGATACACCCATCTGATTGGAAAGTATGTTGTACTGCCATTGGTTGGCAGAAAAATCAGAATAGTTGCAGATTCCTATGCTGACCCCACGAAAGGGTCAGGAGCAGTCAAAATTACTCCAGCCCATGATTTCAATGACTGGGAGGTTGGCAAGCGTACGGAATTACCTGCAATCAATGTCATGACCTCCAGGGCCCAGATGTATCTGAAGGAAAACACCGATTTTCTGAGCAATCTTGATATTCCGGAAAGCACACTTGAACTGGACGGTCTGGATCGATTCGAGGCCCGCAAGAGGATTGTCGCACAAATGACCGAAAAAGGTCTTTTGGATGAGGTAAAAACTGAATCACATACAGTTCCCCATGGGGACAGATCGAATATTCCCATAGAACCCTACCTTACCGACCAATGGTTTATTGATACCAAAAAGATTGTAGGTCCTGCTATCGAGGCAGTTAGAACAGGTCAAACCCGCATACATCCCAAACAATATGAAAAAATCTATTTCAACTGGTTGGAGAACATTGAACCCTGGTGTATTTCACGCCAGCTTTGGTGGGGACATCAGATACCAATTTGGTATGATGACGAGGGTAACCGATACTGTGCCTTGACCGAAGATGAAGCCCGACAAATGGCCAACGGCAAATCTCTCACCAGAGACCCAGATGTGCTGGATACATGGTTTTCCTCAGGCATATGGCCAATCGGTACTCTGGGATGGCCGGATGAAACTCCTGAATTGGAAAGATATTTCCCGACAAATGTACTTGTAACAGGCTTTGATATCATATTCTTCTGGGTTGCCCGCATGATGATGATGCAACTGGCCCTTGTTAATGACATACCTTTCGCTGACATTTATGTCCATGCCCTGGTCAGGGACAAATTTGGCAAGAAAATGTCAAAATCGCTGGGAAATGTGATTGACCCGATTGAACTCGTTGAAAAATATGGAGCTGATTCTGTTCGATTTACCCTGACCTCCATGGCTGTGATGGGAAGGGATCTCAAACTATCGGAAGGAAGGGTTGGTGGATACAGGAATTTCTGTACCAAAATTTGGAATGCTGGGAGGTTTCTACACCTGAATGATTGCAGGATTGATCCTCAATTTGACCCCAGGAATACAAAACATGGGATCAATTCCTGGATAATAGGTGAGACAGCCAAAACACAGGAAAAATTTGATACTGCCCTGGAGAATTATCGTTTCAACGATGCCGCTAATACCCTTTACGCTTTCATATGGGGTAAATTGTGTGACTGGTATCTGGAGTTCAGTAAAATTTTGCTGGATTCAGAGGAGCCGGAAATAGTTGCTGAGACCAAGTCAACCCTGGCTTGGGTATTTCAGCAATCCATAGTTTTGCTACACCCGATTATGCCCTTTGAGACCGAGGAATTGTGGGGTGAACTATTCACCACTGACAAGAGGCTCATACATGCCGACTGGCCTCAACTTTCTTTCAATGATTTTGGTAATTCCGAAGTAACTTCCGAACTGGAGTGGGTTATCAGTATAATTGAAAACATCCGATCAGTCAGGAGCCAACTGCGGGTTCCTCCAAAAGTAATTACTCCACTCTCAATAATATCTTTGTCAAATTCAAAGATTGCCATCCTTGAAAAATACCAGAACATGATAATGAGGCTGGCAAGAACAAATACACCTGTCTTCCAACAAAATCCTGAAAGTGAGTCCATCACCATAACAGTTGATGGTGGTGAAATTTCTCTTTCCCTTGGAGAAGTCATAGACCTGAGCCTTGAAATGAAACGGCTGGTTGAATCCAAGGAATCGCTGGCGAAGGAAATTTCAAAGCTTAAAGCCCGCTTGGGAAATGAGGGTTTTGTTGCCAAGGCACCATCAGAAGTTGTAGAGGAAACCAGGGAAAACCTGCAAAACCTTGAGACCAAAATTCAATCAATAACTGATGCTGTGGATAGAATCCACGTCTAGGAATTTGGTAATTCAGTCAAGCCTTTTTACTAACTGCATCATATCCCAAGATCTTCATAATCTTTTCTTTTTCGGAACAAAAATTATTCGGATTGGCACTGATCACACAGGCCATGAATTTCAAAATTCCAACTTGATGGAGTAAAAGTGTTATTAGCCACACAGTTGTTTACCGTTTCCGTCAAATCACTCATATGAGTCTCAATAACCGTACCACAATCATCACATATTAAAAATTGCCCACCATTATGTCGATGTCCAGCCTGGCAAACAACATAGGCATTAAGGCTTTCAATACGATGAATAAACCCTTTTTTCTGCCAAAATTCGATAGCCCGATAAGCAGTCGGTGGCTTGGGAGACTGAATAACTTTACCAAGCTTTTCCAAAATTTTGTAAGCTCCCATGGGTTTGGAGCTTGTAGCAATGATTTTGAGAACCTCTAATCTTGGTTTTGTTAGACGTTCTTTTTGCTGTAAGCAGTATAGTTTTGCTTGATCAATAATATTTCGCTGTTTCATATCACTATTGTGCATAATTTTTAATGCTTTTACAGCGACATATGTCCACTTTGTTCCTGATGCTTGAGAAAATAATCCCAAAATGATGGGTTATCAAGGCGCATTAGGATTGAAGGACCATTCAAAGCAGCGTCTGGAGTACGATGTAGCAAGCCATTAGGACCACCCCTAAATACAGCCATATCCCATTGATTCAAAAATTGTATTGCGGATCGGTCCTTTACAATCTTCTCATTGGGCTCCCCACTTGCAAAGGCCTCACGATCAGCAACCTCATCTGGCAGCCATTCTGTACCTTTGCCTGCATATGTCACAAGCATTCTTTGTGGCACATTATCAATATGGTATCGGCGGCATCCACGATTTGACCCAAGCCAAAAACCGATGGAATCACTTCCTTCAATATCACAAAATGTTTCGCAAATCATCGCCATATCAGATAGCCAGGATTCATAAAACGGGTCCCTTTTTATCTCGTCAGAAAGCTCGTCTGTCAAAATTTCTCTAATGTCCTTGAGTGCAGAATCCTTGTTAACTTTTCCAAAAATTTTGAATGGTATTGACATCAGTTTGTCAAAAAAGGTTTCTGCCCCGGCAGGTACTTTTCGTTCCATGATTCCCAGTTGTTCTGAACGTTTGGTAAAACCTTTTAGTTCCTCAGTACTTTTAGTTCGAAAAATACTCATCAATTTCGTCAAGCCTTTCCTCTTGAATTTAAAGACACTAATTTAAAATGTTATAATATAACAATAAATAATTCGAGGAATTCAATCATGCAAGTATTAGAAAATAAACTCCCAGTCACAGTATTGTCAGGGTTCTTGGGTGCAGGAAAAACGACTCTCCTAAATCATATCCTCAACAACCGTGAAGGGCATAAGGTAGCGGTTATTGTTAACGACATGAGTGAGGTTAACATTGATGCTGATCTGGTTGAACGCGAAGGTAATCTTTCTCGTTCAGAGGAAAAACTGGTCGAAATGAGCAATGGCTGTATTTGCTGCACTTTACGTGAAGACCTTTTGATGGAGGTTCGCAAATTGGCTGAAGAGGGTAAATTCGATTATCTATTGATCGAAAGTACAGGTATTTCCGAACCTTTGCCAGTAGCTGCAACGTTTGATTTTCGTGATGAAGAAGGAAATAGCCTCTCAGACGTCTCCCAGCTTGATACAATGGTGACTGTTGTCGATGCTGCCAATTTGATCAAGAATTACAGTTCAACTGATTTTCTGAAAGATCAGGGTGAAAGTCTTGGTGAAGAAGATGAGCGAACATTGGTAGATTTGCTGGTTGACCAGATTGAATTTGCCAATGTCATTATTTTGAACAAGATTGATTTGATTTCCAAAGATGATCTCGAAATCGTTAAGGCCATTATTCGCAGCCTGAATGCCAAAGCCAAGATGATAGAAACAACCTTGTCACAGGTAAATCTTGATGAGGTAATGGATACAGGCTTGTTTGATCTTCAGGAGGCACAAAAGCATCCTTTGTGGGTTCAAGAGCTATATAACTTCAAAGACCATGTACCTGAAACGGAAGAGTATGGCATAACAAGTTTTGTGTATCGTGCTCGTGAACCATTTGATCCAGCTAAAATCCACACCTTCTTTAATCAGGAATGGCCGGGTATCGTTCGCTCAAAAGGTTTCTTCTGGATTTCAAGTCGCCCGGATTTTGTGGGTGAAGTTTCACAAGCTGGTGCACTTGTGCGTCATCAGGGAATTGGAAGGTGGTGGATTGCTGTTCCAAAAGATCGTTGGCCGGATGGTGGTTATTTCGAACAAGTGGTTAAGCCTTATTGGCACAAAGACTTTGGTGACCGAAGACAAGAGATTGTCTTCATTGGCCTGAAAGCTGAAATGGATGAACAAAAAATCCGTCAACAATTGGATGACTGCTTGATTAAGGATTATCTTACGGCACCGAATGTTTATCTGAAAGTGCATGACCCCTTTCCTGCGTGGTTCCAACAGGCAGCATAAACAAAGTCCCTGTTTCTGTTTCCAATGAATCCCCAAAGGGGGTTAGAGTACACAATTAGTAATATAGTTTCTCAAGCATGATTGAGATCATGCCGATGGTAGAATTCAAAAATTCTAGGGAAGGCAGTATTAAGCTTGCTTTAACTTGTTTTCAGGGTGATAGTTTTGGAAATTCACGGTAGTGCATTGGCCAGAAATTTGATAAATTTTCGGTGTGACAGGTGATGTTGCAATGCATTTATACCTGCAAAGACAATATGTTATTCGAATATTGTTGTAACACTGACGCTCTTACCAGTTTGCCCTCCCACCATTGGAAACAAAGAGTTGGCAAACGCTATGGTATCTGAGTGTCAAGAAAGCCAACCATTGCCCACTCAATCACAAATTGCAAAAAATCTCTTGACCCCCCCCCATTTTTTTTATGATTATCAAAATTAAATTTACTGATATTGATTTGATACCATGACGAAGAATATTGCAAAGGATGAGAAACCTCCATATCCTAGGGGCAGCC
>VYFX01000080.1 GCA_009842205.1 Paracoccaceae bacterium | reverse complement strand
AAGGATTTCAAACCAGGTGGTCGTCAGGTAAGTTTATACAAAAAAATTCAACCACTTTTGACAGGTACTTACACCGATTTTGTGTTGCTTATGGCTTGTGCCATACTTTTGGCTGCCCTGTTTCTGCTGATCCCTTCCTCGATCAAGTTTTTCATTGATTCTGTTGTTGTGGGTCAAAATAGCTGGCTGCCGGTTGTGGCTGCTTTGATTGCTGGCGGCCTTTTTGCCTATTTTGTATCAGTCCTGAAACACCAAATTCTTCAGAGAATGTCAATTCGTATTTCCATAATGGGATTTGACCGGGGAGTCCACCGTCTCCTCAGATTGCCGATTGAATTCTTTACCCGTCGATTGGCCGGTGACATCATGGACCGGGTATCGTCCAGTGATCGCATAGGCAAGTCCCTGGTTGATCATTACATTTCACTGCTCATCGAAATCACTCTGGCCTTGATAATGCTGACAGCTCTGTTTGTCATTGATGTTGGGTTAGCCTTCATTATTATCCTGCTAATCCTCATTCATGGTGGTCTGATCAAGTATTTCAATTCCCTGAAAGGCTCAAGGGGGGAAATTTTGAGCAGAGAACAGGGTATGCTTTTGGGATTGGGAATGCAATTGCTAAGCCATTTGGACAATTTGCGCATGACTGGTTCCGATGATAGGTTTTTTTCCCGTTGGGCTGGTCAACAAGCCTTGGAATTGAAGGCTCGGCAACTTTACTCTGAATTCATCCATTACAATGAGGCTTTGCCAATTCTGATGGGAGCGATAAGAAATGCCTCCATTCTGTTTCTGGGTGGCAGTAAGGTAATTTCCGGCGAAATGTCTGTTGGTACCTTTGTTGGATTCTTCATTCTGGCCGAATTGGCCATGACCCCTATCGGTAGGATTTTGGAATTTACCGAAAAACGATCAGACATTGTGACAGACTTTGAACGAATTGAAGATATTACCAACACATCAGAGGATTTATCATTCCACCGTCAGGAATTGGTTTCCAATTCAATAATTACCTTCAAGGGAAACCTGCAACTTGCCGGTCAATTGGAATTGAAAAACATATCCTTTGGCTTTAGCAAGGGCAAACCGCCTCTGGTAAGCAATTTCAATCTCTTCATCAAACCTGGTCAACGAGTTGCATTGGTTGGCCCAAGCGGTTCTGGCAAATCAACTCTTGCTCGAATTGTAGCAGGAATTTTACAACCTTGGGAAGGACAGGTTTTGTTTGATAACCATCTTAGGGAAGACATACCCACGGAGGTTATACGAAGATCCCTTTCCATGGTAGATCAGGAAGTTGTACTTTTCCCCGGAACCGTTCGAGAGAATATAACCTTGTGGAACTCCGCGCTGTCTGATGACGTAATTTTTGCTGCTGCTAGGGATGCTAGTATCCACCATGATATACTTGTTCGACCACAGGGCTATTCCACCCTTGTTCAGGAAGATGGCAAAAATTTCAGTGGAGGTCAAAGACAAAGGATCGAGATTGCCAGATCCTTGGTGGGTAATCCTTCAATACTTATTTTGGACGAGGCCACAAGCTCACTGGATCCGTTGGTGGAGTTGGAAATAGATAATGCCCTGCGTCGTCGAGGTGTGACCTGTCTTATCATTGCCCACAGATTAAGCACTATAAGAGATTGCGACATGATCGTTGTACTGGAAAAGGGAACAGAAGTGCAACGTGGAACACATGACGATTTGATCGCTGATGAAAATGGTACCTACTTCAGGTTGGTGAAATCGGAATGATAGTACAAGTTGCTTCAAATCATCTGTCGCTACAAAGCATGGCGGAAAAAAATGGTGAAACCTTTCCATGTAGTGGAAACCTACCATTAACCCTTGATGATCCCAATTTTGTCTGGCTTATCGAAAGTGGTAGCGTCAACCTGTTTTTGGTTGAAATCAGGCATGGTATTGAACAGTCCCTTCGTCAGCATATCATGCATTGTGGTTCCGGATTTTTACTCCCCGGGGTTATAGCGGATCAAAATCAGGATCAGGAAGGTACAAAATTTATTGTCATTGCAAAGGGAATTACCGGTACGGTCCTGAGGCGAATTCCTGTATCCTGTCTTGATCAGGTTGAGCCGGCTGAACTCTCAGCCAAGATTGATACATGGGTACTGTCCTTTTCCAAGATACTGGCAAGATTTGTCACCTATTTGCCTCGAGCTTCCATACTTGCTGAAACTGGTACTGAACAAATTCTGAAAGCTGGTACCTACACCACAAAAAAGGGTGTCGTCTGGATTACGGATATTCCCGAGGGATCAAGTCTGTACATGGATGTGATAGATGGTGCCGAGCCCACCGTTTTTGTTAACCACAAAACACCCATAATACCCCTGACAAATACAACATGGCTGACCGCATTACAGGAAATTTCCATGAGGTGCCATTCGACAGAGGACTTAATTACTCGAGGCCTCCTGTCACAAGCCCTTGCAGGGTTTCATCTGCTTGCCTTTTCACTGGAGCACCTGAACCGTAAATTGGCTTTGGTAGATGACGCCAACCTCGAACGTTTACGAAAGACAAGTCGGGATACAGCTGAAAAAATATCCAGGGAACGTTTATACAATATCTATGGCCTGCCTTTCGAAAAGGATTTCAGCGTTGATGGTTCGGCCTTGATTGAGGCCATGAAAATTATCGGCAAACATGAAAAAATCGAATTTCATTTTCCTAGCAGCACCGATCCTACGCAAAACCAGGTCACAATATCTTCCATTTTGGATACATCTGCTATCCGTTCACGTCTTGTACGACTTAAAAACGAGGATCAATGGTGGACAACTGATGGCTGTGCACTCCTGGCTTTCCGTAAATCTGATAATCAACCGGTAGTACTGGTACCCAGATTTTTTGGTCGGTATTGGTTGATTGATCCGATTGGCAAAACAAAAACCCGCATGAATGCACAACAGGCTTCGTTGTTGCAAACCGAAGCCAGAATGTTTTATTCACCATTGCCTGGCCATAAATTGAAAGTAGAAGACCTGGTCGAATTCGCTTTACACCACTCAACAGGTAATATTATTCGATTGGTTCTTGCTGGCATACCCGGTGGAGTACTTAATATCATTCCTGCCCTGGCTCTTGGATTTTCAGTAGGCATTGTATTTGAAAATGGGGATGAAAACGCCCTTCTTTACGTAAGTTTGGCCGTCATTGCATTCGGGTTGATTGGAAGCTTGTTGTTTATCCTGCAAAACAAATCACTGATGCATATACAGGACCGGGCCATTGCCCGATTGGAGGCAGCCTTCTGGGATCGGGTAATGCGTTTACCAAATAGTGCCACAAACCTTAGACCATCCAGTGAGATTGCCATTGCGGGTACTGTCTTTCAGCAGCTACGAAACGGAGGACAATTGCAATTTATTGAATCGCTTTTGTCCATGGTGTTCTTGTTACCATTAATTGCATACATCTTCTATCTTGACTTCACATTGGGTCTGGTTACTGGTACTTTTTGCATCATATCGTTGCTTTTGTCGGTACTCATGGGGTTAATGCAAATCGGGTTCCATGGTAAGGTTATTCGTGCGACCCAAAGAACCTCCAGTAAATTGTTTCAGATAATCAAAGGAATTGTTAAGCTTAGAATTGAAGGAGCCGAAGGTTCAGCCTATGCAATCTGGGCAGATGATTATAGGGATCAAAAACAGGCAGAAGTAAAACTAGGTTCTCTGGAAAGGCATTCACAAGCTCTAGGTGTGGCACTCCCATTTTTGGCTGGAGCAACTCTTTTTGCCACGATTGCAATTGTCAAGAATTCCACCACACCTTTAGGGGACTTTCTTGTAGTGTATTTGCTTTTCCTTACTTTTCTGACGGTTACCATCCGCTTTGGTGAATCACTCAGTATCCTTGCTTCGGGAATTAATGCCATGAAGCAGTTGAATCCGGTTCTTGATACGGAAACGGAGGGATCAATCGGCAAGGAACCTGTTGAACATCTAAATGGAGAAATCCTTTTTGATCGAGTATCATTTCGCTATGACCCCGGAGGCCCTTTAATTCTGGATGATGTTACGATTCATGCACGGCCTGGTGAATTCATAGCTATCGTTGGGGAGTCCGGTGCGGGTAAAAGTACCCTGTTCAAACTTGCTCTGGGGATAGATCAACCCACATCTGGTGCCGTTCTCTATGATGGTCATGACTTGCGGCATCTAAACCTGAAACAACTTCGCCAAAAGGTTGGTTCCGTACCTCAATCAATTCAGTTGAATACTCAGGATATTTGGGACAATATCGCCATTAAACAGGAAGAAACAACAACCAAAATGGTATGGGAATCCGTCAGGGCTGCTAGCATAGAAAATGAAATCAAGGCAATGCCGATGGGGTTGATGACGGTTGTTGGATCAAGTGATTCTGTTCTTTCGGGAGGTGAGAGACAACGAATAACCCTGGCTCGTTCACTGCTTGGAAACCCAAGCATATTGCTACTTGATGAAGCTACCAATTGGCTTGATAATAATAATCAAGCGGAAGTAATGCAAAATTTGGGATTGATGGATTCGACCAGAATTGTTATTGCTCACCGGCTTTCGACTTTGGAGAAAGCAGATCGAATTTATGTACTCAAGTCCGGAAGAATTGTGCAGACCGGAACCTTCCAGGAATTGCGTGACGTAGAGGGTGTGTTCAAGAATTTAATTGACAGGCAGGACACATGACATGTCATGATGGACAAATGGCAAGGACAAACCTGTTCATATGAAAAACATCCCCGCCAGAACGAACATGAAAGCTTTGCAAGGCCTGATTGACAGATCAGAGAGAGATGGTGAATTTCGCAAGCAATTACTAGCAAATCCAAGAAATACAATTGAACGGGAATTGCAATTAAGCCTGCCAGATGATCATGAAATACTCATTCATGAAAAATCAAAAAGTATTACCCACCTGATCTTGCCCCCAAAGAGCAGTACTACCAAAGAGGAAAGGGAAGCGGCCAAAACCGGGAAGGTATCGTTGGAGTACCTCAAAAAAACCATGTATGACCCTGCACCACAGCTGTCTGAAAAAATCAATCATCCCACTGTAAAGGCCAGATCAAGCAATTCTCTGAAGGAACTAATTAACATAAGAGTTGAACAGGGTCTGGATTTTCTTAACTCAACAATAAGCGAAAATGGTGCCTGGCATTGCATTCGATACCATGGCGGGATGGAAAATGCTCCCAGACATTATGAAAAACCGCCTTTTGTTTCAGCCTATTGCACATTGGCCTTGGAAAATTGTGAATTACCCAAGGCAAAGTCAATTTGTGCAGCTGCGAAACAATATATCCTTGCAACCATGGAGTTTCCCGGTTTGTGGCGATATTATCGTCACCTACCACCTGATCTTGACAGCACCACTCTCTGTTCCATGATCCTGAGCGATCATCCCTGGATTGCTCTGGGACAAAACCTTTCCAAAATACTATCCTATCGTAATGAAGATGGGCTGTACAATACCTGGGTTCTGGACCCAGATGAACCGGATGTGGTCTCACCCTTCCGTATTGAAGCAGACCCGGTAGTCAATGCCAATATCATTTCTCTCCTTGGAGACTGTTCTGAAACCAGACCCGTACAAGATTGGCTGGAATCGTTGCTGCAGGATAGGAAACTGGAAGATTCCTCCAAATGGTATACTGACAGCTCAGCAATTTGTTATGGAATAGGAAGAGCAGTAAATCGAACCAAACCTCTTTTGGATCATCTTTGTACGCCCCTGGCCGAAAATGTATTATCAAATCAAGATCAATCTGAAGGTTTTGGAAACATCTTGCAAACGGCGCAGGCCATAACCGCCCTGCATAATGCAGGGCAAGTGGATACGATAGATCCTTTGCATTACACGAAGCATATTTTGAATTCACAGCATGAAGACGGGAGTTGGCCAGAATTGGTCGCATTTGGTGACAAAAAATCAAAGTGGGGCAATTTCGGTCAATTTGTTCATGCCTCGGAATCCATGACAACTGCTTTTTGTGTAGAGGCTCTAACCAATCTTGGAAATTCCTTGTAATCATACCAGTTCAATTTTCCAACTAGTAGGAAATGGACCTGAAATTTCGTAATATTTTGTTCATCTGGTCAGTTTCACTTACTTGAATGACAAATGGATTGACTTCACCATCTTATCCCAAGAAGTGATTGGTCCTGCCCAATAACTGGACCTTGAACTTATACAAGGATAAAGAATCAGGAGGGTTATTGGATTTCGAAGTATATACGTGATTATCAACTTTTGCAGATTTTCTACCGAGAACTTGATCTATGGTCAAAAAAACGGTTGATTTATAAAGTGGGAATCAGAAAAACAATTGTAATTTATTACTCTTTATGGATTGGAAATAAAAATGACAGGTTCGTTAACCAATGAGGAAATTGAAACCTATCATGAGGATGGTTTCATCAAACCGATTGTTGCCTTTTCTGTTGAGGATGCAAAAGCGATTCGTGATGAAATAGAGGCCCTCGAAAGAAATTATTCAAATGGACAGTTGCCGCATGATTTGACCCACTATTTCAGGGTTAATGGTGAATTGGTCATTCCCTTGCTTGCCAAGGTGGCACAAACCAAGCCAATTCTTGATGCAATGGAGAGTATTCTTGGCCCCAATCTAATGGTCTGGTCCTGTGAACTGTTCATCAAGGAACCCCGATCGGAAAAAATTGTTACCTGGCATCAAGATCTGACCTATTGGGGAATGGGTGGATCTGACCTTCAGGCTTCTGCCTGGATTGCCATATCTGATGTTACTGAAACCTCAGGTTGTATGCGGTTCGTTCCAGGTTCCCACAAACAGCAACTAGTTCCGCATAATGATACTTTTGATGAGGACAACCTGTTGTCTCGTGGACAGGAAATTGCTGTAGATGTTGATGAGAATGATGCCGTTCTTGATATTTTAAGGCCGGGTGAGATGTCCATTCACCATGGTCGGATGTTTCATGCATCAGGCCCCAACCATTCCGATGATCGAAGAATTGCAATCGTTATTAGATATGTAACACCAGAACTTGTCCGTGATGCACCGGGTTTGGATTATGCCATGTTGGTTCGTGGAACTGATTCATGCAAGAACTGGATAAACGTTGCACCCCCATCCACCCTTTTTGGACAAGGGGAAATTGAACTTTATGACCAGATACTGAAATATAAGGAAACCGTACTAAGTGCTGGGGCAGAAAAAGAATCCGGGTTGTTCAATGACTGATATTAATAGCAATTTATCCCTGATCGAAGTTGTTTTCCAACCCACATTATGAATACTGAAAAGGGGTTAAATACCGATGAAAAAGAGGGTTGTATTAGGTAAATTTAAAACTTGCATGATATAGAGATGGATGAAGTTTTACATGGTCTCTCAAAGGGGGCTTTAGTTTAAATGCACTTGGCTTGCGTTTGAAATCAAAAAGGCGAACCAAACGATAGATATCCGGATTTTCATCAGAAACAGAAAGTTCATTTTGAGTGATCCAAAAGCCTGCACGTTTAGAACTGATTGTCGTCTTAACTTCTAGCCATCTTTTATCTCCATCAGAGGTAAATGATAGAATATCATAACCAGTTCCATCTCCATCCTCTTTTGATACCCATCTTACACGTTCAGAAAGCTTGTCTTTACCTTCATGCAACAATCTCCTTTTCTCTGCATCATATACATACTTTTCACCTGCTTCTCCTAATTCCCTGTTACGTGCATCTCGTAATGGATCATATTTTTCAACGAAATTCCAGAAATTTGGATCAATTATTTCAAACTTTCTATCAATTGTGGGAGGTGGATTATACAGGATTCCAGTATTTGGTATCCTAGCTTCACCAGTTTGTCCGTACATTGCCTCCAATAGATTCCGATCTTCTAACTGGTTGACAAGAACTTCAAAAAGCCTTTTCTGATAATGTCCCCATGGTGATAAACCCTCCACGATTTGCAAATCAAGTATTTCCATGATGGCACTTATATTTCGATGTTTACCTTCGATTGCTTTAATTGATCGATTCAATGTACCTTGTAGAATTCGGTATCTTTCGGTCTTGTTGAACTTTTTTCCCTCCAAATCCAACCTGAGCATTTCCAAATAATCGCTTACGATTATTTCAATCTCATTTTCTTGCCATGTGGTTCCACGATTATTCATACGAACAAATGTTTATAACTGAAAAAACATTATTATTCTCTCGTCACCAAATTAATTGTGGGTGAGAAAATAACCAGGGCAAATCTTGCATGAAACAATCCACCAACGTTTGTATCTGATTGTATTTTTTAAACCCTTTGGTTAAATTTGCCATTGGTTTCATTCGGTCAATGCAAAACCTGTTATTCCTTGTTTGACCAAATTTGAAGGGACTCCTGATGCCAATAAAAGTATGTGCTTTTGATGCCTATGGCACTTTGTTTGATTTATCTTCAGCGGCACGAATAGCCCTAGAGGATTATGACAAGAAGTCAGGAATGAACATTAGCCGGACCGTTGCCGAAAATTGGCGTTTGAAGCAGCTCCAATACACATGGATAAGGGCCATTACCGGTGAACATACGGACTTTTGGAATGTTACCTGTGAAAGCCTGGATTGGGCACTGGAGAAATCCAATCTTCATAATGACAGGCAATTAAGGTCTAGACTGCTTGAACTTTACAAGGAATTGGAAGTTTATCCTGAAGTGCCCGAGATACTGGCAAAACTTAAAGAATTGCCACTCCCTGCAGTTATATTGTCAAACGGATCTCCTGCCATGCTGCAATCGGCAATTGATGCTTCCGGAATTGGTGATTATTTGGAGATGCAGTTGAGTGTCGAAGAGGTCGGTATATTCAAACCAGCCTCACAGGTATATGATTTGGTGTTGAAACATTATAATTGTCAGGCCGAGGAAGTATTGTTCGTTTCTTCAAATGGCTGGGATGCTGCAGCTGCCAAGGGATTTGGGTTTTTGTCGGCTTGGGCCAATCGAATGAATGATCCTGTTGACCGTTTTCCCTGGACCCCTGATTTTATCTTGTCATCCCTGGTGAAAATACCTTCTCTAGCCAAAAAACTATGACTTCCTTTTACCAATCGAGTGATGGGCTTAGATTGTCCTACACAATTAA
>VYFX01000035.1 GCA_009842205.1 Paracoccaceae bacterium | reverse complement strand
TAATATGTTTTGTTTCCCAAGTGGAAGAATTGGTCTGTTTTATTAACAAAATGAGGTTAGATGCCAAAGGAAGAAATGTTGGAATTTCCTGGTGTAGTTACTGAGCTGTTGCCCAATGCTACATTCCGGGTTGAATTGGATAACGGGCACAAGATTATTGCCCATACTGCCGGAAAAATGAGAAAGAACCGGATACGGGTCCTTGCCGGTGACAAGGTTCAGGTTGAGATGACACCCTATGATCTCACCAAAGGCAGGATCAACTACCGTTTCAAATAAGCAAAAACGGTTAATACTGGCTTCGGCCAGCCCACGTCGTTTGGAGCTACTGAACAGGCTGGGATTTTCCCCACACAAAGTCCTACATCCGGATATCTGCGAGGTATCACGGAAGGGTGAATTACCAAGAAATTATGTAACACGCATGGCAAGTGAAAAGTCTTTGACCTTTTCACTTGAGGAGAATGATGTCCAGTTGGCTGCAGATACAATCGTTGCAGTAGGTCGTAGAATTATAGGAAAACCGACTTCAACCAGCCACGCCAGGGAAATTCTTCAATTGCTTTCTGGTAGAAGACACAGGGTTATTTCGAGTCTGGTCGTCAGAAATTACGATAGGAATAGCTGCAAGGTGGTGGAAACCACCCTAAGAATGAAAAATCTCACGGCAATAGAAATAGAGGAATATATTGCCTCAGGAGAATGGCAAGGCAAAGCAGGTGGATACGGTATTCAGGGGAAGGCAGAACAATTCATTCCCTGGATTCGTGGCTCATATTCCAATGTGGTTGGATTGCCCTTATACGAAACAAGAAACCTGTTGCTTTCATATGGGTTAAAGGCAAGTTCCTAAAATGCATGACCATCTCTATCATGCCCAAAACAAGGAAGGGATTAGGGTATCCGCTTGGGTGAGGAGAGGTAAACTGGAGGATTTGTTTCTTAGTGATGCCACTATTGGCAATTTTATTCCCGAATCAATTTTTTGGGGCAAGGTCCAAAAGTCCCTGAAGGGAACCGGGGGTTATTTTATATCTCTTCCAGAGGGGAGGGTCGGTTTTCTCAGAAACTCTCCTCGTCTGCAGGAAGGTGAAATGATTCTTGTCCAAGTCAGTGGTTATCCACAGCAGAACAAACAAATTCCCCTTCAATCACGAATTGTAATCAAGGGGAAGGGAATAATTCTAACTCAAGGGGTTCCGGGTATCAATATTTCCAAGGCAATATCCAACCCTGAAAGAAGAAAGGTACTGTTGACCAAAGTTGAAGAAGCCTTGGCCCATGCAAATTTGGAACAAGATGATACTGGTGTGATTATTCGTACTGCCTGCGAGAGAAGTGATCACAATATAAAACAAGAGATAGAGGGTTTATTGGTTTCCTTGAAAAAAATAAGACAAATTCGAGAACCCTCGAAACCCATTCTGGTAGCAACGGGTCCGTCAGTTCATGAAAGAGCAGAAAGGGACTGGCTTCCGGACCAACACTTCGTTATTCAGGATGTTGGTGATCAAATTGATGATTTTGGGCTATGGGACTTGATTCTCGACAATACGGGAGAGAAGGTAGACTTGGGTAATAACGCCAGTCTTTACATCGAAAAAACCCATGCCATGATCGTCATAGATGTGAACAGTGGAGGAATAAACTCAAAGCAATCCGCTAAAAGAATTTCCATTTTGGCAGCTGAAATTATCCCCAGGGAATTAAGGTTACGCGGTTTTGGGGGTAAGGTCACTATAGACTTTCCTTCCATGAACAAGTCGGACATGAATGATGTTGAAAAAAGACTGAACCTGGTATTTAAAAATGACAATGTACCCACCAAGTTGATAGGTTGGACCAAATCAGGCAATTACGAGCTTCAAAGAAAAAGAGACCGCTTACCGGTTAATGAGATTTTGAATATATGAACTGTCCAATTTGCAAGAAACTTTCCATCCCCGAATATCAACCTTTCTGTTCCAAAAGATGCGCAGATATTGATCTTGGCAATTGGTTGGATGGAAAATATGTTTTATCAGGAAATAAAGACTTGGAAAGTGAGAATGAAGCAATAAATGTACCTCCAATTTCAGACAGTTGACCAAATCCTGTTTACTTGATGGACATTCTTGCTTGATTAGTTTACAAGGTTTGATTTTGAAAGATGCCTAGGTAGCTCAGGGGTAGAGCAGTGGACTGAAAATCCTCGTGTCGGTGGTTCGATTCCGCCCCTAGGCACCACCTTTCTTAACCATCAAACAAACTGATTGAACTCCAGATGGTAGATTTCCAACAGACCAAAGATTTTTTCCATATTCCAGATGGCTTAACCTATCTATGTGGAAACTCTCTAGGCCCCCTGCCCAAAGACCTTCCTGCAACATTGGCTTCCCAATTATCTGCTGAATGGGGAGAAATGATCATAGGGGGCTGGAACAATGCGGGATGGATGAATCTATCGGCAATAATAGGAAATAAAATTTGCAAATTCATAGGTGCGCCTAAAGACACTACGATAATGGGGGACACTCTTTCAGTTAAGATTTTTCAAGCCCTGGGAGCTGCCCTGAAGTTAAATCCGAAAAGAAAAATCATCCTAACAGATAACAACAACTTTCCTTCGGACATTTACATTTCCAAAGGGTTAACTGCTTTCCTGAATCAGGGATATAAGGTCAAATTGGTCAATCCAGAGGAAATCATCAACGAAATGAATGATCAGGTAGCAACGATACTGCTTACCGAAGTTGATTATAAAACTGGTGCTCGTCAGGATATGGTTGAATTAACAACCAAGGCCAAATCAGAAGGAATTGTGACAATTTGGGACCTGGCTCATTCAGTGGGCGCAGTACCAGTGAATGTTCAAAAGGCCGATATCGATTTTGCAGTCGGGTGTACCTATAAATACTTGAATGGCGGTCCTGGTTCCCCTGCTTTCATATATACCAACCCAAAACTATTAACTCAAATTCAATCCCCGATTACAGGTTGGTTGGGTCATGCAAATCCATTTCAATTTTCCCTGGATTATGAACCTGCTTCAACAATCAATCGCCTCATTGTCGGTACACCACCAGTAATCGGTCTTTCGGTTTTGGATTTTGCTCTTGGAATATGGGAGGGAATTGCCGTTGAGGATGTGCATGACAAATCCATGCAATTGAGTGAAACGTTTATTAAGGGCATCAAATCCCATTGTCCAACGATCAAGGTCATATCCCCCGAAAACCCCGTTGATAGGGGAAGCCATGTTGCATTGGAACACCCGGAAGGTTATGCCATTGTCAAGTTTCTGATTGAGAATTCGGTGATTTGTGATTTTAGGGAACCGGACAATATCAGGTTCGGGATTGCTCCCCTCTATAACAATATTAGTGATATCAACAGGACTGTTGAAGTTCTGGCGATGGCCTTGGAATACCAACCTTGGAAATATGAACGCTATCAGTCTCGAAATTTCGTAACCTGATGTAAATTCAAACAATCTTCTTTCTGAAGACAATCACTTCTTTTTGCTCCGATATTTTGATCTCGGACCTTGTTTTGTTACACGTTTCAAAGGTCGGACAGTAGTGGGGATTTTGAAAGGTAATTCGGATTCCTTGTATCCCAGTTTCAACAAATCAGATGCAAAAGCCTTGAAGTTGATTTCCTGAACCCCGTTCCTTGACAGCGGGGCCAAATTTACAGGCCCATAGGAGGTACGGATCAACCTGTTTACTTCCAGCCCTACATAATTTAGGGCACGACGGATTTCCCTGTTTTTTCCTTCCCTAAGGGTTATGGTCAACCAGGAGTTGGCTTTATTGGTTGCATCTATGGAAATGGTCATGGGGGCAAACACGTCCTTGCCAATAGTAAGTCCCTTGGTTAACGGTTCCAGCCTTTTCTCGGTCGGTTTTCCCAGAATTCTTACCCGGTAGGTTCTATCAAATCCATTGGCAGGTAATTCGAGAAATCGTTTCAGATCGCCATTATTGGTCAGTAGCAATAGACCCTCTGAATTAATATCAAGCCGTCCAACGGATATGACTTTGGGCAAATTCGGGGGTAAGTTGGAAAAAACCGTCGGGCGGTTTTTTTCATCATGGGTGGAGGTTATCAAGCCGACTGGTTTGTAATATTTCCAGATTCTCGGCTTTTGAATTTTAGGAACGGGATTGTCATCAAACAAAATTCTGTCATTCGGGGAAATTTGCAGGGCAAGGTTGTTGACAATTTTGCCATTCACCTTGATCCTGCCTTCCAGGACAAGTTTTTCACTTTCTCGACGGGAAGCTATGCCCGCTCCAGCCAAATACTTGGCTATTCGCATGATTTTTCCTTTAACCCGGAGTAAATGTATAATGTTCTGCTACTCCAATATCAGTATCATTGAAGAGTTTTACAATTGTTTCAATCCTACATGAGCAAAGCATTGGAAGCAGCCCATATGGCTTTTCAAAACGATGAGGTTCCAGTGGGTGCGGTCATTGTTTCATCTGATGGCAAGGTACTTGCAACAGCATTCAACATGATCAGGAAATTGAATGATCCGACAGCTCATGCCGAAATTCTGGCAATCAGGAAGGCGTGTGAAACCTTGGGTAACGATAGGCTTGAGGGGTGTTCAATCTATGTAACCCTTGAGCCCTGTTCAATGTGTGCAAGTGCGATATCACTGGCCAGGATTGCAAAATTGTATTTTGGAGCAATTGACAATAAATCTGGTGGAGTAGAAAATGGTGCAAGAATCTTTACATTACCGCAAACGCATCACAAGCCGGAAATATTTGGTGGAATTATGGCTAGGGAATGTGGAGAAATTCTAACGACCTTTTTTTCTCTCAAAAGGGATAATGATCAGGGCAGGACAAGCTGACAAGAAAGATCTTCATGGAAAATTTAACCACCTACATTGATGGATACTGTGAAAGGATTTCACCGGGTTTATTTGACGAACCCTTGAACGCCATTACCAATCTTGCCTTTATTTTTGCTGCCTTGCTTGTCTGGTATTATCTTAGATCAAGAAATCCACCAGCAATTTCAATCGTTCTAACAGTCACATTGGCTCTGATTGGGGTCGGTTCCGGCCTCTTGCATACCTTCGCGACGGTTTGGGGAGCAATTGCCGATGTCTTCTTTATCGCAGTATTCGTGATAGTCTATATTTACGGAGCCAATCGGTATTTCTTCAAACTGAAGACACTCTATTCAATCATATTGACGATATTGGTTTTTGCTTTACTGATACCGCTTGGTTATCTGATTCAGAACCTGTTTCCCTTTATTGGCGGTTCATCCACATATGCAAGTATTGCAGCTATCATATTTATCTATGGCCTCCTGTTACTTAAATCCGACAAAGTTGTGGGCATCAAGTTGTTAATCGGTGGGGTAATCCTATCTATTTCAATTGGGTTCAGAATAATTGATTTGCCATATTGCGAAGACTTTCACCTAGGTACACATTGGGTTTGGCATGTTTTGAATGCAGTTATGCTTTCCTGGATGATACTGATCATCAATGCAAAGATACTTCTTGACGAAAAAGAAAACAAATTGGACGAGACAAAATAATGGGATTGAGTTTGGATGAAGCCAGAAATGTTGCTCACCTGGCCAGAATTCATGTTGAGGAAAGCGAGCTGCCAGATATAGCAAATGAGCTATCCGTCATTCTGGATTTTATGGAACAGTTGAATGAAGTTGATATTGAGGGTGTTGAACCCATGACATCGGTTACTCCAATGAAGCTCAGACTAAGGAAAGACAAAGTTACCACAGGTGGTGAAAAGGACCTCATTTTATCGAATGCTCCTCTACCAGAACAGGGATTTTTTTCGGTACCCAAGGTGGTTGAATAAATGGGATTATCTGCCCTGACAATCTCAGAAGCAAGTACCCTTCTAGACAAGGGTGAAATTACTTCGGTTGAGTTATCGCAAGCTTGCCTCAATGAAATCGAGGCTGCCCGGGAGTTGAATGCCTTCAGTTGGTTAGATCCCGATCTTGTAATGGAGCAGGCCAAATCAGCTGACAAACAGTTATCGAACGGCAATACCTCATCGCTTTGTGGTATTCCCATCGGAATCAAGGATCTGTTTTGTGTCAAGGGAAGTCCAACCCAGGCTGCATCCAAAATACTGGAAGGTTTCAAGCCGGAGTATGAATCCACGGTTACTCAAAAACTCAAGGATGCGGGGTCGGTATTCTTGGGCAAGCTCAACATGGATGAGTTTGCCATGGGGTCTTCAACGGAGCATACCGTCTATAACCCTGTTATCAGCCCCTGGCGATCGAAAGGGTCGGAGAACCCCCTGACTGCCGGTGGTTCTTCGGGAGGATCAGCTGCTGCTGTTGCTGCTGATCTGTGTTTGGGAGCATTGGGTACAGACACGGGTGGGTCGATAAGGCAGCCTGCTGCATTTACGGGAGTTGTAGGTTTGAAACCCACATATGGCCGTTGTTCCCGATGGGGCATAGTTGCCTTTGCCTCTTCGCTAGATCAGGCTGGACCTTTTGCCAGATCAGTTGAGGATATTGCCCTTTTGCTTGAGGTGATCGCCGGTTATGATCCCAAGGATTCTACCAGTTACAAGGGTG
Source organism: Paracoccaceae bacterium (assembly GCA_009842205.1). Lineage (GTDB taxonomy): Bacteria > Pseudomonadota > Alphaproteobacteria > Rhodobacterales > Rhodobacteraceae > MPNP01. Next base: position 2,599 of record VYFX01000035.1, on the reverse strand, counting down.
AGGTTCCCCAATACAGCAAATGCCTCACCAGTGATGTCAGAGGCAAGAAAATCGGAATACCCAAGGAATACCGCTTGGATGGAATGCCCGGGGAAATCGAGAAAATTTGGGAAGAAGGAAAAGCCATCCTCAAGGATGCGGGTGCCACGATTGTAGATATTTCACTACCCCATACGAAGTTTGCCCTTCCAACCTATTACGTAATCGCACCAGCTGAGGCATCTTCAAATTTAGCCAGATACGACGGTGTCAGATATGGTTACAGGGCGGCTCTGGATTCCAATACGAATATCGTGGACATGTATAAGCGAACAAGGGGAGAAGGATTTGGAGCAGAGGTTAAACGAAGGGTAATGATCGGCACCTATGTTCTTTCCCAGGGATTTTATGAAGCCTATTATCTGCGGGCACAAAAAATAAGAACATTAATCAAAAAAGATTTCGAGGATGTATTCAATGGTGGTGTAGATGCAATTCTTACACCCACGACCCCTAGTCCTGCCTTTGCCCTTGGAGAAATCAGTGATGATGACCCCATCAAAATGTATCTGAATGATGTGTTTACCGTAACCGTAAATCTGGCTGGGCTTCCAGGAATTTCCGTACCGGCAAGATTGGATTCCAAGGGGCTTCCTCTGGGATTGCAATTAATTGGTAGGCCATGGGAAGAAGGGGATCTTATGAACCTGGCCCAGTCCATTGAAAGCAACGTGCAGTTTAATCACAAACCTAAAAGGTGGTGGTAATCAGGAGAACTATCGTATGAATGGTTTCAACTTTAAGTTTTTTGCCATTATTTCTATGACCCTTTTGTTGATTTCCTGTACGGCAGAAGTTCCTCAGGAACCACCTCCCGTGGAACAGGCAAAAGCACCTACCCAATCACCCGGTGATTTAACCCCTGATGAGACGTCAGAGGAAATTTCACAACAAATAGTCAATGAAATTGAAGAAATACTGCAATCCGGGGATCAAGAAAACAATTCCTTGGCAGATACTCCCGACTCAGTCGAAGAAACAGATTCAAAACAAAATGAATTAGCCGATACAAATATTGATTCCAACGAGAATGAAGAAAACGAGCAAAGGTTGGTAGTGGTTGATACCGATATTGATGCAGGTGAACAGCAGCCGGAGCAGTTCGCCAGAAATGAAGATAATAATGACGAGGATGTTACAGACGAGGAATCCACAGGTAGAGTAGAACTTGCGCTTGAACCAAAACCACAGGAGTTTGACGAATTCGGGCGAACAGTTTCCGATGAACAGGACTTTGCTTCGGTGGTTCAACGTGAAACGATAGAATCTGATAGTCAGAGGATCAAGGACACTGAAGAAAAACTCGTGATTTATGATCCGATTGAACACCCTGAAAAGGTAGGCCAGTCAGATGTTGTATCGTTCGCACTGAATACAAAACATACTCCTGGAACCGTACTATTCAGACGTAATACGGCATTTTTCAATCGTACCAAATACCTTGAAAGATGCGACGCCTATGTTGACAGTGAAGCTGCTCAACAGGCCTTTCTTGATGCTGGCGGACCCGAGAATGATGATTTGAACTTGGATCCTGATGGCGATGGCTTTGCCTGCTCATGGAACCCGGTAAAATACCGTCTTGTGCTTCAATGAGTATAACCCGGGAATTCAAACCGGTTTGGTTTCCCTCGCCAAATTACAGCCAAAGAAGAAACAACCTCACTCCAAGGTTCATTGTTATTCATTATACTGCAATGGCCACATCCGAGTTGGCTCTGAAACGGTTATGCTCACCCATCCATGAGGTTTCCAGCCATTATTTGATAACCGAAAAAGGTAAGGTGTATCAATTGGTTCAGGATGAAATGAGAGCATGGCATGCAGGTGCTGGATCATGGATGGGACAAAGTGACATCAATTCTAGATCATTAGGAATAGAGCTGGCTAATTTGGGTAACCACCCGTATTCACTTCCACAAATCTTTTCCTTGGAGACCACCCTCAGGCATTTGATCAACAAATGGGATATACCAGTTCACAATATCCTCGGACACTCTGATATAGCTGTCAGCAGGAAACTGGACCCAGGCAGGAAGTTTGATTGGCGAGGTTTGGCCTTGAGCAGCCTCTCGATATGGCCCGACTGCGAAATATCAGTAACGGTTGATAAATCTGAATTTATAACCTTGGCCGAATCCTTTGGTTATTCTTCACCGAAAGGCATGTCTGAAGAAGAATCATTGCACCATTTGCTGGATAGTTTCAGATCACGATTCAGACCTTGGGCCAGTGGTGAATTGAATGAACATGATATTGGCTGCCTGAGGGAGCTTGTTTCGATTTCTGAGTGTTAGGAGTTTTAAAATAAGTGAATTATATATTCAGGTTGACAAACCCTTATCGTGGTAAAAACCGCCCCTTGCTATTCGTTGTTTTTTTATGAATTACTGCTTGATAATTTTAATTATTAAGTGCCAATGTTATCTCTAACGAGGCATCAATTAGCATTGTTTGGGAAAAAGGGAAAGCAGTTGCCAAATTTAATTCGGGATTGTATTTTCTTTGCAACAGTCATGATTCCAGGACGTTCATGTCAGGCTGGATTTTGACCGGAAGC
>VYFX01000070.1 GCA_009842205.1 Paracoccaceae bacterium | reverse complement strand
CCCGGCGAAGAAAGCCACATTAGCACAGACGATGGCCAATCCTCTGGAAATATGCAGAAAGGGCCTTCCTGTTTTTAACTTGGAAAACCCCCCTTCATATTGGACAAAAACGGAAAGGGTGATGGTAATTGCAATTACCGATCTGGTCAGGACAATCTGGTGCAAGGGGTATTCAGGGCTTAACAGCTTAATTATTGCATCATTAAGTGAAAAGGAGGTTGAGGCCCCAAGGGCACAAAAAATAGCTATTTTGTTTCGAAGACTTTTTTCCATGGACCTCCGCCAATCTATTCCCTGATTAATGTTCAAATAAATTGGAAATGCCAGAATATTTTTGTCACCTCCCTTCTTGACTTCAGACATATTTTGGCTGAAATGCCCTTTTCATGGGGGTCAGTACCTTGAAAAGGGCACTACTTTTTCCTCTTGTCTTGTTCCTCAATTCCCACCGGTTTCATTCTGTGGTGGGACCAGACACGACGTTCCTTCCAATGGAAAACGGGAAGGATCCTGAGATCGTGCTTGTTGATACGGAATTGATTATTTCCCAAAGTATTCTGGCCGTTTCTTGACCTACTCAAGGCGACAAGAAATGGCCGGAACAAGGGATAGGTGTGTGCGGTCGTACAGAAATGGGCGGGGTTTGAAAATTGAGTTGATTGAAGTTGATGGTGTAATAAACCGATAAAATTGTAGGAACATGAATTTGAAAAACCGACTATTGAAAATCATGGAATCTCAAGAAATTGATTAAAAAGAGGTTCCCTTAATTAAATATACCAAATCAATGCGATGAAATTGGATTGGTATTTCTTGTTATTTTGTTAAATAAAATTACTTTCATACTACTCTCATATACTGAGTTTAAATTTAGTCATACGCTATTTGAAATTTGGACAAATTGGTTTAATCAGTATATTGTTTCCGGTGATCTTAGGTATGGGAATGGTTGTCAAAAAATTTAAACATGTTTCAGGTTGAGGAAAATCGGTGGAAGACTTTCTGAGAGAATATCTGGCGGTATTGATTTTTCTGGGCATAGCCATCGGACTTGGCATAATGCTCATGTTATCTGCGGTTGTCATTGCCATTTATCGTCCTGATCCCGAAAAGGTTTCCACCTACGAATGTGGGTTCAATGCCTTTGATGATTCCAGAATGAAATTTGATGTAAGATTTTATCTGGTCGCGATCCTGTTCATCATATTTGACCTCGAAGTAGCTTTTCTGTTTCCCTGGGCTGCCTCATTCAGCAATAACGGGGCTTTTGGATTCTGGTCAATGATGGTCTTCCTTGGTGTACTTACCGTAGGATTTGTCTATGAATGGAAAAAAGGAGCACTCGAATGGGAGTGATTTCTACACCTGAACAGCAAGTCTCCAATGCCATCTCCATGACGGAGGTGCCCAGCAATGAATTACAGGACAAGGGATTTATATTAACCTCTGCGGAGGATGTCATCAATTGGGCACGTACGGGATCCCTTCATTGGATGACTTTTGGTTTGGCTTGTTGTGCCGTGGAAATGATGCATACCTCCATGCCGCGTTATGATCTCGAAAGATTTGGAACTGCCCCGCGAGCCTCTCCAAGACAGTCGGACCTGATGATTGTAGCAGGTACACTTACCAACAAGATGGCACCGGCACTGCGAAAGGTATACGACCAGATGCCGGAACCGAGATATGTAATTTCCATGGGATCTTGTGCCAATGGTGGGGGGTATTACCATTACAGCTATTCCGTTGTCAGGGGATGTGACAGGATTGTTCCAGTGGATGTTTACGTTCCAGGTTGCCCCCCAACAGCCGAGGCTCTTCTCTATGGAATTTTGCAATTGCAGCGAAAAATTCGCCGAACCGGAACGATTGTCCGCTAAGCTCTGGCCATGTACCCGAAAGACCTTACACATCTCTGTGAAATTGTTCAGAAAGAACAAAATGATTCAATTGAATTGATTGAAATCAAGCATGAAGAACTTGTCATCATCGGGCTTGTTACAAGAATACCTGATCTTGTCGGCTTCCTCAAGAAAAATTCCGAGTGTCAGTTTACAACTCTGGTTGATATCACGGCAGTGGATTACCCGGGTCGGGAAAAAAGATTCGATGTTGTTTATCATCTCTTGTCAATGAATCTGAATCAAAGGATAAGGGTGAAGGTCTACTTGGCTGAAGACGAAATGGTGCCAACTTTGGTCAACCTGTTTCCGAGTGCCAATTGGTTTGAGCGGGAAGTATTCGATATGTATGGCATACCCTTTGCCGGACACCCTGATCTGCGAAGAATTTTGACGGATTATGGTTTCAAGGGCCATCCACTTCGAAAGGATTTCCCACTGACCGGATTTAACGAAGTTAGATATGATGAGGTTCAGAAGAAGGTCGTTTATGAGCCAGTGGAATTGGTTCAGGAATTCAGGGATTTCGATTTTGAAAGCCCTTGGGAAGGAATGGGGGAAGTAATTCAAAAAGCAACCTCGGAGAGTTCCGGTGAAGAGGGTAAATAAACCATGCCCATCTTAAGGAAGATAAATTTCGTAGGGAGGAAAAGCTGACCGAAATACCGGCCGACAATCAGGTTCGAAATTTCAATATTAATTTTGGCCCTCAGCATCCTGCAGCACATGGCGTATTAAGGCTGGTGCTGGAATTGGATGGTGAGGTCGTTACCCGTTGTGATCCACATATCGGACTGTTGCACAGGGGTACCGAAAAATTGATGGAAAGCAGGACCTACCTGCAAAACCTGCCCTATTTTGATCGCTTGGATTATGTTGCTCCGATGAATCAGGAGCATGCCTGGTGTCTGGCCATTGAAAAACTGACCGGAACCGAAATACCCAGAAGGGCGTCCCTGATCAGGGTTCTCTATTCCGAAATCGGACGCATTCTCAATCACCTCCTGAATGTAACGACCCAGGCAATGGATGTTGGCGCCTTGACGCCACCACTGTGGGGCTTTGAAGAGCGTGAAAAGCTGATGGTGTTTTACGAACGGGCATGTGGTGCGAGATTGCATTCGGCTTATTTCCGTCCAGGAGGTGTCCATCGGGATCTTCCACCGGAATTGATTGCCGATATATACCAATGGTCCGAGGAGTTTCCCCAAAAACTCAATGACATAGATGAACTGTTGACGGAAAACAGGATTTTCAAGCAAAGAAATGTGGATATAGCCATTGTTTCACAAGCCGAAGCCTTGGATTGGGGTTTTTCAGGTGTAATGGTCAGGGGGTCCGGAATGGCCTGGGATCTGAGACGCTCACAACCCTATGAATGCTATGATGAATTGGATTTCCTGATTCCGATTGGAAAAAACGGTGATTGCTATGACCGGTATCTTTGCCGAATGAAGGAGATGGAAGAAAGCTTAAAGATCATCAGGCAGGTAATTGAAATGCTTGAACACGCCGATGGTGATATTTTGGCACGGGGCAAGATTTCACCTCCTACCAGAAGTGAAATGAAACAGTCCATGGAAGCACTGATCCATCACTTCAAACTATATACCGAGGGATTTCATGTTCCAGAAGGTGAGGTTTACGCAGCGGTCGAGGCACCCAAGGGTGAATTCGGAGTTTATTTGGTATCGGACGGTTCAAATCGGCCTTACCGGGCCAAGATCAGGGCTCCCGGTTTTCTCCACCTGCAAGCCATGGATCAGCTTTGCAAGGGACATTTGCTGGCCGATGTTTCGGCTGTAATCGGATCCCTTGATGTGGTATTCGGCGAGATTGACAGGTAAACATCAAATTAGTCATTGAGTTATGTTAAGACGATTTCATCATACCCAGCCCGACAGTTTCGAGTTTTCGGAAGAAAACCTGAAATGGGCCAGGGAACAGATTGCCAAATATCCTGAAGGCCGTCAGGTTTCGGCTATAATTCCCCTCTTGTGGCGTGCCCAGGAACAGGAAGGATGGTTGACCAAACCGGCCACCGAATATGTTGCCGACATGTTGGGCATGGCCCGCATTCGAGCCTATGAGGTTGCTACATTTTATTTCATGTTCCAATTGCAGCCGGTCGGGTCGATTGCCCATATCCAGGTCTGTGGAACCACCACCTGCATGATCTGTGGTGCCGAGGACCTGATCTCTGTTTGCAAGGAGAGAATAGCAACAAAACCGCATCAACTTTCACCTTGTGAACGATTCAGTTGGGAGGAGGTGGAATGTTTGGGTGCCTGTGCCAATGCTCCCATGATACAGATAGGCAAGGATTACTATGAGGACCTTTCCCGGGAAAGCTTCGAGACCTTGCTTGATGACCTTTTTGCAAACAGGAAACCCATTCCCGGTTCCAGAAAGGGTCGATTTTCATCCGAACCACAAACTGGTGTGAAATGTCTGGCCGAATATGAGAATGGGAAAGCAAAATTCAGTCCTGCCGTAAGTTTGGCCCAAATTGAAGGAGATCAGTAAACGATGCTTGCTGATAGGGACCGCATATTCACCAATTTGTACGGCATGGGAGATTGCACACTTGCCGGTGCTCGAAAAAGAGGTCATTGGGATGGCACGGCCGAGTTGATCAAGAAGGGTCAGGATTGGATTATTACCCAAGTCAAGGAAAGCGGTCTCAGAGGGCGTGGAGGGGCAGGTTTTCCAACTGGTCTGAAGTGGAGTTTCATGCCCAAGAATTCTGATGGTCGTCCACATTATCTGGTCGTCAATGCCGATGAATCTGAACCGGGAACCTGCAAGGATCGGGAAATAATGAGACATGACCCGCATACGCTCATCGAAGGATGCCTGATTGCCGGTTTTGCCATGAATTCGAATGTTGGATACATCTACATCAGGGGCGAATACATTCGCGAGAAGGAATTGCTCCAGGCTGCGATTGACGAGGCTTATGATGCTGGTCTTCTGGGCAGGAATGCCTGTAATTCGGGTTGGGATTTTGATTTGTATCTTCACCATGGGGCAGGTGCCTATATCTGCGGTGAGGAGACGGCCCTTCTTGAAAGCCTTGAGGGTAAGAAGGGCATGCCTCGCATGAAGCCTCCCTTTCCGGCAGGAAGTGGATTGTACGGATGCCCAACTACAGTCAACAATGTCGAATCAATTGCCGTGGTACCCACCATCTTGAGAAGGGGGGCGACCTGGTTTGCCTCATTCGGTAGGGAAAACAACACTGGCACAAAGATATTTGCCATTAGCGGACATGTAAATTCCCCCTGTGTGGTTGAGGAAATCATGTCCATTTCACTCCGGGAACTTATTGACAAGCACTGTGATGGTGTACGGGGCGGCTGGGACAATCTCAAGGCTGTCATTCCGGGGGGTGCGTCCGTCCCATTGATTCCCAAATCCCTTTGTGATGATGCCATCTTGGATTTTGACTGGCTTCGAGATCATCAATCCGGTCTGGGCACGGCAGCGGTAATCGTCATGGACCAATCAACCGATATCATAAAGGCCATTTGGCGTCTGTCAAAATTCTACAAGCACGAAAGTTGTGGCCAGTGCACGCCCTGCCGGGAAGGTGCAGGCTGGATGATGAGAGTCATGGATAGATTCGTCAGTGGCAAGGCGGATATTGAAGAAATCGATACCCTGCTTCAGATTACCAAGCAGGTTGAGGGACACACGATCTGTGCCTTGGGAGATGCGGCAGCCTGGCCTGTTCAGGGGTTGATCAGACATTTCAGAAATGAGATAGAGGATAGAATTCTCAAGGAAAAGATACCGGCATAATGGATAGTGAAAAAGATAATAGGAGAGTTGATTTATTTACCTTTTGGGGTTTGGTAATTCGATAGATGAAAAATGAGTGATCTGCGAAAAATAATTATTGATGGTATCGAGACTGAAGCATTGGGTGACATGACCCTGATTCAGGTTTGTGAACAAATGGGAATTGAAATTCCCAGATTTTGTTACCATGAGCGATTGTCCATTGCCGGGAATTGCCGAATGTGCCTCGTCGAGATTGTCGGAGGCCCGCCCAAGCCCGCCGCATCCTGTGCTATGCAGGTAAAGGACCTGCGACCGGGACCGGAAGGAGCACCACCTGAAATCAGGACACGCAGTGACATGGCCCGACAGGCAAGAGAAGGCGTCATGGAATTCCTTCTCATTAATCATCCTCTTGATTGTCCCATCTGCGATCAGGGAGGCGAGTGTGATTTGCAGGATCAGGCTGTGGCCTACGGTATGGATTTCAGCCGTTATCGGGAAGCCAAAAGGGCCGTTGATGATCTGGATTTGGGCCCTCTGGTCGAAACCCATATGACCAGATGTATCTCCTGTACCAGATGTGTGCGATTTACAACCGAGGTGGCTGGCATTAACCAGATGGGTCAATCCGGTCGGGGAGAGGATGCTGAAATCATTAGTTACCTTAACCAAACCCTGCATTCCAATATGCAGGGTAACATAATTGATTTATGCCCGGTCGGCGCCCTGACTTCAAAGCCCTATGCCTTCACAGCCCGGTCATGGGAACTGGAAAAAGTAGAATCGATTGATGTCATGGATGCACTTGGTTCCAATATCAGGGTTGATTCGAAGGGTCGAAGAGTCATGAGAATTCTTCCCCGCAACCACGACGGTGTAAACGAGGAATGGATCAGCGACAAAACAAGATTTGTCTGGGATGGCTTGATCAATCAGAGATTGGACAGACCTTTCATAAGGAGGGATGGTAAACTGGTAGCATGCAGTTGGGATCATGCCTTGGACGAGGCCGTTTCATTACTCAAATCGGAACAGGTAACCTCTATTGCAGGTGATTTGGCTTCCGTTGAAGCCGTTTATGCCCTCAGTCAATTGACTGATTCCCTTCAGGGTAAAAAGGAATGCCGGGTCAACAATGTAGATCTTCCAATCGGAAACCGATCGGGCTATGTCGGAATATCGAGGATAGAGGATATTGATTCGGCCGGAAGAATTCTGATGATAGGCACCAATCCCGGTATCGAAGCCCCCGTTTTGAATGCACGAATCAGAGCATCCTGGCTGGCCGGAGGTCATGTTGAACTGGTTGGTGAAGCTGTTGACCTTACCTATGAGTACAAACATCATGGAACCGATTTGCTATCCTTGCATAAGCTGGCCAAAAACATGGAGGATGTGGACCTGACAGATACCCTGATTATATTGGGTCAGGGCGCATTGCATGAAAGTTTGGATAATTCAGCACTGGGCATAGCCATGAATCTTGCTGACAGGGGAGCAGGTTTGCTGATTCTACACACCGCAGCAGGCAGGGTAGGTGCCATGGACCTTGGATTTACCACTGAAGGTGGACTGGACCAGGCATTGGATGGAGCCGGCGTGGTCTACAATCTCGGAGTTGACGAGATTGACATACCATCTGGTCCAAAGGTTATTTATCAGGGCAGCCACGGAGACCGGGGGGCTCACCGGGCAGATGTAATCTTACCTGCTGCTGCTTACACCGAAGAGGCAGGAATTTTTGTCAACACCGAAGGTCGTCCCCAACTTGCTTCCAAGGCAACCTTTCCAGTGGGAGAGGCCAAGGAAAACTGGGCCATCATCAGGGCACTTTCGGGGAAGCTAGGGATGCCTCTTGAATATAATTCCCAGATTCAGCTCAGATTGAAGTTGGCCGAGGAGTTTCCACATCTGATGGAGATTGACATGGTTCGGGAAAATGAGTTGCAGCCAATTGAAACGACCCAAGCCGGCAACACCGAATTCAAAAATGTCATCAATGATTTTTATTTGACCAATCCGATTGCCAGAGCATCTGCAGTCATGGCGGAATTGTCATACCTAACCAGAACTAGAGATGGTGAATTGAATGAAGCAGCATAGTCTTCATATTATGAATTCAGCTCAGAGGCAAGGGTAAACCGGTATGCTGGAATTTTGGGATTCATATCTCGGGACCTTTGTCATTATAATTGCCCAGTGCATTGCTGTAACGGCATTCGTAATGATTTCCCTTATTTTTCTGGTCTATGCCGACCGGAAAATCTGGGCTGCTGTCCAATTGCGCAGGGGGCCAAATGTAGTCGGACCATTTGGATTGCTTCAATCCTTTGCAGATTTCTTGAAGTATGTCTTCAAGGAGGTCGTAATTCCGGCCGGAGCAGATCGGTCAGTCTTCATCATCGCTCCCCTGATTTCATTTGTATTGGCAATCATGGCCTGGGCTGTCATTCCATTTTCGGAAAACTGGGTTCTGGCCAACATCAATGTAGGAATACTTTATGTTTTCGCCATCTCCTCCTTGGAGGTCTATGGAGTGATCATGGGAGGTTGGGCTTCCAATTCCAAGTATGCCTTTCTTGGTTCCCTGCGATCTGCTGCCCAGATGATTTCCTACGAGGTATCTATTGGTTTTATCATAATCGGCATTCTGGTATCCACGGGTTCCCTGAACCTCACAGCCATTGTCATGGCCCAGGACGGCAATTACGGATTTTTCAGCTGGTACTGGCTCCCACACCTTCCCATGGCCGTCTTGTTCTTTGTTTCGGCCTTGGCCGAAACCAACAGGCCACCATTTGACTTGCCGGAAGCGGAATCAGAACTTGTGGCAGGTTATCAGGTCGAGTATTCATCAACCCTTTTTTTGCTATTCATGGTTGGGGAGTATGCCACCATATTCCTGATGTGTGCATTGATGTCCATCCTGTTTTTTGGTGGATGGCTTTCACCCATCCCCGGTCTGCCTGACGGTGCCTTGTGGATGGTTGGAAAGATGGCTTTTTTCTTTTTTCTGTTTGCCATGGTAAAGGCCATCGTTCCGAGATACAGATATGACCAGCTGATGCGATTGGGTTGGAAAGTAATTTTACCTGTTTCACTTGGATGGGTCGCCGTCTCGGGATTTTTTGCCCATCTGGGATGGGATGCCTATGCCCGTTTTGCCATAGGAGGATGAGAAATGTTTGAAAAAGACCAGGTCAGGAAAGCAGCCAAATACGTTACCATGAGTGATTTTCTGGGTGGCATGAAGAAAGGAATGGATTATTTTTTCACCTCCAAGGCGACCCTGAATTACCCGCATGAAAAAGGAGCCTTGTCTCCGCGTTTCAGGGGAGAGCATGCCCTGAGAAGGTATCCCAATGGTGAGGAAAGATGTATAGCCTGCAAATTGTGTGAGGCCATTTGCCCGGCACAGGCCATAACCATTGATGCCGAACCACGAGAGGATGGTTCAAGACGAACCACCAGATATGATATTGACATGACCAAGTGCATCTATTGCGGGTTTTGTCAGGAGGCATGTCCGGTTGATGCAATTGTCGAGGGACCAAATTTCGAGTTTTCCACTGAAACCAGGGAAGAGTTGTTTTATGACAAGGAAAAACTGCTGGCCAACGGTGATCGATGGGAGGCTGAAATTGCCAGAAATCTCGAACTGGATTCCAGATACAGGTAAGGTTATCCATGCAAATGATATTCATACAGGCAGTTAGCCATTTGTTGCAATACCGGCTTGGGAGATAGGAAACAGTGCTTTTCACGTTGATATTCTATTTCTTTTCCCTGCTGGCCATTGGTTCAGGCTTGATGGTGGTGTTTTCTCGCAATCCGGTCCATGCTGTCCTTTGGCTGATTCTGGCATTTCTGTCGGCAGCAGGATTGTTTGTCATTCAGGGAGCGGAATTCATAGCGATGCTCCTGATCATCGTATATGTCGGTGCGGTTGCAGTCCTGTTCCTGTTTGTGGTGATGATGCTGGATGTTGATTTTGCAACCCTGAAAGCGGGTATGGCACGATATATACCCTTGGGATTGCTGATCGGGGCAGTCTTTCTCCTGATTCTGGGAATTGAACTATCGGAGTGGAACAGTTCGGGGATAGCTCCCGATTTGCGCCAGGCAATACAACCTGCCGATGTTCAGAATACAGTAGCGCTGGGCAATGTAATTTACACTGAATATGTCTTCCTCTTTCAGATTGCCGGTTTGATTCTTTTGGTCGCTATGATCGGGGCAATTGTCCTGACTCATCGAAAACGCGAGGGTGTCAAGAAACAGGATGTGGTTTCACAAATGTATCGTGATTCCACGAAGTCTGTTTCACTTGAGGATGTTCCTTCCGGAAAGGGGCTATCATGATCGGACTTGAACATTACCTTGTCGTTGCTGCCGCACTTTTTGTGACCGGAGTATTCGGGATATTCCTTAATCGGAAGAATGTAATCATCATTCTGATGTCCATTGAATTGATTTTACTGGCCGTCAATATCAATCTGGTATCATTTTCCGTCTATCTCCAGGATTTGGTCGGCCAGGTATTCGCCATGTTCGTTTTGACTGTTGCTGCTGCCGAAGCGGCAATCGGTTTGGCCATTCTGGTCTGTTTCTTCCGCAACCGGAAGTCTATTTCCGTTGATGATGTCAGTCTGTTAAAGGGATAGCAAAGTGGAATTGATCATTCTCTTCAGCCCCTTGCTGGGAGCCGTATTAAGTGGTTTCGGTCATCATCTCTATGGTGAGAGGATAGCAATATATTCAGCCACGGGCCTGTTGTTTCTGTCGGCTGTGTTGAGCTGGATTATTTTCTTTACATTCAAAGGTGAAACACAGGTAACCCAGATATTTACCTTTATCGAAAGTGACAATTTCATATCCAACTGGTCGATAAGGCTGGACCGCTTGACGAGCGTGATGCTGGTCGTGGTAACGACTGTTTCAGCCCTCGTTCACCTGTACAGTGTCGGGTATATGCACGGAGATCCACAGTGGAAGGAAAATGAGAGTTACAAACCCCGTTTCTTTGCCTATCTTTCCTTTTTCTCCTTTGCCATGCTGGCCCTGGTTACATCAAACAACCTGATACAATTGTTTTTCGGTTGGGAAGGGGTCGGTGTCGCTTCCTACCTGCTCATCGGTTTCTATTATCGGAAACCCTCGGCCAATGCTGCAGCCATCAAGGCCTTTATTGTCAACAGGGTTGGTGATTTTGGTATGGCCTTGGGCATATTTGCTCTGTTTACCCTTACCGGTTCGGTGCTTCTTGATGATGTTTTTGCCCAAGCTGAGAGCTTGTCCCAAAGAACCATCGGGTTCCTGTGGATGGAGGTCAATGCTGCCGAACTTGCCGGCATTCTTTTGTTCATCGGTGCCGCGGGCAAATCAGCCCAGCTTTTCCTGCATACCTGGCTGCCTGATGCGATGGAGGGCCCAACCCCCGTTTCGGCATTGATCCATGCAGCCACGATGGTAACGGCAGGTGTTTTCCTTGTTTGCAGAATGTCCCCCCTCTATGAATTTGCACCCTTTGCACTGGCATTTATCACCGTCATTGGTGCCATCACGGCCCTTTTTGCAGCCAGTGTGGGATTGGTCCAGAATGACATCAAACGTGTCATAGCGTATTCCACCTGTTCGCAGTTGGGATACATGTTTGCTGCTGCCGGAGTAGGTGTATACCAAGCCGCCATGTTCCATCTGTTTACGCACGCCTTCTTTAAGGCATTGCTGTTTTTGGGTGCCGGTTCGGTAATCCATGCCATGCATCATGAACAGGACATGCGCAACTATGGTGGCCTCCGATCAAAGGTTCCAATTACCTTCTGGACCATGATGATCGGTACATTGGCCATAACCGGTTTTGGTGTTCCCTTGACCCAGATCGGTTTTGCCGGATTCCTCTCCAAGGATGCTATTGTTGAATCAACCTTTGCTGCAGCCAGTGAAGCAGGTCTGATGGCATTCATTCTTTTGCTGGTTGCTGCCGCGATGACAAGTTTCTACTCCTGGCGGCTGATTTTCATGACCTTTTTCGGAGCAGAGAAGGGCGATAAAGAGACCCACTCCCATGCACACGAATCCCCTTGGTCAATGCTGATACCCCTGATTGTTCTGGCTTTGGGATCGGTCTTTGCAGGAATGCTATGGTATCCGGAGTTTTTTGGTTATTATGTCGAGGAGTTCTTTGGACCTTCAGTTTATGTCGGGGCTGATAACCATGTTCTTCATGATGCCCATTATGTCCCGGGCTGGGTCAAGGCCTCACCTTTTATTGCCATGTTATTGGGGTTTGGACTGTCCTGGTTGTTTTATATCAAGTCCCCGGATTTGCCTGCTGCTCTGGCGAGGTCCCAACGACCCCTTTACCTGTTCCTGCTTAACAAGTGGTACTTTGATGAAATATACGAAACAACCCTGGTCAGACCGGCCAAGTGGTTGGGAACCTTCCTTTGGAAGATAGGTGATGGCAAGGCCATTGACGGTGTTTTGCATCTTGTTGCCAAACGCAGTGTACCGGCATTGACCCAATTGGCAGTCAGGTTGCAATCGGGTTATCTGTTCCATTATGCCTTGATGATTGTGTTGGGGATGGGCGCAATTGTTGTCTATGTCGTACTGTTCGGAGGTCATTGAGCATGAATAACCTCCTGACGGTAATTACCTTTACCCCTTTTATCGCTGCCCTTATAATGATGTTTTTCATCAGGGGGGAGGAAGCTGCTGCAGCCAAGAACATCAAGTTTTTGGCCTTGGTGGCAACAGGTGCAACGTTTCTGATTTCACTGTTTCTGATTTTGGGTTTTGAACCCGAAGTGGAAGGGTTTCAGTTTGTCGAGGAATATACCTGGCTGCTTGGTCTCAGATACAAAATGGGGGTTGATGGCATCAGTGTCCTGTTCATTGTCCTGACAACGTTCCTGATGCCAATCACAGTACTTGCCTGCTGGAGGGTGGAGCATCGAATCAAGGAATTCATGATTTCCTTTTTGGTATTGGAAACATTCATGATCGGGGTATTTTGTTCCCTTGATCTGGTACTATTCTACTTTTTCTTTGAAGCCGGCCTGATCCCCATGTTCCTGATCATAGGTATTTGGGGCGGAGAGCGGAAACTATATGCAACCTTCAAGTTTTTCCTGTATACGCTTCTCGGTTCCATCCTGATGCTGATCGCAATGGTCTACATGTGGGTTGATGCCGGAACCACTGATATAGAAGTACTTCTTACCCACGAATTTTCCCATTTGCCTCTCTCGATTCTTGGCTGGGACCTGATTGGTGGTATCCAGTCCCTGCTATGGCTGGCCTTTTTTGCTTCCTTTGCAGTTAAATTGCCGATGTGGCCCTTTCATACCTGGTTGCCGGATGCGCATGTCGAGGCACCAACAGGTGGATCAGTCATTCTGGCTGCAATCCTTCTGAAAATGGGCGGTTATGGCTTTTTACGATTCAGCCTGCCCATGTTTCCCATTGCTTCGGAATTTTTTGCTGATTTCGTGATTTGGCTTAGTGTCATTGCCATCATCTATACCTCATTGGTTGCCATGATGCAGGAGGATATCAAAAAGCTGATTGCCTATTCTTCCGTTGCCCACATGGGGTTTGTCACCATCGGAATTTTCTCGTTTACCCATCAGGGCCTGGAAGGTGCCATCTTCCAGATGTTGTCACATGGGTTGATTTCAGGTGCCTTGTTCCTTTGTGTCGGTGTTGTTTACGATCAGATGCATACCAGAAAAATAGCTGATTATGGCGGATTGGTAATAAAAATGCCGGTTTATGCTCTTGGTTTCATGTTTTTCACCCTCGCCAATGTGGGTCTCCCTGGTACAAGTGGTTTTGTTGGTGAATTTTTGACCCTGGCAGGAATCTTTCAGGTCAATACATGGGCTGCCTTTTTTGCCGCTACCGGAGTCATTCTCTCGGCCGCCTATGCCTTGTGGGTATTCAGGCGGGTTGTCCTTGGCGATCTGGTCAAAGCCTCCTTGGCCGGGGTGCGGGATTTGAGCAACAGGGAGAAACTCGTATTTGCACCCTTGATCATCATGACTCTTCTTTTGGGCGTTTATCCTTCTCTGGTTACCGACATTACGGGACCTGCAGTCATGGAATTGAAAAATCATGTCCTTTCTTCCCTACCGAAATGATGGATTTATAGTTTTAGTGTATTGATATGTTTCCAAGTGACCTGACAACGATACTACCTGAACTGGTACTGGCATCCTACGGTTTGGCTGCCCTGATGTGGGCTGTGTTCTCTAATACCCAGAAGACTGGAACGGCGTTGGTATGGCTGACGAGCATTTTTCTGGTGGGGTTGAGTCTTTGGATTGGCCTGGCAACCACAGGAACGAAACAGGCCTTTGGCGGGGCCTTTGTCGATGACGGTTTCTCACGATTTGCGAAAGTGGTCATTGCCCTGTCCTCGGCAGTTGTTCTTCTATTGAGCCGGGACTACCTTGACCGGGAAAGAATTCTCAAGTTCGAATTCCCGATACTGGTGGTATTTGCTGTTCTGGGCATGATGATCATGGTTTCGGCTCATGGGTTGATGGTTTTGTATATGGGCATAGAACTGCAATCACTGTCACTCTATGTGCTTGCTGCATTCCATCGAAACCATTCGAAATCAACCGAGGCGGGTTTGAAGTATTTTGTCTTGGGGGCATTGTCTTCGGGTTTGCTTCTATATGGCGCTTCCCTTACATACGGTTTCTCCGGAACGACGTTGATGAGTGGTATATCGGAAGCCATATCAGACGGCGAAACATCGGTCGGATTGCTGTTTGGATTGGCTTTCCTGATCGTGGGATTGGCCTTCAAGGTTTCGGCAGCACCCTTCCACATGTGGGCACCGGATGTATACGAAGGAGCACCGACACCGGTTACCCTTTTCCTGGCCACGGCACCCAAGGTGGCTGCCATGATCCTGTTTGCCAGATTGTTGCTGGAAGCCTTTGGTCCGGTTGCCGATGATTGGCAATTGATCGTTGGCGGAATTGCCTTTGTATCCATGTTTCTGGGTTCGATAGCAGCCATTGGTCAGATTGATATCAAGCGTCTTATGGCCTATTCCTCCATTGCCCATATGGGTTATGCCCTCATGGGGATTGCATCGGGAACGGAAAAGGGATTTCAGGCAATGCTCATTTACATGGTGATCTATACAATCATGAATTTGGGCACATTTGCCTTCATTCTTTCGATGCGCAAGGGAGGCAGACCCGTATCTGACATATACTCGCTCGGCATGTACTCCAAGCAGGCTCCGGTTCAGGCCTTTTCACTGCTGCTGTTAATGTTTTCGCTGGCCGGTATTGTTCCCCTGATCGGATTCTTTGCCAAACTCTATGTCTTTCTGGCCGTCATCGAGGTTGGCATGTACTGGTTGGCACTTGGAGGGGCGATAGCTTCGGTAATCGGTGCCTATTACTATCTGCGTCTTGTATATTTCATGTATTTTGGTGAAGAAGGTGAAAGTCTTGACGATAACATGACCAGGACATCACAGATTACCTTGGTACTTTCCGGTGTTTTCGTAATTGTTGGCGTGGCCAACCTGTTCGGAATCATAGATATCAGTCAGGCAGCAACAGGCATGTTGTTCAACTAGGAAAATGATTTGGAGAGAAACTGCAAAATTCTTAGTTTTGACAGATTGGAAAGTACCAATTCGGAAGCAGTAAGGCATATTTCAGGATTTACCAAACCCATTTGGATCTGGGCGAAAACCCAAACCAAGGGTCGGGGCAGATCAGGCAGGAATTGGCATTCCGGCTCGAAAAATTTTTTTGCAACCTACCTTCAAAAGCCCAATGAACCATTGAGGGACATACCCCTGAGGTCATTCCTGGCCGGGTTGGCCCTTCATGAAACACTGTGCGTCTTTACCGAATTCAAGCATGATTTTTATTTGAAATGGCCTAATGATGTCATTTTGTCCAGAAAGAAGGTTGCAGGGATCCTGCTGGAAAATAACCGACAGTCGAACGAGAATTATTTGATAACCGGATTTGGTGTCAATCTCCATGAAGCTCCACCCTTGGAAGATGTGCCCGTAAGGAAATATGATCCAGGAAGTATTGCACAATTGACAGGTTTTGATATTTCCAGCAGGGAATTCTTGGACAGGTTGGTTCAAAAAGTAAATAAATACGAGGAAGTCTATCATTCTGATGGATTTTGGCGTATTCGTGAATTATGGCTTGAAAAGGCGTTTGATTTGGGAAAAGGAATTTTCTTCAGACATGGCAAGGTTGAAACAATGGGAATATTCGAAGGTATCGACCATAATGGAAGGGCTATCGTTGTGACTCCGGATGGTATCAGGTATTTCTCGGCAGGTGATATGTTTTTTGAGGACTCGAAAGATGTTGTTGGCAATTGATGTAGGAAATACAAACACCGTATTTGCGATCATAGAGGGAAGTACAACCTTGGAAAGTTGGCGTTGTTCCACCTACAATGCCAGAACAAGTGACGAATATTATGTCTGGTTGGAGCCCCTCATCGGATTAAAGGCAAGCATACGGGACATTGAAACGGTAATCATCTCTTCGGTAGTTCCAGGGGTCTTGTTCAACCTTGAACAACTGTGTCAAAAGTATTTTGATACCGAACCCATCATTGTGGGTACCGGTAATTGTCGTCTGCCGGTAGAAGTCAGGATTGATCCGGGTGTTCATGTAGGTTCAGACAGGCTTGTCAACACTGTATCGGCCTTTGATCAATTTGGCGGGGATTTGATTGTGGTTGATTTTGGAACAGCCACCACATTTGATGTTGTTGACAATGATGGGGCATATATTGGAGGAGTCATCTCTCCCGGAATTGATCTTTCACTTCGTGCTCTCCATGAAGCAGCCGCGGCACTCCCGCATGTGGGTGTTGAGATACCTCCTTCGATCATTGGTAAAAATACGCTTGATTGCATGCATTCGGGCATTTTCTGGGGCTATGTGAGTCTTATCGAAGGCATATGCAGAAGAATTCAGGAAGAGCAGGGACGGGATTTGAAAATTATCGGGACAGGCGGATATTCCACAGTCCTGGCTCAAGCCGATCACCTGTTTGACAAGTTGGATGCAGACCTGACCATCCATGGTCTGGCAGTTATCTATAACTATAATGTTATTGGAACTAATGACCAAGTCTAGACTGATATATCTTCCCTTTGGGGGTGCCGGTGAAATCGGCATGAACATGTATGTCTACGGGTATGGTCCCAGGGGCAGGGAACAGTTCATTGTAGTAGATGCGGGAGTCTTGTTTCCCGACATGGAAACGGCACCGGGTGTGGACCTTATAATCCCTGATTTTTCTTGGCTTGTCGAAAGAAAATCCCAAGTAGAGGCAATTTTCATAACCCATGGCCATTTGGATCATTTGGGTGCCATCTCCTTTTTGACCGGTGAATTGGATGTACCAGTCTATGCACGTGAATTTTCCAGGCAAATTGCCTTGGACCGGATTGAAGAATATGGAGGCAATCAAAGTTGGTTCCACACGGTCGATATCTATCCGGATAAAATTACGGCTGGCCCATTTGAAGTTTCCTATGTGCCCATATCCCATTCAATACCGGAATCCTCCAGCCTGCTTATTGATACACCAGATGGACGAATTATACATACCGGTGATTTCAAATTAGATCATGAACCGGTTATTGGCGAACCCTTTGAAGAGGAATTGTGGGAGGAAATATGCAGCGTGAAGATTCTTGCTCTGATATGTGATTCCACCAATGCCTTGACTCCCGGAAAAGGTAGATCCGAGGCCTCGATTGGTACAAATCTTGATCAACTTATACGGGAATGTGAAGGGATGGTGATTGCCACGACATTTGCATCACACATTGCCAGGATTTACCAGATAGCTCATGCAGCAGAACTTTGTGGACGGAATGTGGTCCTGCTAGGGCGAGCCATGAACAGGTTGGTATCCCATGCAATCGATGTTGGAATTTTGGAAGATTTGCCAAATCAGGTTTCAATTGAACAGGCGCGTAATTTGCCAAGAAACAGCCTGCTTGTTTTGGCAACAGGAAGCCAGGGTGAGGGGAGGGCTGCAACGGCCCAATTGTCCACAGGTGGTTCTTTCAAAGGATTAAGGGTAAAACAGGGTGATACGGTCATTTATTCTTCCAAGACCATTCCCGGTAATGAAGTAGCCATAGGCAAAATACAAAATCGATTTGCGGAATTGGGTGTCAATATCATTGATGAATCTTCGGGTCTTTATCATGTATCGGGACATCCCAACAAAACAGATTTGGAGAAGCTCCATAAACTCGTCGTGCCAAATCTGGTTATCCCCATGCATGGGGAATACAGGCATTTGAAGATGCACGCGGAGATTGCCATTAACGCTGGCTTTAATGCCATCGTGGCACCCAACGGTTCGATGGTTGATGTACTCGGGGGGAAATTACTTGATTCAGAAAATGAACAAATAGGACGATTGTGTATTGATGGAAATGATCTTGTCGGATTCAAAAGTGATACCATCAGGGAAAGATTGCGAATGGCACATAATGGTCTTGTTTCGATTTTTCTGTCAAGAAAATCCGGCAGGTTCAACCGGGAAGGTATAATTGTACAGTGCTCGGGTCTCAGCTCGGATGCATTTGAGGAGTTTCAGAAGGAATTAAGTTCTATGATCTTGACCAAGCTGAACCAGTTAACCAAACAACAATTGGCACATGAATCCACGTTAAAGGATATTTTGGACAAGGCAACAAGGAAATTATGCCTGGACTTTTACAATAAAAAACCTGTCATTCAGATAGCCATCAGATAAGACAAGGTTTCATATCATCAATCAATCGAAATCATAGTACACAAAAGCGGGTGTTCGGCCCTCAAAACCCCTATTTTTCGATTGCCTGCTGCCCCTTTTGGAACTTCCCTGACCGGATTTTCCAGCCCCTTTTTGTCGGGAATGAGTCTTGTTTTTCTGCTCGCTGGCTTGGGTCTCATCAGGTTCAGGTGATTCTCCTGAATCCAACTCAACATTGGTATTGCCATCAGCATTGTCCGGGGCATCGCTCTTTGATTTTCTAGTGTACAAATCCTTCTTGCGATAAGACCACCTTCTTCTGACAGGTTTGACTATCTCAGCTTCTTCAGTATCTCCTACTGCTTCATCGGGTGCCATGCTATCATCTCCTGCAAGGGCACTGGTAGCAATTTCAAGATCTGCTGGTTTTGGGGATTCTCTTCGCTTGGTATGTTTACCTTTTTTCTTTTTCTTGCCTTGTGATTCAGGTTTGTTTTCATCGGCAGTTGAAATACCTGTATCTTGGGTTTCCATGTTTATCATTCCCTCGGAATTTTCCTCATTTTTCTCATCAATCCGGTCTAAGGGAACAATTCTCAATTCCTGTGATTTACCCTTGAGCAGCAATTTGAACTTATTTAACGGCTTGGACATCAGTTTTTCAATACTATCAAGGGAATTGAGTTCCTTTTTGCTGCACAAGGTCACCGAGGTTCCCTTGTTTCCAGCTCTGCCTGTTCTACCAATACGATGAATGTAATCTTCCGGATTTACGGGTACATCAAGATTGATGACATGTGACACGAGCGGAATATCCAAACCACGGGAAGCCACATCAGAAGCGATGAGGAACTGAATTTCCCCGTTTCTGAATTTGTTCAGGGCTTCTGTTCGTACTGATTGGGTATGATCCCCATGAATGGATTCACTTTCGAACCCGTGAAATTTCATGGATTTTTGCAAAATATCAACGTGATTCTTGGTATTGCTGAAGATTATTGCGTTGGAAAGATCGTCACCAAAATGATTGATGACTTTTCGCAGAATATTACGCTTTTTCTTGAATAAATCTCTTGAACCACCTTTATCGACAATAAAAACGAGCTGTTCGATATCCTCGGATACCGAAGCCCGAGGGCTAACTTCTATCCGCAGGGGATCTGTCAGGAAATTATCTGCAAGCCTTTCTATTTCGGGATACATGGTGGCTGAGTAAAACAGGGTCTGGCGGCGTGGGGAAGTTCGGGAACAGATCATTTCAATTTGGGGCATAAACCCCTCATCAAGCATTCTGTCAGCCTCATCGATAACCAGATACTGGATTCCATGAAGCATCACATTCTGACGTTCCAGATGATCATAAATCCTGCCTGGTGTGCCAATGATTATATCAACTCCTGTGTTCAGGGCTTTCTGTTGTTCCTGATAAGAGGTACCACCAATGATCAGGGTACTGGTCAATTTTATATCGGCAGAGAGATTGCTGAAATTTTCGTAAATCTGGGCAGCAAGTTCCCTCGTGGGAGTTATGACCAGCCCTCGGGGCATTCTGGCTTTTGCTCTCCCTTCAGCAAGTTTCTTGATCATCGGGATAAGGAATGCTGCTGTTTTCCCGCTTCCTGTCTGGGCAATTCCCAGGATATCACTACCGTTGATGGCAGGTTCGATTGTATGTGCTTGAATTTCCGTAGGTTTATCATAACCTAGTTTTTCAATGGCATTTAACACTTTGGCATCTAGGCCAAAATCCTTAAATGTTACCATATTGTCTCCATTGTGTAGATATTTGTAGTCATCCCTTTTTCAGACAGTAATGTTTTTACTGGAAAGCTGGGGAAAGTAGGTTTGAATTTGATCATTATATCATTTGTTAGGGTAGGGTTTGGAAATGGATTTTGGAATTAGAGGTAAATGGGCAATTGTTTGTGCTTCAACAAAGGGTCTTGGTTTTGGTTGCGCCAACGCTTTGGCAGAAGAGGGAGTCAACCTTGTCATTAATGGGCGAGGAAAGGAAAGCCTTGCATCGTCTGGAGATGAAATCAGAACTAGATTTGGTGTGGAAGTTATCGAAATTCAAGGAGATGTAACCACCGAGGAAGGCAGAAACAAACTCTTTGAGGCTTGCCCTGAGCCCGACATTGTTGTCAACAACGCTGCCGGACCCAAGGCTGGCATGTGGACAGATTGGGACAGGGAAGATTTCATTGCTGCCTTTGACAGCAACCTGCTTGCACCCATTGAAATGATGAAAATCGCTCTTCCCAGGATGATTGACAAGGGTTGGGGAAGGGTTGTTAACATTACTTCTCAATCGGTCAAGGCTCCCATACCGGTATTGGGTCTGTCAAATACCGCAAGAGCGGGACTGACCGGATATGTTGCCGGTACTTCCCGGCAGGTTGCCCAATATGGCGTTACCATAAACAATCTATTGCCTGGAATCCATGCAACTGATCGATCTGTCTATCTAGACAATGAAACAGCCAAAAATACCGGTATTACCCCGGAAGAGGCAGAGGAACAAAGAAAGAAAACAATTCCCTCCCGACGTTATGGTCAAATTGATGAATTTGGGGCAGCATGTGCCTTTTTATGTTCCCAGCAGGCCAGCTTTATAGTAGGTCAAAATCTGCTGCTTGATGGAGGTGCAGTCAATGCGACAATGTAGCAGGTGTTAATAATTCACCTGCCTGGTCAACTGATTTTCCATGACAAACTTTGTTGGGCAAATGCCAGGAATTGATCTGATTTTTTTACTCAAAAGCTTTCTGGCTGTATGAATCAACTGTTTTCAAAAAAAATTGTAATTTCGAATATAGTGCATTATTTTAATTCCCATTAAATTACTCGGGAATAATTACAATTTCAAATCATAGAGACAGTGACAAGGCTAGAGCTAAAAGGAATATCCCGTAATCTCGGGGGAAAAAAGATATTGGATGATATCTCGCTAACCTTAAGGGCTGGTGAGCTGACATGCCTTCTTGGACCTTCGGGTTGTGGCAAAACCACAACTTTGAGAATTATCGCTGGTGTTGATCGTCAAGATGTTGGGGAGGTCTTGATTGATGGTAAGGTTATATCCAACAAGTCAATAAATGTTCCTCCCGAAAAGAGATCGGTAGGACTTCTCTTCCAGGATTTTGCCCTATTCCCCCATCTCACTGTCGAGGAGAATGTTGCCTTTGGCCTCATCGGAAGAGGGTCAAACAGAAAGGACAGGATTACCGAATTGTTGCAACGGGTCAATCTTGAACCTTTGCGAAAGAAATTTCCGCATCACCTTTCCGGAGGTGAACAGCAAAGGGTAGCTCTGGCCAGGGCCCTGGCACCCAAGCCAAGAATAATGTTATTGGATGAACCATTTTCCAACCTTGATGACAGATTGCGGGATTACGTCAGGGAAGAGACCATCAACATACTCATGGAAGAAAATGTGGCAGTATTGCTGATAACTCACGAGCCTTCCGAGGCCATGCGTATGGCTGATGAAATCGTATTGATGAAGGAGGGTAGAATTGTACAAGCCGGTTCCCCCTACGATCTATATGATTTTCCCAAAAACCGGGATGTTGCTTCGTTTTTCTCCGATTTGAATGTAGTACATGGGGTTGTGGAGAATTCGGAAATCAATACCCCCTTCGGGAAATTTGCCACTCCCGAATTCAGGGATGGGGCCGATGTAGAGGTTATTATTCGTCCCCAACACATGCGAATTGACTTTGACAGAAAAGGCAGAGGGCCGGTTCCAACCGCCGAAGATGGTGTGCCAGTACCTGTTACAGTGGTCAAGTCCCGATATATGGGAAATACCAGCCTTGTTGAATTTCGAATGGAGAATGACCACTCATTGTTGAAAGCTTCCGTTCCCTCGGTCTTTTTACCCAAACCCGGAGCAAGGATGTGGTTGAGTCTCAAGCGAAGCAAATGCTTTCTTTTTCCCTGTATCGCACAGACCAGGCTGACTGATCCCTATAAGCCGAAGAAAGACATTAGTTTGCTTCAAAAGGATAATCGCCCTGTTACCTAAATCAAAAAATGGGGATAAATCCAATATTCTTAGAACCTATAACTTAAATTGTTAGGTGACATACTATTCTGAGACAGAGTAGTACTCTTTCAATTGATTAACGAAAATTTGAGGAACCCATATGTCATGGAGCAAGACACGGTATGTTTTCCAGATTTTGTCATGTTAATCTGCTTCCTTGTACTGAAACATGAACTCTACTCCAATTAGTAGATACAGTTTAGGTCTGTACGAACGGAAATGTCTTCTACTCTTTTGGGGTACAAAACTTTATTGCAGTAAATTTTGTACAACCCAATGGAGCATTCCTGGTGGTTGAAAATATACGCATATCGAACCAGACAATTTAGCTAAGTTCATTTTCTTAACCTGAACCTTAAGTAGCTATTCTTTATAGGTATTTATGCAACCATTTTCGGTTGCATTTTTATATTTCAACCTATATTAGTTGCAATATGTATCAAAACACTCGAAAAATTGCTGTGATTACAGGTGATTTGGTTAATTCAACCGAATTAGGGAGCGATAAGATAAAAAACGCTTTTGATGCGCTTAAGGATTGCGCCAAGACACAAGCGGATTGGTACGGAGCCCCCTTACATTTCACAAGAAATCGGGGCGATGGTTGGCAGGTGATAATAGCCATACCCAATATGGCATTGCGGTCGGCACTAGCTTTTCGGGCGGCCTTACGGGCCAAAGGGAAAGAATTTGACAGCTACATGGGAATTGCTGAGGGTAAGGTTGTCGGGGAAATTGGATCAGATTTGAATGCTGAAACAGAAGAAGTATTTATTGCTTCAGGAAGAAATCTTACTTCGGAGAGTGAATTCTTGTCTGGACAAAGAATAAAATACAAGATTGATGCTAGGGCAGGATTAATTTTACTAGATAAAATAACTCAAGGTTGGACTCCAAAACAGGCAGCGACGGTACTTCTGTTCTTGAACCCAAATAAAAAAATTACCCAAGAAGAAGCCTCTGAAACTCTTGATACGACTCACCAAAATGTATCTAAGTTATTGAGAACAGCATCATTCAAGGAAATTAAATTCATGCTTAATCACATAGAAGATCAACTCAATGACTAGTACCCTCGCTACCCTCCTCTTTGCCCATGTGGTTGCTGATTTCCTGTTACAAACCAACAGTATGACCAAACAGAAGCGGAAACCTAAGATTCTCCTACTCCACGGTGTCATTGTACTCGTTATTGCCCAATTGGGGCCCTCGGTCGTTTCGATGCTTGGGAAATTATTGCGCTTGCTGCCGGGCACATCGCCATTGATATTTTCAAGGTCTATACCCTGCCAGATCGTCTGGTTTCTTTCCTTACCGACCAGGCCTTACATATCATTACAATCCTTGCCATCGCATTCTATGCCCCAACTCTCTACGCTGAAGGTTATTGGGCTAACATCACCTGGCTACCTGCGGTGATGCTTCTTGCCTCGGGGTTCATTGTCACCACCAAAGCCGGAAGCCATGCAGTGAAACTCTTTTTTCAGGATCAGAGATGGCCCGATATAATGAACAACCATGACAGTCTACCTAATGCGGGTCGTTTGATTGGCTTGTTGGAACGGAGCTTAATCTTCATCCTGTTCATCGCAGGGCAACCCGCTGGTATCGGTTTTTTAATCGCCGCAAAATCGGTACTACGTTTCAAAGCAGATCGTGAGCAGAAGGACACTGAATATGTCATCATAGGGACACTCGCCTCTTTCGGATGGGCCATGGTCGCCTCATGGGGTACTCTTCTACTCTTGCGAACCGTAAATCCACTTGGATTACCTTGTATATAAGCAAGACAGGGATTGTATTAGCTACTGACTTACTGAAGCCATTGATAGTTGTTTTTCAAGTAATTTTGTATAGATTCTCTCAAATAATTTTGGCAGAAGCAAAGGCATATACCAGTGACATGATATTGTTTGTTGTTTCCAGATGTTGCAATATTAACCTGCTTCCTTTGCTTTTTCCCGTTTTTCTCACCGCCTGCGTTGGAGGTTCGGACATTGCAGGACCAGAACCGTTTGATCCCGGAACCCCCCAAGGCAAACTGGAGTTGCGTACCAGAACCGACAACCCAAGTGCCAAGCATATTGTGGATTATTTCCGTGTCAATTTGGGTGGTCTGAAGGACAGCAAATTTGACCACAGGAACCAAAATTTTATCCGTTTTTCTTCTCCACCTACCGTTCGCCTCACGAGTGAAGTAACAAGTAAGGAGCGGGCTTTACTGCACCACGCCATTGGCTTGATTAACCGCGAACTTCCACAGCATCTTCATCTCATGATAGGTAGCGATGTACCACACATTGGCAATGTTAATCATGACAGGGGTGATTCAATCAACACTATTCCAAATGAAGAAATTCATGTATATTTTTCCGATAAGCAATCGGTAGGTTATCCTGTCAATGCTAATGCTGGTGGCTTTGCAAAAACACGCACCAAATATTACAATTCGCAAGAACCTCGGGTAAAGCACACACTCGAAGCCTCTTTTGTCTGGGTAAACGACAGTGCACGAATGACCGAACAGCAAAGATTGGCCATTCTTTTGCATGAAATGATGCACGCCCTTGGTTTCATGGTACATACCAATACTAAAGACCATCCTTCTTCACTCCTTGGTTCCGATGGTCCTAAAGGTGGTTTTCATAAACAATGGGGATCACAAATACCCGAAATAGACGGAGCTGCACTACGTGCCGTCTACAGATTGCCCATAGTAACAACATCTGATCAATTCAGCGTTTCCTCACTCGGCGATTGGGATACAAACTCGATTGAGTTACATAGTTTTGTTCCAACCGGAAACCGGCAGTATCTTCGTTTTGGTGTCAACCATGTCAACGATGTAACCGTACCTTGGACAAGCGGAGTCATTCCCGAAACCGACCTTGTTGTCAAACAGTTGAGTTCAGGCTTAACGACATGGCGAGGTGAACTGTTGGGTTTCACATCATCACTCAGGCCAGTTCGCGGCAATACCGAAATCCGTATCAATCACGTCGATTCAACTGTTAAAGCCACCTTTACGAACTTGCAGGTCTGGGATATCGGACAAACCCCTGGTGAAATTGGAACAGGCGAGAGTTGGCATTCAGGAAACATGGAGTTCATGCTTACTTCAAGCGGTAACTTCCTGCGAAGTAAGGACGGCCAAGGAACATTGATAGGACAATTTTATGGATCCTCACATGGTGGGGTTGCAGGTTCGGTTGAACTTGACAACCTTACTGCCAGTTTCGGTGCAAGGCGATAACCAATCAAGGGTTTTCGAAATACCTTGAATTGATCAATTGCTATTAACGTCACCAACCAACCTAGCATCCTATTGGCAATGTTGATTTATGCATTAGTTCAAATTCAATTTGCCAAGTTATTTCTGGGGGAAGTGAGACATGGTTTATCACCAATTACTCCTTGCCCATGTCGTGCTGTATTCCAAGATAATTCGACTTGAAGCCAATTAAGGGTATAACAATACTCAGTGCTATTCGGATTTGAATTTGTGTATAAACTATAAATGAAATTGGAATCAAGAAATGTTGAACAATATTGGAATACCCGGACTACTGTTAATAATTGTGGTGGTAGTATTGACTATCGTAATAGTACGAAGGCTAAATCGCTAAAGTCATAATATGGTTGCGTAAATTATGTAGGAACAACTGAATGGCGATTTATTGAAAATCCTCAGTATTGGTTGTACTAGTATTGAAGATAAATGGCTTTGCATGAATTTGATCAAACAGGATATATTAACATCTCCGATTTTTCGAAGCGGTATATGGATTCTCAAAGCAGGACAGGGACATCAAACAAATTGGATAATTTTGAAAGGAAAGGTAAAAAGCAGGCAGATTCAATCGCTTGAATTTCTTGAATAGCAGCAGGTTTTGGTTTATATCTGATAGGATGGGCTATGAGATCCTAATTGTAACTGGAGTGTGTAAATGTTGAACAATATCGGAATTCCTGGACTTTTGTTGATAACTATAGTTGTATTGGTTCTGTTTGGGCGTGGTAAGATTGCCGGGCTCATGGGAGAAGTCGGTAAGGGATTTTCTTCCTTCAAAAAAGGGCTGAAGGAAGGTCAGGAAGAAATTACCTCTGAAAGTGAACAAGAAAAGTAATCTGACAATTTTGTAAAGACTGACGTGTTTGACCTTGGATGGGGTGAACTCCTAATTGTTGGAGTTGTAGCCTTGATTGTAGTCGGTCCCAAGGACCTGCCCGGAATGTTCAAGTCTATTGGACAGGTGATGGGACGAATGAGGGCAATGGCCCGTGAATTTCAAAGGGCCATGGACAGTGCGGCCAGTGACACCGGAGTGAAGGACCTTTCAACGGGGATCAAGGCCGTCACTTCACCCAAGCAGCTGGGTTTGGACAAGTTCAATGATATTGCCGACAGGATGACCGATGGTTTGAAACTTCCCGACAACAAAATTATGTCTACGGACCTTAAAGAACCCCCAAAGAAAAAAATACCTTCCAAACAGAAAGATACTTCCAGTACCACTGTGGAAAAGAGCAGTGATGATGAGCCAATGAGCTTGAACGATACTCAAATGCAAGTGGAAGACAAGGATCCACCCGCTTCAGTTGATGAAAATGTCGGGACAGAAATGATCTCTGACCCAAATGGGGGTGAAACAAATAAAAATGTCTCGGTACATTGAGATTGAGTCATGCCTGACAAGGAAGACATTGAAAGCACCAAAGCCCCACTAATTGAACACCTGACAGAACTTAGGAAAAGGCTGATCCACTGCGTACTGGCCTTTTTGGTTTGTATGGTGATCAGCTTTGCTTTCTGGGAACCAATCTTTACATTCCTGACCGATCCGATTTGCAATGCACTTCTGACCAGAGGACAAGAATGTAACTTGATACTCATCAAATTGCAGGAGGGATTTTTTGTTGCTGTCAGGATTTCCTTCATGGGTGGGTTTATTCTGAGTTTTCCATTTCTCGGATTTCAATTGTGGAGGTTCGTTGCACCTGGGCTTTACAAAAATGAAAAAAGTGCTTTCCTGCCCTTCATGATTGCTTCACCTTTCATGTTTTTTCTGGGGGCATCATTTGCTTTCTTCATCGTAATACCCCTGGCATTCAATTTCTTTCTCAGTTTCCAGCAGGAAAGTGCTCTGATTGTACCCGCACCCACAGAGATTGTTATTTCAGAGGATCAGGAAACCGTATCAGACCAACAACTGTCAACAGAGAATGGTACAGAAGTTGACATTCTTGCCGATGGCAGGGAAATTATCGCCGATGTTGGGGTCACTTTCCAAGGCTCGGTTGCCGAATATCTTTCGCTGACGATTAAATTCATTCTCGCTTTTGGAGTGTGTTTCCAACTTCCAGTATTGCTGACCCTGATGGGCAAGGCCGGTCTGGTTACCGGTAAGGGATTAGCCGGCTTCCGTAAATATGCGGTCGTATGCATATTGGTTTTGGCGGCCGTAGTAACTCCACCGGATGTAATAACCCAGGTAATTTTGTTTACAGCTGTATATGGTCTCTATGAAATTTCCATCTGGTTGGTAAAAAGAGTTGAGAAGAAACGTGAAGAACAGTATGCCGAAGAGGGAATACTTTTCGATGAGGAAGAGGAAGAGAAAGAGGAAAGTACTTAAAGGCGGTTGTTAATTCACCTCCACCTGAAATTTCTAGGGAATGGCTAGAATCCATGAATAACAAAGAATTGCTGGAACAAGTTACCAGGATTGCAACGGCAATCGAAAGGTTATCCCCGGCTCCACCTCATTTGACTGATTTCACTTCAGCGGATGCCTTTGTCTGGAGGCTGAATCCAGATACCTTACATCCAGTTGAAAAGGTGAACAGGGTTGGGCTAGATCTATTGTTGGGCATAGACCGAACCAAGGAAACCCTATATAAAAATACCTTGAACTTTGCCCGGGGGTATTCAGCAAACAATGCACTGTTGTGGGGTGCTCGTGGGATGGGCAAGTCTTCTTTGGTCAAGGCCATTCATCGGGAAATTTCCCGCACTGACAATAATTTGAAGATTATTGAAATCCATCGGGAAGATCTGCCATCACTTGATCGTCTGCTGGATATATTGCGGGTAGCAAAGGAGAGATTTATCCTTTTTTGTGATGATCTTTCCTTTTCGATGGAAGAAAACAATTACAAGACTTTGAAGGCTGCACTCGATGGAGGAGTGGAGGGTAGACCCAAAAATGTTATTTTCTATGTGACTTCCAACCGACGGCATTTGATGCCCAGAGACATGATTGAGAACGAAAGATCAACGGCCATAAATCCCTCGGAATCGGTAGATGAGAAAGTATCGCTTTCTGACCGTTTCGGATTATGGTTGGGTTTTCATCCCTGTAGCCAGGATCTTTATCTGGAAATAATCAGAAAATATTGTCTTCATTATGAACTGGATGCAACTGAGCAGATGCTTACTTCGGATGCGATCGAGTGGCAACAGACCCGGGGAGCAAGGTCGGGACGAGTAGCCTGGCAATATATTCTCTATTTGGCCGGTAAGCTTCATCGAAATATTGAGGCTTGAATATATCAAGCCCGTAACTTTCAGTTCATCCTCTGCCAATAAAGGGCATTTTGGTGGCCATGATGGTCAGAAACTGAATATTGGTTTGCAAGGGGAATTGCGCTATGAAGGCAATGGCATCTCCACAGTGTTCCACATCAAATACCGGTTCCGTGCTTATTAATCCCGATGCTTGAGGTACCCCAACCTTGAATTTTGCAGCCATGTCTGTATCAGCATTACCTATATCAATCTGGGAACAGCAGATATCAAATTCACGACCATCCAGAGACAGGCTTTTTGTCAATCCGGTAATCGCATGTTTGGTCGCTGTATAGGCAACTGTTTTTGGTCGAGGGGCATGGGCAGAAACAGATCCGTTGTTGATAATTCTTCCCCCTTTGGGTTCCTGTGATTTCATTATCCCGAAAGCATGCTTGGAACAAAGAAACGAACCTGTCAAATTAACCTTTATGCAATTCTCCCAATCATCATATTGCAATTCATCTATACCGACGGGTGGTGTTCCGATACCGGCATTGTTGAACAACAGGTCCAACCTCCCAAAATGTTTCATTGATTGTTCAAACAGCTTTGCAACCTGATCCGCTTCTCCCACATCAGCAGGAATGCACAGGGATTCTGTGTTCTTGCAAATGGATGCAGTTTCTTGCAATGGCTCAGGACGTCTGCCAACCAAAACCAATTTATAACCGATATTTGCGAGTGATATTGCGGCCGATCTGCCAATACCTGTTCCCGCTCCAGTTATCAGGGCAATTCGATCGGTCATGATTTCCTCCTACGAATTTGATGGTCTAAACAGTAAAACCTTCAGATATAAATTGCTGTACCAGTGATTTGGTTGATTTTCCACTCAGAATATTTTCAGGTCGTTGACCTAGGGTATCAATTGGAAAAACTGGAGGGAGGGATATATTCCTTCGGATCGGCTGAATCCGGCCCTATGCGAATTTCAAAATGTAAATATCCCAAGGCCTCATCCAATGTTCCGATCCTTTGTCCCTGGGCAACGACATCTCCTCTTGCCAAGGTAATATCCTGAAGATTTTGGTAAATCGAAAAGATGTTGCAATCATGAAGCACCAAAAGCACCTTGGTTCCTTCAGCCAAATCCGATATCAGGGCAACCTTGCCTTCTCCAACGGCAAAGACGGGAGAACCGTCCGGGGCCGAAATATTCAGGCCCTTGTTGCCACCGGATTGAGTCGAATAATCCTCAATCAATTCCCCTCTCAAGGGTGAAATGAAACCAAATTGTGCCGGTGAAAAATTATCACAATCAATTCCATCCGACTGAACTGCTTCGACTGCTTCCACTTCAGTTTGACTGGTTTCTTCCTCAACGACCTCTTGTTCGGAAGTACTCTCCCCTTCATTTATACTGGGAGGAGTGCTTTCTCCGCTCGTGTTACCACTAACTTCTTCAGCGGTTTCCGATTCTTCCTCCACGACTGTTTCAGGAGCATTATTTTCGGAAGTTTCTGTATTATCGTCCTCGACAACATTTTCTTCATTGATTTGTTTTGGGGCAGGAATGATGAGTATTTCACCTTCCATCACTGAGAAATCAGCATCAAGCTCATTCCAATCGGCTAGAGTTCTTACAGATATATCATAAAGATTTGCAATGGAATAAGCGGTTTCACCCTTTTGAACCCGATGTCGGTAATAATTTTCCGTCCTTCCGGTAATATCAATTTCTTGTTCTGATATTATTTGTTCACCGGCTTCGTTACCCGTTTCATTTGCCTGTGTCCCGTAGGGGAGTAAAAGTACCTTTCCAGGTTGGAGTGACTGATCGGGTCTGATTTTGTTCAATTCAGCAATAACCAAGGGATCTTCGTTTATCCGTCTGGCAACGTCATAGAGGGTTTCAAATCTGCGTACTTCAACATATCTGCGATTGTCAAATTGAAAAATACCATCAGAATCAGCCTTGGGCCATTTTTGCAATTCATCAAATGGTACTTTGGGGTCAGGGGTTTTTGTGACATCCTGGCGGATATCTGGAGCACAATTTGCCAGTAAAATCAGACAGGAACCTACAATCAAATTCCGTACCAAATACATTTTTCCGTTATTCTCGCGTAAATCAATTGGTTTTGGGTATTCATTTCTAAGCATCCTCAATCCCCTCAATAAGTGGGACAAACCTCACAGCACATACTTCCTTGTATTCTACTTCAGGTTCCGTTTTGTTTACAACTACCAATCTTTGCTGCCATTCACTTTCGACAACTGGCAAAACCATGATGCCTCCAACCTTCAACTGTTCCATCAATTTTCGAGGAATTTCCTCGGAGGCCGCGGTTACAATAATCCGGTCAAATTCTGCGGCTTCAGGCAATCCCAGGGCGCCATCAGAATATATGAAACTGATATTTTCACGCCTGTATTTTTTCAGGATAAGATTTTTGGCCTTTTGATGAAGGGAACGTATCCGTTCAGTTGTATATACATGTCTGGCCAAATGGGAAAGTACCATAGTCTGGTATCCTGAACCTGTACCCACTTCAAGAACCCGGTGGGTTGGTTTCAATTGCAATTCCTGGGTCATCAAACCAACTACCGTGGGTTGGCTAATGGTCTGACCACTTCCTATTGATATGGGAATATCCATGTAGGCCCGATGTTTGAATGATGGCGGAACAAAGTCCTTTCTATCGACTTTCCGCATTGCTTCCAGAACTGACTTGTCTTCAATACCTTGATTTTGAAGAGTATTTATCAATTCTTCCATCTATCAGTCCCTATCTGACCAATGTAATGTCTATTTTACCTAAAAGTTCATTGTCGGTTAAATCTGCCCGCATCGGTGTAACTGATATGTAATGGTCCAGATTGGCATTGATATCAGTTCCCTCACTGCTTCGGCTTGTCTGCAGCCCTCCCTGAATTGATAGCAATTCACCATTTGCAGTGGAATCCACATATCTTGCAGTAAACCTTGAATTCTCTCTTTGACCCTGCCTGACGACCTTTACTCCCCTTACTTCATAGGCACTACAGGGTGGAAAATTGACATTGAAAAATAACCGATAGTTTTTATTGTCCCAAGGTGCATTATAGTATAGCTGCTTGACAAGGGTCAAGCCATGTTCGACAGAGGCATCAAATGGATTGTTCAAACTTTTGTTTGCCATTCCCATATATTGTGACAAGGCAATGGACTTTATCCCCTGCAAGGCGCCCTCCATGGCAGCACCGATGGTTCCGGAATACGTGGCATTTTCACCCGAGTTGTTGCCACGATTGACTCCAACCAGAACAAGATCAGGCATTTGATCCATAATCCTGTACAGACCAGCTAATACACAATCGGCCGGATATCCTTCCAGCTTGTATTTCCTCGGTGCCACCTTGACAATCTCAAAGGTTTTGGAAAAGGAAACACAATGTCCTGTTCCGGATTTTTCGCTGCTTGGTGCAACCACCCATACCTCGCCATCTTCACCGGCAAGCTCATGGGCAAGAGTTTCCAGAATCTTCAGGCCGGGTGCATCAATACCATCATCGTTGGTAAGCAATATCCTCATAAGGGTAAACTCTAATCCTAAAAAAAATGTTATTATTGTCCAAATTCACCGCTTGGAAGAATAGTTGTCGCTCCCCTTAGATAAGGTATCAGCACATCGGGAATTGAAATACTTCCATCAGTATGCTGGTAATTTTCCAGTACAGCGATCAGGGTTCTGCCAACTGCAAGGCCCGAACCATTCAGGGTATGAACAAAGTGAGTGGTTTTTTCGCCTTTGGGTCGATATCGGGCATTCATTCTCCGGGCCTGAAAATCACCACAATTTGAGACCGAACTGATCTCCCTGTATTTGTGTTGACCGGGTAACCAAACCTCGATATCATAGGTCTTTTTTGCTCCAAATCCCATATCTCCGGTACACAGGACAACAGTTCTATAAGGTAGTCCTAGTTTTTCAAGAATCCCTTCAGCACACCGCAACATCCTGCTTTGTTCGTCTTCACTTTCTGAGGGTTTGGTGATCGAGACCATTTCCACTTTTTCAAATTGGTGTTGACGTAACATTCCTGAAGTATCCTTACCCGCAGATCCTGCCTCGGAGCGAAAACATTGCGAATGTGCACAATATCTCCTGGGGAGATATTCTTCATCAACGATCAAGCCACTTACAATGTTAGTCAGGGTAACCTCTGAGGTTGGAATCAACCACTTACCCTCTTCAGTCCGATAGGAATCTTCAGCAAACTTTGGCAATTGGCCGGTTCCAAGCATGGTTTCAGGATTGACCAATATGGGCGTCCAGACCTCCTTCAGCCCATTTTCTTTGGTATGGACATCAAGCATGAATTGTGCAAGTGCCCTGTGCAGATTGGCAATACTACCAGACAGAACGACAAAGCGTGAACCGGATAACTTGGCAGCAGTCGTGAAATCCATACCCGGTCTTACGGAAGGAATTTCAAAATGCTCAACTGGAGTAAAGTTAAATTTCGTAGGTTCGCCCCAGCGGCTTATTTCTACATTGTCATCTTCACTCGATCCAACAGGAACATCCGAAGAGGGCAGGTTGGGTATGGTAAGCAGCAAGTCCTGCAATTTCCGATTTTCCTCTGAAGCCTCCTGTTCCAGTTTTTGTGCAGCATCCCTGGTATCGGATATGGATGCTCTCAACCTTTCGAATTCGTCGAGATTACCGTTTGACTTGGCCAATCCTGCCTGTTTGGATTGTTGATTAAGACCGGCCCTGAAATTTTCGGCCTCCTGGATCTTTTGACGGCGAGACCTGTCGATCGACAAAATTTCTGCCGATATGGGTTCCAGGCCCAAGCGGTCCAAATGATAGTCAAATTCCTCCGGGTTGCTTCGAATGTATTTAATGTCATGCATAAATCAAAACTACAGTTTAAAGATAGATTACGGGTAAACCTAGTTGAGAATGGTACAAAAGTTAAGATTATTCACTGCTATATTTTTTTCTGTTCAACCTGATATAGATAGTAGGAATTGTGACAATTCCTCTATCCTAGTTTGCTAAATAAACGGAATGTGAATTTTATTATGAATTCAAATTCTCTATTCCCATGGATAGACCGTTTTTGTTTTCTCAAGGCAGGCAGGTTCAAGCCAGAGAGGATTTATTAAAACCATTTACAATCAGGTACGGGAAATAGACTGATCTGATTGTCAGGTTTAGGGGTGAGCAACACACTTGCCAAATTACCAACATTTAAATTGGTTTATTGGGTTTAATTGGCTTCCTCCTGTCTTGCAATTATCACCTGCAAGAAATAATTAGAGTCAATTCAAATCTCAATTTAAGTCGCATCAGAGGAATAAATATGTTCGTAACACCAGCCTTTGCACAAGCAGCAGGTGGAGGAGGATTGGGGCTAACCAATCTCCTGCCCTTGATACTGATTTTTGTAATCATGTATTTCCTCCTTATACGTCCACAACAGAAAAAGGTCAAAGAGCACAAGGCAATGGTAACAGCTTTGAAAAAGGGCGATAAGGTTGTTACCCAGGGTGGGGTAATTGGCCGGATAACAAAAGCCAAGGAAAATGAAAACGAGATCGAAGTTGAGATTGCACCAGATGTGACCGTGAAAGTGGTTAGAAGTACTATTTCCCAATTGATGGAAAAAACAAATTAAAGTTATTGATACGCAACAATTTAACACCTGATTATTTGATTTGTATGATGGTGCGATATTTGACAAACTTCAATCGGATTCAGGCAAGGTTGTTTGAAATAATCGTATTGATCGGAAACCTCCAAATTCAAGTTCACAAGGCATTATGTTAAATATACCTTCATGGCAAAGGCTGTTCATCCTTATCTTCTGCCTGGGTGGACTTTACCTTGCCTTCCCGAATTTGTTTTACTCTACCGTTGAAAAGCACAACGATGCAGTGATTATGGTTGAAAGAGGTCAGGTTGCTGCCAATGAAGTATCAGAGGAAATAAACAGTTGGCCCTCATGGATGCCTTCCAACATCGTGAATCTGGGTTTGGACCTGAGGGGTGGTGCCCATCTGCTTGCCGAAGTTCAACTTGCCGAGGTTTATGCTGATCGGATAGATGCCTGGTGGCCGAGGATACGCGATGAATTGAGGAAGAATAGAAACATCGTCGGGTCAATCAGAAGGCAACAATCCCCTCCCGACCAGTTGCATGTCAGGATAGAAAATGCCGATGCCATGGAACAGGCTATAGAGATAGTTGACGAGCTTGCTTCACCGATAGTCAATATTTCGGGTATAGGAACCAAGGACATTCAGGTAACTAGTCAGGATGACATCCTGATAGTTGAACTTTCGGAAGAGGAAAAATCGGCAAC
Organism: Paracoccaceae bacterium; assembly: GCA_009842205.1. Taxonomy (GTDB): domain Bacteria; phylum Pseudomonadota; class Alphaproteobacteria; order Rhodobacterales; family Rhodobacteraceae; genus MPNP01. Next base: position 3,263 of record VYFX01000070.1, on the reverse strand, counting down.
GGACAACCGAACCATGGAGCAATCCTTGGAGATCATCCGAAGAAGGGTAGATGAGGTAGGAACCAGGGAACCGATCATCCAAAGGCAGGGGACCAACCGAATAATCATCCAGGTTCCGGGAATTGGCTCAGCCACCGAATTGAAAGAACTGATTGGTACTACGGCCAGGCTTACTTTCCACCATGTTGTCCGTACTGCACCCAGCCAATCCGGCAATAATTCAGGACTTGAAGTTTCCTATCCTTCAATCGAGAATCCGGACCTGTTTTACATTTTGGAACGAACTCCTGTCGTGTCAGGTGATGAATTGACCGATGCCCAGCCGGATTTTGATGAAAATGGCCGGCCGGCTGTTTCCTTCAGGTTCAATCCCACTGGAGCAAGAAAATTTGGTGATTACACTGCAGAAAACATAGGTTTACCTTTTGCCATTGTCCTTGATGAGGAGGTTATTTCAGCCCCTGTAATCCGTTCTCATATCCCCGGGGGTTCAGGTATAATTACCGGCAGTTTTACCGTAGAGGAATCAACCAACCTGGCGGTACTTCTAAGGGCTGGTGCATTACCGGCAGAAATGATTTTTCTGGAGGAAAGGACCGTAGGCCCTGATTTGGGCCAAGATTCCATTGATGCGGGTAAAGTTGCCTGCATCATTGCCTTGGTTGCCGTCATGGTATTCATGGCCCTGAGTTATGGTTTGTTCGGAATCTTTGCCAATTTAGCCCTGACCATCAACCTGTTTCTGATATTCGGGATTCTATCGGTCCTGGGAGCAACTCTTACCTTGCCAGGTATTGCAGGAATCGTGCTGACAATAGGTATGGCAGTAGATGCCAATGTACTGGTGTTTGAGCGAATCCGCGAGGAACTGAAATCGTCAAGAGGACCATCTCGTGCGATAGAACTCGGTTACGAAAAGGCCCTTTCAGCCATTATTGATGCCAATCTGACAACCTTGATCGTTGCCATAATACTATTCACCCTGGGTTCGGGACCGGTTCGAGGTTTTTCCGTAACCCTAGGAATTGGCATAATTACGAGTGTGTTTACGGCAATTTTTGTAACCAGATTAATGGTGGTTTTCTGGTTTTCAAAATATCGTCCCAAAGAGTTGAAGGTATAGGTTAGATCATGCGTTTGAAACTTGTACCAGCCGAAACCAACTGGGATTTTTTCAAATACACCAAATATACCCTGTGGGGTTCAATCGGGGCAATGGTCCTGTCGATACTGCTTCTTCTCATGATGGGATTGAACTTTGGCATTGATTTTCAGGGTGGAACGGTCATCCGAACCCAGAGCAAGGAGGCTGTGGATATCGGTGAATATCGAGACAGTGTTTCAGGATTGGGACTGGGTGATATTTCCATAACAGAAGTTTTTGATCCTACTTTTGATGAGGATCAAAATGTCGCTTTGGTAAGGATAAAGGTTCAAAGTGGTGATGAAGCTGTTACCAAGGAGACTTTGGAACTTGTTCAGGAATCTCTCAGGGGTGTCGATCCGGATATGCAATTTCCCCTGATCGAAAGTGTTGGCCCAAAGGTTTCCGGAGAATTAATTCAAAAGGCGGTACTTGCGGTACTTGCTGCCATTTTTTCCGTCCTGGTCTACATCTGGTTCAGATTCGAGTGGCAATTTTCCCTTGGTGCTGTCGCCGCATTGGTCCATGACGTTATTCTTACCCTGGGTATCTTCAGCATTTTTCAAATCAAGTTTGATCTGGCCATTATCGCGGCCCTTTTGACCATAGTGGGTTATTCTCTCAATGATACTGTTGTTGTATTTGACAGGGTTCGAGAAAATCTGAGGAAATTCAAGAAGAAAAAGCTGTTGGATGTCATGAATCTCTCAATCAATGGTACACTTTCAAGAACAGTAATGACCTCGGTAACTACCCTTTTGGCGTTGATAACGCTCATCATTTTCGGAGGCGATGTAATTAGGGGCTTTGTTTTTGCGATGACGTGGGGTGTAATTGTAGGTACCTATTCGTCCGTATTCATTGCCGGCTTTGTATTGGTAAAACTCGGGGTCAAGAGAGATTGGTCAAAAACCGAGGATGTCGAAGCCACACAGTTTAAATCAAAGAATAGGTAATTGGATTTTTGGCATCTTTGCTTGGAGAGTTCGTACCTGAAGTATCCTTGCAAGGACTACTGATTTTATCAATAGGTGCCTTTATTTCCGGACTTGTCAGGGGATTTTCCGGTTTTGGAACAGCAATGGTTTATCTACCATTTGCAGGTTCACAATTATCTCCCGTATGGGCTTTGACTTCAATGGTCATAATGGATCTGATTGCACCTGTTACCCTGGTTCCCAAAACACTCAAGGACACATATCTGCCTGATATATACAAACTTGGTTTGGGGGCATTGATTACCTGTCCACTTGGAGTATTGGTTCTTGTTCTTCTGGAGCCTGAAATATTTCGATACTCAGTATCCGTATTGACCTTTGTTTTATTGACCCTTCTGGTAATTGGCTTTCGTTACAGGGGTATGCTGAACGCACCCCTGATTGTTGGTACTGGTGGTTTGGGGGGCTTTCTATCTGGAACCGTAGGACTTCCCGGACCTCCTGTTATCATGCTGTACATGGCCAGTACCCTACCCGTAAAAACAATCAGGGCAAACATTTTCATCTATCTCATTTTTGCGGATTTACTGTTGTTGGGAATATTCGGATTCAGGGATCTTCTGGATCTATCGGCTGTAATAATAGGTTTGATAGTAATGTTGCCTTATTTGACTGCCTTGTGGATCGGATCATATTTTTTCGATTCAGAGAAGGAAAAGCAATATCGAAATATCGCCTATCTGATTATTTTCTTCTCAGCTCTAATTGGTTTGCCTATCTGGTACTGATTTCCGTGGTTTTGATGTCAACCTTTGACAGGAAACATCACAAGTATAACTTTTCTGTAAAATTAATCTTAATAGATTGGCACAAATACGATTGAGAAAGGAAACATCAATCATCATACCAATACCATTTACAATCCAAACCTGTAAATCCATTTTGCAGTTTACCAAAGCACGCTTTTAATTTCACAGCTAGAAGTGAGCATTTGACCATCGGTTGGACTTGGATATTTCTATTTATAGGAGCATACTCCAGATCAATAAAGCAATTGAATACCCAGTGGAAAATTACTTTGTTTAATTTGGTAAACGTAAAACAATCTAAATTTTGAATTAGATTTCGAGGAATGAATGCAAAGGTATCATAACCTGGATTTTCTAAGAGCATTCGCAATG
>VYFX01000073.1:9029-9487 GCA_009842205.1 Paracoccaceae bacterium | reverse complement strand
CTCCCCATTCCCCCTTTGTAATTGGCCAGAAATACTGGGATCTCTACGATCATGGGGCCATTGAGCTTCCTGAAGTTCCACCTATGGAACTCGCCAATATGGATCATCTGTCCCGGAACCTGCACTATTGCCAGGCCAGAGATGAATATACGGTAACCGATGAGCATCGCCGAATGGCCCGCCATGGTTATTATGGAATGGTATCCTATATCGACGAAAAAGTGGGCCAACTAATAAGCATTTTGGAAGAAACCGGACTTGATGACGATACGATTACCATCTTCACTTCCGATCATGGCGAAATGATGGGTGAAAGGGGAATGTGGTTCAAACAACATTTTTTTGACTGGGCTGCAAAAGTTCCATTGATCTTTCATTCTCCTAAGGATTTTGGTCCTGCCAAAGTGGGAACAAATGTTTCGCTAGTTGATTTGTTGCCGACCTTTATGGACTTGGCC
>VYFX01000073.1:0-9019 GCA_009842205.1 Paracoccaceae bacterium | reverse complement strand
GTCGATGAATTACTTTACAATTTGGATGACGATCCCAATGAGGTAAGGAATTTGGTAGATGCCCCAGAATATGAAGCACAAAAGCAGTCATTAAAATTTGCACTGCTCGATGGTTGGGATCCAGTAAGTTTAAGAAAGACCATAAATGAAAGTCAAAGGAGAAGATTGTCCATTCACAAGGCTACAGGTGGTGTTCCCACCTATGTAAATATTTCTCGGATCGACGATGAGCATCGTTATGTACGCAATGCTGGTGCTGCTGATACCAAAGCCAAAGCCCGCCTTCCCTATGTTGCTCCGGTTAAACCGGATATCAAAGCCAAGGGGTAGTATTTGCAAGGATTATTTGGGGGCTTATATACGTAAATTGACAAATCCAATTTGCCACCCCTCCCCACACGCAAAAAAACCACCCTGCTTGTTGATTTTCCCTCCGGGGATACCTATTTCATTGTCCCGAGACACCCGTTCTCCAACAAGAAAAAAAGAAAAGCCCCACACCCATCACCGCCCATCGTACCATAGTCTATCGTTTGCTGCCGGAAACCCGCACCAACGCCCGTCGCCTGCCGGTTTGTCTGGAATGCCCTTCTCGCTGAATCCCGGGAACGGTACGTGGAATGGCAGGAAGCCCAACAAGCGGGCACCAATGATTTTGAAAAACCATCCGTTTCCTTCTTTTCGCTCGGCAAGCGCTTCACCAAACCGAGGAGGGAGGTTGACTGGCTTGATCAATACTCATTCAAGATAACCCGTTATGCCCTGAAGTACCAAGCCGATGCCTGGAGGGCGGCCTTCGTGAATGGCCGCGGTTTTCCCCGCTTCCATTCCAGGCATGGCAGGGATCCCTCGTTCACCGTGCCGGAAAAGGTCATGATCAGGGATGGGAGGCTTTACCTTCCGTGCATTGGCTGGCTTCCCATTCGCCGTCGAGGAGGCAATCCCCATCCGTATGGTGTTCCTGTCAGGGCGGTCGTCAAAAAGCAGGCCGGCAAATGGCATGTATCGGTTTGCTGTCAATACCTATTAAAAAATAAACCATTGTGCCGATTTAAAAATGTACCACTTCCTGCAAAAAAAACGGGGTGTCAAAAATGGCATGCAACTGTCACTACCGGTTTGAATATATACCATTACCAACGGTTATCAGTAACATCAAGGCTTTTCCTGCAGGTATTCCAAAGTAGACGAATTGGCATGGACTTCAGTTGCAATAAACGGAATCCTTGTCTACTCTATGGGGCACCTGAATAGTTATAACTAGAGAATAATTTAAATGCCTGATATAATTTACAAATACGTTTCTGATCGCTGGGCCTTGGATTGGTTGAGAGCAAATGAAAATGGTGCTCTCAAGGTTACACAGCCGACAGCCCTTAATGATCCATTCGAGTTAAGGGTGAACTACACAATCAATGAAGATAACCCTGAAAATACCAATGAATATTGGGCAGGTATAATTTCTAATATTTATCCTGAAGATCAAGTACAAGTAGAACCTGAAGAGGTGGAAGCGGTCCGAGTGGATTATGGCACCCATTTTGTTAGCGAGCTCATAAGACGACGACTGTCAATGAATATTGGAGTTGTGTCCTTCAGTGAGAATCATCTACATCCTCTTTTGTGGGCGCATTACGCGAATGCAGGGAGGGGCGTAGTCATTGGTTACAATAGTCAAGAACTCGATAATGGCACACTCAGGAATGTGGAATATAACGAAATGCCAAGTATTATTGGCAGGTTTTATGAAAGCCATTTTATTCCCTTATTGTACTACAAGGGCCCCCATTGGGAATACGAGTGTGAATGGAGAATTTGGATTAATCTAGGTGATCCTAATGTACAAGCAGAAGGTGACCAAGACAATGAGATATATCGTACTCTCATTCCCAATACAGCAGTCAGAAAAGTTTACTGTACAGAAATAACCCCTCCAGATATTGTTCAGGAAATCAATCAACGATTGCAGAATCCAGAATTTCGATATGATGTACCTGAAGTTTCAATTCTTGAACTTTCCAACGAAGCATATGAATATGTGGAAAGAAATGCACTTTAGGTTGAAGGCTATAACTGGCAATTTATTGCAAAGACTGGTTAGTCAGGAAATTGGGGGTAACAAGTAAAAATCCACTTGTTTTTCCTGCATCACCAAAAGGGAAAAGGCTAGGACACTGTTTCTATACAGAGAAATGATCGTATCCTTAGTAAATGATTTTGGTACCCAAAAAGGCAATCCCTTCGCATATTAAAAGGAATTGAAGTGTTCGTAAATTTGGATTCTTTTTTTCCTGAAGGGGAAAAAAATTTGGCTTTGGAAGCCTTGTGGCAGGTCTCAAGTTTTGAAGATAAATACATCGGGTACGATTATTCAAGAAATTGAAACCACTCCTTTTGATTTTCATGTCGTTTCAATTGAAGCACCAAAACTATACAACCCAGTAATTATGCAACAATGAAACAAAAATTTGATCTTGTGATTTCATTTCTTACCTTGTTCACTGGTGCAAACGTAATTTTCTAGGGTTGGTGTTCGTTATAGTGTGTATTCTAGCCTTGACGAGTATTTTGGAATAAACAAATGGGATTTCCATTGTGGAAATAATACAGTGAAAAAACCAAGCAAATTCAATAAAAGGAATCTTTGCACTAAAAATATGACACCCCCAACCAAGATTAAGAATCTTGGCCAGAAGGGAATAAAAAACTGATTATGAAACCAATAAATTGGAAGTTACCCATTTTGGTTCCCGAATTGTAGCCCTCCACTATCATCCAAGTGTATGGGATTCAGTCTCAAATATGTTATTGCTAGCTATGTTGCCATGGCCCTATGGGTATTATGTTTTTTTAAGAATTGTCGTTTCTTCGGTTTGTATCTGGCTCGCTTATTCCCAAAGTAAGCATGATGAAGCCATTAGTGGTTGGGTTAAGGGGCAAATTACAGTATGGCTAAACCTGAAAAAGTTTAAGTGCGATAGCCCTGTTAATAGTTGGACATTTCTTGACTTTGAAAAAAAATGTTGGACAATAAAACAATCAATTTTAGCTCCGAAAAATCCAGTTCCAAATCTTTCCCCTTAAAGAAGAATTAAATTTTCATAAAGGAAATCCCTACTCCCCTAAAAGGTTTTATGATTTGTATTGAGCAATCTTGGTAGTTTGGTCGGCCATTCGCCCATGAGAACAAGATCACATTGTACCGTAATGCCGTTCTGCCAGACCAATTCAAGTTCTCCTGCAGGTGTACATTCATCAAGGGAAAAGTTGTCGGAAAGCAGTTTCATTACCTTGCGCTTGTAATCTGTATCAGGATTGTCGAGATGATTACCCTTGGTCTCGAGTACGGTTATACGATTGGCCAAGCCATCTTGATTAACGGCGAAAATGAAATCCGGATAGATTTTGTCTCTTTTCCAACCTTGTAGACTGTATTGTGAACGGGCAACATTACGGTGCCACCAGGCCAAGGTCTTTTCCTCGTCTAGATAAACAGCGACTTCCCTTTCCTCGCTGTTCATCTCATCTTCATAAACTGGGCTGAAAAGGCTTTTACTTAATTGAACACCGGTACTGCCAACAACCTGGCGGGAATTCACGGGTACATTCGTTTCTATAGTATCGGGCATGGACCAGTTGTTACCATCCAGACGCAAACGGAATTGTATACGGCCAGATGATACCTTCTCCCTGAAGATAATTTCGGCTTTTGATGAGCGTTCAACATTCAACCCTTTACGCAACTCTTCGATTATCAGTCCTGAGAACCGGCCAATTTTGGTGTCATTGAAACCACGTGCCTGCAACTGGCCAAGAAGGCGACACACAAGCTCGTTTCCGACAAAGGGGTTTGGTATTATATCGGAAATCAACCTGACAGCATAAACAGGATCAAAGATTGTGGTCTCGGAACTTTCCCCAACGGTTTCACCGACAAATCGCTCATCACCATCGTCTACAAGTCTAATTCTCTGAAGTTGCCTCTCGGCAGCCTGGAAATTCATTGGGATCCTCTCGGCAACATCCATGGGATCATGACCACGCCAGTCAATTTCGGCCAGCACATCGGTATCGTAATCAAGTTCACGAATCTCCTGACCATCGACGGTTATGACCTTGGGTAAATAGATTGCAACATTCTCCAGACCGGGCCTCCTGTTGATTTTCCTGGAAATGCCATTACCGGTTGATACATTGTCCTGTGAAATATGAAGTGTCAGGTCTCCAAGCCCATCCTGTTCAAGCCCCTTCTTGATGTCCTTTACCACTTTACCAGTATTTGCATGATGGGTTATAACATAGCATTCATCAAGTTCGGCAATTCCAGTCCTGGTCGCATGAGGTTGCCTCAGGATTCGTCCAACAAGTTGTGTCATGGCACTTGGATTGGTACTCGTGGCCAGGGAACACAATACATAGGCAAATGGACAGTCCCAACCTTCCTGCAAGGCTTTTTTGGTTATGATAACCCTTATCCTGTTGGTAGTAGCCAGAAGATCCTGGTTTTCCGGTTGGTTAAGATCATTCGTTGATGCAGTCTTAATGGCAATTTCGACGTCATCCAAACCGGACGTCAATAGCCACTCCTTTACATCCTCGGAATGAATATGGTTCCCATCATGCTGGTCGGTTCCGGTCCTCTCAGCCTGGACCAGCATGATGGGACGGATATAATTACCTGTATCAGCATGATACTGTTGCGCGAATTTAGCCAAAAGGTTCAGCCTGTCCATGGCTGAATTTAGAGTCGTTTTCCAATCAGTACCCTGTTGTGAATCTAGATTGAGCGGCATCTTGATCATGGCTTCACGGTCCAACTCCCGACCAGTAACTTCAACCAATACATTAGCATATTTGCCTTCACGAGGATTTTTTCCACCCCTGGGTTGTATATCCTTTGGTGTAGCAGTCAGTTCAATGACAAAACAGGGGTTGAATCCATATAGGGTTTCGAAAGCAAGATCGGATGTCGCCCGGTGTCCCTCGTCAAGGATTACTACCGGGCGAACGATCCTCAGGGCATTGCCAAGCGAATCCTTCACCATGGGAAAAAATCCACTATATTTATCAAGGTTTGGCGTTTCTTCGAGTATTAACTTGTGTGCCTGCTGATCACCTTCAGGTGGGAAGAAACCATGAACATCACCACGATCTTGGAAAAGTTTCAAACTTTCCTTGGTGGTTCTGTTTGCCGACTGCAACATCAGGAGCATAACACAAAGATTTTTCTCAATGTCACGAGCATCCAACCGATCGTTCTTCTCCATGACCTTGACACAGCCAGCAGCAGTACTATCCAAGGCCTGACGATACGGGTGCTGGCGATTTTTGAGGTTTTTGAGTGTCTGGTTATAAATGGCCTCGTTTGGAACAATCCACAAAACGAAGCCGTTATTCCTGTTGAGATATCGCCCCATGATCCTCGACACTGTAGAAATGGCCAACCAGGTTTTTCCTCCTCCCGTGGGAACCTTGAGTACGGCATTCGGGACGGGGCGGTTACACCCATCTTTTCTTTGGGAAAATGGTATATTATTGCGTGAAGGGGGCAATCGGTCATTATCCTTCAATTCCTGCCAAGCCTGGGCAGTAAAATCGGGAATAGTGATTTCAACATCAGGGTATTCACTGACCAGGTTTGCAGCCCTATCAGCCATGGCTTTCTTTTCTATCAGGAGATCAAGCCATTCATTCAGTGAGGTTATCACCCTGTCTTGAAAGTCTAGTTGACGGAACATTTTATCAGCTCCTGTCAATGCGGTAGAGGGCAAAGGGAAGTGGAGCAAATTCGACCGCTAGTTTTTGTTCATCCAGCAATTTTTGGCTAACATACCGGGCCGGAGCGAATACCAGATGCCTTTGATCCGGATAATCCTCAACTAATCCTTTGGCCCGGGAGAGAGTAAGTGCCGCATCCGGTGATTTCAACCACTCCAGATCAGGCTTGTAGATCAGCCAGATATGCTGATCGTTGACCTCACCTAGATAACCTTCCGACTCGACAATTTTTCCTGGATCAATGGTTTGGTTGGTAGCCATGTGGAACAGGAGTGAACCTATTTCCTCAAAATGAGGCAGGGATTCGCCATTCAACAATTTGTTCAATTCAACTGGTTCACCAAGTGTACAGTAAGTGAAATTTCCCCCAAGACCTTCTGTTTGATCCTTGATAACTTTTTCACCCGTTACAACCAGCTCGCCTTCCTTAATGGTTTTCTTGATTGAATTGTATTCGTGGCCATGGAGGTTTTCGATTCTGGAAATTTCTTGGGTGAGTTTTTCAACATTTTGTAACTTCCGCCAAGTGATTTTTTCACGAAGCAGCTCTGATTTCTGCTTGCCTTTGAAAGAATAACCATTTATTACACGGCGGACTCTTTCTGCAGTGATATGATCTGCATATTCTTCCATTTCAACAAGTATAAAACTGCGATTGCCACCATCATTTTTATTTGCCTGCAGGACAGCCTGTGCAGTAGTTCCAGATCCTGCAAAAGAATCCAGAATAATTCCATTGGGTTCCATTGCCAAAGAGATGATTTTCTTTATCAGTGAAACGGGTTTAGGTGTATCAAACCTGTTTTTCTCGTTGAAAATCTGGTTTATATGTTTCTTGGCATTGGTTGCAGTGTCGATAGTAGTCCACATAGTGGAAACACTATCACCTTTCTCTTGAGCTTCATCTAGATACCTTTTATAATATGGTTTGGCCGTTCCACTATAACCAAAAACTATACGGTTATCTTCTACAGCTTTCCTGAATTCATCTTGGCTAAAACGCCAGTGCCTACCTTCTGGTGGATAATGAACTTTACCTGTATTAGGATTGGTAATCGGATATGTTAGATTTGCTCGGAAATTAGGTGCATCCATTGGGTCGAGTGTCCAAGGTCCCCTAGGATCGTTATCAGGGTTGGTAAAATCTTTAGTATCTTTAGCTTCCCGAGAAATGACACATTCTGGTTTATTTTTCGCATAACAGAGTACATAGTTATGGGATAGTGAAATATCGATGTCATTTTGGCTTGATTTACGGTGATGCCAGACAAATGAGGTGATAAAATTGTCGGAATCAAAAATTGCGTCCATTATCATCCGTAAATGATGAACCTCATTATCATCTATTGTAATGAAGATTGTACCTGATTCAGAAAGTAATTCATGAAGCAAGCGTAATCTAGGCCACATCATTGCACACCACTTATCATGGCGAAGTCCGTCTTCTATTCCTATTGGATTGGAGTCCAACCATTCCCTTATCATCGGTGCATTTACGTTGTCGTTGTAGCACCAACTCTCATTTCCTGTGTTGTATAGTGGGTCAATAAAAATGCAGTCTATCCTTGCTGCATAACGGGGCATCAATGCTTTAAGAGCGTGTAGGTTATCACCATGGATGATTAGGTTTCCATCCAGGGTTGGCTTTCCTATCCCTTTATCCGAATGTACCTCCAAAGGTCGGAATGGTACTGACAGATGGTGATTGTAAACGAACTCCTTGCCCTTGAAAATCAATTCGGTCATTTATTTTAATCCATTACCCGATCATCCGAAAATATTTTTCAGTATATTACTAATTGTACAGCATACAATATCTTGACTTGTTCAATAGGTAAAATTAGGGAATTATATACATGAATAACATTTTTTATTGATTTCCCCTTGTAATTTGTTACTGTAATATTATATTATAGTAACAAAGATAACTTACATACAGGAATTAAAAACAATGCCAAAAGCCCCCGGAAAATCATACAGAGATGGTATCTCATTCGTTAAACTTATAAAGATGTTCCCCGATAATGACAAGTCCAGAAAATGGTTTGAAAAGAGGCGATGGAAAAACGGTGCTTACTGCCCTCACTGCGGTTCTTTCAATGTGCAATGCAATGTTAACCACCCAACCCAAACCCACAGATGCAGGGATTGTCCCAAGAAGCCCTTTTTCTCGGTTAAAACAGGTACGATAATGCACAAGTCCAAACTGGATTAACAAACTTGGGCAATAGCGGTTTACATGTTCACAACAAACCTCAAGGGGGTTTCAAGTATGAAACTTCACAGGGAATTGGAGATAACCCAGAAAAGTGCTTGGTTCTTGGTTAGCAAGTTAAGAAAAGCATATGAAAACAAGGACTCAAAACTCAAGGGAATAGTAGAAGTTGATGAAACCTATATAGGCGGTAAGGAAGCCAACAAGCACGAATCCAAGAAGTTGAAACAAGGTCGTGGAACAGTAGGTAAAACCGCCATTGCTGGAATGAGGGAAAGAGAAACAGGAAAAATCATTGCCCAAGTCATAGAAGATACCACAAAGGAAACCCTACAGGGAATGATTGCGGAAAATACAGAAGAAGGTACTGAAATCCATACAGACGAAAGCAGATCGTATCAGGGATTGAAGAATCATAAAACAGTCAATCACAATATCGGTGAATATGTAAGGGATAATGTCTATACAAATGGAATTGAATCAATGTGGGCAATGTTCAAAAGAGGGCATAAAGGCACTTACCACAAAATGAGCAAGAAACACCTTCACAGATATGTTGCTGAATTTGTTGGAAGGCACAATAACAGAAAATCAGATACCCTAGAGCAAATGAGTGATTTGGTTCTGGGTATGAATAACAAGCGGTTGACTTACAAGGAGTTAATCGGCGGATAACATCAAACAATAATCACAAACTTTAAAGGGCTCCGATTGAGAGCCCTTTTTCATTTAAATCAAACAAGAGAAATAATTATGACTAATGAAAAACTATTTTTTAATCTAACTTCTGAGGAGTTTTCTAAATTCGTCAACCATTTGTATAAATCCTTTTTGAAAACTAACGCGGACCTCGTCAGAAGATTCCCTGTCGGGGAATCCTTGCATTTGATCCAATAGATTACTAATACTAGACTTGTCAAGATAGGCAAAAACACCTGCTAGTATCCCCTTTAAGGCTTCTATTTTACCCTCTTGTTCTTCCACCAATTGTCTAAGATTTTCAAGTTCTTCTTCCATTATTAATAT
>VYFX01000018.1 GCA_009842205.1 Paracoccaceae bacterium | reverse complement strand
TCGCCAGCGATCAGGAATATTTTTCTCGGATATTTCGATTTATGCTTTTTGACCAAATGAATATTCCACTCTGATTTGCCATTTGAATCACTTTGGGTAAATCTATCAATATCACCTTGCCAGATTCAATGACAAGCCCACTCATTCCAAGAGATACAACTCTTTGGATTGTATTGGGACCAATGGTTGGTAAATCCACACGAAGGTCCTGATTAGGCTTGGACGCCTTGATTAAAATTCCACCCCTCTCGTCTGGATTATTGGCAAAGGTTGAATAAACATCCTTAATGGAATCAAGCATCCAGTCTGTACTGATTGTTTCCACAGCTATACACCGGTTATTTCTGACAACTGCAGCCTGACCTATATCTGCATTACCAATGGATGTAACGATTTCTTCAGCGAAAATAATATCAGATTTATCAGCCGATGAAGGAGACCGATCAGTCAATACTCCATTGTGATTTATCAATTGAGGTATAACTTGATGAACACCCCAGATTTTAAAACCGATCTCTTCAATGACAGTTATAAATTGTTTAAGGATGGAATCATCCCCTCCCATAATGTTGATTTGATTATTGGTTTCTCCGTGCTTGAATAGGATGCTTGTTTGATTGGGCCTATCAACACCTCCTGCAAGTACAACATGTTCTACGCCCATACCTCTATACTTTTGGAGTAAATCCAAAAAATTATCTGGATTGATTTTAGTATGTCTTGTAGTCAAATCATCATGTTCAGACCCGGGTAGAAAGGTGATTTCAACGTTATCACCGCATGACACAAGCTCTTCATATACCAGTTTGGGTAATGAACCTCGACCGGCGATCAAAAGGAAATGCCTTGGTTCTTCATTTTTCATGATTTGTTCAACTTGGTTTCAGGAATTCTCTTCCGCTATTGAACAAGGTGAATTCAATTACATCATTGACCAGTGAATCAGAAGAATAATTCCTGCTTTTTAGTTCCTTGACGGCATCTGCAAAGGAGCCCTTGAAATTTACCAGAAATGAATAGGCCTTTCGAAGCTCTTCAATTTTTTCCCGGGAAATCTTTCTGCGTCTTAATCCTACAAGATTCAATCCCTTGAGGCTTCCATCAGGTCCATCAACCATGCCATAAGGAATGACATCCCGTCGAACAAGGGTTACTGCACCGACAAAAGCTCCCTTGCCTATTCGTACAAACTGGTGAACTCCACTCAGACCACCGATGATGACATTATCCTCCAAAATGCAATGGCCACCAAGAGCAACCTGATTGGCAAGAATTACATTGTTTCCAACCTTTACATCATGACCAACATGAGCTCCTGTCATGAACAGACAATCATCACCGACCTCGGTAATTCCACCCCCGTGATCTGTGCCCATGTTAAGGGTGGCTCCCTCCCTGATTCGGTTTCTCTTGCCTATTTTCAGAATGGTTTTCTCTCCTTTGTACTTGAGATCCTGAGGTACTTCACCAACACAGGCATAAGGGAAGACCACCGTTTCCTCACCAACTTCAGTTCGACCTGTGACAGTTCCATGTGGTTTTACATGAACCTTGTCGTGGAGAACGACTTCAGGACCGATAAAGGCAAATGCTTCAATCGTGCAATTCGCTCCGATTTGAGCACCTTCAGAAATACAAGCCTGGGGATGGATGGGCATAAAATCAGTTTCCAATCTTCCTATTCGTCCAACTTTTCCCACAAGGCGGTAATTACAGCTTCGGATACAAGTTCATCTCCTACCATGGCCTTGCCATCCAGTTTCCAGTATTTACCTCTTCCCCTAAGAACCGTCATGTGCAATTCCAGTACATCGCCGGGTACAACCATTTTCCTGAAACGGGCATTATCGACTGCCAAAAGGTAAATGCCCAGATTTTCATCAATCATGTCAAGGGAATGATTTACAACGACTGCTGCCGTTTGGGCCATTGCTTCAATTACCAACACCCCTGGCATGATTGGCTGATTTGGAAAATGACCCTGAAAAAAAGGTTCATTACAGGTTACATTCTTGATTCCGATGCCACCTTTATCCTTTTCCAGATTCATTACCTTGTCGATATACAGGAATGGATACCGATGCGGAATCATTCGCTTGATCATGGACAAATCTGCCATGGTTAGTGATAGATCAATCTCTGTTCGCATAACTACTTTCCATAAAATTGAAGCAAAAATGTAAGTTCTTGAAGTTATTCTGCAATGCCGGCAAATTCCAGTGGAGTGCTATACTCGTTTAATCCGGTACCATCTCCAATAGTGGCATTCACCTGAGCCAATACATAGGGTGTTATATCAAGGGATTCATCAGTCCAAATGGTAAGATCTCTCGGGATAACCACTTTGGAACCAAAAAACTCCGCTACCTGAACAATAACAGGTGTAACATATGCCTGAAATATCTCTTGTTGTCGGTTTTCCCACTCGCTCAGGGCAACCCCCTTGCCATCCTGAATCATTCTTCTGGATTCTACCCTGGTATCAAAATCCTCGACAAGCAATTCAAATTCCGATGAAGTGAGATTGCCTTTTTTTTCAGCCAAGTCCCTTTCCTCATCTTCAAACAACTCTGAATAGTAGGTTCCTTCGGCACGAAGCGACAATTGCGCCTCCTGATACTCACTTGCCACCCTGATACCAAATTGTGATCTGAGGTAAAGTGTACGGTAGTTAACAACGGATACTTCCGGTTGTACAGAAGGAAAGAATTGCTCGCTTGAACCTAGATTCTGACCAAATGACGTGGCTGGCAAAATGGCCAGGGAAAATAATGTCAGCAGTTCAAGTAAGAACTTTCGAATTGCCATCTAGAAATTCGACTGTAGGGTAACTTCAAAGTTTTGGGTGACATCACCTGGATGTTTTTTCACAGGTCGTGAGAAATTGAACCTCAACGGCCCCAAGAAAGTTCTTATGAAGAACGATACTCCAGCAGTTGATCTCAACTTAAAGGAATCGTCAACGGGTAAATCATCACCGCCATCTTCTGGAGGTCCATCATTAGTATCATCCAATCCCCAGATTGAACCTACATCCAAAAAGGTGCCACCTGAAATTCCAAGCTCCTCATCAAACCCCAGCGGGAATCTACTTTCCAGCCTCAAGGCCGTATAATAATTTCCACCGAGGGCCTTTTTTACAGTACCCTGGCGGCTCCTGGGCCCTACACCATAAGGTGCGAAGCCCCTGAAGAGAGTTGAATTCATTTGAAAACGATCAAAAAGCCTTGAATCTCGGCCTCCAAGTGGTTTAATTATTCCTCCTTCCAAGGTTGCGGTAAGGGTTACATTATTATCAAATGCTGTTGTTTGTCCCCTTAACGTACCAATAGTCCTCAATACATTGTGGGAACCGCTGCCAAATGTCAGGGTCTGATTGAAAGTACCAACCACTCCACGTCGGGTAGAAAATCCAAGTGGAATACTGTTATACTGGTAGTTGTATCCTATACGTACCTGCCTCTCGTAGGGTACAGGAGCATCCTCATATCCTATTATTTCATTTGCATCGTTAAATTGAGGTATACCTTTACCTACATCTTTTTGAAGTATTCTTGAATTTTGAGTATACGGAGCATAGTCGTAGGTAGAGAAACCGACATTGAAGCCCAAACGACTGGTTTCGCTAATTGGAAAATTGATGCCTGACGAAAGAACGAATTCCCTGACACCAACAATACCGTCGTTTCTCGATTGGTTCCGGGTGCCAATAGTGAAATTGAAATTCATGTCCTGACCGAATAGCTTCGGCTCACCAAAGGTAACAAAATAGTCTGTGCCATCGGATTTTGTATCAACCGAGAATGAAAGTCTTTGACCCCGCCCTAGAAGATTGTTTTCGGTCAAACCTATACTACCTCCCAGCCCTGCAGCTTGGGAATAACTCAATCCGAAAGTCAAGGTTCCCGTGTCCTGTTCCTCTACCTGCAGTCTAATGACCGATTGGGTCGGTGAAATCTTTTCTTCCGATACCTCAACCGAGGAGAAAAATCCCAAGGCCCTTACACGTTCTGCAGAACGGTTGATTTCCTCGGCATTGAGGGGATCACCTTCAACGGTGGTGAATTCTCTCCTTATGACGTAATCCTTGGTTGTGACATTGCCCTCGATCTCAATCCGTTCAACGATAACCCGTGGACCTATCTCGATTACAAAATCAACATCAACTGTATTGTTGTCACTATTAACCCTAGTTCTTGGAACCACCCTGGCAAAGGTCATTTCCTTTTCGGAAGCCAGAAATTCCATTCTCTCCCGTGCAGAGACCAGGGAATTGGGCGAAAATATATCTCCCGTTTCAATCTTGATTGTTCCCAAAAACTCCTCGGTATCAACACCTTCTAGTTCAGTGGATGCCAATAATTCACCAAAGGTATATTGTTGACCTTCGTTTATCTTGAAATTGATGAAGAAGGCGTCTCTTTCACGGGACAATTCAACAGTTGCAGATTCGATTTCAAAATCAACATAACCATTGTCCAGATAGAAATCCCTCAATAGGGTTTTGTCCAGCTCCAGCCTGTTGGCAACGAAGGTATCCTTTTGAATGAATGCCCGCAATGCACCTGCCTGCCTGGTCTCCAGTTCCTTCCTTAGTTTTTCATCGGAAAATGCCTGATTGCCAATGAAACTCAAGCGTTCAACCTCTACAACCTTGCCTTCGGCAATCTCAAAAATCAAATCAACCCGATTATCTCTCCTGCGAATAATTTTTGGCGTTACCGTTGCAGCGAATCGTCCTCGTGCAAAGTAAAGTCGGGATATGGTTTCGGCATCAAGCGATGCCTTGGAAGGTAAATAGACCTGACGGGATTTAGACCTTATGAAAGGCTCAATAACATCGTCCTTGATTCTTTTATTGCCTTCAATACTGATTTCGTTGATGAGGGGATATTCCTCGACTGTAATCTCCAACAGCCTGTTTTTCGGTACAATTGTGATGTTCTGAAACAGTTCGCGATCAGAAAGGTTTTTAAATGCCTCGTTGATGTCACTGCTGGAAACCGTACCTGATTCGGGCAACTCCGAGATACGAATAATACTGTCCCGATCAATCCGTAGATTCCCTACAACATCAATTCGATCATATGAATAGGATTGGGCATAGGCTACTGAAGCGATTACCGTTCCGAAGAACAGGCTTGAAGCAATTAAAAAAATCCTGAAACGCAATTGCAAGTTTATATCCCCCTATAAAAGAGTTGTTTATTTTTATTTTTGTAACAGATCAGAATAACATTGGGGTTAAAATTTTTAAAGTCTTAATTATTCAAATTTGTTGTCAGTGTTCATTCCTACACATCAGCAAGTCAGGTCATTGTAGATTGTAAAAGCAAACAAGCATACGATAAGACCCAAACCAACCACATACGTATAATATTTGAATTTCCCATTGGCTTCTTTGCCACTGATCATTTCATAAAAATAAAATACCAGATGGCCACCATCCAATACTGGAATGGGAAGTAAATTTGCAACGCCAATTGCTGCTGACAAAACCCCTATGAAAAGGATAAATACAATTGGTCCCTGATTGGCTGCAGCTCCCGAAAATTTGGCAATCCCGATTGGCCCCTGAATGTTGCAACTGCTGATCTCACTGGTAATGAGCTTTGGTATCGCCTGCAGAGTGGATATCACTACCGACAGGGTTCTCAAGGATCCATACCAAAGAGCATCCAATGGTCCTGGTGTGTATGTGTCAGGTTCAATGGCAAGGCCAAGACCAACTCCAATCAGTACCCTTTTTTCAAATTCGCCATTACCTATGGGAATATCCTGAAACTCTCCCGCCAAAGTGATGCTGATTTCCTGATTGTCCCGAAAGACAACCAAATCCATCAACCGGCCTTTGGAATCAGTCACTTCCCTGGCCAGATCTGATCCTCTTCCAACTTCCCTGCCATCAACACGTAATACTACGTCCCCTACCCTCAGACCTGCCTTTTCCGCAGGTGATGCCAGATTAATGTTATCAATAATTGGGGGTGTGGGATAGGGTCCGGTTACCTCCCTTACTTCCTCAAATCGCCTTACCTTGTAATAAAATGTATCTGCCGGATCTGATTGGTTGCCAAAAATATACAGGTCATAAAGAGTGTTAATCGGCTCTTCATTTATGGCCAGGATTTCATCATCAGGTTGGAGTTCAAAGTCACTTGCTGGAAGGTTATGAATTGATTTAACAACCAGCGGTTCCTTCACAAAACCCTGAAAGGTTATGACCAAGGCAAATACGATTATGGCCAGGATAAAACTCGCCAGTGGTCCTCCTGCTACAGCAATAAACTTTTTCCTTACCGGGATTTCTGCACCGGCAACATTCTCATTATCAACAAATGAGTCTTTTGGACCAGGCAATGTCAACAGATTTGGAATCTTTACATAACCACCAATCAAGATGGGTGATAAACGCCATTCGGTACCATTCCTGTCAGTTTTTTTCCAGAGGGGCTGCCCAAAACCGATGGAAAAAACCGATACCGGCAGGTTGCATAATCTGGCAGCAAAATAATGTCCAAACTCATGGAAAGTTACAACTACTGCTATGACAACCAGAAAAGGAACGATTGTAAGAATTGAATTAACAAGAACTTCCATACTTCATGAATTTTCAATAATCAAAAGTCAAAAATATTAGGTTGGAAATTCATTATTGTAAGGAAGAAAATCAACACCCCTGCACCTATAAAGCCGTCAAATCTATCCAAAAATCCACCATGCCCAGGTAGCAAATTCGAACTGTCCTTGACACCTACTTTTCGCTTTATTGCACTGATTGATAAATCGCCAAGTTGTGAAAATACCGAAATGGCCAATGCATAAAATACTAGATATGTGGTAGGCAATTTATCTCTCCAAAAATACATAAATCCAATCAATATGATGATTGACAACGCCCAACCTCCAATCGTTCCGGACCATGTTTTATTAGGACTGATACTGGGAAACATTTTTGGCCCACCTATCAATTTTCCTGCAAAGTATCCACCGGCATCCGTACCAATGATCAGAAGTACAATCATCAAAAATATTGGCTTACTCCCCAGGAATGCCATTGAATGTCCGAGAACGGCAAGGAATATCCCGGTTCCACAAGCCACCATGTAAATTTTGTATCTGAGTAAAACCCCAGATACAATTACAAACATCAAGACAAAAACAAAAAGCTGTGAATTATTTCGGATTTTGTCCAAATCAATTGAATATGCATTTGCCAGTTCAAATACCATCGAGCCGGTGATGAAAAAACAACCCAACAACACATAAGCTATTTTCCTTGACCTCGAAAATGCTGGTGTTTGCAAGCCACACAGTTCAAAAAGCAAAAATGAAAAGAGTGCCAATAAAAACAATGCAAATGTAATGGTTCCAGCGAGGTAGGAACCCAAGGCCACACCTGCTAGAACCAAGGCTGTAATTACCCTGGCAGGTAATGATTTGAATTTTGAATCTTTTGAAGTTTCAGGTAATTGACCCAAATCGTCGTTCCTTGATTCCGTATTGAATAAGGTGGGATTTGAAATGCTCTACGGTGAAATCAGGCCACAGGGTGTGGTCAAAAGCCAATTCAGAATAAGCTGCCTGCCAGAGGAAAAAATTTGACAGCCTGGTTTCTCCTGATGTCCTGATGATCAAATCGGGATCCGGTAGATTGGAGGTCGATAGAAACTTGTCAACCAAAACCTCGTCCAGTTGATCAGGATTTAATGTTCCCTCAACAGCTTTTCTGGAAATTTTTCTGACCATGTCAACAATCTCACTTTTCCCACCATAGTTGATGGCAACGGTCAATTCCAGAACTTCATTGTTTTTGGTGGCACTTTCCAGTTGATTCATTTGTTCGACAAGTGATCGGTCAAAGGCTTCCCTATTGCCAATGAAATTGATTTTTACACCCTTTTCAATCAGCTCACGGGATTCCGATCCCATATACTGTCGAAATAGGCTGGTTAGCCCAGAAACCTCATCCTCGCCCCGTTTCCAGTTTTCTGTAGAAAAGGCAAAGACGGTCAAATATCGTATTCCCAACTCGGGGCAAGATTTTACAATATCACGTAGTCTCTCTGCTCCACGATGATGTCCTTGCACCCTTGGCAATCCCCTTGCCTTTGCCCACCTGCCATTGCCATCCATGACTAGGGCAACGTGGTTTGGAAAATTGGACAATTCCTGATTGGTATTGATTAACTCTTGCTCAGCCAAATTTACACTGCCATGATTTCTGATTTCTTTGTTTCCAACGTTTCGTCTGTTTTTGCAATGAATTGATCCGTCAGATCCTGAATCTCATCTGACCAGAGAATAACCTCATCTTCACTCAATCCATCGGATTTGGCCTTTTTTAGAATATCCATGCCATCCTTCCTGATATTGCGAATGGAAATCCGGGTGTTTTCAGCATATTGGGAAGCCACTTTCGACAACTCCTTCCTACGCTCCTCATTCAATTCCGGTATTGGCAAGCGGATTACGGTACCTTCGACGACAGGATTAATCCCCAGTCCAGAATCCAAGATAGCCTTGACAACATCGTCAACGATTGTTTTGTCCCAAACAGAAATAGATAACAATCTTGGTTCGGGTACATTTATTGATCCACACTGATTCATGGGCATTTGGGCTCCATAGGCATTGACGACCAATGAATCGACCATTGAAGCCGATGCCCTGCCTGTCCTTAGACCGGCAAAATCCTGCCTTAACGAATTTATGGCTCCTTCCATTCTTCGTTCAAAATCTTCCAGATCTAGTTCAAAATCTTCCATGTCTACCCGCCAATTACGTCCTGATTTAGCTATTTTTGATTATTGAATAAGTTCCAAGACCCTTGATTATACCTTCAAAGCCACCAGGCTCTTCCAGCGAAAACACGATAATGGGTAAATTATTGTCTCTGGCCATGGCAATAGCAGAGGTATCCATGACTCTAAGGTCCTTTTGTATAACGTCCTCGTAGCTGATGTTAATATACCTTTTAGCATCGGGATTCTTAACTGGGTCCTTGTCATAAACACCATTGACCTTGGTACCCTTGAAAACGGCATCACAATACAATTCACTTGCCCTGAGGGTTGCCGCTGTATCGGTTGTGAAAAAGGGATTCCCTGTACCAGCTGCAAAAATGCATACCCTTTTCTTTTCCAAATGTCGCAACGATCTCCGTAGGATATAGGGTTCGCACATCTCGTCCAGCCTGATGGCTGAAAGTACCCTGGTTTGAATATCAAGTTTTTCCAAATGCGTTTGCATGGCCAGTGCATTCATGACCGTGGCCAGCATTCCCATATGGTCTGCTGTCGTACGCGGTATACCCTGCTCAGCTACTTCCAATCCCCGAAAGATATTGCCTCCGCCGATAACCATGCATATTTCAGTACCAAGATCATGAACCTTCTTGATTTCACCAGCCACCCGGGCAACAGTGGGTGAATGTATTCCGAATTTCAGTGGTCCCATAAGGGCTTCCCCCGAAATTTTCAGTAAAATTCTTTTATATCCTAGTTTCGGCAATTCAAACCCTCCGGCCAAGGTAAATTAATTGGGGTAATTTGGGTAATATGATAGTTAC
>VYFX01000086.1 GCA_009842205.1 Paracoccaceae bacterium | reverse complement strand
CAACCTCGTAATACCCCTGTTAATGGGGATAAAAAATTTAAGCGGGAATTACTGAGCTACTTGCCAATGATCCTTCCAGATTTGACGAGATAATTGATAGTCAAACAACCAAACTGAATGAACCACTAACACACTAACCTAAAAGAGTCTTCCCCTGTTTTGGTGGTTAAGTCATTAGCCAACTCCTTCAGGATATATCAGACTATCCAAAAAATGGCTCTTCGTCCATAATGGTGGGTGATTATCCATTGTCATCAGAGCCGTTGCTGACCCTCAATACTTAGGAAATAATCATTCCGTAAAGTAATTGCTCAACCTAAACCTTATTTTCAAATAAAGCCATAAAACATCTAGATTATTTTTTACTTGGGTATGATCCGCCATTTTGGATGAAGAGCCGATTGAGTGAAGGACCAACAATTTTAATGTCAATTAACTTCATCAAACCCATCATCTGATATCAGGGAGCTGTTGTTCAGATACCAGTTGATAAAGTCAGTTTCATTCCAGCCCATCTCCAGTGAATCGGCCAGATCCCAGCCAGACTTTCTATCCGTTTCTGGATAAACCCGTCTGATGTTGATCGTATCCTGATTAAGCCCGTATTTAACCATTGCCTTGCGTATCTCGGATTGCCACTGGGAAACAAACTTGTCTTGAGGGTCCATGCTTGAACCATCAAATCTTTCGAGAATTGCATCAGCATCTGGCCACAGAATTATATTTACTGGGGAGAAGGAGGATGAGGATTTCTGCAGGGCTTCCATCAACCATGACCAATCAATCTTGTTGATTGCTCCCGAGCTTCCGAGATTGCATAGGATCAGCACGCCCAAGCGATCAAGCGGCAGCATCCTGGCTGCAGCATCCCTGGTTTTTTCACCCTCTACAATCAGAATATAACGTGCCGCCATCTGTTGCCAACATGGTATATCTTCCATTCCGTAAAGAGGTCTTTGACGATTGGGTTCAAAGGCTATTTGGTACCAATGGCCCTGCAATTTCGGATCGGAGGGAATTCCCCCTTTTTTCCAGGAAACCTGATGAAAATACTTGCCACCCTTTTCCGTTGCAAAGCGAAGTACAATCAGCAAGGGCTCACCATCCGTATTCCGGTAAATGTGGACGTGAGAGGGGGTATTTATATGGGCTGTTCCCTTTCTAGGATTATGGACAAGAACCGGTTTTCCAACTGCAGGCAATTCTACATCGGGAGTGATGGCTGGCAAATCCCAGGGTATGGGTTTTTCTGATTGGACTGTTGCTACTGCCGGTCGTTCGATGGTAGGTGAATATTCATCCAGTGGAATGCTTGCGAACTCCCGTGCATAGTCAAAGGCTTCCCTGAAGCCCATGCCCTTCCACTTCATGAGGAAGGTAATCACATTGCCCTTTTCACCACAACCGGCCCCAAAGCAGATATAATTTGGTCGGGAAGAATTGTAGATCACGAAAGAAGGAGTTTTTTCCTGATGAAATGGGCACAGACCCTTGTAACCCTCCTGACTTGGCTTGAATACCGTACCCGCTTCCCTGGAAATCACTTCGTGAAGGGGTACTTTGCTGATAACCTCGTCAATAAGGGCTTGGTCGATTTTCATGAGGGATCAGTTCTGAAAAATGACACATACTAATCCCTTTCGGTGACTAATCCAAGTTAAATTCCTCGAAGGTCAAGTGAAGGTCGGTGCCCGATTGCCAACTGGGATGTTCCTTGCAATTGGCACAAATACGATTTCCAATACCCATCGAAAAAAAGAGAGTCTTGCAGTTAAGGCAGGGTCTTACCCTGGCTTTCTGTCCCTTGGCATTGCGAATAAGCTTCCGTTCGTTTCGCCGTGGTGCCAAGCCCAAGCGCAATGCCTTTACTTCTATGGCATTTCCCGACCTTTTCAGGACCTTGGAAATATATGCCGCCGGTACATCCTGAAGCCATAGATCGATTAAAATCTTGACTTCATCGTTGCTCCAAAATTGGTGCCTTGACTTGAATTCAGCCAGACGTTTTTTTCTGTTTTCAACCATTTCCGAGCCCTCCAAAAATTAAAAACTGAGGGTAAATTTCCGATGATAAGAAATATTTCAAGAAGCCTCCAAAAAGGGAAATGACACAAAAATGGAAGGCAAAATACCAACCTAAATAGCTGAAGGATTTTTAAAATGCCTTGTTTGAAGACCTCTTGGAATTCAGAGGCGAAAATCACAAACTGGCAAGTGACATCCGGTTTATCCACAGGAAAATTTTTCTCCACCGGAAAAAAGTCTGCAACTTACACCAAACTGTGCATGTTCGACAGTAGGACATCATAACCTGTCCCGACGCAAATTCATTTTGTCAAAGGAAAAAACATGCATCTATTACCAGTAATTTTTTCAGTATTGATTTATCCGTTCTGGGTGAATCAAGCAGTGGCCCAGGTCAATAATATTGGTGACATGGCCTCGGAACTTCAAAGTCAGATAGGGGATATCGCTGACCTGATCGGTGCGGCTGCCTTCCTGTTGGGGATTGGCATTGCCCTTCTGGGTCTCCTTAAATTCAGGCAGCACGCAATCAATCCCAATGATCCCTCAGCCCGATTATCAACCGCATTTACACTGGTTTTTGTTGGTGCGGCCATGGTTGCCATACCCACTACCCTGGGTGTCGGCATCGGATCCCTGTTTGGTAACGGTACCGCCAATGTTTCGGTTGACGGGTCCCTGAGGACCATCAATTAGCAACCATGGCCGGCTTTTTGGAGGAAATGCTTCAAATCAGTCCAGATGAGGCCTCATTCGGTTCAAGGTTTCATGCTCAATTGAATTACGACTCCGTTGCTGGCATCAGGGAAGCATTCAATCGGGATGACTGGACCTGTCAAACATGCAAGGTCAGAATTCCTGATTACATGGAAGTAGATCACCAGATACACAAACCATTCTGTGATGCTCATGAATTAACCACGATTTGTCAATTCTGCCACAATCTGAAGCATCCGGTCTGGTCCTCCTTGAGAGGACGGTTGAGGCTTATCTGGCTACCAAGAATACCTCAGGAAATGGTTACCAGAATGGCTTGGGCGGTGTATTTTTCTTCATTTCACGAAAACATTCCCCTTTATCACGAAGCAACGGAAAATATCCTTGCAGTAGTTGGTCGGAGAGAAGCGATTCTGGCTGAACTTTTGGGTAGTTCTGATCCTGAAGGGTTATTCGAATCTCTCTATATTGCCCGCCGTTTCGGGGATACCGATAGGTTTTTTGAGAAAATCAGGAAGATTGACGAATTTCTCCGCATTTGGCCAAGGGCAGCAAATGGTTCTTCCGATCATTCGGCAAGGGTATCTGCTTCATTAAGCTATTGGTCCGAGGGTAAATTTATTGACCTTACCGAAAACTCCAAAATAGAATTTTGGCAGGATGTAGAACATCCTGACGAATATCTGGAAGAATTAATTGGTGCAGGAAAGGCAAACCCTGACAAGGTTCTGGAAATCGGGAGGTCATTGAATGACCCGGACTAATTCCAGTACGGCATCTTTTCCCGATCCGGGAATATTATACAGAACCCATGATGGTTCCGTGATTGCTTTGCGGGACAGATGGTTCAGGGAATTTAATCCTCAATCTGGGGAGTTGAAACTCCCGACAGGAATTTGGTTCACGTGTGGTTTGGAACCAGGAAATCCATTGTTTAAACCAACCAGTGATCACATTCTGCCGACAGATGGCTGGTTTGGAATTACGATAGGGGAAATTGCCTCTGAATGGGGATTGAACCCCATCAGGAAAATACATCACTTACAATTGATTTGCTGGATTCTCAAACGAATCTTGCTTCTGTCGTTTCTGATGATTAATGCCAGTTCCCAAAAGCGAATTGGCAGAGAATTTCTGCTGGATGATATTCAATGCATCTTGATGAGTCCAAGCCTCTACAAGGTAATAAACCAACACCAGCAAGGATTGTACAAACAAGAAAAAAAACTGCATCGCATTATTCCACCAATGAAAGTTGATCCGGTTCTGTTTAGGCCGGTCGTCGACAAGTATTCAAATCAAAGATGCTCAGATCAACCCATTACATGTGCCCGGTTTCCCAGGTTTGCCTATGTATCGGATTTGGCAAGCATGCCCTTGCCGCGTGAAGGCAGCTGGAAGAAAATCCAGTTTGTTGAACCGGGCAGGAATTTGACCCAGGACTACATATCGCACCTTTCCAAAATCGATCTACCGATTTTATGCTATGGAAAATTCATACCAAAGCCCCAATGCTCCTATCCGTGGGATTTGACTTGGCAAAAGGGAATGGGCAGGAAAGTTATTTATACCTTCAAGGAAGTAGAAATTCTGATGGAATATGGGTCATTCAGGATTGAATCGTTTTTTGCAGGTCCCGGATGGGATAAATCATCATCGGCCAATTCGTATCTGGTACGCTCGCTTGATGAATTGACAAGGATTTGTGGTGGTGCGAAGTTTGCCAATTTGTCATGGTCTGCGAACATTGTTGCCCAGTCGCTTTTCCAAGGTTGTGTTGTTTATTCCTGTATGCGGAACCAGCCCTTGTCCAGTAAATTTGCCTGGTTGGTTGCCGAGGACCGCATCAGGATGTTGCCATTATTAAAACTACTAATCCAGAAGGGTGCTTCCATCTTTTCGGCCTGTGGTGGTGAGGTCAGGTTTCAGCTACCCTTGGAAAGCACCGAAATGAAGGAGATTGCAAGCGAATTTTCAGCACTGGGAGTTACCCTTTCAGTTTGCCAGAAAGGCAATAGTAGGGAACAACGGTGGGATGACCGAAATGGTGTTAACAAATTCATGGATTATCCGGGCAGGCAAAGCTTGCAATACCTAATTCATAACCGATTGGGAAAATGGCTCTGGAGGTATGATTCCCTGATTGGATTGTCTCCCGAGGAAAAAGAGGCACGGTTCAATGCACTGTGCATCGATTTGGGCAATCATCATGCTTAGTTTTATGGCTGGCTTGACAGATGGATTGGCCAAATTGGCAGGTGAAATAGCCAATCCATCGCTCAAGGAAATGATTCCATTGGAAGCAATCGAGGACAATAGAACACTTTGCCTCAAGGATGGAACTCTCGCTTCGATGATATGGTTGAGATCAAAAAATGATACCGTGGAAGAAAGATCTGCTATTGATTGTCTTTCCAGATTGAGGTTTTGCTTCATTCCCTTTTTGAAACACCATCGGCATTCCTTTGAAGTTTCATTCATCAGAAACCCTGGACCCCTTAGGGATAAACTGGAGCTGAGCAGGAAAATCAAAAGAAAAAAATGCCTGCAAATGGGATTGGAAATTGGGAATTTGCTTGATGAGCAATGCCGGTTTCAGGTTGAGGAACTTACCGAGGAAATGGTTATTCTGACCCTTTATACATGGAGTCCCATGTTTAAAGGGAGAAAACAACTTGGAAGGGGAGAAGATCAAAGTTTTGAAGCAGTACAGCATGAGTACGATTCCTATGAAAAGCACCTTGCGATGACCGACTGTCTTGCGAGGGATTTGACCACAGGAGGTTATGTGATCAATCAATTGAATGTTGATCAATACCTCCATCATGCCAAGATGGGTTTGTATCCACAGCAAGTACCGAAAGCTGCAAGGTTGTTTGAACACCCGAGCTGCATTGAAAATCATGTAACAAAATATCGTAATTCGCTTGATGACAAATTATCAAGGGAGGATGTTCACATACTGGATGACGGCCTTGTTAAAATTGGGAATCATGTGTTTGGGGGATTTGATATAACCCTGTTGCCTGAATTTATCGTTCCATTCAATGAATTAATCCGGTCTGTCGCGGATTCTCATCCCGAAATTCCCTTCAGATGTTCGTTCAAATTCGATGGAATCAAACCGAATGTCATGAAGGTAAAGGAACAGTATGTAAAATTCTTTGGCTTTACCAATCCATTGAGACACAAAAAAATCAGATCTGCATTCGAGCAGTTGAAGGAGGATGAGGGAATTGCAGAAGACTTGATCAGACTTCGAATTGGTTTTGCCACATGGCTTGCCAGTTCTGACATCAGGCAGTTCCGACATAATCTGTCCTTTCTGAGAAATTCGACCGAGCAATGGGGCAATATCACCACCGACAGGAATAGTGGTGATTCCCTGGCAACGATATTGTATACCATACCGGGTTTTGGACCCATCAGTACTGCTCCGGAAGTATTGGTACCCTTGGGGGAGGCATTGAAGATGTTTCCACTTGCAAGGCAGACGAGTCCTTGGACAAGGGGAGAAACAATGTTTCGATCCACCGATGGTGTGGCCTGGCCCTATCAAAGGGGATCAATGCTCCAAAGCAGTTGGTTGGAAATCCTGATTGGGTCTTCCGGTTCAGGCAAATCCGTTGCATTGAACGCCTTGAATCTGGGTAGTGTACTTGACGGTACAGCCCTCGATTTGACAAGGGTGGAACTTCCCAAGGTGGTAATTGTTGACGTTGGTAATTCTTCAGCGGGACTAATCAGGGTATTGCGGGAAGCACTGCCTCCAGAGCGAAAAAATGAAGCCGTTCATCTGGAATTCAAATTGTTACCGGAATATACAATCAACCCTTTTGATACACCCCTGGGGTTTCGCAAGCCACTCGGCAGTCACCGGAATTTTCTGATCAATTTCCTATCCATTCTTGTCAAGGAAACATCATTCGATACCGCCATTGATCTGGCAGGTATCCTGGGGATATTGATAGAAAAGACCTATGAACGATTTGCAGATTGGGAGTCTCCCAAGAGATATTATCGCGGGGAAGAGGAGAATATTGATCGCCTGTTGGATCAAACCCGCTTTGATTTTGATGAGCATACTTCATGGTGGGAGGTAACCGACTGGCTTTTTGCACAAGGGTATCAACGGGAAGCCAATCTTGCCCAAACCAGGGCCGTACCAATTCTGACAGACCTGATACAAGTTCTTTTTTCTCCCAATTTCACGGCAAGTGCTGGAGGTCAGGATGATACCAATGAAAAGGCAATGGGAGATTTGATTTCCTATCTGCAAATCAGGTTTTCAGAGGCAGTGAGAGATTTTCCCATCATTGGCAGTACGACCAAATTCGATATTGGTGAGGCTAAGGTGATGAGTATGGATGTTGGTGAAGTGCTTGACAAGATAAAGGGTTTCGATTCACAACGAAGTTCTTCCCTTATGTACATGCTGGCACGTCATGTGGCCATAGGCAATTGGGAAGTGGATGAGAAAGAGGTTCTATCAATGGTTGAGAGGGAGGATGTTCCAGAAGCATATAAAGGATATCATTTGCAAAGGACCCAATCGGACCGGGGACAACCCAAGGTCTTGTGTATTGATGAATACCATCGGGCAGGTGACATCAGAGAAATCAACAACCAGTTGATCAGGGATGCACGGGAAGGGAGAAAACGCAATTACCGAATTACCCTGGCTTCTCAATTCGTAAATGATTTCGATGCGGAAATTTTGAACCTAGCCTCGACAATTTTGGTTTTTGGCAATCAATTGCCCAATGAGGTAAGGAACCTGAAAGAGTGGTTTCCATTATCCAGGGATGCCGAAGAAATCATGACTCGGGAATTGACTGGTCCAACAAGCGATGGTTCTCCATTTCTGGGAATATTCCGCACGAAGGAGGGTACCATCATGCAGAAATTGGTCCTGAAGCTGTGTCCGGGTGAATTGTGGGAGTTTTCGACCACTGCCGAAGATGTGATGTTGCGCGAAAGTGCCTATAAAGCATTTGGGGTAACTGACGGACGAAAAAAATTGAGCCAAAGATTTCCTGCTGGTACTGCAAGGAATAAAATTCTGAGTCTGAGCCATTCCACCGAGCGTTCCCGGGGTGAAGGTTGTCAACTAGATGGGCAATCGACCGTGATCGAAAAAATAATCAAGGAACTCTATACCGTTGATATCTTGGGGGAATCGAAAATCTGACCTTTTTCACATTGTCGGGGAAACTTGTTACATCACCGTGATTTATACCAAGTGTGATTGTAAGAATTACCAAATTCATGGTTGAAAAATACCAAGTTGAGGACAAAAATGAAAAGAGAACCAAACGAATCAATTCAATTGGGTTCAAAAAAACACTTTTGGAAATCATATTCGTTGAATGGGGTATTATGGAAATACCTTGAAAACTAAGTCAGAATTGACAGTATTTCCTTTGGTTCGACAGTTGAACGCAGAAACTGTTGTGTTTCCTCCTCCCTGAGTTTTCTGGCAACACCACTTAGGGATTTCAAATACTCTATGCTGGAATTGTTGGGGGCAAACATTCCGAATACAAGATCAACCGGCTTGCGATCAATGGAATCAAATTCGATCGGGGATTCAAGTCTGACAAATATTCCCACGATATGTTCATAATCATCAGATCTTGCATGAGGCAATGCTATGCCCTGCCCCATGCCGGTAGAGGATGCCATTTCCCGTTCTTCAAGGGCTGCAAAGGAGCTTTCCAGATCCAAACCATAAACATTACTGGCAATTTCAGCCACCAAACGAAGCAAATCCTTTTTTGAAGGTGTATTTTCCTTCGGTATAAATACCACGGCTTCAGGTGAAAGAAATTCCTTAATTTCCATTTACCATCTCGTCACTTTTTTCCAACTTTTGAAAAAATACATAAATCCCCAAACGTTCAACGCGACATTAAAGTATGTCGCACCTATTATTGATCAAGCGAAAATATGTGGCCTTTCGGAAGGGGCCGTGCCTCAGCCATCAAATTTGTAGTGATACAGGCGGGAAGGGATATATTGCAATTCCATCCCAATAACAACCACAAATTATTGTTTAGTGGTGGTCTTTCAATTTTCTTTTGTATCTTCGCAGCTGCTTTTCCATTTTCGCATAGGATTTATTGAATGAAGCATAAACATCATGCGATTCAGCTCTTGCCAAGGTCGATACGCCTGTCGACAAATGCATATTTACCTCACATTCGTAATTATTTCCATTTCTGGTGAAAGTAACCTTGGCTTCCGTTGGGCGTTCTGCATATTTGGCTTCTGCATTGTTGATATACTCGTTGACATATTCGGTTAAGGCATCACCAACATCAAGGTGACGTCCACTTATCAATATTTGCATAATTTTTCCTACTCGAACAAAGAACCAAACAACTCCCCATTCATTCAGGTACAAGTCGGGGAATGAAAGGATTTCCCTATCAGGATTACCCCAATCATTAATACCATGGATTTGTATGGAAGTTATTCATATTGATGTTCAACCATTCTAACGAATTTCAAATCAAATTTAAAATGATTTTAGATAATTTTATAGCCATTCCCATATTTGAATAACCTCAACCAAGTTGAAGTGCTGGTTTTAACGTTAAACCAAATTACCATCACTCTCCATTGCCTCAGATTCTATTTACATGCACTCAAAATGATCTCATATCTTATCGGAAGTAAATTCGTCACACAGCAGCGGGGATTATCAAGCAGAAGGTAGAAACCATCTCCCAAAAAACAAAAAGCCCCGATAATTACCGAGGCGTTTTGCCGACCGGGCAGACCCAGTCCCTTTAGTAAATATAATATATGTACAATCGGCTGGTAAATCAATAAATGAGTCGGGACATAAACCAATTCCCAAAACTTTTTGGGAGATGGTATTAGGTTCCCCGATATCCCTGATACTGGATTTGATAATCCAATTTGAA
>VYFX01000055.1 GCA_009842205.1 Paracoccaceae bacterium | reverse complement strand
CCGAAGGCTATGACTGATCCGGTAAAGGTAATTGCTCCGATAAACACACCCAAAAGCACTTCTATTTTCAGGATGTTCAACTCGACAGCATCCTTGGATACGATTTTCTTGGCAAACCCGAAAAGTTCCTGATTGTTGCCCAGTACATGAACGGACTCAACGACTATTTGGGCATTGATACCCGTAAATACTGCCGCCAAGCCGACAAACGAATGCAAGGCGGCAACCAATTGGGGCATTCCGGTCATTTCGACCCTTTGAGCCACAATGATTCCAATTACGGAGCCAACGAGAAGTGCTGCCCCTATGATTTCGATATTCTGAATACCCAGCAAACTGTCTTCTGAAACAAAGGCAATGGAACCCAAGGTGGAAATGACAGCAATGGCCATACCAACCATACCGTACCAGATAGCCCTTTTGGCTTTTTCCTGGTTGGACAAGCCACCAAGGGAGAGGATGAACAGAACCGAGGCTGCTATATAAATGGAGGCCAATAATCCTTCAGACATAACCTAATCTCTAGCTTCTTTGAAACATTGCCAACATTCGCCTGGTAACATAGAACCCACCGACAATGTTTATTGTGGCTATCAACAGTGAAATCCCCGAAAGAATCAGGATTGTCGTGTTCAGAGTACCAATCTGAAGTATGGCTCCGATGATGATTATACCGGAGATGGCATTTGTTACCGACATCAAGGGGGTATGCAATGAATGACTTACGTTCCAGATAACCTGATAACCGACAAAGCAGCTCAGAACGAAGACAACAAAATGCTGCATGAAACTAACAGGTGCCACCAAACCCAACAAGGCTGTTACAATTCCACCGGCAATCAAGAAGCTGATTTGTCTCTTGGTATCCTTACGAAACTTAACCAGTTCCTCCTGCCTTTTTTCCTCAGGTGTTAATTCCTTAGTTGCAGTTTGGGGCTTAACGGCTATTGCCTGAATCTTGGGTGGAGGGGGTGGATATGTGATTTCACCATCATGAGCAACGATTGCCCCACGGATGACATCATCCTCCATATTGATGAAGGGTATGCCATTTTTTTCCGGAGTCAAATCAGATAAGAGATGAAAAATATTAGTTGCATAGAGTAGCGAGGATTGGGTCGCCATTCTGGATGGAAAATCCGTATATCCTATTACCGTGACCTTATTTTCGGTAACAATTTTCTCCCCAGGTTGGGTCAGGTCACAATTCCCGCCCTTCTCTGCCGCTAGATCAACGATAACCGAACCGGGCTTCATGGCCTCGACCATATCTGCCAGCCATAATTTGGGTGCTCCAACTCCCGGTATCAGAGCCGTTGTAATAACTATATCAATTTCCGGTGCTACCTTTCGGAACAATTCCAGCTGCTTTTCCCTGAATTCGGGTGAGGAAGGCTTGGCATATCCTCCCGACCCACTGGCATCCTCCTCAAAGTCCAGAAACAGGAACTGCGCACCCATTGACTCGATTTGCTCCGCAACTTCAGGTCGAACATCAAAGGCCTTAACTATGGCCCCAAGTGAAGTGGCCGTACCAATTGCTGATAGACCGGCGACCCCTGCACCAATAACCAACACCTGGGCAGGTGGGACCTTTCCTGCAGCTGTAACCTGGCCGGTGAAAAACCTCCCGAAATTGTTACCTGCTTCGATAACGGCGCGATAACCCGCAATGTTGGCCATCGAGGAAAGGGCGTCCATCTTTTGTGCACGTGAAATCCTCGGTACCATATCCATGGCCAACAATGAAATTTTTCTGGAGGCACACAGATCCAGAAGGTCTTGTCTTTCCTGAGGATAAACAAAGGAAATTATAGCTTTATCTTCAACCAAATCCCCGGCTTCTCCAGTATCAGGTGGATTTACCTTGACAATTATTTCCGAGGTATCCCAAAGATCCTCGGCAGTAGACAGAACACTTACACCAGCCTCTTCATATTGGAAATCCTCAAAACCGGCTATCTTGCCCGCACCGGTTTCGATCGCAACATCATAACCAAGTTTGATTATTCGCTTGGCTGAATCGGGTGTTATTGCTACACGGGCTTCACCATCGGTGATTTCCTTTACCGTACCAACTCTCACAATTCTATCACTCACACCTTAATGATTGTCCATAATCCAGTAATTGCTGATTTGTTCTTTACTGTATCTAGGACTTAAATGTCCTATACT
This sequence comes from Paracoccaceae bacterium, assembly GCA_009842205.1. Classification (GTDB taxonomy): domain Bacteria; phylum Pseudomonadota; class Alphaproteobacteria; order Rhodobacterales; family Rhodobacteraceae; genus MPNP01. The sequence goes on along the minus strand of VYFX01000055.1, from coordinate 7,608 downwards.
GGTATTTTATACAACAAAATTCTTTACAAAATTTAGTCTTTTTTTGATCACAAACAGAAGACAAAGACAGCACAACCTTTCTATACAATTGCATTAACCGAAATTCTTAACTAAAATACAACTGGATTATACCAATTACTCAAAAGTAATCATAAATAGACATCTCCAAATTTCTTCTATTTTTGCTCGGCTTCTATTGCAGTATAACACTACCAAGTTAGACAATATGATGATTTGGAGACTAGGTACTGGGAGAGTAATTTTATTGTTTACTATGAGTCATAATTTTTGAAAATTGGTATTTTGCGAATTTCAGCAAGACCTTTTGTGTATCGAGCATGACCAAATCAACCCTACCCTTTGATAAACAACATTTTAAGAAGAATGTTCTAGCTGCTAGCGACGCTAACAATCTTCTGGCTTGGTTATGTGAAGAACAGTGCAATTTGTCGAATCCACATTTCGATGAGATGTGCCAAATCTTGATTGAACTCCATAACTCTAATCAGTTGAACTTCATTGAGCTAATCGATAGCGAATGGTTGGAATCGAATATAAGGCACGATTTCTGGTCGATCCAGTACCTATTCACCAAACTGGTACCAGACCTAGAAGTTGAAGTCGATCTTTTGATTTCTGTGGTTGATCGATTGATCACTCACGCTGGCGAAGATATGCTTGCCAATCGACCAAATTCAGCCCTCCGTGAATGGTTAAAGAGACGCCCCGGGGAAATCGCTAAACTTCTTGAGAGATTGAAGCAAGGTAATGATGAGTTACTTCCAAATCTAACGTTTGTTCTAGAAGCTGGCGCTGCAATCGACATGAAAAAATATCATTCGGCTGCAATTGAACTATTGGCAGATCAGCGATCACTAGCTCGACATTCTGCCATTACAGCTTTAGGACGGATTGATACAACATCCGATGAGACTCTTCATGTCTTAGGACTTCAGAAGTTGGCACATTTTATTGAAAAAAGGAAATCCGAGGATGAAATGGCAGTTGCGGTCCGAGCCTTACTCGATAATTTCGCTCGTGCACAATTAATTGAGGAGGCTGAAATTATACGCCTTATCGAATTAACAAGCCAAAATGCGTCACCACACTTGCATCACCAACTGGCGATGACACTCCATCATAATCACACGTCATTCAACACGCCGGTAAAACTCAGCATTATATTGGCATTGGGTGCTGCAGACCCATCCATGAAAGGAGTCATAAAAGAAATTGATTATGCTTTCTCAGGGTGTATTGACTCTGAAAACCGAACAGCTATCGCAATGTGTCTGCAAAAGTTTTTGAACCACCCGGAAACTCCTTTGCAGCTTTCTGAGTTAGAGGGCTTCGTTCATAATCTTGCGAAAAAGAACTCAGACACATTTGGATGGCTGGTAGTTCATTGGCTGCGTAGTGGAAATCACGCTAGCAGATTGGCTTTGCCTACTTTGTTTCGTCACTTCACCAAAGAAGAATTTGAGCTGAACGTCTCTCTTGATGAATTCGATTTCAGCGATACTGAACTGGTTTTTGTCAGCCGGAAAACTCTGGGTTATCTTTTGGTCAAACCGGCGATGGCTGCATCCCTGCTCATCTCCTTCCTACGAAATGTGAATGAAAAAAACGCCGCTAAAGAAATTGCGGAATTGCTTGTTGATCCCCTAATGATCAACTTCCCAGGTCAGGCGAGAGATATCGTCGATCAAGCGGCGAAAACAGAAGACAAGGCCCAGAAGTACTTGCAGGCCGCTTTGGAAGCACATGAGAAATATCTCGAAGGTTTAAGTTCGATGCCAAAAATACGGGAGCTATGGCCTTCGAGTACCAAAAGACAGGTTCAAGCTGAGCTCCAGAGGAAGCAAATCTCTCAGTCCTTCAAGGATGCTCAATCCTCGTCTACATTTTTCAACTTGATACCAAAGCAAGTACTACTTCATGGAGTTGGGATTGTCAGCTATGTCCACAACAAAGGGGTACTTCAAAGAACAGATGAAGTCTTGCTTTCCTCGCTTGGCACTTCAGTGGAGGTTCCACGTTTTGAATTCATAGATCCACTGCATTTATACCATCTCATTTTCGAATTTCAAGAAGAGAGCTTTGATTCATGAAGTTGTTAATCAAGGAGTATCTTGCAGCTTTAAAGGAACGCGGGGAGTTGGATGCAATACTTCCTGATCTTTTGAGTGAAATGGGACTCCACGTATTCTCAAGGCCAGCAGTTGGTGTTCGCCAAAATGGTGTTGATCTCGCTGCTGTTGGAGTCGATAAAGACGGAATCAAAAAAGTATTCTTGTTTACGGTGAAACCAGGCGACCTCAAGAGGCAAGACTGGAACTCTTCCCCACAGGGGGTCCGGCCATCACTGGATGAAATGCTTGATAGTTACATCCCTAATCGTATACCGAAACAGTATACAAATTTGCCTGTAGCCATTTGTGTTTCCGTTGGCGGTGACATTAATCAAAATGTTGATGCTGATTTGAGCGCCTATGAGCGTCGAAATACAAGCAAGAAGGTAGGATTTCAAAGATGGGACGGCGACCTTCTAGCTAATTATTTACTTAGTGCAGTTCTAGCTGAAAATGTCATATCCGGTAAAGCACGGACATTGTTTCGTAAATCCGTTGCGATGCTTGACGAACCCGATGCGGCGTATCAGTACTTCACAGAAATGCTACAAGAACTTCGCTCTGAGTTAGGTAAACGGCAAAAGGACCGCGTGAGATTGGTACGGCAGTTAAACCTATGTTGCTGGGTTTTGTATGCTTGGTCCAGGGAAGCTGATAATCTTGAAGCACCATATCGTTGTAGCGAGTTGGCTATGTTATACGGTTGGGACATTACTGCCCCATATCTTCCCAAAACCACAGCACCCGCAAAGGCTATGAGGACAGGAATGAATAACTTAATTAACCTTCACCTGACTATTGCGGATGAATTTGTCAACAAAAAACTATTGCCACATGCAGCAATCAAAGATGGGCTAGCTACTGCTGTAAATAGTAGATTCGCACTGGATGTAAATCTGAGCTTATTCGAGTCCATTGGACGCATAAGTCTCACAGGTATTTGGATACAGTACTTCATAGAACGCTATGCAGGACCATATACTGATCAGATTGAACAGCTTGAACGTAAACGAAACAAATATACTGACAGTATTATTCAGATAGTGAACAATAACGGTGTTCTTCGTTCTCCTATCAGAGATGATCATTCAATCGAGATTGGATTAGCCTGCATCCTACTAGCGCTTAGAAACAAAATGGATGCAATCCGGGATTGGACGAACCTTGTACTTTCTGCAAGTCTTTTTGCTTTGCAAACAAATGGCGCATATCCATGTGTTCTGACTGAATATCATGAACTGGCTGAGCATCCCAAAAGAAGAGCGGACAGGGATTATTTTGAAAACGCCACTGCGGGAAGCACTCTAATCCCAACACTTTGCGTTTGGCAAAAACTTTCCAATCCGACAGGAAATTTCGAAAACATTCCTGACATGATCCAAAAGTATATTTCTCACTGTACGATGCAACTCTGGGTTCCGAATGAGGCCTCGGAAGAGCACTTATATATTAATTCGGAAAATCACGGTTTGGCTGTTTGTGAGTTACCAATAACGAAGAACTGTAATGAGTTAATGGAGATCGTATTCGCCGAATGTAAGACTAGTAAAGAACACTTTACCTCTCTCACCGCCATGAGTTTAGATCATTGGCCAATTATTCTCTCTGCCTGCCGTCACCACCGGGTTCCTTTACCTTTGATGTTTTGGCAACTTATTGACCACTCCGTTGCAGGCGCAATCAACTAGTCGGAATCTTGATATGGACTCAATCAGAGACAATTCTAGTTGATGACTCTAAAGTTCGTTTACTAATGTTTCATCTACCCTCAAGCATAATCGTTAAACCAGATCTAATTTTTCAAACTCCTTTCAGCTTCATTTGTAACTACTAGGTCATATCTTTAACTCTAAACCAATAAATGTAACTTAGGGTAACAAGCCAGCTAATCACCTAAATTATTACTGTACCATTATTTATTGGCCTATAGAATTCCTGTTTATATTCTTCACATTAAACACCAAATAAAAATTGGTTTTATGCAATTAATCAAAGGTTGTAATTTTATGAGTAGTGAAATTCCTTCCAACCCACACGCCCTCATTACCGGTGGTGGTACAGGTATCGGGTTGGCAATAGCTAAAGAACTCAAGGCTTCGGGAGCAAGGGTAACAGTTTGCGGAAGAAATTTAAGCAGACTTCAGGAAGTATCTGAGATTCATGGATTTATTCCCCTTAAAATGGATGTGACCAATGAGAGCTCTGTAAAGAAAGCTACCAAGGAGGCAGAGGAAATTTCAGGTATCATCAATATCCATGTTGCCAATGCCGGTATTGCCGAGGGGATGGATTTTGCTGAAATGGATTTCGGCTTCTGGCGAAAAATAATGTCCACCAACCTAGATGGTGCCTACCTCTCGATTAAGTATTCACTTGCATCCATGGCCCAGAGTAATTGGGGTAGAATCATTGCCATATCCTCTGTGGCCGGTTTGCGGGGTTTGAAGGGGGCATCTGCTTATACGGCTTCAAAGCATGCCTTGATAGGTTTGGTGAGAGGAATTTCCGAAGAATATCTCTACTCTGGTATTACTGCCAATGCAGTATGTCCTGGCTATGTAGAAACTCCACTGGTAGACCGCAATGTGCAAAAGATGGTGGAAAGTCTCGACATCAGTCCTGAGGAGGCCCGACAAAAACTCAGTAGATTGAACAGAAACAAGAAAATGCTTCAACCAGAAGAGGTTGCTAAAACTGTAATGTGGTTATGTTCAGTAGGTTCAGACAACATTAACGGACAAGTAATCCCAATAGCAGGTGGTCAGGTTTAACAGGCTTTTGGTTGTTCCCTCCAGAATGATTTGAAATCCAAAATTCAAAATTAGAATTCAAACCAAGATCATTTTTCCATTGAAAACTACCTAAGAATTTTATCTGAAGATTATATTCACCTTGACTTGGAAAGACTGCTTAGTTGCAAGGATTTAAACTCAATTAAAGATATTTATCTTGATTTATCATTGATAGAAATGGATAGGCTGTTTCTATTCAGCATCAACATTGGTGTGTAATCAAAGCAATTAGAATTAGAACTTTGAAATCGTAAATTAAGTATAATCATACTTGTGGTATATTTTCATTCTCGAAAGGAGTTATTTTTGTCTACAATTGATAATTCAGATATGACAATTCCAGAATTTCATATTCCATTAGATGCTCTTGATGACAGCAAGACCAGAAAACAATTGTCTCCAGCTGGATTCAGATTATTCAATGGTTTTTGTAATCGTTGGGGTTTTGATAAAAATCAGCGTTTTGCTTTGTTAGGTGATGTTTCTCCACAAACTTATCGAAAATGGGAAAGAGAAGGTGCAAGTTCACTAAGCAGAGATCAATTGGAAAGAATCTCATTACTTCTTGGCATTCATAAATGTTTGAAAATCCTGTTTGTGGATCATGGCAGTGCTAGAAGATGGTTTTTCAGTTTGAACCATGACCAACCATTTGATGGAATTTCTCCATCTGAATTTATGATACAAGGAAGCATTAGTAACTTATATGGGGTTAGGCGTTATCTCGAAGCTTGGATTCAAATGAAGTGAAATCAAAAAACCTAAAAAAGTATCCACATTAACCAAGTATTATAGCAAGAACTAATTCTTGCTTTTGTAGATGATTAATTAGGTAACAACTAACTAATTTATCCGACAAATCGGATACAAAGCGATTGGGCTTTCTTTGACTATCAAATCAATAAAGAAGGGACTTTTCAACTACCGTTATGATCATGAATTATGCTGATACAACCGCAAAATATTTTGTCTTTAAATAATATTGTGGATCAGGGAAATAGTGTAAATTCAATAACTGATGGTTGTAATTGGATTCAATTTTTCCAAAAGTAATCCGGTTTTCATTTTTACCTGTATGTTATTACCACCGTGACGTAAATCATGCTTGGGATATTTAATATGCTTGCCATTTCCACCCTTCTTTTGAATAGAAAAGCACTCGTTTAACATCAAAACACCTTTTGGAGTAACTCTAACATTTATTGATTGCTCAAGGTACCTAAACAATTCTTCCATTTGAAAAATCGAAATGGTTTTATTATCAGATTTAATAAGAACAAAAAGTTCTGGTTCATCATCCCCCAAAAGACTGTGCCTGATAATCTCAAATACCTTTGGTTTTATTTCCTCAACTATTTCATCAGCATAATCTGTTGTGATCCAATTCTTTCTACTATTTTTCGCTTTGGCAACGGTAAGCTTTTTGATTACGGTCCGGAAGTTTTCAGATAATGAAAATTGTTCTACAAAATTATCAATAGTCATACGTGTTACTTGATTAAAACCCGTACCTTTGAATGATTTGACATTCGCACCGTAATTATGTCCCCCGGTTGTTCTTATAAATACATCTGACTTTTCACCGTGCTGGCCTTCGGGTTCTACAATTTTTATTCGCAAGCCTCGTTTGGGAATTTGAGATGTAAAGGAGCTCACGATATCTTTAATAGTCTGGGGATTTCTTTGTACTTCGTCTGCAAAAATTCTTTCATGATCCTTACCAACAAAAGCATTTTGATTTGTCATTATTTATTCTCAATAGTTTAGGGCAATAATTTCCTTGCTTTTTGTTTGTGTGAAATACTGTAAAGATCGATTTAATGTAATGGGGTAAACGGTATATTCTTCAGACAATTCAAAAATTTTAGGATCGTTTTGTTCAGAAAGAATAATTTGGTTATTCTTTTCCACTGTTCGTAAAAATTTATTGAACTCCTGTAAATTTAGCACACCATTGTAATGACCATTAGTATTGTTAAAATATGGAGGGTCTAAGTAGAGAAGCGAATTCTTTTTGTTTGCGAATTTCTTGTAATCCAAATTTGTTATTGTCATATCTTTAATCAATTCACTTAAATTGATTAGATTTTCATAAGAGAGTTTAGGACAAGAACTCCCTTTTCTGATCGGTGAATTAAATTTGTTTTGGCCATTAAATCGTATCTTCCCTGAAAATGCGTTTTTTGCTAAATACAGGAAGTTGCCTGCCCCCTCTATTCCTGTATCCAATACTAATTCTCTAACACGATAATAATATTCTACCGAAGAATTACGGTAATGTTTTTCATATACTTTCCACAATCCCTTTGGATTAATTTTAACCTGTTTGATTAGATTTACGACAATTGGATTATTATCATTGTATGTTACATTTTTAGAGCCATGCCTACTGCAGGCATAAAAAGCAAAAGAGCCCCCTCCACCAAAAACATCGTAAATTTGGCAATTTATGTTTTCAGGGATAAGTTTATCAAAAATCTCTTTGAATCCAGCTTTACAACCAATGTATGGAATTAACTTTAAAGTGCTTCTTGGTTTGTTATTGACGATAAAATCCAATCCACTTCTTGTTGGCAATTCCTCCAAATTCATTTTTACCACTACCCTTTATAATTCAAATTTAGCATTGTGTAACTTTCTAGTGCTACAGATTAAATTATGATTCCTATGGATAAGTATCTAGC
>VYFX01000017.1 GCA_009842205.1 Paracoccaceae bacterium | reverse complement strand
CATTGATTGTTCAAGTTGAGACGACTTAATCCAATATCAAATTAACCAATTGGTTTGAGAATTACGGATATCAAGATTTTATAAGGTGGGATTATCAGAATAGAATTCGGAAATAATCTTTTGGGGATGAATATAAAGTTGCTGCAAGGCTTTCTGCACACTAAAAGCCTTTGAGTTCAAATCTTCTAATCCTTAGCATCATAACGTTGCTGCTGCTGTTTGCATTTATCAGCTTTTTTTATGTGGTTGGTTTAACAAATTATAAATGGCTTAACCTGATGGTCGCTGTTTTACTCTCTGGTTTTAGCACATTTTTGGTAGTAATTGTTATTATGAAAATATTTAAAAATGACATATTTGAGGGTACCTCTATTTAATGTGGCGAATCTAAAGTATAGGCATTAAATTTGCTTACTCCAGTGCCAGTAAGGAATGAACTCTTCCATTTCCATTGGAGCTTTGAAGCTTTCCTTAACTAAAATTTGGAATGCAGAAAATTCAACCAAATACGGTTTCAAAACATTAAATAGAGGTGTCCTTGATAATATCGGAATTTATTTTCACCTTTAATCTTGGATATGAAGGTCAAAGGTGGTTTTACCTCGCCAAAGCCACTGTCGCTATAACATTTCGAGTTTTTCAATCGCACAAAGCTGTATTTTGTAAAGCTACCTCTCACCAAGTGCAGACTGGATAGCATCTACGATAGGTGCGAAGAAATAACTAATTAGTCGGCGTTTGTCCGTAGTAATATCAACGACGGCTGTCATGCCTGGACGAAGAGCAAACTGTGCTGGACCATTTGTCAGTTTTCTTGCTTCTGGCGTTACACGCACCTGAAAAGCCCAAACACCTTCTGCTACTTCGGTTGAGTCTGCCGCTATATCAGACACCACACCCACTAGAAAACCGAAGCGTTCGGATGGATAAGCATCAAGATTGATGTTGGCGAGTTGTCCAACCTCAACAAACCCGATATCATCATTGGTAAAAATTGCTTCAATTTCAACATCCTGATCTTCTGGCACAATGCTCAGCACCAGCTCACTGCCCTTTGCCACAGCTCCAATCGTAAACACTTTCAACTGATCCACGATACCATCCATCGGAGCTGTCAACTGTGCCGCAATTATCCGCCGTTCTGCGATTCGCGACTGCTCTTGTAATGTCATCAGACGCGCTTCGATATCGGTTTTACGATGCAGAAGGAGGCTTCGCTGGGCACTTATAATACCGCGTCGTTCAGCCCGGAGGCTAGTCTCTTGACTACGTTTTTGATTAAGTTCGCGCAGATACACTTCGCGTTCTTTCTCCAAGGCGGTAAAAGCTTCCACAACTTCAAGAAAAGCTGATCGGCTAGATATTCCTTGCCCCAATAACTCCTGTGCTACTTCCAAACGTTCAGTTTGAATGTCAATAGCAGCTTCGATCCGATCAATGTTTGCTTGCGTCACAGAAATCGAACGTTCGTTCGTGGATATCCTTGCCGTAATCTGAGACAGAATTGCTTGCAAGTCGTCGATCTCAGCGACAAGCAATCTGGCTTGTTCTGCATAGAAGTCATGCTTCGCATTGGTACTTTCTGCGAATGCGTGAAGGGTTTCTCTTGAGAAATTTTCCGTTTGAATATCACTACCATCAATGCTTGACACTAAAGCTGTGATTCGCGCCTGTTCAATTCGAAGCCGTACGATTTCGGCGGTGATAGTATTTAACTCTGCCTCAGCATCAGTTGTGTCCAGTTCAACAAGTATATCACCCTGGCGCACTTCTGATCCATTTCGTATGTGAATTGCGGTAATCTTACCATCAAATTCGGGTTGGACAACTTGAACCCGGCTTAATGGCACAACCTTTCCCTGCCCACGCGCGACGACCTCTACCTTAAAAAAGCAAGCCATAACAACAATGACAACAAAAACAAAAATTGTGAACCAAATGGTTACATGAAGGGTCGGAGAGGTGATCTTTATTTGTGTGGCTGTTTCGGTCAAAGCAATTTCTCGAAATCAATGATCTGATCCGGCTGTCCAAACACATCTGGTCTGTGTGTGATGATGATTAGCGTTGTTGTAGCCTTCAGCCGCTTAAGCTCCTCCGCCATCTTGCTTTGTGCAAGATCGTCCAGTGCACTTGTTGGCTCATCAAAAATGATGACCTTGGGCTTCTTGACCAGGGTTCGTGCAATCGCAATGCGTTGTCTCTGTCCACCAGACAGTGTCGTTCCACGCTCCCCTATATCTGTATCAAGCCCCATTGGCAAACGAGCAACAAATGTATCCGCCGCCGAGATTTTCAGCACAATTTCAATTTCCGCTTCCGTTACCTCCTCTGCGCCGATGAGTAGGTTATCTCGGAGCGTTCCTGAAAAAAGATATGGTTCCTGTGGAATATATGCGATCTTGGTGCGGACATCATGTGGTTCATAATTTGCGATATTCTCACCATCCAAGAGAACCCTCCCATTTGAGGGCACATCAATTCCCGAAGCCAATCGCCCGAATGTGGATTTGCCTATACCAGACGGCCCCACAACCAAAGTCAGAGAGTTCGGAGCTGCCTCAAAATTGAATTTTTTGAGGATTGGTCGATCTTGTATGTAAGAAAAATCTACATTTTCAAACGTCAGACGTGGATCGATATCAGGAAATAGTCCTGGTCGAGCATTGAAGGGTTCCATATCAGAGCTAACAATATCACCTAGCCTCTGGCGGGAAACTTTTATGTTTTGCCAATTTTCCCAAAGTTTGGAAAAATTGGCTATGGGGTCTGTGACCTTTTCTGCAAGAAGATGGAAAGCAATGAGCTGCCCAAGAGTGATTTCACCAGCAAAAACCAGATGTGCCCCAAAGTAGATAATAGAGATCGTCACCCCTCGCTCAATTACGAATGTTAGCTTATCGCTGAAGATGTTAAGAATGCCGACCCGGTAACTCGCAAAAAGGCTGTTGCCTAGAGTTTTGTTCAACCGTTCCAGCATCTTTCCCTCGGCACTAAGAGCTTTCACCGCTGCGATGCCCGAGATGTTTTCAACCATCTGGGTTTGGTGCTTTGCGCCTGCATCAAACTGAACGCGCAACCGTCGACGCAGGAATGGGCCAAAGCCAAAATAAACCAAAAACTGCAATGGAAGGGCTACGAGCACAATCATTGTAAGCGGCACAGATAGAGACAGGAGCACCCCTATGTAGATCACCACGAACAGGAGGTCAAGGAATACTCCTGTCGTAGTTCCAACAAGAAAGTTACGGATCGTATCGGTTTCACTGACCCGCGCGATTGTTTCACCAACGGACCATTTACGGAAATGGCTGAAAGGTAGCTTGAACAGGTGGTTGAATATGCGCGATCCGAATTCGCGTGTAACCTGATTGGCTGTCAGTATGCTAAGCAGGCTCGACAGCACCTCAAAACCCATCTGGAACAGGCTCACAGCCACGAAAATCGCAACTACTACTATGAGAGATGCTTCCCGTTGAAAAGGAAGAATACGGTCAATGATCACTTGGAAAATAAATGGCTCGACCAAACCGATAAGGCGTACGCAAATCGCAATGAAAACCAATTCAATGTAAAGTGGTGTATATTTCCAAAGGGACTGGGTGAACCATGAGAGCGGGATTTCCCGCCCGTTATTATTATCCTCTAGGGACATTGCCGCACTTGCTCTATTTTGGTGATGACACATGCTCCTGGAAGGGCATTGGCGTCCGGGCTCGCGGCGACAACAATCAGGTTACTACCTTGTGGGAAAACTGATGCGAGACGCTCCTGAACATCTTTTTGCGTTGTTGTTTCCAGCAGCTTACCCAAACGAGGTGCATCGACAGGGTTACGACCATCCAACACCAATTCCAGTATCGTTCTTGCTGCTACATTCACATATCGCACATTTTGTGCCGCTCCATTCGCTAATTGCCGCCGGAAATCCTGCAATCCTGACAAGTCAGAACCGGATCGGTAGGCTTCATATGCGGTGCGCACTAAATCTGATGTTTGTGCCAATTTTGCAGATTCGACTTCTCCCGATATGAACATGAACCGGGTCGCGCGATCATAATTCGTGTAGCCAGCCTGGAAAGCATAACTTGCTCTCAGCTCAGTGCGGACCGCATCAAAAAGCGGACCGTTTCCGGGCCTGGAAAAGAATTGAATGGCAAGCAAATCGGTCAAATCGCCGCCCTCGGATGTGGGCGGCAATTGCCCGAGCAATCCAAGGGTGGTTATTTCTGCCTCTGGCAGATGAAGCAGGATGGTTTTGGGTGTAAAATCTGACTGGGTATCCGGAACAGTCGATGCTTTAACCTTTGGTAAATCAGAGAGCAACTGATCTACGGCTTTTCCGGCATCCTTGCGGTTGATTGCCCCAGTGACAGCAATCGTTACACCATCTCTCACGATAGTTTCGCTGTGCCATTGGCGCAAATCGTCAACGGTAACGTTTTCAATAGCCTCAAGGTTCGAAAGGGTTAGAAAATCATTGAGCGGACCTTCGCCCAGGATAGCAAGCCTGGCTGCAGCCCACATTTTATTTGAGGTTTTCGCATGCAATTCAGCTTGGCTTGCCAAGAACCCTTGTTTGATCCGATTAATCCATGCCTGATCGAATTGAGGCGATGCTAGCATCTCGCTTGCTATCGAAATGACATCTTCGATGTGCTCCTTTGGGAAGCTCAATTCGCCGATTGCATGCTTAGCGGTCACATAAAATTGTCCATATGAATTCCTATCATAGAAAAGTTCCAGCACATCCTTTGGCTCGAGTTCTTCAGTTCCTCCACTAAGAATTGCTTCTGCCGCTATATAAGGCACCGCTGGATTACTGCTGGCATCATAAGCCCAGCCCATTGGCCATGCGAAAGTGATGGTTATATCGGTAACCCCATTTTCATGGACAGGCATGAGATAGAAAGGGTGACCATCGGGGGTTTCTGCCATGACGACCTTTCGGCTGGCATCTTTTTCACACGAAGCCAAAGCAAAAATCAGCGCCGCGCAAATCAAAATCTCTTTCATCTTCACCATAAACTACCTTTCTGCCACTACAAGGCGGGTCACTTCTCGTCCATCAGCCAACAATGATCTCAAGAACCGGTTTACGTCTTCAAAACGAATCGATTCAAGAGCATTCATTTGATCCGACAAGGAAAATATTGGTTGTGCTGACACTAGCTGAGCCAGGACAAGATCACGATTGTAAAGAGGGCGATCTCGAACCAAAATACTATCCAATTCACCACGCAATCGTGATTGAACACGCTCAAATGTCTCGGGTGTCAGGCCATTTTGCAAAGCCATTCGGTAAGCATCGTGAAAGGCCAACTCCAACTCTTCAAGTGAAACACCGCTGTCAGGATACGCCGTGAAACTGATTTCAACATACGCATTTTTGACAATACTGATATTGAACGAAAAACTGCGTGCAACAAATCTATCAAATCTCAGCGGTCCGGCCAAACCACCTGGCAGAGCCGAATCCAGTATATTTTCTGCAATCTGGGATATCATCGCGCATTGTGAAAGTTCAGCAATATCGCAAGAAGCAAGCGGAACCAATTTGCGATACATGAACGTTTCTGAGCTTACGTCAGGAATTACCAATGAGGCTTTGTCTTTTAGCGTACCGTCTTCAACCCAGCTGCTTGAGACAGAATTCATTACAGGCTTGGCTTTTTGTTCAATTGGTAATGCGGCCAGGGCCGCTTTAAGCTGAGATTTATCCACATTACCATAAACCAACAAAGTCGCCTCACGCAGAACGTGGCTTTGTCTGTGCAGGGTTCTTGCGTCATCAAGCGAATATTCGGCTATAATTGGTGGTTCGCCAATGACAGAGCGCGCCAAACTCCCGTTGCCGTAAAGAATCTTGTCCATATCACGATACACAGGGTACAAAGGGCGCTCGTTGACTCGATAGTCATATTCGCGTAAAATGATGCTTCTCTCTTCCAGTGCAAAACTGCTGTCTACGCTGAGCGGCTTGGAAACCTTGATCAGCCTCTGCAAAGCGGTATGCAGGTCATCTTTGGTTGCGATTTGCCAATATCCAGTGCTGAATCGGTTGGTCCAGGCATTGGAATGACGTTCTTCATTATCGTTGGAACCATCAAGGAAACTCAACCAGGCAAGATGCTCAACGTAATGCGCCAATCCCTCATCGAACGGATTTGCCGCCTCGCCCGATGGGAATACCAGATAAAGGTAAACATGTTCAATTTCCGGATTTGGTATCAGTAGGGTATTTTTGAAATTCTCTGAGGGGATGCGGTAAAGTTCTGAATTCGACTTGACTTGAAGCAAGGCGGTCATTATGGCCAAGCCACCCAAAACCCCAATGAGCAACGCCAGGAAATATAATCTATTTCTCAATTTACTGAATTACTTCCCATACACTGGACAGATTTGGCATCCATCAAGAGACATGAATGGCCATATTCCGGCATGCTAGTGGAAGGATTCCCGGCAGATCAACGATTAAAGCGAAAGGAACAAACACCTAACGAATATATTCACCATAAATGAATAATATCAAAAAGTAGCATATCCCGATAATCAACCAAGCAATTGGGGTGCCTATATTTTTTCCGAACATTGATTCTGATCTCCTTAATATGATTGGACCTATAAAATACATAACGAGACCCCCAATCAACGTCGTTAATACAAATTTCATGCCTCTCCACTTTCAAAAAAGGTTTGCCCACCTTGCGCGGTGGAGGGTTGTCTCCACCGCGTTTACGTTTGGACTTCAGGGTTGTGGTCCATTAGGTGAAACCTCATGATCATATCCATTCGCTTCACCAGAAGTACAAGATTCATACACACCCATTGCGGTTGTAAAGCCAACCTGAGCAGAACCTCCAGGATTGCCGGTAACAGCAGTTGTTGCCACCCCAACAACAATACCGGTTCCACCACTAACGACTGCGCAACCAACTGGTGATGCTGGTGGATTGCTACCACCGCCTCCACCACCACCGCCGCCGCTGATGGGTGCATATAAATCGTCTAGTCTTAGTTCACTATAATTAGACATTTTTCTTCCTTTACTTTGTGAAGCCTATTTCATATATGGCTTCGGTTGCAATTTGCCAGATCACTCTGGCGGTTCAATCGGGTGGCAGGTTGTCCTTTAACCCGCCACCCACTTACAAAACGGGTCAAAAACCCGCCCGTAATTCGAATCGGCGCTAATAGCGCCAGAAATAACTCACCGACATATTCGGACTATCCAACGCATAGACCTGATGAAACCAGCCCGCGGGTTGCACAATCATTTCGCCCGGGTTCAGTGTGACAGAAATACAGTTTGCGCCTTTAGAATTGGGATAGATTGAATAATCCGGATTTTCGGGCTTAAACCAGCATGGTTGGTAGTTGTTATAAGCCTTGTGTGTGTAAAGTATGTCGGCTTGATCTGCAGAATAAAGATCAAGTCGTTTACGCCCGATCACCTGCAATAAAAAGCCCGTATGAGGATCACGATGCAGGCTTGAAGTCGGAATATGGGTTGGCACCGCTCCCAACCAGAGTTGTGGTGGGATGAAATCTTCGCGATCAAAGAATAATGGGCCGAAATCAGGCCACATTTCTTCAGGGAGGGTGGCCCCTTCAGTGTAGGGTTTTACGAAACCTTCAACCATGTCGTCATAGGGGTTTGCCATAAATTCTTTGAGTTCTTGGACAAATTCCTGCATGTTCTGCTTCTGGACTGCTGAACGCACCCGCACAATAGCATTACCGTATTTCTCGGCTAGCTTATCAATTGTCCAATCCTTACAGGGTGGGGAAGGTTCCAGCCCGGTGATGACCGCGGGGTAGCTTTCTTCCATCAATTCCAGAATTTGCCGCTGGGTAGGTTGGTGTAGATATTCGATTTGGATCAGATTGCGATATCCCTTATCGAGATGCAATTCACCAACGGATTTAAAACGCTCGATAGTAAAGTCACTCGGGCGCAGGCACGACTTGCCAAGATGGTTCGCATAATCAAGGTTTCCTGAAAACTCCATCGTCCCGATAATGCTCGGGTCACGGAAATCCAGATATTCAAACTCCTTGAAGATGCGTTTAATCGTAGCGATCGGCATGCTGACGAATGTATCTGTTTCACGGTTCAGGTCGTTCCACTCTACACACAACTTGTCCGCATATCGAGCAATGAACCCGTGTTCGGGCAGCTCTGGCACATGCAGTTTGACTGTTCCCTCGATACCTTCCGGGTTTTGGAATCCTGCCTTGAGTAGATCGGCGAAGCCTTTGATGGCGGCAATGTCGGTTTCGAATTCCTGCTGCGGATAAGTGATATTCATGCGACAGACACCTCTTTAGCACGGGGTAAATTAGCACCTATCCAGCGATTAACCCGACGAATGGATCCATTTGGATTTCTCCGTAGGCTTGTCGCTGTATAATCGGCAAAAACATTACATTTAATATCATTTATAACGAACTTGGAATTTTCATATGGAGCCACAAAATCATTGAAAAAGAGGTTTTTACCGCAGTTCCATTCATCATGGCTCAGGGCACGGCCTGTAGCATGGATATCCTTTTCGACACCCTCATTCAGCCATGCCCAGGTAACCATTGCGGTTGGGATGCCTTCTTCGGTCAGGTAAAATCGGACCTGATTGGCCCAAAAAGCCGGGAGAATTTCGTTTCTGAAATAGTCGCCAAGTTTGTGCAGCTTGTGATATGGAGATTGTGACAGCAGCTCAAGTGCGAATCCTGTGCTCGCATAGTAATCTATATTTACCATGCGACCTGCTCCTCTCGTGCACTGCGGGTATGATGAGACAAAACCCTTACATCCTTGGGAAAACGTGCCTGAAGCTTTGCCTGTAATGCCAGGTGATGACCAAACGGCGCGGCTTGACGCTGCAATCGAATAATATTCGTATCTGTCTGATCAATATCCCAAATTGCATAGCCAACCGGCTTACGTTCTTTTTCAATCGCCACAAGAGCCGTTTGCGACTGCAGGTGCGCAAGCCGAGCCACATAATACTCTTCGATGGTTCTTTCAGATTCTCCTTGCCAATAATCGATATCAAGCAATACCATCATACCAAGGGAGCGATAGGCGTTTATTGCCGGACGATTTGCCTCTGGTTCCGGTACTTCAGGAAGATAATTTTGCATTTCTTTTTCTCTATCAAGCAGTTGAGTGTCAATTAACGTTTTTATGGCCTCAAGGTTTCCATGAAAAACCAGATACCAATCATCTTCGCTTGCAGTTTTTTTCATCTTTGCTGCAATTGACCGAGCCAAGGGATAATTGTAGCGGTAGTTGTACTTGGAAATTTGTGGCGTCTTAAGAGCATCAAGCAAAAGTTTGCCATCATTCTCAAAATAGATTTGATTATCCAATTCCCAGGCAGCGCGAATATCCATACCCAAATCTGGCTGAATTTCTTCCATATATTCAAGAAAGATACATTCAGCTAAAAAGGCAGCAATTTCCCGATACATCGGCGGAATAAAATGACGACCTGCTAAATACAACTGTAGAACATGACCAAATTCGTGCGCGACGCAAAGAATATCTGCGGCGCTGCCGTTAAATGACATGGAGACCGTTGGAAAATCACTGTCATCCTCTATCAATGTATATGAAGAATTCTGAGATGAGGCATAAAAATTTCTCTTGCTACCCTGAGCGACCTGGGAAATTTCCATTTCAAGGTTCGGTAGTTTATTGGATAGAGATTCTGCAGCCAATTTCCAGGCGTTTTCAGCTTTTAGCAAGAGGCCGTTTTGGGGTGCCAGTGGTAAGGTTGGTGCAACTCGGTGGAAGTTTTCAAATTTGGTTAGGGCTACTCGAACGGTATCAACATATAGATTGTGAAGACAGAGCCAATCGTCCACAAAGTAACCAGAAGTTACGTTTTGCTTACCTATAGCCACGTTTACAAACCCACCTCTTCGATAGCTAAGGCTGCCCCTAGGATATGGAGGTTTCTCATCCTTTGCAATATTCTTCGTCATGGT
>VYFX01000066.1 GCA_009842205.1 Paracoccaceae bacterium | reverse complement strand
AATCAGATTTATCTGGCCAATCAAAGTGGCAGTACCGCTGCCCTGAATCCATCCAGCGGGAACACCAGATGGCTGGCACCTGATGGTTCATACAACCCGCCTCTTCCGGCAGGAGATTCAGTATTCCTGGTTACGGATAATTTTGAATTGGTCAGGCTCGATGCAGCAACCGGTTTGAGAATCTGGGCTACCGATCTTCCTTCCTTCAAGGCAGACAAGCCCAGAAGAAGAAAAGAGGTTTTTGCCCATTTTGGGCCATTGCTTGTTGGAGGTGAATTGGTGGTCGCTTCCAGTGATGGCTTGATCCGCTTTTTCAATCCTGAAACTGGAGAGGTCGCAAGGACGATTGCTATTCCGGGAGGCGCAACTTCAGCACCAATTGTTGTTAACCGAACGATGTATCTGAAGACATCCAGCGGAATCCTTTACGCCCTGAATTAGCAATCTTGGGATATTGTACCAAGCACTATAAGGATAACTTTTCGGACAGTTTCGGAAATAAGGACAATATGGCTGCTTGCTAATCACCTCTGATTATATTTTCTATCAAACAGTATACCACTTATCGTGATTGACGCCTTGGTACCCTGCCCGGATGTGCTTGAAATTGGAGCCTATATGCCAACTTCCACATTTGATTGGTTATCAATTGGTTTTACAAGTACTAAATGAATCCCCAGATCAAAGATACAGAAGTTTAATCTCATGGCCATAAGCCTTTCAATTGTCGGACGACCAAATGTCGGCAAGTCGACGTTGTTCAATCGCCTGGTGGGGAAGAGAACCGCGATCGTCAATAATTCTCCTGGGGTAACACGGGATTTCCAGGAGGGCAGATCTGTTGCACATGGAATGTCATTCAAGGTTATTGACACCGCTGGTTGGGATACCCGCCCGGAGAGCGAGCTGGATGAAAATATTTTTCGCATGACTCGCAAGGCCCTGGAAAATTCCACAGCTTTGCTGTTCACGGTTGATGCCCGGACTGGAATACTGCCTGTTGATCTTGAAATTTCCCAACGCCTGCGAAAGCAGAGCCTTCCTGTCATCTTGGTTGCCAACAAGTCCGAAAGTAGGATTCATGATTGCTTTGAGGCAGATGTTCGCCGATTGGGGTGGGGAGAACCGGTTTACATTTCGGCCGAACACGGTACAGGAATAAGCAATCTTCTGGACCAAATCCAGCAATGCATGCACTCCTTCCCTTTTGAGGAAGATGTAAGGGTCTTGCCCGAGGCCACTGAGGAAAATGAGTGGGATGGTGCGGTATTGGATAATACCAAACCATTAAGGATAGCCGTAATCGGAAGGCCCAATGCCGGTAAATCATCACTGATCAATCAGATCGTTGGTGATGAAAGATTGCTCACTGGGGCAACCCCTGGAATTACCAGGGATGCCATTTCCATCAAGACCAAGTGGGAAGGTACAGAAGTGGAGATTTATGATACGGCAGGCATGCGACGAAAAAGCAGGGTTGTTGATGACATAGAAAAAGAATCCGTTTCCGAGGGGTTAAGGGCAATCAGGTTTTCCGAAATCGTCATCGTTCTGATTGATGCAACAAGCCCCCTTGATACCCAGGACCTTCGATTAGCCGACATGGCCGAAAGAGAGGGTAGGGGAGTGGTAATTGCCATTAACAAATGGGACTTGGTTAAGGACAAGAGAGCTAGGCAAAGGGAATTGCATCATAAAATCGAAAAATCCCAGCCCCAATTGAAGGGGATCAAGCTGATTTGTGTTTCTGCCCTCTATAAGAGGGGCTTGAATTCATTATTACGAGAAGTCAGAAACATTCACGAGATTTGGAATTACAGGGTTTCAACCGGGGAGTTGAACAAATGGCTGGAACACATGGTGTACAAGCATCCACCTCCCGCTGTTGCAGGATTGAGGATAAAGCTGCGGTTCATTTCTCAAATCAATAACCGGCCACCAACTTTTGTCCTGAAATGCAGCAAGCCCAAGGCCCTGCCAACAAGTTACAAAAGGTATCTGATTAACGGCTTGCGAAACAGATTCAACCTGCGGGGAACCCCTATCAGATTGCTGCTGAGAAATCACTAGGGTAACACCCAACCTGATCAAATCAGGAAAAAATCGTATCAATCAGCTTTCTTGCTTCATCATCAGGTGTTGATATGTCGGTTTCCCTGATCCCGGGAAAAAAGGTCAGGGTGGTCTTGGTATACATTTCTGATGGAGTATGGATTATTACCTTGGGTCCCAGATTGGCGGTTTCCAAACACCATGCTCTGGCCAATTCGATTTGTGCCCGTTTGGTGCTGCCGTAAATTCCCATGAATTTTTTGCTCAATCTTGGGTCATCGAGGAAGACAGCCTGACCGGTTTTCCTGAGCAATGGATGAACACAATTGATGAGATGACTGGTTGCCAATATGTTCACGCCAACAGATCGTTTAAGGTTTTTTTGCTCAATTTGATGAGTCAGATTGAGAGGGGCCGGATTGATGGCGGTATGAATCCACAAGTCAATTTGGCCAAATTTCGAGTATATGGTTTGACAGGCAGCCTGTACTTCACTGTCATTCGTTATATCCAATACACACAGGAAAGAATTACCTCCCCTTTCCCTAATCCTGTCATCCAGTTCTTCCAAGCCACCAACTGTTCTGGCAACCGTGATAATCGTATAACCCTTCTCGGCAAGCAATAACGATATTGATGCTCCAAGACCTCTTGAAGCGCCAGTGACCAATGCAATTCCTTCATTACCCGCTTGGGTTATCATTGTTCAATTTCCTTGGTTGAAGAATTATGAATGAAGGAGAAATTATTCCTGGGGCAATTCATCGGAAGTTAAGTCATCAGTGAGTACTTCACTGGCGGTATCTACAGCCGTTTCAATGACATTACAGGAAGCCATGAGGTTCTGGTAAACATAAGTGACCCAATCAGGTGTTTCATTCGGAATATTTTCTTTCATCAGGTTTTTGGAATATTGAAAAATCTCAGCTGAATTGGATTGGGTGATTACATCGAACATTCCACCTGTAGGTAATACCGTGTCAACAGCCAAGAGTATAATGGTAAGAATGAAACCTCCGCGCAAAACACCAAACAAAAGTCCAAGTGTCCTGTTGAATATGTTGATTCCTGGTAGTTTGGTTACCGAAACTACCACGCTGTTGATGAATGATGAAACAATCAATGCCAAGGCAAAAGTAATTGCAAAAGCTCCAAGTATACCCAGTTCACAACTGTGCTCGACGATATTCCCGAGATAAGGTATGGAATTCATAAGGGGAGCAACCAGAGGAGCAGCAAGGTAGGCAACCAGTGCTGAAACGACCCACCCGAGGATCGACATTACCTCTCTTGCAAATCCTCTTGAGTAGGCAAATGCACCTGAGACAAGTACCAGCACCAACGCGAATATATCAAAATAATTTAAACTACTCATGCAGTTAACCAGGAGTTATGTCTGATCTTTTGGAAAAAATATACTGCTCTATCTACTCGAATAAGTTTGTAAAAACATAACATAATATAAAATTTGTTGAAACAAAAAAAAGTTGCCCCTCCAATCCCAAGGTATCCGATGCTTTCAGCTTTCTACTTCGGTCGGATCGGGGAGCCCCTTTACAAAGTGATAAATCGTTCCTTCACTGATATGTTCAAACTCCGTTTCCGTACCAGACCAAGCAATATTACCACCTTTCAAGAAATGCACCTTGTCTGCAATCTGCTTGACACAAGTCATGTCGTGTGAGACCGTTAATGCTGTTGCCGAATTCTCATCGACAATTTCCCTGATCAGGGCACTGATGTTTGCTGCCCTTATCGGGTCCAATCCGGTAGTGGGTTCATCAAAAAACAGGATTTTTGGACTGTCTGCAATGGCCCTTGCCAAGCCAGCCCTTTTTTGCATGCCTCCGGACAGTTCAGCTGGATACAGATCTGCAACTTCACTCCCCAGACCAACCCTTTCAAGTTTTTCCTCGGCAATTTTTCTTGCTTCACCAACACTGTATTTTTTTCTGTCTCTAAGGAGTTTAAAGGCGACATTCTTCCAAACGGGGAGTGAATCAAACAAAGCTCCCCCCTGAAACAACATTCCGATCTGCGACAGGAATCCTTCAAACGGTGGTTTTGATCGTTCGCCATTTATGAGAACATGGCCCGAATCAGGGTGATAAAGTCCCAGGATAATTTTCAGGGCTACGGATTTACCAGTACCGGAACCTCCGATAAGCGCAACACTCTCACCTACATTGATTGTCAGGTCCAGTTTCTTCAAAACATGGTTTTCCCCAAAGGATTTTGAAATTTCCTGTAGTTGGATTAAGGGCTTGGACACTTTAAAAGAATATTTCTGTAAGGACAAAATTGGAAGCAATGATCAAAATGGATGAAAGTGCTACAGCTTGGGTGGTTGCCTTGCCCACACCGCGAGCGCCCATACCCGACCTGAAACCGCAATAACATCCTACGGTTGCAACGATGAAACCAAATACGGCACCCTTGACCAAACCGGATACAACATCTGCCGTTTCCAAAAATTGTACAGCCTGATTCAAATAGGTCTGGGAAGAAAAGTCCAATTTCAGGGTACCAACCAGAAAACCTCCCATTATACCCAATATATCTCCCACACCGGTAAGGACAGGAAGAACAAGTGTGGCCGCTGCAACCCTGGGAATTACCAAATACTGCTTGGGATTGGTTGAAAGGGTAACAAGGGCATCAAGTTGATCTGAAACCTTCATAGTTCCTATTTCTGCCGCTATTGCGGAACCGACCCTGCCAGCAATCATCAAGCCACATAGAACGGGTCCCAACTCTCTCACCATTCCAATGGAAACGATTGCTGGAACGGCTGATTCAGAGTTGAACCTGGAACCTCCCGAATAAATTTGCAGGGCCAAGGCACCACCTGTAAACAAGGCAGTCAAACCGATGACCGGCAAGCTGAAAAAGCCGATCGATACCACTGACCGCAGAAATTCCTTGAAATAAAAGGGGCTTTTAAAAAGATTGCCTATGGTTGAAATGATGAAAAAGGTGAGGTTACCTACCTCTTCAAAAATATGAAGGGTTCCTCGTCCTATGGAAGCCAAAAATGAAAAGACCAGTGACATATTCGGACTTAAGGCAAAATTACTGCCGAACGGATATGATCAATTAAATAGCTAATGCACATAAACCTTTTTGTATCTTTGACCAATGGCAGTCAATACTTCATGTCCAATTGTCGACGCTTGCCTTGCTAAATCATCCAATCCTTGGGTAAGTCCCATGAATTCTAAATATTCAGGTACTTCCTGTAAACCAGAAACATCAACTGTAATGAGATCCATCGAAACCCTGCCAACCACAGGGCAAGGGGTGTTATTGGCATACATCAGGGAATTATTACTCAAACTTCTGATCAAACCATCCGCGTAACCTGCCGCTACAGTAGCCAAAGTGGTATCTCGGGGTGCAATCCAGGCCCGATTATAGCCGATCCCCTCACCCTTGTATACCTTTTGAACCTGTATAACAGGTATTTTCAATGACAGTACCGGGACCCCATCCTTGAATGGAAGTCCACCAAACAAACCAATTCCAGGGCGGCATACATCAAAGAAATAATCGTTTCCCAACATCATACCTCCCGTTGCTGAAAGGGACAATGGTGCCTTTATACCCCTTGTCAGATCATGAAAATTCTGCAATTGCGTTCTGGTCATGGTCTGGTCTTCTTCATCAGCGCAACCAAGGTGACTCATGATGAGTTCAGGCTCAAGTGAAACTATTTTATCCTTTAGCTCAAGAAAATGTTCTGGCTCCATTCCCAAGCGGTTCATGCCAGTATCAATCTGAATACCGAATTTATGGCTGGGCAGGTCTTCCACAAATCGCAAAAACTGTTCAGGGGTTACAATGACAGGTATTAAATTCATCTTCTTTATTAGTTGCCTGTCACCCTTCATATAACCTGATAGCACAAATATCCTTGTTTTGTTTGAAACATGCTTTCTGAGTTCCTTACCCTCTTCGGCTAGGGCAACGAAAAAAGATTTCACACCGGTTTTTTCCAGATAGGGGGCAACTTCCCCAATTCCCAAACCATAACTGTTTGCTTTAAGGACAGCACCTGTTTCAACCGATGGCGGGCTTAACCTGTCCAACCTGTGCCAGTTTTCGGCTATAGATTTAAGATTGATTGTTAAGATTGACTGTGCCAAGGATTTTCCAATTTAACTATCTTAATTTTACCCAAATGAAATTTAGGCATAATACCTACCGCTTATACCCTAAACACAAGTCATTAAGTCAAGAATTGATAATTGTTGGGTTTATATCGCTGGTGAATATGGAGGATAGTAGGGATCTTCTGTTGAAATTTCATGTTCACCAGCAACTTGGGAAGATTCTGCCAGATTTCCGAATTTGGTCAATCTGCCATTGAAAGTGGTGCTTATTGATCCAACGGGCCCATGACGGTTTTTATCAATAATAATTTCGGCAGTATTGCTGTACTTATTCATCTTGGCTTTCCAGGATTCATACTTCTTTTCCTCTTCCTGAGGTGGTTCTGACCGCTTAAGGTAATATTCCTCACGATATACAAACATAACCAAATCGGCATCCTGTTCGATTGAACCTGAATCCCTGAGATCACTCATCTGAGGTCTTTTGTCTTCTCTTGTTTCGATGGATCGTGAAAGTTGGGACACACCAATAACCGGAATATTCAAATCCTTGGCAATTTTCTTGAGGCCACCAGTAATTTCTGCAATTTCCAGGGTTCTGTTTTCCTTTTTGTTCATCCCCTGTATAAGTTGGATATAATCGACGACCAATAAACCCAATCCACCGATTTTGCGATGAAGCCTGTTGCATCGGAGGGATATGTCAGCGATGGTTAAGCCAGCCGTATCATCAATATATAAAGGTAGCTTGACCAGGTCCATGGATGCCTTGGCGTATTTTTCAAACTCTGCCTTTCCAATCTGGTTTTTCCTGATTTTTGTGGCTGGTACTTCAGAAACCTCGGCTAAAATTCTGGATGCCAACTGTTCACCGGACATTTCGAGTGAAAATATTGCCACTTTTCCTCCTAGAGGGTCAGATTTCTGAATTTTGGAAGGATCCTTAAAATTTTTTGCGACAGAATAGGCTATGTTTGTGGCCAAAGCTGTTTTACCCATGCCTGGCCGTCCGGCAATGATAATCAAATCGGATGGCTGTAGCCCTCCAAGATGAGAATCCAGATCAATCAACCCGGTTGAAAGGCCTGAGATTTCATCTTCATTCTCGGTGGCAATCTTGGCACGTTCAATTGTTGCAATCAAATGCTTTGAAAAGTCCTGAAAATCCGATTGCTCTCGCCCAAAATTCCTTAATTGATACAATTTGCTTTCAGCATCATTGATGATGTCAGAGGTAGGATTGTCGACTTGTTGATCAACAGCTTGGGTCGTTAAATCATTTCCAACGTTAATTATGCCCCTTCGTATTGCAAGTTCACGAATTTCCCTGGCATAGGCATGGGCTTTTGATGGGGCAATATTGACTGCGATCAACTCCTTGAGATAATCCCTGCCTCCAGATTCGGCTACTTCGACTTCGTTCTGGATATATGGCCAGAGTGTTGTATGGGAGGCCAGTCGATACTGTTGAATCAATTGAACGATTTTTTCGAAAATGATTCTATTGACTGGGAAATAAAAGTGCTCTGGTTGAATGATCTTGGAAATTTCCGTGTAGATTTCATTGTTGAACAACAGGGCTGAAATCAGGGCCTTTTCATGAACCAGACTTTGTGGAATGGTATCGTCTGAAAGCGGATTGGCAGTTTCCTGTTGCGGAATATCAAATAGAACAGAGGTATTCATGAATCTTCTTAAGTAAATGAGGATGACAAATTTATTTTTAAGGCTGAATTCTCCTTAAATGGAATTTGCAAACTACGACAAGTTTAATTAGTTTAGGAAAAACTGGGGAAAAATACATCAATATATTGATGCAAATGACTTAATTATCCCTAAATATTGAAAAATATTAATTTTTCTTCCAAATCTGTTGAATTCACTTAAGAAACTCGGTCAAGGTCTAGTTTTTGATTCAAGGTTCGGATTTTTTTGATCCAAAGCAATTTAAATTCCCCTTTATTTTGTAGCAAAGCCGTAATGAAATTGTAATTTTTTTGACATATTTGATTGATCCTCGGGAGACGGAATCGAAAGTCGAATTTAGATCATTTCGAATCACGATTCTTTGAAAAGAATCAAATGTTGATTTTGAAAAGGGCTTTGGTATGGGATAGTGAATTCAATTTGTCTTTCAAAAAGAATCACTGGCAGTTTCGATTCTGCCCAAAGCCTCAAAAAATGATTCGAAAACCTGTTTTCTGGATTTTACCCACAATTATTTTTTTGCCAAACTTCGGGATTTTCCAAAAAGGTCGATACGATGTTTATCTCGTCCGAAGAAAGTAGGGATTTGATATTTCTGGAATTAAGTATGGCTTCCCAATTTGTAAGAAACAACAACTCTATTCCGTGGTCCTGCAATTTCTGGGCAGCCTCGGGGAATATATCGTAATAAAACACGACCGAACTGTAATGGCAAATCCCACCGGCTTGTCGAATGGCATCCACGAAGCTGAACTTTGATCCCCCATCGGTGGCCAAATCCTCAACCAGAAGGGTATTATCGCCTGATCCCAGCAACCCTTCGATACGGGCGTTTTTGCCATAACCCTTAGGCTTTTTCCTTATATAGGTCATGGGTAGATTCATCTCATTGGCAACAAAGGCAGAAAAAGGAATGCCAGCAGTCTCCCCACCTGCAATATTTTGAAAATAATCCAAGCCAACCCGGTCTCTGATAAGATCCACCATCATCGCGATAATTTCGGTACGGGCCTTTGGAAATGAAATAATGCGACGGCAATCAACATAGACAGGTGAGCATTTGCCAGACGCCAATCGAAAATAATCTTTCGTATTGAAACTGATGGCCTTTATATCAAGGAGAATTTCAGCCGTTCTAGCGGCATGGGATTGATTGACACTCATGGCCTATTCCTAATCAATTACTTTCCAATTAAGGTCAAATTCGGGGTCGAAGATTGATACCTCCAATTCATTCTCTGCAATGGATGCTGGAAATTTAATGGGTGCCTTTTCTTTCCGGAGGGTAAGAAATGATTGGTTGGGAGCAACGCCATAAAATTCTGCACCAGATAGGGAAGTAAATCCCTCCAGCTTGTCCAGAGCATCCTCATTTTCAAAAACATGAGCCAAAATGGCCATTGCAACGGGTGCGGTAAATATTCCCGCACAACCACAAGCGGATTCCTTGGTACCAATGGTATGGGGCGCGCTGTCTGTCCCAAGAAAAAAATTGGCATTGCCACTGGTGGCAGCCTTTACCAGGCTTTGGCGATGAACTTCCCTCTTGGCTATGGGAAGACAAAAGTAATGTGGTCTTATGCCACTCTTGAACAAGTGGTTTCTGTTAATGACAAGATGATGTACCGTTATCGTGGCAGCGATGTTGTCAGGTGTATTCAGGACAAAATCAATCGCATCCTGCGTTGTGATATGTTCCAGGACAATCTTCAATTCCGGAAAGTCCTTGTGGATTGGGATCAAGACCCTTTGGATGAATTCCGTTTCCCGGTCAAATATATCAACATGACCGTCCACAACCTCACCATGGACACACAGGGGGACATTGTTGGTAGACAAGATTGCAAGAGTTTCATTGATTTTCGAGAAATCCCTTACACCACTTGACGAATTGGTAGTTGCTCCTGCAGGGTAGAGTTTAACAGCCTTGACGACACCTTTTGCTATCCCATCCTCAACATCCCTTGGGTCCGTATCCTCAGTCAAGTAAAGGGTCATGAAGGGTTGAAAATCTATATCCTTGTCTAATGCATCCATGATTTCACGACGATAGGATTCTGCATCAGAGGTAGTAATGACGGGTGGTACCAAGTTAGGCATGATCAGGGCCCTGCCAAAATCCTTGACCGTATGGGGGAGAACAAGTTTCAACAAGTCTCCATCCCTCAAATGAAGATGCCAGTCATCCGGTTTGTGTATTTTTATTTTTCTCATGTGAAACAGATAAATTTATGCTGTGAATTTGATTAATGGACAAATTTAAAATGTAAAAGCGGGTCATTGGAGTTTGGCCTTCGCAATTTCCGGCAGGATTGAATCATTCAGAACCCTTTGCGTGATGGGACCTGGGAAACGCAGTGTCACCTTCCCCTGACCGTTGACAATAAATGTTTCCGGTATCCCGTAAACGCCCCATTCCAATGCCACCCGGCCATTTTTGTCCGTACCAATCTTGGTGAAAGGATTGCCCAATTCGTTCAGGAATGCCAGTGCATGTTCTTCCTCATCCTTGTAATTTATCCCTATGATGGGAATCCCCATTTCAGCCAGAAACTTCAGGTTGGGATGTTCTGCTCTGCAAGGTGTACACCAGCTTGCCCAATAGTTGACCAGTGTCACGCCACCAGTGGATAAATCCATATTGGTTGGAATGGGACTATCTGAAAAGGCGGTAAGGTTTAATTCAGGAGCATCTTTTCCAATGAATTGTGATGGCAATTCATCATTGTTGGAATTGAAAATGCCTGAAACGAAAAAAAAACCAAATCCCAAAAATACCAATAGTGGGAGAGCAAGAATTAACCTGTTGCCAAGCATGTAACTAATTCTCATTGAACTTGGCAAGTTTGCGCTTGGCCGATCGATACTGGCTGACAGTCAGGATACAAAGCCCCAGCAAAACCAATATTGTCATGCCGTAGGATGCCAGAACAAAGAATGAATATGCACCCAGATCAGGCATTTTGTTTCCTCCTCTGCTTTTCCATCAATTCGATTTGATTGTGGATGATTTCGGTTCTGGTACGTACCAATACCAATGTTATGAACAATAGAACAAATCCCAGAATGCAAATGACAAGGGGTATGTAATAGCTATTATGTATGTTGGTTTCCTGATCAAGAGATAAAGTGGCACCCTGATGAAGACCCTGGTTCCATAAGTTGACTGCATATCTTGACAACAAGGCAAATACGGAACCGACCAGACATACGAGTGAAGATATATTTGCGGCAGATTCCTTGTCCGCGATATATATCCAGATCAATTGGTACGTGATGTAATGAAGAAAAAGAATCAAAAAAGAGGTCAATCTGGGATCCCAAGCCCAAAACGTACCCCACATTGGCTGGCCCCAAAGCCCCCCGGAGATCAATGCCACAAGAGTGAAGGATAATCCCACCGGAGCAGCGGCCTTGGCTGCCAAAATGGAGATTCGATGCCTTCTAACCATCCAGATAATGGAAGATACCAACATCATCAACCAACAATTGATGGCCATCAGGGCACTGGGAACATGAACAAAAATGATCTTTACCGTACTTCCCTGACGAAAGTCATCCGGTGTAAATAAGAAGCCCCACAGCAATCCTGTCATCAAAAACAGAAAACTGAGTGACCATAGAGCAGGGGTGGATGCTGTCACCAATTTTCCAAAGTGGTGAGGGTTTGCAAATTTCCAAAATCTTGTGGCCATTAGATCAACTTGTTCATTCTGTTACGATCATTCTTCCAATACCGTTTTCAGGGTATAGGATATCAGGAAGGGAAATATAGCTATCGAGGCAAGGGAAATGCCAGACAACTGCAATACCCATGGAAGATAAGGCTCACCATTTGAATAAGCAATAACGGACTTGGTGCCAAATATCAGGATTGGTATGCTCAGGGGAAGAACAATAACGGTTTGAAGCAAATTGCCGTGCCGGTTGAAAGTACCAATTCCCCCACCGAGACAACCAATGGCGGCCAGAGCCGGAGAACCTGCTAGGATTGAACTGGAGCAAATCAGGCCAACCTGCAATGGGAGGTTGAGCAAGAGCCCAAGAAAGGGAGCCAGAATGGTTAGCAACAATCCGGAACTTATCCACAAAACGATTATCTTGCTCCATACATACTTTTCAAGGGGAAGATCAGATGCTGCAATCCGATCGAGGGAGCCATCCTCCAAGTCAGGGCTAAATATCCGATCAAGAAATAAAAACAGGGAAAATACAACACCAATCCACAGGATGGCCGGTGCAATTTTGGAATGAAGATCGATATCAGGTCCAATGCCAATCGGGATAAGGACAACAATGGTCAGGAACATCGTAAGAGGAAGCCAGATGCCCGAACCCAACCTGAAGTTGGCCCTTAAATCACGTGTAATTAACGTAAGCAAGACATCACCGATTGTTGATTAATTGCATGATTCAATTCGCCGTTTTCAACGATCTGTATTCATCCAGTGCAAGGTACTGGGTCGGGCTGGATATCGATTCCAGATGAGATGTCAAAACCACAATTCCCATTTTCTCGCAGTGCCTTTGAATTAATTCGGCCAATAAATCCTGCCCTTTCTGATCAAGACCATTGAATGGTTCATCCAAAACCCAAATCCTTTTTCCCGTTTCAAGTGCTCCTGCCAAGGCAACTTTTCTCTTTTGACCTTCGGAAAGCAACCTGACCGGTGTTTCCGCAAGGTCATCAACCTCAAAATATTTCAGCAAATTGTGAGAGATCGGGAGATTTTCCAACTTCAGCCAAAATCGATGATTGTCCCCAACCGTCAGTTCAGGTTTCAATCCGTTGAGATGACCTAGATAGGCAGTTTCATGTGGGGGAATATGGATGTCTCCCTCAAATTTGCTTGACAGCCCCATGAGAGTTTTCAGCAAGGTCGTCTTGCCTGAACCATTGGAACCCATAATGAATAATTGCTCACCCGCATGCAATTGGAATGATACATCCGAAAAAACAGGAAAATCGTTGCGATAACAGGTAAGATTTTTGACACTGACGGAGAGCAAATCCACTTCCGAAGTTTTTGTCTCTTCTATTTCAGCCATATGTCGAAAATCAATCCTCTGCCTTGTATGGAATAAAATGGGCAGTAATTTCAGGTTACCTATACTCATATATTTTTGGTTCATTATATAAGTTAGTGCAGATTATAAATATTGAAGTCCGGGAACAGGTATTTGTGGTTCAAGCCAAGGTTCCGGGGCTGTTTCAGTTAATTAATTTTAGCAAGGAAGAAAAATGAGTCTCAATTTGGGTAATCGTTCCGACGCAACCAGACAAACCCTGAAAATAGGTTCAACAGAGTTTGACTACTTTTCAATTTCCACAGCAGAACAAAATGGATTGGGTAACTTTTCCAGAATACCTGCCTCATTGGCAGTTGTCCTTGAAAATCTATTAAGGTTCTATGACGATTCCACTGTCAAGACGGATGATATCAAGGCATTTAGCGACTGGTGTGAACTTGGTGGTAAAAACCCCAAGGAAATCATGTTTCGACCAGCACGGGTCCTAATGCAGGACTTTACCGGTGTTCCAGCAATCGTAGATCTTGCCGCAATGCGTGATGGATTGGTAAATCTGGGAGGAGACCCAACCAAGATCAATCCCATAACACCGGTTGATTTGGTTATTGACCATTCGGTCATGATTGACGAATTTGGTAATCCCAGGGCCTTCCAATTGAATGTCGAAAGAGAATACCAACGGAATATGGAACGGTATGAATTCCTCAAATGGGGACAAACGGCCTTTGATAATTTTCGGGTTGTTCCACCGGGCACAGGAATATGTCATCAGGTCAATCTTGAATATTTGAGCAGGACAGTCTGGTCCGGACAAGATGCAAGTGGTCGGAACATTGCCTATCCTGATACCCTGGTCGGTACCGACAGCCATACAACAATGGTCAACGGTCTGGCTGTACTTGGATGGGGTGTGGGAGGCATCGAGGCCGAAGCAGCAATGCTGGGGCAACCGATTTCACTTCTGATACCAGAAGTTGTTGGTTTCAAATTGACCGGTCAAATGGTTGAGGGAACCACGGCAACCGATCTCGTCCTGAAGGTTGTACAACTCTTGCGTGAAAAGGGCGTTGTCGGCAAGTTTGTTGAATTTTATGGCGAGGGTCTCGATAATTTACCTCTGGCCGATCGGGCCACAATTGCCAATATGGCCCCGGAATATGGTGCAACCTGCGGATACTTCCCGATTGATAGGGAAACCCTGAGATATCTGGAACAAACCGGACGTGATAGGGATCTTTGCAACCTGGTTGAAACCTATGCCAAGGAGAATGGCTTGTGGCGAGGGGAAAATTATGATCCGATTTATACGGATACACTTGAACTCGATATGAGTGAGGTCATTCCGGCGATTTCCGGCCCGAGTCGTCCGCAGGATCACACGCCTCTAACCAATGCCTCGAAAACCTTTTCGAAGGTGGTTGGTAATTATCGTGGAGCAAATGGTTCTGCGCCGAAAATCAAGTCAAGTGCGGTTGAAGGTGAAGATTACCAGTTGAATGATGGTTCCGTAGTCATTGCCTCCATAACCTCATGTACGAATACTTCCAACCCCTATGTCATGATCGGGGCCGGACTGGTGGCACGCAAGGCTAGGAAGTTGGGCTTGAAACCCAAGCCATGGGTCAAGACTTCTTTGGCTCCAGGTTCCAAGGTTGTTTCCGAATATCTGGAAAAGGCGGGTCTCCAGGATGATCTGGACGCCATGGGATTTAACCTTGTCGGATATGGTTGTACAACTTGCATCGGAAATTCTGGACCATTGCAACCCGAAATCTCGAAAGCCATTGGCGAAGGAGATCTGGTTGCTGTCAGTGTCCTGTCGGGAAACAGGAATTTTGAGGGCAGAATCAGCCCCGATGTAAGGGCAAATTTCCTTGCCTCACCACCCCTCGTCGTTGCCTACTCGCTTGTTGGTGACATGAATGTGAATATTGCCGAGGATCCTATTGGTACGGCCGATGATGGATCTGAAGTTACTTTGAAGGATATTTGGCCATCCAATGAGGAAATATCTGATCTGGTCAGTCAGACGGTCACCAAGGAAGCATTCACGAGCAAATATTCGGATGTATTCAGTGGAGATGAGAAATGGCAATCGGTCAAGACTGTGGATAGCCTGACTTATGGCTGGCCGGAAACATCAACCTATGTCCGTAATCCTCCCTACTTTGAGGGCATTACCATGGACCCCCCGGGGGTAACGGATATCAAGGATGCACGTTGCATTGCCGTTCTGGGTGATACCGTGACAACCGATCACATCTCCCCGGCTGGGTCGTTCAAGGAAACTACACCTGCTGGACAATATTTGACTGATCGGCAGGTTCCGCCAAGAAATTTCAATTCCTATGGTTCACGCCGTGGAAATCACGAGATCATGATGCGGGGCACCTTTGCCAATATCCGAATCAGGAATGAAATGCTGGATAATGTTGAAGGGGGTTATACACTTGATCCTGGTGGTAGCCAGACATCGATATTCGAGGCTGCCATGAAATATCAGGAGCAGGACATTCCGTTAGTTGTTATCGCTGGCAAGCAATACGGTACTGGCTCCTCTCGCGATTGGGCTGCCAAGGGAACATCTCTTCTGGGAATCAAGGCTGTTATCGCCGAAAGTTTCGAACGTATCCATCGATCCAATCTGGTCGGTATGGGCGTCATACCATTTGAGTTCATGGATGGTGTCAATCGAAAAAGCCTTGGTATTGTGGGGAATGAACAGATCAGTATTGCAGGGCTCGAAAGCGGTATTACACCACTAATGGTCAATGATTGTGAAATCACCTTCGCTGATGGCAGAAAGGAAACCATCAAAGTCAAGTGTAGAATCGATACTGAAGTGGAGGTGGATTACCTCAAGCACGGTGGAGTTCTCCATTATGTTCTAAGGGATTTGGCATCCAAATAACATATATACGATTACATAGTCCGGTCATTCAAATTACCATTATTCTTGACTTGCTAGCCAGGTTTTTTCAATTTGGTTGGTAATGTTCTCAAAAAAGTGATTTGTTTTCTACGTCGATTGAGAGTAGTTGTAAGGTCCCTCTTGTTATTTTATAATTGATGAACAATGAGAATCACCAGATTGACTACCATGAAATTCCTTGTTTTGGCTTTATTCTCCGGATTGATAAGTTCGGCAGCATTGAGTCAGGAAAGAACCTGGAAAAGTGTAATACTAGCGGAATTTTTCACTTCACAAGGGTGTAATACCTGTCCCCCGGCCGATGATTTCCTTCTTGAATTGGATACAAGAATGGAAGTGTTACCCATAGCCTATCATGTGGATTACTGGGATTATCTGGGTTGGAAGGATACTTTCGGCGACAGGAAATTTTCCGACCGGCAAAGGGATTATGCCCGGGGCATAAGTTCTACCCGATATTATACTCCACAAGTAATAATCGATGGTCAATACCATTTGGTCGGGAGTCATCGAAGCAAGGTCAACAGGATACTCCACAACCTTGATCCCCAACCGTCTTCAGCACCTGAAATCAGTTTGGGTGAAGAAACTCTGAATATTAGTTGGAATAGACCACCTGCAGAATTCGACACGGTGTTTTTTGTCCTTATTGATCCCAGGACACACAATGTTCAGATCAATGCAGGTGAAAACAGGGGAAAGGTAATACCCTATGGCAATGTTGTAACCGATATAATCGAACTCCCTGTAAGGAGTTCCAGCCAACTTGGAAATATCCAATGGGGAGGTTCGGTAATTGCCAACATGGGATGTCCAAAGGACCATAAAGTAGCTTTGATTTTTCAGCAAAAGAATGGGAAATATCCTGTACAGGTAACCGATACCTTTTACTCTACCTGCTGATTGGTTTATTTTACCAAATAGATAAATTTCCCAAAATATTTTTTGGCTGTACAGTAATTTAAGTACTGATTCTTGTTAATAGATAGGGCGATAACTTCAGATCGATTATGCTGTTTCTTGCTAACAGGATAGAAATAATATGGGGTAATTCAGAGAACAACGTCTGAACTGTTATCTTCTTGCTTATATCTTTCGCCAAACTTTTTCGCCAATTCTTCTTGGTATGGCTTCCATTTGTCGTCATTCTTCTTATTCTGATCAATCCCTGTAACAATAAGCTCTGGTTCAGGGTTGATTGACAGTTTAATGTCATTATTTGCTATTCTTTTTATTAACTCTCTAGTGCTATCTGAAAATTGGCTTTTAGATACACGCTCTAGCTCAATGCTATTTTTACACACTTTAAGATAGATTTCAGTCAACTGTTTCCGATTCTCTTTTATCCAGTTAGAGTATTTTTGCATCTGCCCATAGATGCGTCCATTGCGAAGATCTTTATTTTTTAATAGTTTCACCTCATAAAAAGTTACCTCAGCGCCTTCACCACTTTTTTTTATTGCCGCTAGATCAATGAACGAGCGTCTTCCTACTGCTATTTCAATATCAATAATATTCAAATTTTTCTTAATGATTTCATGGCTTTCAACCTTTTCAGGTTTAGCATGAGGTATAGTAGAATCTTTCAACGATTTTATCTCGTGTATATTCTGCAGCTTGGGATTAGGGAATTCTTTTATATCATACTCACCTGAATTGATAATTTTAAAGTACTTTGTTTTCTCTAAAATTGGATTAAGAAGGTATTTGTAGTGAGTTTTTCCAGTTAACCATTGTGTATTGTCTAATTCTAACTTTAATATACTACAACCTAGGTAATAGAAATTGATATATTCATCACGGATAAAGCAAAAGATATCCTCATCATCAACAAGTTTTCTTAACCATTCCTTTTGCTTTAATGTCTGGTTAAATACGTCTATAAATTTACCACTTAAACCGCGCTTTTTAACTGCCATAAATTTCTATCCCTATACTATCAAACATCCCACCATTGACCATCCTGATGATATTGCACATTGCTGAAGTGTTCGTTGTACTTTTCTGGTTCAAATGTATGAATTGGAACAAGCCTATTTGGATTCAATGCTTCAGCAAATTTCTTGAGGTCTACCACAGATGCATGTCCTGATGTGTGTATTATATCTTGTGGGATATTATTTTTCTGAAGCCAATCTAGTACCTTCAGAGAACTATCCTGTTTAAGATAACCTTCCCACATGGAATAAGTAAGAGCAGCCCCATCCAGAGAATTTATTATGCCCTTATCATGCATTGATCTGGGGCGAAAAATCATGACCGATTTCTTGGACAACTCTATGAGTTTTTGCGGGTAAATACGATATTTTTTGTGTTGATCGCGGTTACTGAAAAGTTTGTTTTTCTTTATAAAAACACGCTGTAATTGAGGAATATATACTTTAACCTCGCACCAATCTGATTGTGGGATTTTTTCATGACCAGTGGCTTTTAGTACCTCAGCCAAATATAAGTCAATAATGAGTAGACGCTTGGCCCTTTTGGCAGCTTTGAATATTGTTACTATTCGGTCAATATTTTGTGTAGAAGTCCAAACAAAATGCAAACCTTCCGTTTTATTGAAAGCCTGGTAAAATTCTTCTTCAAGTTCCTGCTCAGATTTGAAACCCTTCATGGTTTTTAATCGACCGATAGTTGTCCCCTCCATTAATAGTACATCTATATTGCTCGGAGGATTTGCCAATAAGTTCTTAAACAGATACGACTTGCGACCATGCGCCCTGAAATCAGCTGAGTAGAATACGCTCTTGCCATCTGCTTCAATAAGAAACGCATAGGCATCGAAAGCACTATGGTCAACAAGATACGGAGTTATCCTAAACGGTCCAAGATCGAACAGTTGACGATTTTTCAGAAAATTGGGAGCATCAAAGGCAAAGCCATTAGGAACGTATGGAACAGCAGCCCTCATGATATTGTGGGCTCCCTCACCAATCCAGACTGGAATATTCTTATTTTTGATTTTACTGGCCAACCCATAATGGTCAATGTGCGAATGCGAGATCAAAGCACCAAGAAGACTATCGTCCTGTTTTTCAAATCCAGCAACCTCTGGCAATAGATTTTTCTGAGATTCCTCATCTTCAGGAGCATCAAGGGGTAAACCAATATCTAGAACTATATGCTTACCTTGCGATTCAACCTCAATACAAGTCCCGCCTATTTCCTTGGTACCCCGATGGATGCAAATTTTCATTTTTAAGCTACCTTATTCATTTTAATCAAGCTCCACGACTAAATTTACTCGTCCTGTTTAATTTACTAAAAACAAAAAAATCTTTTACTTCAACCAATTTTCCAACATTCTAAAATCTACATAAATGCTTGATGATCATAGAGATAAGATCAAGCAGATTAACTCACTTGGAACAGCAACTTGGAAAGGAAAAATGTATTTGTTAGATTTTTATGAAAAGTTATCCTTTGGCAACCTACCAATATAATTATATGTGATTTCTAGTTTAGTATAAGGTACAGGAGAAAGTATCAAGGAGACTTTAAAAGTTAATTCGAAAACTAACGGAGTTAAATCAAGAAATTTAATCTCAAAAGTGACATAATTTGTGAGATGATTTGGTTATCCATCTGAAGGCTCAATTAAGTTATCCACAATGGTTTTATCTGGAATAAGGGAACAATTAGGGAAATTGGACAATAACCAATTAGTAGCAATTGAATTTCAGAAGGTTGTAAAGAAATTCGGCAGTTTCACTGCAATCCATAATGCCAACCTGAAAATTCACGATAATGAATTCTTTACCCTGCTGGGTCCTTCGGGGTGTGGCAAAACAACCCTGCTCAGGATGGTTGCAGGTTTCGAGAATGTTACCGAGGGCAACATATTTCTTTTTGGCAAGGAGTTTATGCACCTTCCTCCCAACAAGAGGTCTGTCAATACGGTTTTTCAACAGTATGCCCTGTTTCCCCACATGACAGTATTCGAAAATGTCGCCTTTGGTTTGAAGATGAGAGGGTGGGCCAAGGATGATATTCAACCAACCGTCTGGAAGATGCTGGATTTGGTGAGGTTACGACCCTTTGCCGAAAGAAAGCCCAACCAATTGTCCGGTGGCCAACAGCAACGTGCCGCCCTAGTAAGGGCCATTGCACCTCAACCCAAGGTACTGTTACTTGACGAACCATTATCAGCCCTTGATTTAAAACTTCGACAAGCCATGCGGCTGGAATTGAAGCAACTCCAGCAGGAAACAGGGATCACATTCGTTTTTGTAACTCATGATCAGGAAGAGGCACTGGCAATGTCTGACAGAATTGCCGTCATGTCCGAAGGAGTAATTCAGCAAATAGGAAAAGCTCAGGAAATCTATGAAAGCCCCAAAAACGAGATTGTAGCAAATTTCATAGGTGAAACGAATATTCTACAAGCAACCCTGCTGGAATTGAATGATGAGGAAGCAAAATACCAGATTGCTGAGGATTTCATCATAACAGGTGATTGTGTGTCTGGGTTGGTCAAAAACCAGGAGGTCAAGATTCTTCTCAGACCTGAAAAAATCAGAATTGGAACCTCGGATAACCAGGTTGATTCAATCCAGGGAACAATTCAGCAATCAATGTATTTGGGTACCGATACGGAATACCAGATTCGTGTTCCAGGTGAGAAAGCCCTCAAGGTACGTGATCAAAACGGATTTGAAAGAAGGGAATTATTACCTGCCGGAAGTGAGGTGAGCCTCAGCTTCAGCAAGGATTCGATCAGGATTTTGCGATCCTAGGAATATCCATGGAACCAGTTTATCATCAAAAAAGAGCCTTTGACCCACTGAGAACATGGCTATTGCTTCCCTCTTGGGTGGTTATTGGTGTTTTCCTGCTCATACCAGTTGGTTTGATGCTGTTGATCTCCTTCATGACAAAGGAATTTCGTGGCGGTGTGATATGGGAATTGTCACTGGCAGCCTATGATCAATTTTTGTTTGACAGAGGTCTTTTCGGTGATGATCCACCCACAAT
The DNA here is from genome assembly GCA_009842205.1 of Paracoccaceae bacterium. Taxonomy (GTDB): domain Bacteria; phylum Pseudomonadota; class Alphaproteobacteria; order Rhodobacterales; family Rhodobacteraceae; genus MPNP01. The sequence continues at coordinate 21,215 of VYFX01000066.1, read as the reverse complement.
CCAATGGACTTATATTGTCATTTTCCTGCGGTCAATCGTCCAGGCCACCATCGCAACGATTTTCTGTCTGATAATTGGTTTCCCGACAGCATATTTCATTGCTACAAGGGACCCAAAAAACAGGACCTTCTGGATTTTCCTGGTAACGGTTCCCTATTGGGTCAACCTGCTCATCAGAACGGTATCCCTGAAATTCCTGATCAGGGATAATGGGCCGATCAACGAATTCCTGCTTTCATTCGGATTGTTATCCGAGCCCTTGGGATTGATCAATACCAATATTGCTGTCCAACTCGGGTTGTTTTACTCTTATCTCCCCTTCATGGTATTGCCGATCTATGCTTCTGTGGAAAGATTCAACTTTACCTATTCGGAAGCTGCTGCTGATCTCTATGCAGATAAATGGAGTACCCTAAGAAGGATTGTTTTCCCGAATGTGGTACCTGGTATTGCTGCAGGCTGTATTCTGGTATTCATTCCAAGTTTGGGAGCCTTTATTGCTCCGGATCTTTTGGGAGGTGCCAAGAATTTCATGATTGGTTCCCTGATTGAAGAGCAGTTCAAGGGCAATGCCGGCAACTGGCCTTTTGGGGCAGCCGCTTCAATGATACTGCTGACGATGGTTTTAATAGCCCTGTTGCTTTACACCAGGCAACAAGCCAAGGGCGAAGTGAGATAAGATGCAGGTAGCAAGTTCAGTACGGAGCATACCTGGATTTTCCCTGTTGGCAATACTATGCCTGGTAATCCTTTATGCCCCACTACTGGTTGTCATGGTTTACAGTTTCAACGACTCGTTGTCCATAACAATATGGGGTGGCTTCAGTCTGAGATGGTATGAGCAAATCTTTTTCGGCTTGGAGGCAGAAAAGTTTCAGAAGGCTGCCTGGAACTCGATTACAATAGCCTTTATGGCTGCTGTCGTTGCAACCACAATAGCCTTTTCGGCAGCCATCGGGGTTGTCAGAACATCCCCCTTCAAGGGCAAGAACCTTAATATTTCCCTGTTGAGCCTGCCCATCATGGTGCCAGAAATCGTAACTGCAGTTGCGACCTTGATCTTTTTCAGCATGATTAGTTTCAAACTCGGTTATACCTCAATTCTGGTTGCTCACATTGTCTTCTGCATTCCCTTTGCCTACCTTCCGATTTCGGCCCGGATGCAAAGTATTGAAAAGGTTTATGAAGAGGCGGCCATGGACCTCTATGCCAACCGCAAGCAGATATTTCGCAGCATATTGCTACCCTTGATGATACCGGGGATCATTTCAGGATTTCTTTTGGCCTTTATCATTTCGCTGGATGATTTCATTATCACCAGTTTTGTAAAGGGAGCTGGTGTTGAAACATTGCCAACGGCAATTTTCGGCTCCATCAAGCAGGGTATAAAGCCTGACATAATGGCCCTGTCTACCTTGCTGCTTTTGGTATCAACGATTTTGGTAACGATATCCTATTTTCTCAGCCGGGCAGATCTGAAGAATAAGCTAAACTAAGTCGGTAACAAAAATACTCCTATAAATCAAAAAAAACCATTCCATAGGGATTAACCCCCTCATGAAGGCTTTTCCGATTCGGTTTTATTTTGTATTGGTTATTTGGGCAGGAATTTTCTAATTTCTGTTTCGAATTGAAAAACTGTAAATTGAATTCAACTTTAAATAGTGGGAGGAAAAATGTTAAAAAAGATTTTAGTAGTTTCGGCTATCGTTTTGACCCTTGGAGCATCCTCCAGTTTTGCTCAGGGAAAACTATCGATTTATCACTGGTTTGAGTATATCCCCCAGGAATTGCTGAACAAGTTTTCTGAGGAGACCGGAATCGAGGTAACCATGGATACCTATGATTCCAACGAAACCCTTTTGGCAAACCTCAAGGCAGGAAAACTCGGCTCATTCGATGTCGCAGTACCCGGCGATTACATGGTTTCGATCATGAATTCGGAAGGATTGCTTGATGAAATCCAGCCCGGTGAATTGAGCAATATGGGAAATATTCAGTCACAATGGATGGATGTCTCCTTTGATCCTGGAAGAAAATACTCCATTCCCTACCAATGGGGATCAACGAGTTTCTCCGTTAGCAGGGATGTTTTTGGAGGAGATATTAGAACTATGGGTATCATTTTTGATCCACCTGACGAATTGAAAGGCAAGATCAATGTTCTGGATTCCCAGGGTGAGGTTATTGCCATGGCGTCACTGTATCTGGGTATTCCCCAATGTACGAGTGACAGGGATCAATTGCAAGCTCTTGATGAATTGCTGCAGGGCGCCAAGGAGAATTGGGCATCCTTCAATTCCGATGGTGCCAAGGATGTACTTGTATCGGGTGATGCTGCCGTCGGGATGATCTGGAACGGTTTCGGAGCCAAGGCCAGAGCCGAGGGAGCCAATATTGAATATTCCTATCCTCGTGAGGGATTGGTTGTCTGGATGGATAATGTTGTTCTCCTGAAGGACGCACCGAACAGGGAAAATGCCCTGAAGTTCATGGATTTCCTTCTGGAACCGGAAAACATTGCTGCAGTTACCAATTATGCCAGGTACAGTGCGGGTGTTGAAGGGGTAGATGAGTTTCTGGATGCAGATTTGAAATCACAGCCTGAATCTGTCCCCCCTGCCGATGCACCTGCCGGATCTTTTGTTGAACCCTGTGATGAAGAAGTACAGGTCGTCTACAACCAGATCTGGACTAGGGTCAAGCAGTAAACTAAATTATTGCCGGGTCATTTTATGGCCTGGCAATCTCAGGACAAAAAATGAGCAGAGACCCTCATTATGATATTTTGTTCGAACCAATCCAGATTGGACCCGTAACCGCAAAAAACAGGTTTTTCCAGGTACCGCATTGTACTGGCCTTGGTTATCGGGATCCCTCGGCCAATGCTTGGCTAAGGGGTATCAAGGCCCAAGGTGGATGGGGAACGGTTTGTACAGAACAGGTCGAAATCCACCACACTTCGGACATCACGCCATTCATTGAATTGCGTATCTGGGATGATCGTGATGTGCCAATGTTGGCTAAAATGGCTGAAAAAATTCACGAACATGATGCCCTAGCCGGAATAGAACTTGCCTATAATGGATTGAACGGCCCAAATCTCTATGGTAGGGAGGTGCCAATGGCACCAACCGGCATGCCGGTAGAATCCTTTACCTACGATCCGGTTTCTGCCAAGACCATGGACAAGCAAGACATCAGAAATCTGAGAAAATGGCATCGGGATGCTGCCATTCGTGGCAAGAATGCCGGTTACGATCTGGTATACGTGTATGCCGGTCATGGTTTGGGATTTTTTCACCACTTCATAAGCAAACGGTACAACCGAAGGAGTGATGAATATGGTGGCAATTTGGAGAACAGGGTCAGAATTCTGAAAGAGATTATCATCGATACCAAGGAAGCTGTTGGTGACAAATGTGCCGTACCTTGCAGGATAACAATCAATGAACTCATGGGAAAGGCCGGACTGGAGACTGAAGAGGCCATGGATATTGTTTCCTCTTTGGCCGAATTGCCTGACCTTTGGGATTTTTGTCTTGCTGGATGGGAAAATGACAGCCAGACTTCTCGTTTCAGTCAGGAGGGCTTTCAGGATGAGTATCGAAAGGGATTCAAGGCACTGACAACCAAACCTGTTGTTGGAGTTGGAAGATACACTTCACCCGACAAGATGGTTTCACTGATCAAATCCGGAGAAATTGATTTGATCGGATGCGCCAGACCTTCCATAGCCGATCCCTTTTTGCCAAGGAAAATAGAGGAAGGCCGTGTTGAGGATATTCGGGAATGTATCGGTTGCAATATTTGTGTGTCGGGAGATTTTACCATGTCCCCGATCAGATGTACCCAAAATCCCAGTATGGGAGAGGAATGGCGAAAAGGGTGGCATCCAGAATATATAAAGAAGAAAGTATCCAGTAAGCCCGTTCTGATAGTCGGTGGTGGACCAGCTGGACTTGAAGCTGCCCAGATGCTTGGCAAGAGGGGATATGATGTAACTCTTGCCGAAAAGGAACTCAATCTCGGAGGCAGGGTTTTCAAGGAATCAAAACTCCCTGGATTGGCAGCTTGGGGAAGGGTGGTAGATTACCGGTTGAGTCAATTCAACAAGTTGCCCAATGTTGAAACCTATCTGGATTCCGACCTTACATCAGATCATCTACTTGAATTCGGTATCCCCTTGATTGGAATTTGCACTGGTTCAACCTGGCAAAATAACGGTCTTGGATTCAACCTGAAGGAACCTTTAGACATTGATCCGGGTACTTCTGTCTATACTCCTGATGATATAATGGCCGGAAACCTACCGAATGGCAATCATGTTCTGATCTGGGATGATGATCATTACTATATGGGTAATGTTCTTGCTGAACTATTGATTCAAAGGGGATATGAAGTCAGTTATACGACCCCGGCTCCGGAAGTTGCAACCTGGACTCAAAATACGATGGAACAGCATCGCATCCAAAAACAAATCATGGAATTGGGTGTAACAGTTCATTCCAGCCTCATTCTTGCAAGCATTGCTGATGGAACAGCCAAATTCAATTGTTCCTATACTGATAGGGAACAAAATTTCGAGATGGATTCTATCCTGCTGGTAACGTCCAGATGTCCCAATGATACATTGTTCAGGGGAATTATGGAAAGAGAAGGTGAATGGAAAGATAATGGATTGGAAATGGTGAAATCCTTCGGAGATTGTGAAGCCCCTGCTACAATCGCCCATGCCGTATATGCCGGTCGCAGATTTGCCGAGGAATTGGAAGCAAAACCTCCTCAGGGGGAAATCGTACCATTCAGGAGAGAAATTGCCGAACTTGGGTAAGAACCCGATAAATTAACAGAAAGGATTATGGCTCTTCGTTCATAATGGGGGAGTAGGGTCGGGTTAGTTGTCATCATTTTGGTTTTGTTGTGGTTCAAGTTCGGCCATGAGATCTTGAACGATCCTTACAAGGGATGGCAGATTGTTCTGGACATAGCCCCAGACTTCAATTGAATCAATATCTTCGTATTCGTGGGCCAATTTATCACGAAAACCGGTTATCCTGGACTTGGCGGGTATTCTTTCGGCCAGTTCCGGATGATGGTGGCGAATACGTTTCATGGCCTCACCGATTTTCCCGAAATCACGCTCAACTGCTCTTCTGGTCCTAAGATCGGCCAACCATTGCTGGCGATTCATTCCAGTCGTAAATTGCCTTATTTCTTCACTTGAGGTCAGTATATCATAAAGCAATTTCCTGGGATCAGTCTTCAAAGACCACCTCTCGATCCTCTTCAATGGATTGTTTCAGATAGGGATTTCTGATGGTACCTTTGCGGATCAGGTCAACCTTGCGTTTCAGTACGGTCTGCAAATCATCCTGCAACTGGACCCGGCGTTCAAATAACCCCGGTAACAGCGGAGTCTGGTATTCCACCAGGAAATCGATGTCGCTCGTCAGGGAATTAAAATCAGTACCCCGGGCGGCTGAACCGAAGACCTCAAGACGCTCCACCTTGTGCTTGCGACAGATGGCCGCGATCTCCTTCTGTTTGTTTGTAACCAACTGGTGCATTGTCCTGTCCTTCTCTCAAGATCCAATATAATGGTTCAGATATTTTCTCACAAGGAAAATCAACCTTAACGCAGGTCACTCATGTTTTTTTCAAAATGGATTCTACCTACTGAAAAAGAAGAAGACCTTCTGGCAATAGGAATTGTTCTTGTCCCAAGTTATTGACAAACCATTTCCCAAGGTACGAGGATCAAGTTCAGGATTGTTGCAAGGTGAATACCAGTAAAGAAATTTGTTAGTTTCAACATGCTATTTTCCTCAAATTAAGAGAAAAGGATGGTATGTTAAATGGGCCTTAAACACTTGGAAACGAGGACACAGCCTAACTCCCTGAACTGGTATCTTAACCTATTCATCACCCGGTACACCAAAACTTGGTGCTCCTTCGGGATCTTTTGCCCGTAGCAAATAATCCAGCATTTGTGGTTCATAGGCCGTCCAAAGTTCTCGTAGTTCCTTGACTGGATCAACATCATTCCAATCAACCCTTAAATCCACAAGTGGCCAAGGCTCCTTATCCACAACCAGCAGTGAGGCCGAATGGGTGGGTCCCATTTCACCACCACCTTCATACAACCCGCTTTCAAGCGACATCAATAATCTTTCCGGTAGAGTGGCTGATGAATTATTCTCGAAGGTTTCATTCATCACTCCGGGGAGTTTGGTTGACCTCAATAAATTACCTGCCGCGATACAGTTTAATCCATGTTCATAACTATTGGTACCCAAGGTAAATTTGCCACAGAAATGGGCTGTGTTACCTTTCGTATCAATCGCGATTACCTGTCGATATTCTTTGAATTCCATATCATCAATGACGGAACTCAACCCTTCGGGAGCATAAGCTCCTGCTTCAATCCTGTCCAGAACCATATTTCCTATTGAAGGAAGGGTAATGTTTTGGGAAGAAACGGCTCCGACTCCAGCTCTTGCCCATGGACACCTGCTGCCGACAGCAATTGATGAGGTAGTGATTGCTATACCCAACTGGTTTGTTTTTGAACAATAACCTGCTATCGAGAATGTCATTTTATTCCTCCGGTATTACAGCGGTTACTTCAATTTCAACCAGCCATTCGGGACGGGCCAAACTGGAAACCACGAGTCCGGTTGAACAGGGGAATACTCCCTTCAACCAAGTCCCCATTTCCTGGTATACTTCTTCCCTGTACCTGATATCTGTGAGATAGACCACGATCCGGCAGACATGATCAAGATCACTGTCTGCTTCTTCCAGTAGCATTTTAATATTTTCCATGGTCTTGCGGGTTTGGAGGATTGGGTCAGAAGGGTGCAATGATTCCCGTGTTTCCAGATCCTGTGATACCTGTCCACGCAAAAAGACCATTGTCCCCTTGGCTACTACACCCTGGCTGAGGTCATTGTTCAAATTTTGTTCGGGATAGGTTTCCTTTGTATTGAATGTTCTGATTCGATGATGTACCACACTTTCTCCTTCCATATGATCAGGATCCTTACCCATGTTTATAGACGCAGGGGATCCATAAGCCCTGTTTGAATAGATCAGGGGAAGTTCGTCCTTCTGGAACCCCGTATTTTGTACCCCACCAATGAAAATATGGTGTGATCCAACTCGTGTATTTTCAAGCACATGACATTCGAAAGATACCAATGAGTTCAGGACCAGGGGAACACCCGTTTTACCAATTATCCAGTCAGTACAGGAAAACTTGTCATTTCCTTCGGCCTGTATCCGTCCGGCAAAGGTATCTGCTATAAAGGATTGCTTCTGGGACAGTATGCTGACCCCGAAAACCTTGTTTTCCAAAATAGCCTTGCAGGCAGGACTCAGATGATGAACGCATACCAGCAAGGTTGGTTTGTCTCCATCAGCGGAAACCGGCGTCATTGCCGAGACTGTAACACCTGCCTTGCCAGCACTGCCATCGGTGGTGACAATACTGACGGCGGATGCAGTATAGCGCATCCCCTCAAGAAACTTTTCTCGATCCCTGTTGTCTGTTGATACCAATGAAATACCTTGTTCAATTCAATTTAGGTAAATAACGATTTCACTCTTCCTCATCACTCAGGTCAGGTTCACAATCCAGCCATTTGCGCAATTTGGAATCTTGAACAACCTGATCGGAAAGTTCGGCAGCGTTCTTGACCAGATCGAGCGGGCCATCCCATCCAAAATTTCTGTAAACTGCACCCAAATGGGCAAACGGGGGTGATTGGGCAAACAGTTGAAAGGTCAGGCGATGTCCAGCGTAATCGGAATTGAGGAGATCCCTGGCAAAAGCCAGCAGCTTTCTGCGATCCTCGGCACACCAGCTTTCGTTAATGGTATAGAATTTGTCCATCCATGGTCCGGACTCTTCATCCTGGAAACATGCGTGATCGGGAGTGATGCAAATCTGACCACCGCAAAGTTCCCTGGCGATATGCATTATCTGGTGATAATTTGAACAGGCATGAACCCGTCCCGTGTAAAGCAGGGACTGATTGGGCATGAGCAATCCACCAGGACTTGGTTCTGCCAGAGCAATGGCAGCAGTCAGGTGAGCGTTTATTCCTTCACGGTAAACAGCCATATGGGCCAGTTTTTCCTGTACTGCAGGTTGCTTGTCCAATCCTGTCTGTCGGGCGTTGAAGAGGGCTGCACCGATCATCAGATCGGTAAAGGCAAGGTTTCTCTGGACAAAGGCAAAGGCGGAATACCTGTGCAGGGTTGCCCGGATAAACATGGCCGCCTTGGTATGCCTGTAAAACAGGACATTTTCCCAAGGTACAAGAACATTGTCAAAAATCACCAGGCTATCTACCTCATCAAACTTGTTGCCAAGCGGATAGTCTTCGGCAGGGGATTCACCCGCAAAGCCGGTTCGACAGATCATTTTAATCCCCGGTGAGGATAAATCGCAGATAAATCCAACCGCATAATCCGAATAGGCTTCATTCCCCCAATTGGCAATGGTCGGCTTGGTAAAGGCCTGATTGGCATAAGCCGCTGCCGTTTCAAACTTGGCTCCCCGTACTATCAGCCCGGCATCGGTTTCCTTTACCACATGGAGCAGCATGTCCGGGTCCTGATCCTTGGGATGCTTGGAGCGGTCACCCTTGGGATCGGTATTGGCCGAAACATGAAAGGGATCGTTGCAGGTGACGAGGTCAATATGCCGCTTGATGTTTTCCGAAAATTGTGGATCAACCTGGTTAAGTATATCCTGACCATCGAAAAGGGACCACATTTCACCTACTGTTTCATCACCGACCCGGGTAACGACACCTCCTATTTCGGCAAAAACGCTGTTGGTGATTTTTCTTTTCTGCCACCAGTCATTCTGGGTCTTTGGCGGTTTCAGGGAGGTTGCATATTTCTCACCATTTTCCTCGTAGGTAAGCAAGGACTCGAAGGGGGATTCATTTTGCATGTCGTAAATTCTGGCCCGAATATCCACGATAGGCTTGAACATTGGATGTGTTGGAACATCCTTTACCTTTTCCCCGTTAATATGCACTTCTCTTCCATCCCTTATGGATTCGATATATTCCTCTCCGGTTCTAATCATGCTTTCCTTCCCAATTTTGAAAGTATCTGAAACTTGTTACAAAAACAGAATTATATTCTCTATCAGAATACATATGTTTTGATAACCCTAATTTGTTCATGGCATTTTTGTTAGAGAAAAATAATTGATTTGTGGATAACACCCGATTTTTTTGATGCTTTAATTTATGATTTCATCTTTGCAGAAATTCTCTCCACTCACCATCGGGATTGTTTCAATAATTCTGGCCATCTTTTTCCTTTCGTCCATGGATGCCACCGTAAAGTATCTTTCAAGTGACTATGAAATACTCAATCTGGTCTGGATTCGCTACCTCGGCCAATGTCTACTCGTCCTTGTCATCATCATTCCCAATCTGAAATCTACCCTGGCAACAAATCAATTGGGCCTGCAATTACTGAGGTCCCTGTTCTTGTTTCTGGGGACAATATTTTTCTTCATGGGTTTTTCATCAATCGAATTGGGAGCGGCAACGGCAATTCTTCAGATCAATCCCCTATTTGTCGTACTTGCGGCCTATTATTTTCTTGGTGAGAGTCTGGGATGGCGAAAAATACTTGGTGTTTTTGTCGGATTGTTGGGTGCTCTCATCATCATACGCCCCGGAACAGAGGTGTTCACGCCATATGCCCTTTATCCGATTGGAGGAGCCTTGGGGTTTGCCGGCTATTTTATTGCCACAAAGTACCTTAGCAAATCAGAAACCATTTGGAGCAGTTTGTTTTATACGACCATCATAGGGGCTGTCGTATCATCGTTGATTGTGCCTTTCTACTGGACCACGCCTAGTTTGGGTGATTTGAAATTCATAGGCATGATTGCCATACTCGGTACCATTGGCCAATTGTTGATAATTTATTCCCTTTTCAAAGTACATGCCTCGGTTCTTTCTCCCTTTACCTATGCTTCAATAATCTTTGCCACGATATTCGGAATGTTGTTTTTTGATGAGTTTCCAGACATTTGGACTTATATTGGGGCATTGATCATTATCTTTGCAGGTTTGTATATCTGGTGGTACGAGTTCAAAAAGCAGCACGGTTAACCATTGTTCAAGGTGACATATAAATGTCCGTATTTTATGATTATCTGGTTTATCTGTTCCTGAGGTCCATGCTCCTTGGGATGAGATTGATCCCTTACGAAAAAAGGGTGGTTATCAGTGGCAAGACAATGGAAAAGGTGATTGCGCCCCTGACAGACATGAATCAACGGGTTCACAACAATCTCAAATTGATTTTTCCTGATATGAATAGCGATGCAAGGGAAAATATTACCAAGGGAGTAATCAACAATTTCGGTAGGCTGTTTTGTGAAAACTATAGTGGGAAGGAGTTCACGAATAGAGCCAATATGTATTCGATCCGTGGAGCTGGATTCGAAGAGTTGAGGCAGGCACAAAAGGAAAAGCAACCGGTATTCCTGGTCAGTGGTCATTTCGGTAATTTTGAAGCAGTCAGGGCCTACCTTACCATGAAGGGATATGTTGTTTCGGGGGTCTACCAACCCATGAGCAATACCTTTTTCAACGAGCATTACGTCAAGAACATCAAAAAGAAGGGTGCTCCGCTCTTTTCAACGAAAAAGAAGGGAACCCTCAAGATGATCAGACATCTCAAGAAGGGGGGTATCGTATCACTGCTGAATGACCAGTATGCCAGCCAGGGTGAGGACGTGGAATTTCTGGGAGTACCTACGAAAACTAGAATCGGGGTAGGGCAATTGGCAATCAGGTACAATGCCCTGGTGATACCTTGCTATGGTATCAGAAAGGAGGATGGCCTGAATTTTGAAATCGTCTTGGAATCACCCATACCGTTGACGGATCCGACAACGGTAACCCAGGACTTGAATCACAGTCTGGAATCCATGGTACTGAATTATCCTGAACAATGGTATTGGGTCCACCGCCGTTGGAAAAACCTCTCAGGAGGGTGAAATTTCCAAGGCAATGGAGGTTGCTTCACCACCACCTATGCAAATTGCTGCAATTCCCCGCTTGGCATTTCTGCTGTACATTCCATGAACAAGTGAAGTTACAATTCGAGCACCAGAACATCCAATGGGATGACCCAGCGAGCAGGCACCACCATTCACATTGATCTTTTGATGGGGTATTCCCAATACCTTCATGAAGACAAGGGCCACGACCGCAAAGGCTTCATTGACCTCCCAAAGATCAACATCCTCCTTCTTCCATGAGAGCTTGTCCAAAAGTTTCTGTACTGTATAAATTGGGGAAGTCGGAAAATTCCCTGGTTCCTGTGCGAAGGTGTCATGTCCAACAATGCGTGCTAAAACATAACTTTCCGATTTTCTGATTACGGACTCCTTGCCCAAAACGACCGAGGCTGCTCCATCGGATATTTTTGAAGAGTTGGCAGGTGTGACCGAGCCCATTGTCTTGAACACGGGTCTGAGCTTTCCCATTTTTTCCAAATCCGGCTCGACTGGCTCCTCATCCAACTTGATCGCTTCGTCCTTTGAAGAAAATACAGGAACAATTTCCTTTCGTGCCTGACCGGATACCTGGGCCTTCAAGGCCCGACAATAGGATTCATGGGCATACCTATCCTGTTCTTCCCTGGTAATTCCGTATTGGGTTGCACAATCATCGGCAAATTCACCCATATGGGCATGATCACCGTAGGCATCCGTCAATCCGTCGGTTAACATGTGGTCCAACATTCTGGTGTGACCCAACCGTTTGCCGATACGGGCATCCGAACTATAGAATGGGGCTCTCGACATGCTTTCCATGCCACCTGCAACTATGATCTCTGCCTGATCCAGATTCAACTGGTCAACTCCAGTCATGATGGCCTTCATCCCGGAACCGCACATCTTGTTAATCGTTGTGGCTGGTGTTTGCTTGGGTATCCCTCCGATCATTCCGGCCTGACGGGCCGGTGCCTGACCCAACCCTGCCGGAAGAACACATCCCATGTATACTTCATCCACCCGTTTAGGATCGATCTTGGCATGTTTGAGGGAGCCTTTAATGGAATGTCCACCAAGTTGAGGGGCCGTAAGATGACTGAGTGCACCCTGGAACTTGCAGATCGGAGTTCTTTTGGCACCAGCTATTACAATATTTTCCATTGTTAACTGTCCCTGACGGAATCAAAAATCCGGGAATAAGGTTGAAAGGTTGTAATCGCCTGCTATCAACAATTTATTTTGTCGGTCCCAAAACCATGAATATCTGTCGGCCTTCATACTTGGGAGTAGCTACCAGCTTACCCATTTCACCAACATCTTCTTTGACTCTATCCAGCAAATCCTTGCCTAGTGACTGATGAGCCATTTCACGACCTCTGAACCGCAATGTTACCTTTACCTGATCGCCGTTCTCCAAGAACCTGAGGACATTCCGCAATTTTACATTATAGTCGTGGATACCGGTGTTAGGCCGGAATTTCACTTCCTTTACCTCGATGATCTTCTGTTTCTTTCGGGCAAGGGATTCCTTCTTTTGCTGGGTATATTTGTATTTGCCATAATCCATGATCTTGCACACGGGAGGATCGGATGTAGCCGAAATTTCCACCAAGTCAAGACCGACACGGCTAGCCATGTCAAGACCTTCATTGGGAGATAATAATCCGAGGTTTTCGCCGTTTGCCCCAATCAGGCGAATTTTTGGTGCATTAATTTCTTCATTTGCACGGGGCCCAACTTTTCTTTCAGAATTGGGTTGGAATGGTTTTCTTGCTATGGGTTATTTCCTTATTTTATACCGAAGTGGAAATTCAATTTTAACCATGTAGTTTAATTTTTCAATATTAAGGTCAATCAATATTCACGCCATTGTGATATTTTTCAAACAATTCGGTCAGTTTTGAAAATCAGGAGGCTTGACCAGTTCGGTAAATTCCACAACAGCCTCATCAATTGTCATATTTCGTACCCGTTTTTCACCCAGGGTTCTGACCGATACCGTGTTTTCTTCCACTTCCCTGGCACCAACGGCGAAAATATGGGGAACCTTTGCCAGCGAGTGCTCCCGAACCTTGTAACCGATTTTCTCATTACGCGTATCGGTCTTGGCCCTGATCCCGGCTGCATTGAGTTTTCCAACCACTTCTTCAGCAAAATCATCGGCATCGGAGACAATGGTTGCAACAACAACCTGAGTGGGTGCCAGCCATAGCGGAAGTTTTCCGGCATAATTTTCAATCAGGATACCCAAAAACCTTTCGAAACTTCCGAGTATGGCCCGGTGAAGAATAACAGGACGATGTTTGTTGCCATCCCTTCCTATAAAGCTTGCATCAAGCCTTTCAGGTAATACGAAATCCACCTGAAGCGTTCCACATTGCCATTCACGTCCTAATGAATCGGTTAAAATAAACTCCAGCTTAGGGCCGTAAAATGCTCCTTCTCCCGGGTTCAGTCCGAATTTACTTCCTGTGGCTATAGTGGCACTCTTTAAGGCCTCTTCTGCTTTGTCCCAAGTTTCATCAGTTCCTGCTCTGACCTCGGGCCTGTCTGAAAACAGGATTTTGAATGCTTTAAAACCAAAATCCCTGTAGATTTTTGATAGCATTTCGATAAAGTTTTTGGTTTCCGACTGGATTTGAGTTTCTTCACAAAAAATGTGGGCATCATCCTGTACGAATCCACGAACTCTCATCAAGCCATGCAGGGCGCCCGATGGCTCGAAACGTGTGCATGAACCAAATTCCGAAATCCGAAGGGGTAGATCGCGATAACTCTTCAAACCCTTGTTGTATAACTGGACATGACCAGGACAGTTCATGGGTTTCAAGGCACTTATTCTTTTTGTCGGATCTGTTTCCTTATCGATATCAACCAAGAACATATGATCATGAAACTTTTCCCAGTGACCCGATTTTTCCCACAGTGCACGGTCCAGTACAGCAGGTGTGTTGACTTCCTGATAGCCGAATTCGGTCTGCTTTCGTGACATGTAGGACTTCATTTCCTTGCAAATGGTCCACCCATCAGGATGCCAAAAAACCATTCCAGGTGCTTCATCCTGAAAATGGAACAATTTCATTTCGCTACCCAATTTGCGGTGGTCTCTTTTCTTTGCCTCTTCAAGGAATGTCAGATAATCCTTCAGGTCCTTGCGATTCCTGAAGGCAATTCCATAAATCCGTTGCAGCATTTTGTTTCTGCTGTCACCGCGCCAATAGGCTCCGGCAATGCTAGTCAACTTGAAGGCATCAGCTGGAAGTTGACCCGTGTGAGCAAGGTGAGGACCACGACACAGATCCTGCCAGTCCCCATGCCAATACATCTTGATTTCCTGATCTTCGGGAATGGCTTCCACGAGTTCGACCTTGTATGGTTCATTATTCTCACGATAATGTTCCATGGCCCGTTCACGATCCCAGACATCGAAGGAAACCTTGTCCCTCAAATTAATGATCTCCTTCATTTTCTTTTCGATGATTTGCAAATCGCTGGGAGTAAACGGAGTGTCCCTGTCAAAATCGTAATACCATCCATTATCGATAACCGGTCCGATGGTGACCTTGGTTTCCGGCCATAATTCCTGCACTGCACGGGCCATTACATGAGCAAAGTCGTGGCGAATGAGTTCAAGGGTATAGGGATTGTCCCCCATTTGGTTGATCTCGATTGTGGCATCAGACATAATGGGCCATTGAAGGTCCCAATGGGTTTCATTTACAAGCGCTGATATAGCCTTCTTCTCCAGAGATGGCGAAATGGATCGTGCGATTTCAGCTGGAGTAATACCTATGTGGTATTGTCTGGAAACGTTATCGGGGAAGGTAATTGAAATATTTTCAGTCATTGACTTATCCTCATCTATTCGGCACCCACGATGCACCCGGTTGTGGGAAAATTTGATCTGTAGACTATAAGGAATTGTAAGGAGTTTTAAAGGTTGGAAATAAGATTATTCTTTACCTGTTATGAATAAGTCACTATCAAGACAATAATTTGTATTGGAGCAGAGGTGGAATGACAAACTACATTACATTATCGGAAACTTCAAAATCCTATCTGGCCTATGACAAACTGGAAGGTCGTGGGCCGGGTATCCTATTCCTACCCGGTTTGAAATCCGACATGGAAGGTACCAAGGCAATGGCACTCAAGGCTTATTGTCAAGAGAAGGGTAGGTCATATCTGAGATTTGACTATTTCGGACATGGTAAATCCTCTGGAAAATATGAAGAGACCACTATCAAGGACTGGTATTCCAGTGTGGATATCATGTTCAAGGAGTTGGATTTGGGTCCACAAATCCTTGTAGGGTCTTCCTTGGGAGGATGGATTGGTTTGCATTATGCCTATGAAAACCCTGACAAGGTCGAAGGTTTTGTTGGTATTGCCAGTGCCGTACAATTTACCGATGAAATTTACGAAGGATTGAATGATTCAGAAAGAGTGGATTTGTCTCGGAAAGGTTATGTCGAATTACCATCGGATTATGAAGATGGAGATTATTATATTTCTGCCCAACTATTGGAGGATGGGAAGCAATTTCGCCTGTTTGACAAGGAGGTTAATTATCAATGTCCGATCAGATTGCTTCACGGTCTCGATGATGTTGATGTTTCGCCATCTGTTTCAAGGAAAATCCTCAATCATGTCAATTCCAATGACATTGCGTTGAAACTGGTCGAGGGTGCTGACCACAGGTTTAGTGATGCCGATTGTCAGAAATTAATCATTGAAGCGATAGAATCCATTTCCTGAACAAGATAATGGGGTTGGAGGCTTTGGTCATGCATGACATATGCCCTACAATTAAGGGCTGAGTTTCGATCCCGTTCAAAGGTAAACCCGATGTTTGAAAGAATTTTGCTACATTTTCCAGCCTATTTCCTAAACCAAGATCGCATATATTGGCTTTCAAGGGATTTGTACAAAAGAAGGTATTCTTCATTCAACAATTTCGATTTGTCGAGGAAATAAGAATTTTTGATTTAAGCAATGAATTTTTCCAAACAAATTCTGATCGGGTTGGTAATGGTACTAATGTGCCTGGTTATTTTGCTCCCCATGGGTTCAATTGTTTACATAGCCTTATTTGGAGGTGGTGATCTTCAGGAGTATATCCAAAACGGTGCTTTCAGACGGTATATTACCAACACCATTTATCTGGTAATTTTGGTATCGGTTTTAGCAAGTATATTTGGTATTGCTTCGGCTTGCCTCGTGACCATATATGATTTTCCATTAAGAAGGATTCTTGAATATTCACTTTTCTTTCCGCTGGCCATACCAGCATATGTTGGTGCCTATGCACTTGTGGATTTTTTCGAATATGCCGGCCCGGTTCAGGGATTGCTAAGGGAAATCTTTGGCTGGAAAGATGCATCAGATTATTATTTCCCTGAGATCAGAAGCCTCGGTGGAGCTTCGATAACCCTTTCTCTGGTACTCTTTCCATATGTATATCTCTTTACAAGGGTAGCCTTGCGAGAGCAATCCTCGGCCATCATAGACATAGCTAGCACTTTGGGGAAGGGGCCGTTTATCAGGCTGTTCAGAGTTATCATTCCTCTGGTCAGACCTGGAATTTTTGCTGGATTGATCATTGTCATGATGGAAACGATTGCCGATTTTGGAGTTGTTGAATATTTTGCAGTTCAAACTGTTACTACCGGAATCTATACCGTATGGCTTGAGGCCTATGATTTGAGTGCTGCAGCTATACTTTCCGTGATAGTATTGGTATTCATTTTGATTATCATACTCGGTGAGAGAACCTTAAGATTCAATTCAGAGTTCCATAAGGTTTTACATGCCCCAATTTTTTCGAAAAGAAATGATCTCCCCAGATTTGCAGCTTGGCTTGCTACAGGATTTTGTTTTCTACTTGTTGGGTTGGGGTTCATTCTGCCCATATCAATCATGATTACTCATGCATTCTCAAGTTGGGAACTCTGGTTTGAGAAGGAACTGATCGATGCATTTGTAAATAGTTTATATACGAGTGGTATCGCAGCATTTTTAACCTTGGCTATAGCAATTATAATTGTTTATGGGCAAACCATAACAAAGTATCGTTTTTCCAGGTTTCTCATTCCTACCCTGACTCTTGGCTATGCCATTCCAGGAGCGGTAATTGGAATTGGGATATTGATTTCCTTAGCCTCATTCGATCACATTCTTGCAGATTGGATTTCGATGAGATTTGGCTATGATCCGGGATTATTGCTGACCGGCACAGCTTTTGCCGTTATTTTTGCTTATTTCATCAGGTTTTATGCCATAGCACAAAACATTGTTGAGGCTGCTTTTGGAAGGATGCCTCCTACGTTGATAATGGTACCAAGGTCCTTGGGCAAATCTGCTCAGGAGTCTTTATTCTCAGTTCATTTGCCAATAATTCGTGGATCACTGGTTACTGGATTAATTCTGGTCTTTGTTGATTGTATAAAGGAATTACCAGCAACTTTACTTTTACGACCCTTTGATTTTAATACTCTGGCCACAAGGGTATACGACAGGGCTTCACTTGAAAATCTGAGTCAAGCTGCGCCAGCAGCCTTGTTGATAGTTTTGATAGGGTGTTGTGGAGTATTTTTGTTAATAAATACTGATAGAGTAGGAAATTCAGTTTAAGGGTGGTTGCAAGGTTTCATCAGGATACTATTTTCATTTATTGCCAAAAGCTATTTTAGTACCCCAAAATAGCTCAGCCGGTAGAACATCTGATTTGAAATTATATGTTCAAGACTACTAAACATTTGGGTTAAATGGGTTTTCGATCTAATCATATCCATACCTTTGTAAATAAACAGACCGGCGATACAATTTTTGGCTGGTGTGCCGCAATAGCTCAGTTGGTAGAGCAGTTGATTTGTAATCATCAGGTCCGCGGTTCGAATCCGTGTTGCGGCACCATTTACACCTTCTATATTATCACCAGATAGTGTCCGCTCACAACACTCGTTGACCGATATAAAAAAGGTAGAAACTAGAACCCTGGATTGCAGGTCAAACCCTCACAATTTACAAATTCCCAACATATGGATGGAGAGGATTTGAACGACGAAATCAATTGACCTCGTTAAGAATAAAAGGAAAATTGTATATTCAGCAAAGAAATGTTGATTGAAATGAGGATTCTATTTTCATCCGAAGCTTTAATTCAATGGATCAGTTCCTGTATACTGAAAAAACTTATGATTAATCCTTTAGATAAAGCACATCGCACTTAACCCATAATCTCTTCCGATTATTCTCACTAGGTAAAAAATCTGCTTCGAGTTCTTCCGGAATAGGGATAAACGTACGATTTTTCGTAAGAATTGTCGTTGTTATTCTTTGGCCACCTCCTGAATTCATTTGAATTAAATTTGGTAACAATATGTCATAATACAAACCAAATTGTTTAGCATGATGTTGAAATATAAATAGTACCTTTCTTCCACCCCAAACAATTTCTGTAGAATGTGGTTGTAGAAAGAATTCTCCTTTCTCCCTTTGAATACGGTCTGTGATCGCCAAAAAGCATTTATGACCATTAATCGAATTAGTACCTGTTAATATCAAGGCCTCAGTTATTTCTTCACGACGATCAATCGCCGGAATCGGATTAAAGTTATTTGTAATTTTATTTGTTACATTTTCATTAGGAAATTCCTTAATGATTGTCGTCAATGAATCTGTTTTTGCTTGACTGACTTCTACGTAAGATTGGTTCTTGTCATCAATTTTCCTAATTGCCTCTTTTATTGTTAAACGCCCTATTTTAAAATCAGTAAAAATTTCTTCTAAATCTAGTTTGTCACTAATTTCATACTCGAACCACTCTCTGTTTGAACGAAGATGTCGTAAAAAAGCCTCAGAACCTTCTCTTGTACTACTAGGAACTAAATTTGAAATTCTAGAAAATAGTGTAGATCTAATGAAATCCTTGACAAATGGTCCAAAAGTGTCAAAATCTGACTCATAAATCTGTAAAAGTGGTATTACAGTACTCGAATTTGGATTAAGGTAAATTTCAACTGGATTTGTATTAGGCACCACAAGAATTGAAACACCACCTGAAATAGAACCAAATTTGACGTTTGATCTTAAAAAATAATCATCCTCTAAAATTCGGGTTATACGCATTGCCAGAGCTGTATGATTAAAACTAAGCTCAGAAAGAGGGAACTCTTCAGTCACACGTGGCCTAGTATCAACTTTTTGGATTTTCTTTAGTTTTAAATAACCGATTTCACAATTTCTTCTTGGAGAGCGCCTAGAAATGGTTATGAGTGGTTCATCGTCACTTGCATAAGTTTTAATAATTTTCTCATCATTACCATCGTAATATTTCACGCCCGAATGTTGAACCACCTCTTCAAGACTTACAACTTCATTACTAGGACGTGGTTTGATTTTTAAAGGTCCGCACAAATTAAATTTACTCGTTGAAATAATCCATTGTAAAAAACAATTATTTTCAAATGATTCTGTGTGTTCCGCTGCTATTAGGGATATGATCTGGTCTAATTTAGAAATTATTTTCTGTAAAATTTGATTAGATGCAGCATCTAATGCTTCGCGACCAGCGGTTGGTTTAAGAAAAGGAAGATCTATAATTCCGCCCCATCGATATAATGATGATACACCAATAGTTGAGAGTCCAAATCCTGTTCGCATAGTACGTATGGTATTGCGGCCTTGAAGTAAAACAATAACACCAGGTCGTCCTAAACCAGACTGAGAGGAAATATTCTCAATTACTATACGCAGCTCGCCCGATGCCATTCCAAAAACTTCTAAATCCCCAGAGATAATACCTGCAATAGATTTTGAGGGTAGTTTTTTTGACCATGAATATCTTTCTGATGGTAATACTGAACGGAAACTATTACCACTTAGTTTCTCTTCATTAAAATATACCGGTATATCTACAAACTCTACAAACTGCTTAAGAAATTCTTTGGCCTCCTTAATGTTTATGTTGCAATCTGGTTCGAGTTTTGCAATGACAGTTGTTCCCACTTTATTAAGCGGTTCTACTTGTTCGAGAGATATACTATCTTTTTCTGTGGATATATCTGATCTTTTTAATTTTGATTTTGTCCGTTGATTGAATTTAAACGATTCTGTCTCTAAGCATAATTGATCAGCAATACCAAAATTTGCCATTGCTCCAATACCAAATGTACCAACTACACCTGCAGCTCTTGCTTCATCTGTGTTCTTTCCACTCTTTCCTGCATACCAAAAATTATTTTCTACTTCTTCGGTGGTCATACCAATTCCATTGTCTGAGACCTTAACAGAATTGTTGTCAACATTTACTTCAATAATTGGTTCAAATACTTGGTCAGGTTTATTTTCTCTCATACGTATTGCATCGAAAGCATTTTGGGTGTTTTCTCGAAGTAATGAAAGTGGGGACTGGTATATTTGATTTGCAAAAAGCTCAAGCATACGAGAAATATCAAATTTAAAGGGGATTTTTTTATGTTGCTCATTCATTTTATCATCCTCTTGGTAAAAATATTTTCCTTCAGTTGATTCAAGATTGTAGCAGGAATCATATTTTTGTTTCTCTCAAGTATGGCTTCAGCTTGGTTAAATTGGCGTAAATCTAGACAAATTTTAATCATCCGAATTATTTCATCAATTGATTGAGGTGGATCCAAAAACCGTAATAACTCTTCGTATTTTCCAAGACCTTCCAATGCTTCAATTTTTATTTTACGTACTTCTGGACCATAATCAGGAGAAACAGGTTCGATTTTTTTCAATGCCAAGTCAAAACTATTTTTTGCAATTGCTTCAATTGCCTCATCAAGTTTTCGTAGATCAGTATTATTCCTAGTTTGAGTAGTTGATTTAGGTAATTTCAACTCCAGATAAGTTTTGCCCCCAAAATCACTCCTATTTGAACCTGTAAAGACACCTGCAGCAGACATTGCTCTAACATGAATAGTGATATTTGAATTATCTGGTTTGACTACTATGATATTATACTGACGCTTTTCCCCCATAGGTAAATCATTGTTTCCTGCAGCAAGTGAGCCCGCGCTAATCACAATCATTGAATTGGAAGGCAAATTTGGAACACGTAATTCGTAGGGGGTAGCTTCTGGGAAATGCTGATGTCCATGTAAACCAATATTAAATCCACTATCAATTAATCTGTGTACAA
>VYFX01000005.1 GCA_009842205.1 Paracoccaceae bacterium | reverse complement strand
GATCCCGGGTTGGAAAAAATGGCCCGACCGGAGACATCGGGACGGTTATCCGGGATGGGAGGATACTGGATTCCATGCTTGTACGATACCCAATTCCCAAAGCCAGAGGGGGCACACGGCAGGTTTATACCGAGTGGACAAATCAGGTATGCGAGCAACCGGATGCCTCAATGTGGGACCGTCCTGATTTAGGGGGGCGGTAATGGCCCCTTCTACTTTGTTGATGTGGCTGATTTGCCGAGTGGCAGTTGCAAGGCACTGATTCAAAAAAGGAGTTCAATTGATTTTTTCTTGAATGCTTATGAATAAAGGGGAAATCCTTTACAAAATGGGGACCATATGTAGTGGACAATGCAATAGGCCAGTATGGCCCCATAATGATAAAGATGGGGTAAAAAAAGAGATTTTGGGCATACAGAACGGATAACGGAAACGGTTTGGAGACTAATCCGATTCATAACTTCCGAAATAAAATTCAGACAATCTTCTCTTAGTACCAAAACAATCATGGTAATCACCTGGTTGTCTCCTCCTGACAATCTTTGCCGGACAAAGCTACCGGCTGAGGGGACACATGGAACTGGTTCCCGAGACCCTTCCCCGAAAAGCCGTTGTCATGCATGTTTCACCCCTTGGGAACGGAAAACAGACAAAATTGAAGTGGGCAGTGAACGAATCAAACCGGAAAAGGTCTGAAACAACAAATTCGGTCATTATATAGCAAAATTCAACGCAATAGAAAAAACACCCCCCGAACCCCATTCCTTGATACAATAAAATCCGGGTGAAAACCCTTGCCTTTTTGGGAATTGCAGTATATTTTCAATATCATGCCGGAAGCAGATAAATTGGTAGAACTGGACCGCAGGTTTGCGGTGGTGGAGGTACGCATGGATACAATAACCGAGAGCTATGACCGTGGATGGAAGCTCCTGGAAGCCAAATTGGGTGAGGCAACTGCAGGCATGAGGGAAGACAATGCCAAGAGGGATGCCGAATTTTCCAAACTTCGTGAGGACATTGCCAAGCGAGATACTGCCAACACCCGCTGGCTGATTGCGGTGATTACCGCTGCCACGGCAATCATCATTGCCGTCATGGCTGTTTTGCTGTCCAGCACCTGATCACTGTTTCCTACCAAACATATCTTGCCATTTCTTTGAAATCAATACCAGGGTAAGCAGGAAATCCAGTTGATAGTGGCTGTTCAACCCAACCGGAATTGTATCCATTCCATATCTCTGCCTTGGAGTTCATGATCAAGGATATTGTTGGTTCTCTTGAATAGCGGGGGAATCCTTTCACCATTTTTTACATCAGGTCTATTTTTTTTGGCTCCCTTCTTGGAAAAAGTTTTATTGGACCCCGACTGGGGATTCCAGGATTTAGGATTGAATTCTTTTAGGGAGGAAGTGTGAATAGCCAACTCGACATGTACCGGTCCAACATGCAAAAAATCGTGAAAAGGATGGAAATAGTGGATACTATTTTGAAGGGTGAATCGAAAATACCCTACCAAAAGGCCAGGATTGAGTGCATCTATTTGCAATTTCGGATGACATTGGAACTCATTGCCATGACAACTTTTTCAACGCAGGTAATTAACGGAGTGGTACCTGACCAGTCGAAGAGAATCAGGAAAGCATGGCATGCAGGCAATATTCTCAAGGCAGTGAAAGAAATGAACCCCAATTATTTCTACCCGCTTCCAATGGTCCTAGACGAAAAGGATGTTGCTGGGTTTGATGTTAAGACTTTCAGAGGTGAACTGAAAGAATACACAGGTGAATATCTTACACAGAACAATTTCCATAAGCTATACGGCATGTGCGGCGACATACTTCACCAATCCAATCCTTTTGGCCGTAGTTTAAAAAGACATAGTCAGAATTTTTACTTGAATAAATCTGATGATGCCAAAAAATGGCGGAAACTAATTATCAAACTGCTTACCCATCACCAGTTTTTGCTCCCGGATGAACCTGACAAGTTTTATTTGTGTTATACAACTGGGAATCCACCAAAATTTAAAATAGCTGAATGGCAGAGGATCGATCCTTCCAGAGAAAAATTTTAAGGTCCAGAGAGAACAACACCAATTGAGAAATACTGACCATGTCACAGGACGACAATGAAAGGAAAAATGTTATACCGGTCGAAATGATCAAGGATGCAGTCATGCCACCATACCACTATCAGGTTTTACAGAGCTGTTTCGGCATGGCAGGGTCAACTCCTGAAAAGGATACTAAAGAAGAATTCGATAAATCTTTGAAAGATTGACCAACTGATAAGACCGATGATGTAACCGTCAGCTGGAGTTCCTGTGAGGGTCTATGGCGATCCGGACCGCTGGCGGGAGATTGCCAGACTCAAAAACATCTCGAAGGACAATCCCTACCGGATGGGCGACTGCCTGAAGGTGTTTGACATAGAGTAGTAAGGGGTAATTGATCCATATCACAAGTTATGTTCGATTCAGAATACAGGAACTACCGGTGCAACGCTATTCGAATGTCTCATACGGTAGGCAAACACCGGCCTCCAATTCGTCAACTGCTTGTTTAATCACATGGGATGGAATACCTGTGTAGTGAGGCTGGAATATCTCCCTGTCTGTCTCATGGCCATATTTGCCTTCTGTCAGACTTGTTGTTATGCCGACAACATAACCCTCTTCTGAAACCAATGGCCCACCACTGTCACCCGGGCGGGAAACAACGGAATACAAAAACATTTCCTGGTCTAGGTATGATTTTACTGAAATGTTTGTGACCTCTCCGGTCTGAACTTTCAGATTACCGTCTTGCGGTCCCTTGATGCATGGGATATGTGAATAACCAAACCGATAAACTTTCTGCACCATCCGGGGCTGCAAGAACGCCAATCCGGGAACCGGTTTCAGTTGCTCCGATACTTTGAGGATGGCAACATCCTCCGTCTTGTGTTCATATGTACGAACAACCTTGACATTTTGAACCCTCTGTTCTTCAGCCACACCATGTTTCATGTGTCAATAGCGGTATAAAATTACCCCACATTTACGGTCGGAAAAGGGAACATTCCGGCACTCAGGAAAGGAGTGCCATCATGAGGCCTCACCTCCTTTCGATGTTTTGATCCGTCCCCCTTTTTTCGATGGCGGAGGGGATACCAGCGACATTTTGGTCCTGATATGTTCCGGAACTGTCAGTTACCGTTTAAAATTGTACCACTTTTTCCCGGGAGGGGATCCCGGGGAGAATGGGTTCCGAGAGGAGGTTGAAATGGATATTAACGTTATATTGTCAATTTAAGTGTATAATCTCAAAAAAATAGTTGATTGTATAGGGTTGTGGAAACTCATTTAACAGGATAAAATGACACACTAACAATCATATTTCTGGGAGGCATACAGAAATTGTTTCGAAAAGATTCCCTGATTTACAGGGCACAATCAGAGGCCATGGACGAACCATTGAAGGTGTCGGCCTCGCATGAACGTATCTTCAGGAGGACATTCATGCTTTTATTGATGGCAATCATTGGTCTGGTTGTTCTCTCAGTTTGATTCTGAGCCAAAATGATACACCAAGCCACTTTAGATTCAAGTTCTCCGAATACAACTGGAAGCTCGAAGTTCTGGAGGCGACCACACCGCACCCCATTGATGATGCAGCTAGAGTCCACTGACTGTGGAGCAGCCTGTCTTGGCATCGTGCTTGCACACCATGGTTGCTGGATATCGTTGGAGGAGTTGCGTGAGCAATGCGGTGTTGGCCGTGATGGTTCCAACATGAAGGACATTGCACAGGCAGCACGCAGTTATGGCCTGAATGCGACAGGACACAGCTGTCAGATCGATCAACTGGAAGCATTGCCCTTACCAATCGTACTTTTCTGGGGTTTCAACCACTTCGTTGTCCTTGAGGGCATGGTGGGGGGACGCTTCTTTCTCAATGATCCCGCCGAAGGTCACCGCAACATCGGCAGGGATGAATTCGACCGCCACTTCACCGGCGTCAGCCTTATCCTCAAACCCGGCGTCGAATTCAAGCGGCGGGGCGAGAGGCGCAGCGTCGTGGCAAGGCTCTGGCCATGGTTACGTGTCCACAGACCTCTGCTTGTACGCACGACAGCCCTCGGATTGCTGCTTGCAATTGTGCTACTGGCCCTGCCACTCCTGCTGGTGCAATTCGTGGACAATGTTCTGGCATCCGGACAGACCGAACTGGTCTGGACTTTGTCGGTGGCCACGCTTCTGGCTGGCGTATTTGCCTACCTTCTGACGTGGCTGCAAATGCGTTCCCTGCGTGAACTTGTAATCCGCCTCGCCATCAACCAGAGCGACAGATTTCTGGACACATTGCTGCATCTCCCGATCAAGTTCTTCTCCTCCAGATTGGCAGGTGACCTCTCCTTGCGTTTGCGAACGATTGATGAAGTTGCCGACACGGGAGCAGGACAGCTCGTGCGCCTGTTGGTTGACCTGATAATGGGTTTGGCCTTTCTGGCAGTCATGCTGGTCTGGAATTGGCCCTTGGCCTTTGTGGTCGCTGGCATGGGTGTATCCTGTTACGGTTTGACAAGGTTGGTAGCTCGCTTGCGCCGTTACCAAAATCATCGGTTGCGTCGGGAACAGAGCATGTTGTTTGGTATAAGCGCAGCTGGACTTTCGTCGGTCGAGAACCTGCAAGCCACTGCCCGGGATAATGACTTTTTTTCAGATTGGAGTGGCAGGCAGGCCCGTGAACTTGTTGCTCGCCAAGAATTCGTGGAACTAGGGCATGTTGCATCCTCTTTTCCACATCTGTTTCAGTTACTCAATGCAGCAGCGGTGTTTGGCCTAGGAGGTTGGCTGATGACGCTGGGACATGTCACTCTCGGCCAATTGATGGGATTTTACATTCTTGCCGACAACTTCATTCGTCCAGTCGCCAGAATCGGACAATTCTCTGACTTGCTGGAGACACTGGACGCTGACCTTACAAGAATGGACGACGTGATCAATGCACCTAATGAGACTGCTCCGATATCCAATGGCTCCGATAATCCGAAGTTGTCCATGAAAGGGGGCCGGTTGCGATTGATCGGTAAGCTTGAAATGAAGAGCGTTACCTTTGGATACCAGAAGAATCGAGACCCATTGATCAGGGATTTCAGCCTGAAAATCGAGCCTGGCCAGCGCATTGCCTTGGTGGGTTCCAGTGGTTCGGGCAAGTCCACGGTCGCGCAATTGGTGGCGGGACTGCACCTGCCATGGTCAGGAGAAATATTGTTCGACGGCCATCCTGCCGGGGAGATTCCACGTGAGGTATTCTGCAGGTCGGTTGCCTTCGTCGACCAGAACCCGGTTCTGTTCGCAGCATCTATTTACGACAACCTGACCATGTGGGACAGTACGGTTCCGGATCAAAATGTGACTGCCGCTGCCAGGGATGCATTGATTCACGAGGACATCATCAGTCGTCCCGAAGGGTATGAATGCATGGTGGAAGAAGGAGGTCGTAACTTCAGTGGTGGCCAGCGACTGCGACTGGAAATCGCCAGGGCGCTGGTAAACAGGCCAACTCTTTTGGTTCTGGACGAAGCCACGAACGCTCTTGACCCCCTTACCGAATTGATGATCGATGACAGCATTCGCCGTCGCGGATGCACATGCCTCATCATTGCACACCGCCTGAGCACGATTCGCGATGCGGACCGCATCCTGATTGTCGATGGTGGCAGTATCATAGAAGAGGGCGTTCATGATGAGCTGTACGCCCGTGACGGCATGTACCGGAGGTTGCTTGATGGCGAATGAAATCCTTTCCCCAACCAATCTGGGTTCAATGTTTCTTGAACACGGAGACTCGGTTCCAGCCGTTGCAAGTCAACCGGTGAATCTGTCGGTGCCTGGTTATACATGGTACGTTGAAGAAGGTGCAATCGATGTTTTTTCGGCCGAGTATGAATCAGGTCAGAGGGCATCCGCCTACAAGCATTTCATCAGACTTGAAGCCGGACAGTTGGCATTCAACGTCGAAGAATCCAGCCACTCAATAAGGCTTGTTGCCAAGGGATTGCAAGGCACCAAGTTATGCCGGCTGACACATGAAGGGCTGCTGGAGGCAATGGAGGGCGGTAACGATGCTATAGCGACGAGGATGGAATTCGACAGGCATGTCGATTTCTGGATCGAGTTCATGTCCCTCGCCGTATCCCGGGACATGGAAGGAATTCCTGCAACGGAGCTTCGTCTTCGTCCCGGCCCCATGACAGGAAAAGGCATCGCCTCACCCGATCACGGTATTGTCTGGTTGACTGCAACTGATATCGAGGCTACCTTTCTTGATCTTGTGGATACCGGACCTCACGAGTTGGTACCTGTTTCCCGGGATGCATGGATCCGCTTGCACGGGGAGGAAAGGCTCGACTGTAGAACCACCTCCGAAATTGCCATGAGACAAATTTTGGACAAGGCATTGCCAGGATTTCATGAGATATTGTTCGATGCAGAACGACTCGGTCAAAAACTGCTGCTTGTTGATGAGGTGAATCTTCAGGTTGCTCGGGTCACAAGGCGTCAAGACGACAAGATACGGGCGAGGTCCAACTTGAAAGCACTTTACAATCCTGCACTTAGGTCGGTGAAGGATAAATCCGCCATGGAAGGTGCCTTGCGCATGATCGGCAGGCACGAGGGATTCGAGATTCGGGTACCTGCCAAGCGAAGCGGAGAGGAACTCTCACTGAATGATTTCTGTGATGCATCGGCATTGAGGAAGCGCAAGGTGCGGCTGTCAGCTTCGAAACGCTGGTGGCTCTATGACAGCGGGGCAATGCTGGCAATTCGACATGAGGATCGACAATCATTGGCACTTTTACCAGGGTTGACCGGAAACTACAGGGTCGTGAACCCCTCGACAGGTGAGTCGGTCTTGGTGGATGGCAAAACCGACAACCCATTCCAGGAGGTCTATTACCTTTATCCATCATTGCTTGGCAACAGAGTGGATGGAAAGGCCGGCTTGAAGGAATTGTTCCTGGCAGGAAATCGTGGTGTGACAAGGGACTTGGCAATACTTGGCTTGGCAGGCATTGCTGCAGGTACACTTGCATTGACACCTGCATTTGCAATCAGTCGGCTGGTCGGTGCGCCGCCACCGGACGGCCATGAGGTCCTGGCCCTGCAAATGGCATCAATCCTCGTCGGAGTCGGTGCGCTTATGGCCATATTGCACATTCTCCGGGGAACTGCACTCATGCGGGTTGAAGGCCGTGTGGCCGCCCGACTAGGTGCCTTGATATGGGATCGTCTGCTGCGCTTGAATCCTGGCTTTTTCCGCGGTTACACCGCCGGTGAACTTACAACAAGATCAATGGTGTTCCAAGATGTCAGAGACCAGGTTGCCGGCGTAACTACCGATGGAGTCTTGTCTACGTTTTTCCTGCTGCCGGCACTCGGTCTTCTGTTTTTCTACGATGCCTATCTTGGCTGGATAGCCTTACTGCTCTCGGCAGTGATGATCGGGGTAACGGCTACATTCTGCATTTTTATGATCGAGCCACAGAAACAGTACCTTGAAACCATGCGAAGACTCATGGGAGATACCCAGCAATTTCTCAAAGGCATTTCCAAGTTGCGCGTCACAGCTGCCGAGGATTTGGCCTTTGCCGCCTGGGCACGGCGGTATCATGGCCACAAGAAAGCGGAAATCCGGCTCTCGATACTCGACGAACACCTTTTCGCATTCGGTGCTGCGGTACCCGCATTTTCAGCGGCGGTCCTGTTCTCGACAATAGCCGTTCAGGGTAAGGGAGGAGGAGTTGTTACGGCCGATTTCCTTGCCGTATTCACGGCAGTCATGGTGATGTGCACGACGATTATCATGCTAGGAAATGCTACACGGGCGGTTGCATTTATCAAACCAGCCTGTGAGCAGGTCGTACCCATTCTGGCAAGCCCCACCCCAACAAGAAAGTCAGGTCAGGATCGAACCCTGCTTGTCGGCAGAATTCTGCTCGACAGTGTAAGTCATGCCTATGCCGTGGGTGGACAAAAGGTGCTTGAGGATGTATCGATTAGCGCAAGGCCAGGCGAGTTTGTTGCAATTGTTGGGGAATCCGGCGCTGGCAAGACGACCCTTCTCCGGCTTCTGCTTGGACTTGAGAAGCCTCTATCCGGGGGTGTCTATTATGATGGACGGGATCTCGCCCAGTTGGATTTCGGATTTACAAGAAGGCAGATGGGAGTTGTCATGCAAGACAGTACCCTGAGGCCGGGAAGCTTGCTTGACAACATTATTGGTGTAGACAGCGTACTCACCGAGGACGATGCTTGGCGCACATTGGAACTGGTTGGTGTTGCCAAGGACATTCGTGCGATGCCAATGGGGTTGCATACTTCGGTGAGCGAGAACTCGGCAAACTTTTCCGGAGGTCAAAGCCAGCGGATAAGGATGGCTGCAGCTTTGGTATACAAGCCCCGGATCATATTTCTTGATGAGCCAACCAGCTGGCTGGACACAAGGAGCCAAGCCTTGGCAATGAAGGGAATCGAGGAGTCTACAAGCACTCGGGTTGTTATTGCTCACCGCCTGTCCACGATCCAGAAAGCGGACCGGATCAATGTGTTGGATCAAGGGAGGCTGGTGCAGAGCGGAAATTATGACGAACTGCTTGCGACAGAAGGTAAGTTTCGTGATCTTGCCAAGCGTCAGAAATTGTGATAGGTTCAGTTTGATGAGGAATATTCCACTCTTTCCCGACCTTCCGTATGTGGTTTCGGAAAGTCTCTTCGTGAAACCACTATATCGGGGATTCCGGCTGCCATCCCGTGAGGAGGGTGGCGATACTTCGGAAATGATGTTCATCAAGCCGATCCGGGTTCACAATGCTCGTGCCCTCGCACAACCGCCCACCATCAAGCTCATGGGGTTCGAACTTGTGTATGCACCACTTGACATCGATTACACCGATCACGAAAGCGTTGTCTCCCTCTTCTACGACCATTGCGCGGAACTGGTCATGGAGGCGACAGGTTGTCTTTCAGCACGAACCATGCAACACGAGTTTCGTGTCGGTGAGCCAGTTTTGCCTAGCGGTGCCGGGATCTATGCAGAATTGGTACATGCAGATCTGAGCCCTTATTTCGAGGATGTACTTGACATACCGGATGGATGTCACTTTGGCGTTTACAATGTCTGGCGGAGCACCGACCCCTTGCAACCGATTAAATCAAAGCCCCTCGCCTTGTGCGATTCTTCGACAATATCTGCCAACGACATGATATGTTATGATGGATGGCGTATGACTGAGCCAAGAACCCGTCTGGTAAATTACTTGCTTGTTCATGACTCGGCTCAGTGCTGGTATTACTTTCCGGAAATGGAACCAAGCGACGCTCTGATCTTCAACCAATACGATTCCCGCATAGAGGATCCGGCAAGCAGGGTAACCTTTCACACGGCTTTCGATGATCCTACGAGCCGGGATGATGCACCTAGGCGACGTTCCGTCGAGGCCCGTGTTGTTGCAATCTTTGCTGAAGATGACCCTGCAGGACGCAAGTCCAGATACCAGGCCGAGATTCCGACAATGTACCCGGATGGCAGGCTATCAACCTGGCGCTACGAGAAGATGATTGACTGGGGCATCAACAGCCCAAGTTTAACATTTGGTGAATAAACCACCTTATTCATCGGGGGCCCTGTATCCGAGTGGCACTACCAAGTGACACTCCTCCCCTTCCGGGAGCAAACCCTTGTCCCTTGATTCAACTTTCCCCTCTGACCTATGTCTTGCATACATTGTCCGCTGGTGGCGGTATTTCCATCCCCTTATGGATCGCCGTTATTTCTAAGTTTATTTCGGTGTCACTTACCCCCATTTTTTTCAAATTAATTCAGCACCGATTTGCTGATAGATTGAATTAATTTGAGAATCGGTTACTTTGCCATCCGAGCAGACCTCAAACTAGGTGCCAATTCTCCCATGTGACAGCGGTTGGTGACAGCAACCGGGAATTCCATCATCTTGAATGAAGCTGGATCGGCCCACCCAAAATAATGTGAAACATTGGAAACGGTTTAACCTGAAAAACAACTTGCGCCTAGCGCAGTCTTGGAAAGGGGGATAATATGAATTGAAACCTTTCATCGTGGTCCAGCAGGTTCGACTCCTGCCCTGCAAAGGTGCAGCCCACCAGCACTCTATCTCACCGCTTGTCGGGGGGCAGCGGAAAGCACTGCAGACCTGCATAGGCTTTCGCCTGCACATGCTCAGCGTCCATCACGATCTTGATGTGATTGATACCCATGCACAGCTCGTAGGTTCCGTTGGCCCCGTAGAGGTGGCATTGCTTCGGCCAGGACAGAAGCCCGTCGGCCTTCGCCTGCAAGCACAATCCCATT
>VYFX01000043.1 GCA_009842205.1 Paracoccaceae bacterium | reverse complement strand
CTCATTTTGTTAATAAAACAGACCAATTCTTCCACTTGGGAAACAAAACATATTAAGGTTATTCCCGATCAAATCAAGATTTAATCGGAATACCGCTTGCAATCCTGAAAAAATAGTGGGGAAATATCCTTCTTCATTTAATGCATCATCCCGGGATGACATGCATTCAATTGAATCAGACTGAAAATCTTTTCTTGATTTGATTGTATATCTGGTCTCTGGTTGTGCGGTAGTACTCCAGTTTCTGATTTCTTTTTTCTCCCATTCCGGCAGGATCCAGCGTTGGCCAATATTCTACTTCCAGGGCCATGTACCGGGTTCGTTCCAAAGCCAGCCTTTGGGCCGCAGGGGTCAAAGCTATAACCAATTCGAAACTTGCCATGTCATCCCCCCAATCCTCCATTTGTTCCATTGAACGGGAACGGTGATTGCTAAGTTCAACCCCGATCTCTTGGCAGACGGCAATGGCAAATCCGTCAATTTCCTGATCACCTAGGACTCCTGCCGACTGGACATAGATGCTGGTACCGAACAGTTTCTTCATGATTCCCTCGGCCATGGGGGATCTTATGCAATTCTGGTCACAGCAAAATAGAACTGAGGATGGTAATTCAGTTACCATCCCTGCCTCCCACTATCTTTGAGCTTGTAGAACACATACCAACGTAAAAAGCCTGCGTGAGGTGGCTTTATCCATGGTTACCTTTCCTTCTAGCCTTTCCTGCAGCAAAGCGGCACCCTCGTCATGAACACCTCTTCTGGCCATGTCAATGGTTTCGATTCTTGCCCTCGAATGCTGTTTCACTGCATCAAAGTATAGATCGCATATTTTGAAGTATGCCTTGATGGTTTCTTTCAAGGGGGTTAATGACAGGTGAAACTCGGTAAATTCTGTTCCTTCTTCCGTACAGAGTTTAAAGACAACCCGACCATTTTGATCCCCTACAAAGAGTTGGTATGGCCCTTCCGGGGGAGATTTGTTGCCTCTTTTCTCAATCCTGAATGAGTTTTCTTCCAATAAATCAAATATCGCTACCTTTCTTTCCTGCTCAATTTCCGGCGATACAAAAGGAAGGTTGGTTTGATCAATCTCAATCTTTGAAAGGTAATTCAGATCACTCATTGGTCGAACCTTCGATTTCATTCATCCTGATCCTGATTGAGTTTGCATGCCCCTCAAGATGTTCCTTTACGGCCATTCTTTCCGCAATTCGGCCCAATTTTCCAAAACTCTCTTCGGGAACTCCCAATACCGTACTTCTTTTCATAAAATCCCAGACGGCAAGACCGGAAAAGAATCTAGCGGTACCAGACGTCGGAAGGACATGGTTCGGGCCACCTATATAATCTCCCAATACTTCTGGTGTCCAGTTACCTAAAAATACCGATCCCGCGTTTGATATCCTGTCAAGGTATTGCTCAGGTTGGTTGAGATTCAACTGCAGGTGTTCCGGAGCAATTTCATTCGACAATTCAATTCCCTGCACAATATTATCCACAATAACACCCGCACCATTTGAATTCCAACTTTGCAGGATAATATCTTTTCTGGGTAGCAATTCAGCCTGTCTAGCAACTTCAGAAAACACTTTCGATACGAATTTTTCACAATCTGAGATCAATATTGAACGAGAAAGAGGATCATGCTCTGCTTGGGCAATAAGGTCGGCGGCCACCCAGTCAGGACGGGAATTAGTGTCGCTAATTACAACTACTTCGGTAGGACCAGCCACCATATCGATACCGACCTGGCCAAATACCTGTCTTTTTGCCTCAGTGACAAAACTGTTGCCAGGTCCAGCAATCTTGTCGACAGCAGAAATGGTTTCTGTTCCATATGCCAGGGCGGCTATGGCCTGAGCTCCCCCTACCCGATAAATCCTGTCGACAGAAACCAGACTAGAAGCGTAAAGCAAATTAGGGTCAAGGGCATTTGAAGGCGGTACGGTTAAAGCTATTGATTTGACACCGGCAATCCTGGCAGGTACCCCCATCATGAGAACCGAGGAAGGATAGGTGGCAGTACCGCCTGGGACATACAGCCCACAGGATTGTATCGGCTGCCAAATCCATCCCAGGGTTACACTATCTTCATCTTTCCAAGTTCGGCTGCTGGGAATTTGTTTTTCGTGAAATTTCCAGAGCCGTTCAAAGGATGCCTTGAGCATGTCTTTTTGGCTGTCGTCCAGAGTATTGACTGAGGCTTCAATTTCTTCCTCGGAGACAAGGAGTTCGTCGGACTTCAGATTAACACCATCAAACTTCTTTGTGAAAGCTATCAAGGCCCGGTCTTTTTCAGAAACAATACCGGTAATGATTTGGTTTACTGCTTCCCTGGTTGATTCAGAAAGTGCAATATTCCCCTTCAGAAATTGTGTGAACCGAGGGTAATCGTCTGAGCGGTTTAAATGAAATAATTGAGCCAACTGATCACTCCGGGTGTGAGGGTACTTTTCTTGATGGTGCCAGATAGGGTTTGGTTACGTCAGTCAAATAGGCATTGATACACTCAACCAAAGCATGAATGTCCCAATGACCTGACAATCGGCACGAAAGTCTTCCAGTTCCATCCTCACCCGGTTTGAATTGAAGGGCCAGAAGAGACAGGGGTATATCTGATCCCTTGGCATCCGGTAAAAAGTGGTTGAGTTCCAGTACATCCTTAATGATCAACAGGGATCTTACCCTTTCCACTGGTTCCCTGGATTTACCTTCATCCTTCATTAATTCCCAACGAACCCTGTTTAATAGAATGGCCAATTCCCTTTTTTCCTTGTCATGGCTTATATCCTGTTTAAGGAAAATGGCATCCTGTAGGTAGGATGATAGAACAGTCAGGTCTTCCTGATCTTCAGCCCTGACCTTTAGCGGCTCATCGGCAAAGGTATCCTCATATTGTGCATCGGTTTTATTCATGATTGAACTCGCTTGATTTGTGCACCGCATTGTGCCAGTTTTGTTTCAATATTCTCATAACCACGATCCAGATGATATACCCGGTTGATCCTGGTTTCCCCCTTTGCTGCCAGACCTGCAATAACAAGGGCTACCGAAGCCCTCAAATCGGTAGCAATGACTGGAGCACCAACCAAATGATCCACACCCTCTACCATTGCGCAGGTACCTTCCAATTTGATTTTTGCACCCATTCGTGACAACTCCGGTACATGCATGAACCTGTTTTCAAAAATCTTTTCATTGATTTCACTTTCACCTTTCACCAAAGTGAGGGTAGCCATCATCTGAGCTTGCAGATCAGTTGGAAATCCCGGATACGGTTCGGTGGTCACCTTGATTGGTTGAAGATCTGTGTTGGTTGCATCAACTGCCAAACCCTCGGGGGTTGATTGGCACATTACACCCATCTCACCGATTTTATTCAGAAATTCCGTGTTCAAAATTTCCTGCCCCCCCGTCAGGGAAATTTTCCCCTTGGTAATTACAGCAGCCAAAAGATATGTCCCGAATTCAATCCGGTCGGAAATGACTTCATGGGTTGATCCATTCAATCTGTGTTTACCCTCGATTTCGATTGTGGAACTCCCCTTGCCCTTGATTTCGGCTCCCATCTTTTTCAGACAATCGATCAGATCCCCTATTTCAGGCTCTCTAGCTGCATTCCTGATAATCGTTCTTCCTTTGGCCAGGGCAGCTGCCATAATTGCATTCTCGGTGGCACCCACCGACTTGAATGGAAAGTCGATTTCTGCTCCGATGAGACCTTCTGGAGCAGATGCAATGACATAACCGTTTTCCAATTTGAGTTTTGCACCAAGTTTCCGCAATGCCTCCAGGTGGAGATCCACCGCTCTTGCACCAATCGCACAACCTCCGGGTAGCGAAACCTTGGCATATCCCTCCCGAGCCAGAAGTGGTCCAAGAACCAGGAATGAAGCCCTCATTTTTCTAACTATGTCATAATGGGCCTTGCGGTTGCTTATATTCCTGGCATCCAAACAAAGGCTTCTGCTATCCTTGTTTTGCACCTGCAAACCAAGCGAACCAAGGAGCGTAGACATGGTGGCAATATCCGAAAGTTTCGGCACATTATTCAGGTTTAATGAGGCCTCGGTAAGTATTGCCGAAGCCATCAGGGCCAAGCAGGAGTTTTTTGCACCGGAGATTTTTACCTTGCCTGATAAAGGAACCCCACCTTCGATAATTATTGAATCCATTTGACTGCTCTACTCATTATTTTCCTCTCATTTATTGTTTATCTTCCTGCTTTTTCCCTTTTCTTCTCAAAAGGTTTTTCTTCAGTGCGGATTTCAACCTTTCCTTGCGGACAGTCTCCCTCTGATTTTTTTTGGTTGATGATTCAACCTTCCTATTTTCCTGCATCTCCAGATATGATCCAAACAACAAATTCTATATCACGGAAACCATTTTCAGGTTAACTATCATATTTGGGATTATTGCCAGAAAACAATGTAAATACCGATATATATTTCCAACCGACTTCATCCACCATGAACTTGGTTCAGGAGATATAATCCGAACTAATCCAAATTGATATTCGAACACGGAATATATCATAAAAATGTTGGGTGTAACTGAAAAGTAAAAATTTTCAGTTTTTTGTTTTTTCAGTTGAAAAACTTGTGTTTCAAATGGCGTTGTTTGATCCGCTATAATACTTCATTAAAGTTAATGAGCACTATCTATGCCTAGTTGTTTATTTACATTCGATTCATTTAAATTTCTGACTTTATTTCGGCATTAGTAAGACAAATTTTCTTACCTATTTCCATTTCTCAAAAGTATTGGATCAAGGCAAATCAAAATAAACAGTCGAAATACCCACCCAAAAAGCAGCAGTAAAACATTGAATTTTTTTGATGATTACATTTGATAGGAGGTATGAGCTATTGATTGAATCGGGATTGTATCCTGGGACAACAAATGGTTGTTTTTCTTAAGAAACCATCAATTGTTAGGAAGTGAGGCTGGATATGGCTGGGATCGGTCAGATTTTAGGCGATATAGGATCGGCTGTGTTAGTCTATCTCATTGCAACTATGAGTCCAGGTCCTGGTAACATGACTATTGTTTCGGCTGCAATGCGTTCGGGACGTCGTGCCGGGATACAGGTGGCAATGGGGGTTATCACCGCTTCCTTGTTTTGGGGGCTGATCGCAGCCTCCGGATTATCAATCTTGATTGCAGTTCACCGACATTTTGCTTCAGTCATCATTGTGCTTGGTGGGCTATACCTCGGGTTTCTTGCTTATCGATCATTTCTTTCGTTTTGGAAGGTATTGGTTGGCACTGCAGCATATGATAACCTATCATTGGCTAGATCTGATCTTGAGCATTATTTTCAGGGGCTAACAATCCATCTTGCAAATCCGAAATCGGCACTCGCCTGGTCGGCTATAATTGCTATCGTCCTGCAACCTGAAAGTTCACGTCTCTTGCCATTTCTCGTAGTCGCTGGCTGCTGGACCATAGGTGTGATAGTCTTCAGTTTTTACGCACTTGCCTTCTCTTATCACAGGATGATTGATTGGTATCAAGGTCGTGGTCACTGGATTGATCTTGGTAGCGGGCTTCTTTTCACTTTCTTCGCCATCCAGATCATTTGGGGAGTTGTTTCGGGTTACATGTAAGAATCCTCAACCAAAAAAAGATTTCCTCGAATAGCGACAATACCCACGAACTGACAGAGGAAAGAATAAGGGTACTTGGAAGGTGGTTGCCCATGGTCGAGGGTATTGAAACCACAAATTTTCAAAGTTTGGAAGTGGTTAATCCAACTTCGGAACTACCATTATTCAATTGGAAACCCTATTGTCGTGTAAAACTCGGAATGAGGTTTTGCCAAGCAAAAATAAATTTCTGTATATAAACAACCGAATTTTTGGCTTTTGGTTTAAATTTGAAAAATCTTCTATAATTGTAGTTTTGTTTGTGAGTGAAGATTTCAAATGGTACATTCATTCAAACCTGTGCCGCAGTAGCTCAGTGGTAGAGCGCATCCTTGGTAAGGCTGAGGTCGGGAGTTCAATCCTCCCCTGCGGCACCATCATTATTCCTCAATTACAACCACCCTATTGCATTTAGGCAAATGTCCATGAAATTGGGTATTCATTCAAAATGGCTTGTACCCTTTCCCTCTGATCATCATCAAAACTGCCACTTACATTTGTTACAAGACCTTTCTTTGGAACTTCAGCAGTCGATATTTCAATCTGAATTCCTTCTTCCTTGAATCGCTCGCTTAATACCCGGTTGATAGCCATAATTCTCAAATCCGGCTTGAATACCTTGCCAACGGCAGTTTTCGGAAGTGCTCCCACAATCTCGACATGAACCGGCATTGCCAATTTGTTTGCTATTTTGTCCCTTGCATATTCCAACAATTCATCAGATGTTGTTGCTGCGCCTTCAATCAATTCGACATAGACACAGGGCAATTCACCCCATTTCGTGTCGGGCTGACCAATGGCACCGACAAAGGCAACAGAATCATGTCCAGCCAGATTTTCTTCAATGATCGCCGGATCAATGTTATGTCCGCCACGAATAATCTGGTCCTTAGCCCTTCCCGTAATCCACAAATATCCATCTTCATCAATTTTGCCCAAATCACCCGTACGAACCCAATTTTCATCGGCATACAGTCCGGTATTCTTTTCATTGTCGGAATATGTATTTCCAACGAACACTCCGGGTGCCGATATACAAATTTCACCAATTTCATCGGTATCGCATTCCTTGATGATATGTCCGTGATCGTCACAATCCAGAATTCGAACATCTGTATAGGGAAAGGGTAATCCTACCGATCCTATTTTCTTGACACCCTCAGGTGGATTAACAGAAACAATACATGTGGTCTCGGTCAGACCATACCCTTCCATAATGTTTACCCCAGTGGTTTTCTCGAACTTGTTGAATAATTCAGTAGGCAATGGTGCCGAACCGCAGATTGCTGACCGAAGGGATGAAATGTCTGCCTTGATTGGTTTTTGCATCAGAACCGACAAGGCCGTGGGAACTGTAATCATGAAAGAAACCTGCCATTTTTCCACCAAGTCCCAGAAAAGGTCAAATACCTTGTCACCCCGATATCCCGCAGGTGTGGGAAAGACCATATGGGCACCAGTTCTTAAACCGGACATAAGGATTGGATAGGCAGCAAAAACATGAAATAATGGTAATGGGCAAATGACGACTTCATCTGATGTTATTCCGATCAACTTGCCACACCATCCATTGTAGATCATTCCGGATTGCTTGTGTTGGGCCAATTTTGGCAGCCCTGTGGTTCCACCGGTATGAAACAGGGCCGCAATTCGATCTTCCTGGCTGTCATCAAAATCCAATCCATTGCCATTATGTTTGTTTATCCCCTCATAAAAATCATGAATCATGATTCCACTGGGATGAGTAGCTTTGGGCCTGATCAATCCGACAATCCATTTTTTTGGCGGTTTAAAGTACCGAACCAAATCAATTTCTACTATATGCTTGATGCCGGAGCATTTGGCCGCTGCCTCATGGGCGAGTTGGGCAACATTTGTCTTGGGAAAGGATTTGAGGGTTACCAATACCTTGGCATTGGAAGAATTCAATATTCCGGCAATTTGGGAAGCACTCAGCAGGGGATTGATCGGATTGACCTTGCCAGCTATCATTCCTCCAAGAAGGGTAAAAATCGTTTCATTGCAGTTGGGCAACAGAAAAGCTACTACATCATCCCTACCTACTCCCAGGGAATTGAAGAAATTGGCAGTCTGGCAAACCCTTTGATAGACATCATTCCAGGTCAGGGTTTCAGCATAGGACTTGGGATTAGCTTCAATTTGAAATGAAATTGCCGATTTGGTGCCATAACCATTTTTGGTTATGCTTAGGGCATCAAAAATCGTGGTCGGATTTTCAACATCATTCCACGGCATGCCTTGTTCAATTGATTTTTTTCCAGCTAGGTCGTTAAACACGGAAACCTCCCATCATAATTCAAAATCGTTTAGATAAATCAAATATTACACTTCCAACATTTCTATATTTACCATACAGAAAGTGAAATACGAATTTATGTTCACCGGGGATTTTCTGATCAATCAAACTGAAGGGCAGCCAATTTTGCATACAAACCTCCTTCAGCGACCAATTGTTCGTGGGTACCTTCAGCTACAATCTTTCCCTTGTCGAATACCAGAATTCGGTCTGCCTTTTTGACCGTGGCCAGTCTATGGGCAATGACAATCGTTGTCGTTTGGGCCGCCATATGATTCAAGGCTTCCTGAACAGCAACCTCACTGACTGAATCGAGTGACGAGGTTGCCTCATCCAGCAATAATATAGGTGTTGATCTCAATATGGCCCTAGAGAGAGCAATTCTTTGCTTTTGACCTCCCGAAAGCAACATACCCCTTTCTCCTAGGAGGGTATCATAACCTCCGGGGAATTCGTTGAGAAAATCATGAGCGGCACCCGATATCGCCGCTTGTATAACTTCTTCATCAGTTGCATCCGGTCGTCCAAAACGAATATTCTCCCTTGCCGTATCGGAAAAAACCACTGGATCCTGAGGTACCAAAGCCAAACAATTTCGAAGATCCTTCTTGGATATATCCCTGATATCGATCCCTTCAATAAGTATCTTGCCTTGCTGCGGATCAAAAAACCTGAGAAGCAATTGGAAGGTTGAGGTTTTGCCAGCTCCAGAAGGGCCAACTATTGCAACCGTCTCCTTGGGTTTTACAGTAAATGAAACATTGTCCAATACCGATATCTCGGGCCTGTTCTGGTATTGAAAACTGACATTCCTGAATTCAATACTTCCCTGAACGGGTTGAGACAATAATACAGGATCAGTAGGATCTTCTACGGAATCACTGATTTCCAAGATTTCAAACAGCCTTTCCGTAGCCCCGGCAGCCCTTACCAACTCTCCCCAAACCTCGGACAAAACTGTTACCGCTCCTCCTACCATAACCGCATATATGACAAACTGGGTCAATTCTCCCGGAGTTATGACCCCGTTCAACATATCCCTTGTTCCAATGTAA
This sequence comes from Paracoccaceae bacterium, assembly GCA_009842205.1. GTDB lineage: Bacteria > Pseudomonadota > Alphaproteobacteria > Rhodobacterales > Rhodobacteraceae > MPNP01. The sequence continues at coordinate 36,558 of VYFX01000043.1, read as the reverse complement.
ATCACCAATCCCACGGACGTGAAGCAGAGGGAAATAATCACCATTGTCATAAGCCCTCGAATAAAAATTCTTCGATTGGTCGATTCAATGTAACGATCCGTGATCTCAAAAAATGCCTTTATGCTTAATTCCTCATGATTATTTGCCTGTATGGCATTGGTTGCGTTCAAAGCCTCGGAAACATTGCCTGCTCCTTCTGCAATTCTATCCTGGTTTTCTTTGGTAAGGTTTCTGAGTTTTCTGGTGAGCAAAAAAACTGGCAGAAGGACAAATGGCACGAGTACAATTGTCAAAAACGTCAACTTGAAACTGGTTATCAGCATCAGGACCAATCCCCCACATAGCAAAAGAGTACTGCGCAGGGCAACTGAAATCGATGAGCTGATGACTGTAAGCACTAGTGTTGTATCGGTATTAAGTCTAGAAAGAATCTCACCTGTCATCAGGTTTTCATAAAAGCTTTGACTCATCCGAATGGTATGGGCAAACAATTCCTTGCGGATGTCAGCAACAACCTGTTCACCTAGCCTGCTAACCAAGGCATACCTGAGTGATGTCCCGAAACCGAACAGCAATGTTGCCAGAAATGCCAGGATACCAATTTGATTTATTTTGGCTAAATCTTCGGTTGCAGATCCATCTATGAATTGTCTGACGAAGACTGGCAGAATCAGGGTAATGGTTGCGTTAATGACGAGGGTTGTAATAGTCAGGGCACATTTGAACTTGTACGGTTCCAAAAAATGGAACAGTTTGGTCAAATGCCTGATCGGATTATTGGTATTCTGTTTTATTGTTTGTACCGATATTGGAAATTGGAGCGGGTGATGGGAATCGAACCCACGTATTCAGCTTGGAAGGCTGCTGCTCTACCATTGAGCTACACCCGCATAAAATCAGCCGGATTGTTGAAATCCAGTCCCAATTCAAGCCGATGTCATCCTCATTGAGCCACACCCGCTTAATTTGTCAGAAAAACTTATTGTCTTCATATTAAATTTCAACCATGTTTTTTGGCAGCTTGGTATTTACCACTCAAAAAATCCAATCCTAATCCTCTCTTTCGTGATTTTTCAGAATCTCGTAAATTTCCACTGCTTCCTCCATGCCATGCTCAAGGGCAAGTACATATCCCTGAGTCAGGAAAAAACACCCTTCATCCAATTTTCCCAAGGCCAACAGTCTTTTCCCCCATTCAAGGTACAGGCAAGCAAGCTCTTCAAATTTTTCCTTTTCAAAGAGATCCAACACCAATTGGTTGTATTTTTCAAAATCTGGAATGGACAAAAACCCAGCCCTTGCCGAGACAAGTAAAAACCCCGCAAGGTTCAGGTATTGCCATAACGGCTTGCATGCAGTTTATCTCCAACCCATTTATGAAATACATGGGTCGGACTATCCATGACAGGAGAAAATTTGCCCCCATCGAAAAAGATGCCATGTCGGCCTTTTTGCATTCCCTCGACAACAAACAGGTCTTCTTCAAGAACCCCACGCCACTGAACCGAATTCTTTTCGATAAGTGCTTTCAGGTCTGGTCTGGTTTCAGGATCAAAACTGTAGAAAATCTCGTTTCGTTCAATAGTTCGCTCTGGTCCCTGTGGAAGCAAAATGATGGCATAACCGTGGTCTCGCTGGGTGGCCAACATCACATTGGGGAACAAGACAATATACTCGGCACCTGTATTCCAGAATTTGCTCAAATTCTTGAAATCGGGGAATTTTTCACCCTTTTCCCCTATGATTTGCCTGTAAACGAGAGTGCCCTGACCCGAGAAATGTCCTGGTTCCTCAATATGGTAATGATCCTCTAGTCTTGAATAACTGTTCAAACCAGGATGAATCCAAGGCAAATGATAACTCTCGCAATAATTTTCCACAGCCAGTTTCCAATTGCAGGCTACATCAAAATTAAAGCCCGAAACCGGCCCCCCATGATACATTGGCTGTTCATGCTCATGCCATCTTTTCAGAAGTTTAGACGCATATTCCCTGAAGGTCGGGGCCGTACCGGAGACATTAACAAAAACAATATCCCGCCATATATGGGTATTGATCTTGGTTAATCCCAAATCCTCTCGGACTATATGCTTGTCGATGTTCATACCCGGCCCGCCAACATGGGGAGTCGCCCGCAGTGAACCATCCAAATTGTAACTCCAGCTGTGATAAGGGCATCGGATGGTACCTCTCAGATTACAATTTTTTTCAACCAGTTTCATCCCGCGATGACGACAGGTATTTTGGAAAACCTGAATGTCACCTTCATGGTTCCTGACCATCAACAAGGGCATGCCTGCGAAATTTACTGGAGAAACATCACCAGGATTGGGAATATCCGATCCCAGACCGATCCCGGCCCAATTATTGAAAAGCAGAACTTCCCTTTCTTCTTCATAGGTAGCCTGATCAATGTAATGGTTGTTAGGCAACCCTTTGGCACCTTCGACTGCTTGTCGAACCAGTTCCAAGTCCCTGTCAGCTTCTACATCCATGTTTTCCCCCGTTTATCAAGTAATCCCAGTCTCAAAAAATGAAAAAAACCAATCCAATAAAAATACATTTCACAAATAGTATTGAATATCAAAACACCCTATTCGGTCAATATCAAAATCAATCTCGCAAAATTATTTTTTTGGCTTTTATGTCTTTGATATCTTTGGCACCAATTTGCCCCATGTTGGATTTCATGTCTTCAGCCAGAATATGGAGAAGGTGCTCGACTCCTTTTTCCTGCAGTGCACTGACTGCAAAATGGAATGCCCGACCCAGAAAAACAAAATCTGCCCCACAGGCCAACGCCCTGATAATATCAAGCCCTCCAGTGATACCTGAATCATAAACTATAGGGAATTCATCTCCCAGTATTTCCCGAACCTTAGGTAATTGTTCAATTGGTGCAGGGCCACCTTCGAATTGCCTGCCGGAATGATTCGACACCCAAATCCCGTCAATACCCAATTTTTTCAACCTCAAGGCATCCTCAGGAATCATGATACCCTTTACCAGTATATCATCCTTCCATTCGTCCCTGATATGTTCCATGGTGAGCCAATCAATGTTACCCCTATAGAGAGATCCGGCTGTGGTACTGCCATCCTTGCTTTTTTTATCATCGCCGTCATAACTTTCCAGCAATTTCAGTCGAGGCATGCCCTCTTGAAGCCTTGCCAAACTCCACCTTGGGCAAATCATCGCCGATACGATATGAGAAAGAGTTATTTTTGGAGGATAGACAAGGCCTGCCCGCCTTTGTCTTTCCCTTCTCGATTGTTCGGGAACGTCAACAGTTACTACCAACTTCTTGAAACCTGCATTCCGTATCCGTTTAAATATATCCCTTCTGACTTCACCACTATAAGGTACATAAAGTTGAAACCAGCCATTATCTCCAATCATCGGAGCTACGTCCTCAGGTAGGGCTGCAGCAACCGTTGAGAGGCAAAAGGGTATATTGGCCTTGCGTGCCTTGTCGGCAAGAATTTTTTCTGCCCCAGGCCAAATCAGTCCCGACATCCCGACAGGAGCTATTCCTATCGGCAATGGATAGGTTTTACCCATGAATTCCCGACTTAAATCATAGTCTATCTCGCCATGCAGTATTTCAGGCAGAAACCTGATCTGGTCCAAACGATACCTGTTTTCCCTAACCCCATACTCACTTCCCGTACCACTATCTAGGTATTCGAAGGCAAAATGGGGAATTTTACGTTTGGCAACTTTCCTCATGTCTGCGATGGACGGGAATTTAATGTCAAGGTTGGTCAATGTTTTTCCAATTAGATCTGGTAATTTACTACCGAAAAGATAATGTAAGTATAAGGCAAACTGTTTGAATACACTTAGCTTATAATATTTCTTCCTTTGATTTAGGCTACCCATTGTTGGAATTAGAAAAATATTCAATATCCATCCTCGAATTATTTCCTGCAGAATCCTCAAGGAATATATCCCACAAGATGACCGAATGGGGGCTTTTTCCATTTAACACAACGCAGATTAGCCAACCGAACTTGAAAACTCAGCTGGGTAAGATCCAGCTCACCAATCCCCTTGGCATTCCAGCAGGCTTGGATAAAAATGCAACTTCAATCAAGGGATTGTTCAAGACAGGCATTTCATTCCTTGAATTGGGGACGGTTACTCCTTTTCCACAAGAAGGAAATGATAAACCGCGGCTTTTCAGAATTGCATCTTCCCATGAACTTATCAACAGGATGGGATTAAACAACCATGGTGCAAAGACCATTGGAAAAAAGTTGAAGCAATGGTCCGGCAATGGAATAATTGGCTTGAGTGTAGGTTATAACAAAAATTCAAATGACCCGATTCAGGATTTTCTAGATGTCATTACTGAATGTGGTGGTTGTGCCGATTATCTTGCCTTGAATCTTTCCAGCCCTAGTGGCAACCGAAATTTTGAATTAAGTACACCGGAAAACCTTTCAACACTTTTGGAAAAAATCTTATTGAAACAAAAAGATTTGGGATTCAACAAACCTCTGTATTTGAAATTGTCGCCTGATTATGAATCAACACAATTGAACGAAATCATCTCGGTTTCTCTCGAAGGGGGTGTAAATGGCTTCATAGCCACCAATTCGACCATATCCAGACCTGTTTCAAACAATCCCATTTATCAGGAAAGTGGCGGCTTGACTGGGCCCTATCTTTTTGAAATCTCGACTAAAACCCTGGCTCGGGTTTATGCACAAACAAAGGGTAGCGTACCTATAATTGGGGTCGGAGGAATTTCTACAGCCGAGGATGCCTATACAAAAATCAAGGCTGGGGCTTCTGCCCTACAACTTTATACCGCTATCTGTTATCAGGGAACAGGATTAATCAAAAAGATTTGCAGTGGCTTAAGTCTCTTACTCGAAAAAGACGGTTATTCGAATATTACCGAAGCAGTGGGTATCGAGCATAAGAATTGGCTTACTTGAACGGCTGCTAACTGTCCATCCTCTCCAGATTTGGATATTTGAGTCCAAGGGTGAGTGCACGCAAAATAAACAGGATATAGAGGGAAAGCCATAAACCGGCATTTCCCATAGTCGGCATGGTAATGACCAACGCTATTACGTAAAAGAAAAACGAAATCATCATCCCATTTCTCATTTCCCTGGTTTTGGTAGCTCCAATAAAAATACCATCCAAAAACCAGGAAGGTCCGCCAATAATCGGTACCAGCACAACCCACCACAAATAATTCATGGCTTCAATCCGAACCATTGGTTCGGTTGTCATGATGGTAATGATCATTGGTCCGGTCAATGCAAACACTACAGAAACGATGACGGCGGTAATCATGCCCCAAGCACTGGTAAGTATGGATGATTTTCGTACGGCTGGCTTGTTCTCGGCACCTATGGATTGTCCAACGAGAGTTTCGGATGAAAACGCAAACCCATCCAGGGCATAAGCGGTGAAAAACAGGAATTGTAGTAGGATCTGGTTGGCGGCGAGGGTAATATCACCAAAGTCTGATGAGAGGAATAAAAAGGAGACTAGAGCCAATCCAAGAAATAGAGACCTGATGAGGATATCGGAATTGACTGAAACCATTCTGTTGAATTTTGCTCGATCAAAAATCCTGTGGATTTCTGCCCAGAACTTTATCCACAAGGCTTCTCTACAGAGATAGAGGCCCAAAAACAAGGCAAACCACTCGGCAATCAAGGTGGCATAAGCAACCCCCTCAACGCCATAATTCAGGCCTAATACAAACAGAATGTCGAGTATGACATTCAAGCCATTCATGGCCAATTGCAGGACCAAAACGGATTGTGTTCTTTCCTGGGCTATCAACCAACCGGTAATGCCATAGGTGGCAATAGCTGCAGGTGCCGAAAAAATTCTTATCGAAACATATTCTTCGGTTAACCCTTCAACTTCGGGTGATGCAGGTACTATTTTCATTACCAGATAAAACAGCTGAAAATGGAGTATCAGAACCAGTACCCCCAACACAAATCCAATCATCAATGACCTGAAGATGATCATTGACAATTCGTAATCATCCCCTTTTCCCTTTTCCTGACTCGCAAGTCCTGATGTTCCCATCCGCAGAAATCCAAATAGGCCGTAAATTGTTGTAATTATTATTGAACCGAGACCCACTGCACCAATCGGTGCAGCTTCACCCAATTGACCAATAACCCCTGTATCGACGGCACCAAGGATGGGAACAGTTGCATTTGAAAGCAATATGGGAATGGCGATTTTGAGAATTCGCCGATGAGTAATCTCATCTGCTGCAAAATTTACCATGATCTAAATCAGGAGAAAATGACCGGTACCCTGAGCAAACATTCTGCTTCTATCATCCTGCCAAGCCTCGACCTGGACTGAAGCATACCTTCTTCCCATCCGGTATATCTTAGCCCTTGCAAATGAATCCAAGGGTTTACCACTACGAAGATAATCTACATAAAAGGATATTGTTTTTGGCAATTCCAAATCCTGTTCACTGAGGATTGTGGCTTTGGTTTCGTATTGGGGACCTGCTGACAATATCTTCAGGCACAAAGTAACTCTGGCCGTAATCTCCAGAAGGGAAGCTGTTACTCCGCCGTGTATTGCTGGTAGATCGGGATTACCTATAATTTGCTTGCTGTAGGGCAAGGCAACCCTTAGTTCATCATTTGCAAAATCCAACCTGATTCCTAATAACTTCAAGTAGGGAATACCCTCAAACACATGTTTATGGAGGATTTGTTCCTTGAAATTTGCTGTACCTGACTTGCTCATAGCTCAATTCAACGTATAAGTTGCCAGTGCTGTTGCCACAGGTCTTTTTCTGTCTTCATCAAAGGCCATGACCCTTACAAACGCTACGGTTCGGGTTACATTGTAACATGTAGCTTCAGCTGTAATTTCCTGCCCAGGGTTGGCTGGTCGCATATAGTCAACCTTAAGATTCAAAGTGGCCATTGGGGGCTTAACCTCCGGATGAATCAATACAGCCAATCCACCACACGTATCCATCAATGCCGTTACCACTCCACCATCGATTACACCGGTTGAAGGGTTGCCAATTAGCTGCAAATCATACGGAACTTTCATTACCGCCCTGCATTCGCCAATTTCCTCTACCCTCATATTGAGGGCTTTGGAGAATGGAAGCCTTTGTATGAATTCATTGGCTTCAGCTAGATTTGATGGAATTTGAAACATTCTGAAAATGTAAGTCAATTTTTTATTTTTATTAGTGATTACTTGATTAATGGGAATTGGTGCTTTAAATGGTTAGTTGATAATGATTCTCAATTGCAAGTAAGATGAATTTTACCAGACAAACGCATTACACCAACCAAATTTCACTCGGTAGGTCCATTAGAAACATTTTCCCGAGAGGATCAAGGCGACCTGTTGTTGCCCTTTTGTTGATTTGCCTTGCCCTGTGGCCGGGTCAGCTCGGACAGTTGACAAGGGAAATGATTGTTGATGCCTATACCCAGGTAAGTGTATTTGTAGCAGCGACCTTGTTGTTGGTATATGGTGCCGAACGCCTCATGGGATTCAATATTGGAGAAGTGTTGAAAAGCTCCAAAACCCTTGAAATACCACTTGCTGCCCTTCTGGGGGCTATACCTGGCTGTGGTGGCGCAGTAGTCGTTGTTGCGGCCTATTCTTCTGGTCATGCGAGTTTTGGTGCAGTTGTTACGACTCTGATTGCAACCATGGGAGATGCCGCCTTTCTTTTGATAGCTACAAGACCTGACGCTGCTGCGGTTGTGCTTCCCGTGTCATTTCTGGTTGCAGTCATTTTTGGCTGGATTGTTGATAAATGGGGACCATCATTCCAGAGAAGTACAAGCGAAATAAAGTCTGACCTGATACCCAGAATTGGCAAGACCAAATGGACTCATGTCATTTATTTGGTCTGTATGATACCAGGCTTGATATTGGGTGTTTGCCAACTTTTCCAGATTGATCTTTTTCAAACCTTTGGGATGTTGCCTCTACTTGTATCACTTTTGGGTACATTTATCGGACTTTATATCTGGACTTTTTCCCCTGTTAAGGCGATGTCCAATCCAAAGGACACTCCAATTACCAGAATGTCCATTGAAACAAGTTTCATATCGGTTTGGGTCATTGGGGCCTATCTTCTTTATGAATACCTGGTTGCTTTCACTCCTTTGGACTTGAATGAAGTCTTCCAGATTGTTGCCCCTCTGCTTCCATTGGCCGGTGTATTGATAGGATTTATTCCTGGTTGTGGACCACAAGTCCTTGTTACCGCCCTGTATATCAATGGCCTCATTCCCTTCGCAGCCCTGATGGGAAATGCTATTTCAAATGATGGGGATGCTTTGTTTCCTGCTATTGCCGTAAATCCCAAGGTCGCTTTTTGGGCAACAATTATTTCAGCAATACCAGCCCTAATTGTTGCTTATGGATTCTTCTTTCTATTTCCCAATTTTTTGAATTGAATGCACGTTAAGCAAGATTGAGTTCAGATTATCAACAAACCAATATCTCAACATCATTGTATTGAGGTTGTAAATCCACCTAGACAAGCATTTGTATTTTCAGGTTTGGCAGAAAATTATCAACTACACAACATAATAATTCTTCATTTGGAGCAGTAGACCTAATGAGGTACAGGTGTTTCAAAACGAGATTTGGTCTACGGAAATTGACAAAAAAACAAAATCTCTTTAATTTTGATTGAAGGAGATGATTTATGGATAAATCCAGTCTTACAATCAGAGAAGTTGCTCACCTTACTGGGATACCTTTTAAGGAAGTGGTAGAACAAACAAGTATTTTTTCTACGAAGCCTTCTTCTCAGAAGCCTAATGGAAAAATGCTACTTCCCAAGGAATCTGTATTGTACTTTTTTGCCATTGATTCTGTTGATGGCGAAAAGATTTCTTTCAAAACAAAAACTGCTTTGTGGAAAGCAATTCGTCAGCTAAAGGAACCGGTTGATGAGTTAGAGGTAATGGGGAAAAGATTTTTCTTAAATCCGAAAGCAAGAGATGAATGGGAAAAAACTGTAGATTATATTCGGAAACGTTCAGAATATCTTGAAAAAAAACCAGAAATATTGGGGGGAACCACTGTCATAAAAGGAACCAGGATCACAGCTTATTCTGTACGTGGAAGGTTACAAGGAAAAGAAACCATCAATCATTTATTGGAAGATTACCCCTACGTTAAGCAAGAAGCATTTGAAATAGCTGACCTTTATGCAAAATTTAATCCCCCTTATGGTAGACCTAAGGGACTACCAATTTGAGACTTTTTTTGGATGAGTGTATTCCCCCAGGTTTCGTCAATGAAATGAGACAGGAATTAAATTTTGAGGTGGAACACCCTCTACAATTAGAAATAAGTGGTTTGCCCGATTCTGAAATAATAAGAGGTTCTCCTGATTCTGAAATTGTTGACTATTGTTTGAATAGAGAAATGGTAATTGTAACTCATAATGCGGATGATTATCGTACTATATTGAGGAGGGAAGAAAATCACCCCGGATTAATTATATTACCTTCTGGGCCCCGGCCCCAAACAAAAGAGTTGCTTTATGGGGGGATAAATTTTTTGGAAAGTGAGGGGGAGCCTATGATATTGATGACTAATCACCTTCTTCGGATTTATAAAAATGGAAGTTGTCGATTAATGCTATTAAATCGTGCTACTTGACTAAGTTTTGGCTTTGTTTGGTTCAACGCTCTTAACTTCCTATTCCTATTGACACAAAGGTCGGGAAACTGTCACGTCCATGGTATCAATTTAATGCCTCAGAGCACCAAACACTAACGGTTGCGCTTGAACCCCCAAAATTATCTCAATTAGGAATTGATCTTGGACCAAAGTCCAATAGAAAAAGGGTATCGGAAAGCTATATGATTTGGATTGGACTATGGGTTATTAATTAGTTGAGGTATTAGTATCCCTAAACTATTGTATTGATGTTTTAACAACAACAAGACAACCGTTTGTCTTTTACCTGTTTCAGGGTAAATGGTCATCAACAATTCATTTCAAGCAGTAACCATTTCTGATTGTACTGGTTCAACCTGTTGTTGAAATCTATTTTTCCATCAACACAATGATTTCAGGATACTAGTCACTCAAAAATTCTTTGACCCGTCCAAGTAAATTGATTGGTATTAATGAATCCTGCTTGTAGGTTTTTTTGGTGCAAAATCCTGTTTGAATTATTGTAATTCACCAATGAAAAATTAGTTGTTTTCAAACGAGGCCAGGACTTCGTCAAACCAAGGATTTCAGCATGGAAAATAGTGGCAAACCTCTAAAATTATATTGTTTCGGTGAGAGTGGAAATTCATACAAGGCAGCTTTGACTTTGGAACTTGCAGAGGTGGCTTGGAAACCCGTTTTTGTTGATTTTTTCAATGGCGAAACCAGAACACCTGAATACAGGCAACTCAATGCCATGGGTGAAGCTCCCTTACTGGTTGTTGGTGACAGGGCATTGTCTCAATCAGGTGCAATTCAACAGTATCTGGTCTCCAAAACCGGTAAATTTGGTGGCAACACTCCTGACGAGAAACTGGAGGTATTACGATGGGTTTTGTGGGATAATCACAAGATGTCATCGGTTGCTGGGACCACTAGGTTTCTTGCTAATTTTCTTCCCGAGGAAAAAAGACCTGCTGAAGTAATCAATTGGCATAAAGGTCGTTTAAGGTGCTCATTGAAAGTTTTGGAACAAAGATTGAACGAAAGTAAATGGCTTGTAGGTGAGCACATAACCATCGCCGATATCTCATGTTGCGGCTATCTCTTTTATCCAGAACCTTTTGGCTTTGAACGAAATGAATGGCCCGGCATTGATCGGTGGTTAACAGATATCTCCAGCCAGAATGGGTGGAAACATCCTTATGATTTAATGCCCCGAAATCGCTGATCAAATACATTTAGCTATTAATCACTCACAACATTTGGAATTTAGAACTATGGAAGCCTTTATTTATGACTCTGTCAGAACTCCTAGGGGTAAAGGAAAAAAGGATGGTTCTCTGCACGAGATCACTTCAGTATGGTTGTCTTCTTTCATTCTGAACAAACTCCTGGAGCGAGCCGATATCGATCCCAAGACAATTGATGACCTGATTTGGGGGAATGTAACTCAGGTCGGTGAACAGGGAGGTTGTCTGGCCAGATCCGCGGTTTTGTATTCAAACCTTGATGACAACATACCCGGCCTTGCAATCAATCGTTTCTGTGCAAGCGGACTGGAAGCTGTCAATCTTGCTGCAAACCAGATCAGGGGTAATGCTGGAACTGGCTATATTGCCGGTGGTGTTGAAATGCTTGGTCGTGTTCCAATGGGATCAGATGGAGCAGCCATGTTGGTGGATCCAACCATTGCGATGAATCATTCCATAATCCCCCAAGGTGTTTCAGCCGATTTAATAGCTACAAAATACGGTTTCTCAAGATTGGATTGTGATCAGTATGCAGTAGAATCTCAAAGGCGAGCAGAAATTGCCTGGAAAGAAAAGCGTTTTGATAAATCCGTGATACCTGTCGTTGATGATATTGGGGCAACACTATTGGAAATGGATGAACATCTACGTCCAGATACCGACTTGGCTGCACTTGAAGGTCTCGACCCATCATTCAAGCAAATGGGTGAGGTAATGCCCGGATTTGACAAGGTGGCATTATTGAAATACCCGGAACTGGAGAAAATCAATCATGTTCACCATGCCGGTAATTCTTCAGGTATTGTAGATGGTGCTGCGGCCCTTTTGATCGGTTCCAGGGAATTCGGAGAAATCAATGATTTGACCCCCCGAGCCAGAATAGTTACGACGGCCAAATCAGGGTCTGATCCCACAATTATGCTCACTGGTCCAATACCAGCCAGCGAAAAGGCTTTGAAGCAGGCTTCGCTGAATATCAGTGACATTGATCTGTTTGAAGTCAACGAAGCATTTTCTTCTGTTCCATTAAGGTTTATTCAGCATTACGACCTTGATCCGGAAATGGTCAATGTCAATGGGGGAGCTATAGCCATGGGACATCCGCTTGGTGCAACCGGAGCGATAATCCTTGGAACCCTGCTGGATGAACTTGAGCGAACGAATAAAACCCTTGGCCTTGCTACATTATGTGTTGCCGGTGGAATGGGTGTTACCACAATAATTGAGAATCTTTAGGAACATTGTCTAATGGCCGATTTTTATTTTGATATAGACCAGTCAGGGGTTGCCACCATAACCTGGGATTGCCCGGACAAATTTATGAACCTTATGTCCTGGGAGGGTTTCAACGAACTCGATACCTTCATGAACCAGGCAATAAGTGATCCCACGGTAAAGGGAATTGTGCTGGCCAGTGGGAAAGACACGTTCACGGGTGGAATGGATCTCAAGGTATTGGGGTCCATGAAACAGAATTCATCCACTGATCTTGATGTATTCAACGGAATAATGACCATCCACCGCATTTTGCGGAATATCGAACTGGCAGGGGGTGATCCAAAGACTGGCAAAGCCGGTAAACCGGTAGCCATAGCATTGAATGGAACCTCCGTCGGAATCGGTTATGAAATTGCCATCAGCACCCATAGAATAATATGTGCAGATAACCCGAAGGCAAGCATCGGATTGCCCGAGATACTTGTTGGTATTTTTCCTGGTGGTGGAGGAACGACAAGGCTTGCCAGAAGATTGGGAATATTAGCTGCCGCACCTTTTATCCTGAAAGGCAAGACTCCCAAACCGAAAGATGCTTTGGATGCCGGGTTGGTTGATGAGGTAGTATCACCCGAACTATTAATCTCAAGAGCAAAGGAATGGGTACTTAACGCCACCTCGGACGATATAATCAAACCCTGGGATAAGAAAGGATTCAAAATACCGGGAGGTAGTCCTTATGATAGGCAGGGATTCCTGAGTTTTGCCGGTGCCAGTGCGTTGATTGCCGGTGAAACACAATGTCTTTATCCAGCTGCTCAAGCGGCAATTTCCACGATTTACGAAGGGATGATGCTGCCTTTTGACCAAGCTATCAGGAATGAGGCCAAATGGTTTGCAAAGATATTGGTAAACCCCTCCTCCTCAGCAATGATAAATACCCTGTTTGTCAATAAGAAACTATTGGAGAAAGGCCATCGCAGACCCAAGGATACACCTAAGTTGAATCTGCATGGTCTGGGAGTCATTGGTGCGGGCATGATGGGATCGGGAATTGCCCAGGTAGCTGCACAATCAGGATTAAGTGTATTCCTTGTCGATAAGGATGAAATGGCCCTTGAGAAAGGGAAAGGGAAAATTCAGAGCATCTTGGAAAGGGATGTGGCCCGAGGGCGAATGTCCACCGAGAAGGCACAATCAATAATTGAACGGATAAGCTTTTCAACCGATCTGAGTGCTTTACGAGATTGTAAATTTGTAATCGAGGCTGTTTTTGAAGATCCCGACATCAAGGCGGAAATATTCAGACAGGTATCGGATATAGTTTCAGAAGACTGTCTGATTGCCTCCAATACTTCTACCTTGCCGATTTCCGATTTGTCAAAATCCGTCTCAAAACCGGAACGTTTTGTCGGGATTCACTTCTTCAGCCCTGTTCAAAGAATGGCTCTGGTAGAAATCATAAAGAACCGGCAAACCAATGATGAAACGGTCTCGCAGGCATTTGACCTGGTAAGAAAGTTGAGAAAAACGCCCATCGTTGTCAATGATTCCCGTTTCTTTTATGCCAACAGATGCATAATACCCTATGTCAACGAAGGTGTTTCGATGGTGGGTGAAGGATATCACCCTGCACTGATTGAAAATGCAGCCAAACAGATTGGAATGCCCTTGGGTCCACTCCAGCTTATTGATGAAACTTCACTCGAATTGGCAGTTCATATTGCCACTGCGTCCAGAGAGGCCCTGGGTGACGATTATATGGAAAATGACGCTGACAGAGTGGTATTCAAGTTGGCTGGTATCGGCCGGTTGGGCCGTAAATCCAATGCCGGGTTTTACGAATATGATTCGAAGGGTAAAAGGCTTGGTTTATGGGAAGGTATCGGTAATCTCTTTCCTCCTTCATCAGACCAACCTTCTGTAACCACAGTAAAAGACAGATTACTGCTCATTCAGGTTGTGGAAGCCATCAAGACCCTTCAAGAGGATGTTCTGGTTGATGTCAGGGAAGGTGATGTTGGGGCTATTTTCGGCTGGGGTTTTGCGCCTTGGTCAGGTGGGCCCTTTTCATGGGTGGATACCCAGGGTATCGATCAAACCATTACCCTTTGTTCATCTCTGGAAAACCAATTTGGCAAGCGGTTTGAGCCCCCTGCCCTGCTACAGGAAATGAAACTGGACAAGCGGACTTTCTACTAATCCCTGTATGATCCTGCTGGGAAATTCTACGGGTGGGAAAAAGTTGAAATCCTGCTATAGTCAGGTTCAGGGCTAATTTATGTAATTGTTGTGAGGAAATTATGGGGTGGTTGGAAGATGAAAGCGGTTTGGAACGCTGCGAAGCAAATTTTGTACCCTTAACTCCACTTTCCCATCTCAATCGGGCAAAAAATGTTTATCCTGATCGTGAAGCTCTGGTTTACGGTTCCCGTCGATATAATTACTCACAATATGCCGAAAGGATTTCCCGTCTTGCCTCCGGATTAAGCCGATTGGGTATCAATCCCGGTGATGTGGTATCGACCATTCTGCCGAATACGATACCCCAGGTTGAGGCACATTTTGGTGTACCAGCCTGTGGTGCCGTATTGAATACAATCAATGTCAGGCTGGACAAGGGAACGATTGAATACATCATAGGACATGCCAATCCGAAACTGATTATTGTTGATAGTCAATTTCTTCCCCTGCTGGAGGAAGCAATCAATGAAAATGGCAAAAAAGCCCCTATGATCATCGAGGCAAATGACGAGTTGTCCGAATACAAGGCAAGTTCCAAATACATGGAGTATGAGGAGTTGATTGCTTCAGGCAATCCAGACTTCGACTGGAATTTTCCAAATGATGAATGGGAAAGCATTTCTCTGAATTATACTTCAGGAACAACAGGCAAACCGAAAGGAGTTGTTTACCAGCATCGTGGAGCTTACCTGATGACCATGGGAACGGTTGTCAGCTGGCGATTGACCCTGTTTCCAAAATTCCTCGCAATTGTTCCATTGTTTCATTGCAACGGCTGGAATCATTCCTGGATGATGCCTCTCCTTGGTGGAACTGTATTCTGTTGCCGGGATATTACCGCGAAATACATCTTTGATATGATTGCCGACGAAGGCATTTCCCATTTGGGTGGCGCACCGATCGTATTGAACATGCTTGCCAATGCCCCCGAGAAGGAAAGAAGAAAAATCAAGCATAAGGTGGAGGTCTTCACGGCAGGTGCACCTCCTGCCCCAGCTACATTGCAGGCCTTTGAATCTCTGAATTTCAATGTGACCCAGGTTTATGGCTTGACCGAAACCTTCGGCCATATAACCGAATGTGTTTGGCAGGATAGTGAATGGGAGAAATTGAATCCTGATCAGAAGGCCGAAATCAAGGCACGCCAGGGCGTGGCCTTTCCACACATGGAGTATGTTGAGGTCTTGCATCCGGAAACCAAAACTCCCGTGCCCAATGATGGGCATACAACCGGGGAAATTTTCATTCGCGGCAATTCTGTCATGAAGGGATATTATCGTGATCCGAAGGCTACAAGGAATTCCTTTGATGGAGGTAAATTTGCCTCTGGAGATATAGCCGTTCAATTTCCGGACTGTTACATTCAAATTACTGATCGGGCAAAGGATATTATCATATCCGGTGGAGAGAATGTTTCCTCGGTTGAGGTTGAGGGCATAATCATGAAACACCCCTCGGTTCTTCTTTGTGCTGTGGTCGCCAAGCCTGATTCCAAGTGGGGTGAAGTACCGTATGCATTTGTTGAGTTGAAGCCAGATGAAAATCCTTCGTCAGATGATATAATTGATTTCTGTCGGGAGCACTTGGCAGGATTTAAAACTCCGAAGGGAGTAAGATTTGGTGAACTTCCGAAAACGGCCACTGGCAAAATCCAAAAGTTTCAATTGCGTGAGCAGCTGAAAGAAACATAAGTGTTATATGTTTAACTTGGCGTACCTCAGGATTGAATAGGACTGGATTCAAATGATTGCTTTCCCGGGCTATGTAATCCTTGAGTGTGAAGGATTATGGCAATCGCCAGAAACCACGACAAAACAATCAGTCATTGTCAAATACGGCAGTGATACATTGACCTTTCTGTCTTCCGACGGGACAGGAACAGTATTGAGACATTGGTCATTGGATACCATAATCGAACATCCTCCCAGTGAATATTATTACTGCTTTTCACCAGATTCATCAGGAAATGAATTCATCCTGATCAATGATGACCTGATGGTCAATGCCATCAGGGATCTTGTACAGGTGGAAGGTGAAGAAGACAAAAAAAACAAGGGTAATTTCTGGAAATTCTTTGGTAAATTCATAGCCCTTATCCTGGTGATGGTCGGAATAACCTACTTTTATTCAGATTACATTGGACAGAATATCGCCCGAGCCATTGTTGGACCCAAGCGGGCGGAAATCGGAGAAACCATTTACGCAAATATTCTTGAACTTGGAAATAGCGAATGTTTGGTTGAGGATACAATTGTGGATAAATTCGAAAATCGTCTTTTTCCTGAAACCAATTATGAAATCAGGCTTGTTTCAGGAGGGATACCCAGAGCAACGATTTTACCAGGGGGTATTTTTGTAATCAACGGCGCACAATTCAAGTTGTATGATGACAAGCCAGAAGTTTTCGCGGGTTATTTGCTTCTGGCCAATGAAAGGAACAGTACCAAGGATTCACTCACTGATTTCATGGAAACTGCCGGATTGCTGACATCGCTCAGATTATTGTTGGGAAGAGAAATTTCACCCTACATTTATCAAGAATTTGCTGCTGAACTTGCAAAACCATCCACAATCTATGTTCCCGAAGATATTCTGTACCGGAAATTTTTGGAAAAAGGCATACCTCCTGAACCATTTTCAATATTTCTTTTATCTGAAGGCATGGACCCGGAACTGTTCACCGATGAGGATGCACTTGATGGTATTACGCAACAACTACTGGAAGACACTGAGTGGGTCGAACTGCAAAATTCCTGTAACTGAATTTACTCAACCAGTACACCATTTTCCAGACAAACGACCCTATCCATCTGTTCTGCAAGGCTGAGGTTGTGTGTAGCGATCAGGGCACTTATACCGGAAACTTTTACCAGTTCCTTGATCACTTCAAAAACCTGTTGGGAATTATCCACATCCAGATTACCCGTAGGTTCGTCAGCTAGAAGCAAATTGGGAGAGTTGGCCAGGGACCGGCATATTGCTACCCTTTGTTGTTCACCACCAGACAATTCCGATGGACGATGATTTATCCTATCGCTCAAACCTACCCTCTCAAGCAATTCGCTGGCATGTTTACGGGCACTGGATTTGGCGATACCATTTGCAAGTTGTGGTATCATCACATTTTCCAGTGCATTGAATTCGGGTAACAAATGGTGAAATTGGTAAACAATACCCACTTCCTTTCTTCTTACCTCCGTTCTGGTAGAATCTGAAGTCTTAGTCACATCCATGCCATTAATTTCCAGAGAACCCTTGTCAAAGGATTCCAGCAAACCCAAGATAAACAACAGGGTAGATTTTCCTGCTCCAGACGGGGCAAGCAGACCGACCACTTCACCATGCTTCATGTTAAGGTCAACGTCTTTCAGGACCATGATCTCATTGGGTTTCCCCAAATTATAGGATTTGCCAATACCCCTTGCTGTTAAAATCGGATCATTCATATCTGATGGCTTCACCTGGATACATTTTGGCTGCTCTACTCGCTGGTATAAGGGTTACACCATAGGTTAGAACCAATGACAGAATGACAGCAGACAAAACATCAACAAATTCTATCTTTGCAGGTACATTTGAAAGAAATCTTACTGATGGGTCCCAGACATCACCCCCGGCCAGGTAATTTACAAAGATGAATATCGGGTCAATGTAAATTGCAAACAAGCACCCGAGAATGACACCTGCTACCGTACCGGTTGTACCGATCAGGGCACCAAATATGAAGAAAATCCTCATGATTGATCCCCGGGTCAAACCAACGGATCTTAATATTCCAATGCTGCTGGACTTGTTTTTGACCAGCATGATCAGCCCCGATACAATATTGAATGATGCCACAAGGACCAGAATCGACATGACAATAAACATCAAATTGTCTTCCATACGAAGCGCGCGCAGAATTGATCTGGAAGAATCTTTCCATGACCAGGCAAAAAAACCATCCCCTGCCATTTCGATGATTTTTGGTTCAAGGGCCTCCACACTTTCGGGATCGTTTACAAAAACTGCCAATTCATCAGCATAACCCTCCCGGTTAAGGAATTTTTGAGCCTCGGCAAAGGGAAGATAAACCCTGGTATTGTCGATATCATATCGTCCAACCTCAAAAATATAAACCACCTGATAACTGTTCATTCGAGGTGACACTCCAAATGCAGTTTTGACTCCATCCGGCGAAATCAGTCTTATGGAATCTCCTATCCTGACACCCAGATTGCGTGCAACACCATTTCCTATGGCAATGCCGGAGTTCAAATTCTCCAAATCACCAAAATAGCTGACAGGCTTGTTGATCAACGGTATTTTTCGGATATTTTCGATTGATAACCCAAATAGTTCTACCCCTGTATTGTTAGGTCCGGAACTGATCAAGAGCCGGGAACTGATCACGGGAACCACATGATCGACACCTTCAATTGATGCAATACGATTTGCCTTTTCCTCATAATCGGGAATCAATGCCGACCTGTCCCCATTATCATTGATGTATTGGCTTGAGTAAATTGTCGTATGTGGATTTGCGCCCAGCACGGTTTGGACAAATTCAGCCCTGAAACCAGTTCTTACCGCAAAGGTTGCTACCAAGGCAAAAACCGCAATGGTAATACTCAGAAAAGAAATCAGGGTCATCCCGCTGACCCCTCCCTGGCTTCTTTTTGATTTAAGATACCTAAAGGCAATCATCCATTCGAAGGAGGCAAACGGCTTCGTATTTTCCAGCAATTCAAATTTTTCCTGCAAGTCCTGAAGTTATGAATTTAGTTTTGGTATTGATTAAGGTAATATTAAACCAAACTGGCCTAAAATTAACCAGAAATTCCCGTTTGAATTATTTATCCACATAAACTCGGGTTTGGAAGTAACATAAAGAGTACTGTCAGATAACCGACAATTTAGTATTCTCAAATTTATTTGTTGTGTGAAACCAGTCAGGTAAATGCCCAGACTGGAAGCTAAATTAATTCCTTAATCAAGGAAACAATATTGTCAGTTGGGATTTCCCTATTTTCTCCAGTGTGCCGGTCGGTCAATTCAACTATGCCTTTTTTCAACCCTCTTGGGCCTACGGTAATGCGCCAAGGAATTCCGATTAGTTCCATGGTCGCGAACTTGGACCCAACCCGTTCATCCCGATCATCATAAAGGGGATCCAAATTAGCATTGGTCAATTCGGAATAGATTTTTTCACTTATTTCACAGGATTCCCTGTCTCCCATTACCGTATTGACGATTCCAACCTTGAAAGGCGCTACTGAAATGGGCCATTTTATCCCCTTGTCATCATGAAATGCCTCAATGATGGCTCCAACCAGCCGTGATACTCCGATACCATGAGAACCCATATGAACTGGAACCTGTTTTCCTTCCGAATTGGTCACATATGCCCCCATCGGCTCGGAATATTTGGTGCCAAAATAAAATATCTGACCTACCTCAATGGCTCTTGATACACCCTGAAATTCCTTGGGTACATCTCGATCAAAGGTTTCGGGATTATGGGTCTCATCAGTTCTAGCATAGGGTGCCGTCCATTCATCAACAATCTTTTGGCATTCATCAATATCATCAAAATCGACACTGGCAATCCCGAAATTGAAATCCAGGATTCGTTTGTCAAAAAACACTTCTGACTCACCGGTATCTGCCAGAACAAGAAACTCATGACTGTAATTGCCACCTATGGGACCTGTATCAGCACGCATTGGAATGGCCTTCAACCCCAATCTTTCATAGGTTTTCAGGTAACTTACCAAATGGCGGTTATAGGAATGAATGGCAGCATCCATGTCGATGTCGAAATTGTAACCATCCTTCATCAGAAACTCTCGACCCCTCATCACCCCAAACCTCGGACGCATTTCATCCCTGAATTTCCATTGGATGTGAAATAGGGTCAACGGAAGGTCACGGTATGACTTCACATGGCTTGAAAAAATTTCCGTGATGAGTTCCTCATTGGTGGGACCGTATAGCAAATCCCTGTTGTGCCGATCCCTGATCCTTAGCATTTCCTCACCATAATCATCATATCTTCCCGACTTTTGCCACAAGGAAGCGGGTTGTATGGTCGGCATCAACAAGGGCAAATGACCTGCTCTTTCCTGTTCTTCAATTACAATTTTCTCAATCTTCTGAAGAACCTTCAAACCAAGGGGCATCCATGAGTAAATTCCTGATACTGCCTGTTTGATCATGCCTGCCCTCAGCATCAATTTGTGGCTTGTTATTTGTGCCTCGGCCGGGACTTCTCTGAGCACCGGTAAAAAATATCTTGTCAATCTCATAATGTTTCCTTGAGGAATCCACTCAGCTAAGTGGAAGTTTCTTCTATATTGATTTCTGCCTCACAATCCATGGCATTCGCCAAAGCCCGAAAGCGGGTACTCACAACTTCACCTGTTATACTTCTCAATTTTTCGGGCAAACTCAGAACAAGATTGTTCTTTTTGGGTTTGAACTTCAAAGTAGTCAATCCCTCAGGTGATACAACCAGCAGCATTGCTCCCAATCGCATGGCTTTTCCCACAATTTCCGCAAGGCGTATTTCTTCCGGTTCAAGCAGGGACAGCAGGTTTTCGAATTCACCATACTCACTCTGATTTTTATAGCGATGAAACAGGGAAAGGGCCAAGAACACCCTTCCCGGATGATCCAACCCTCCCAAATTGGCTCTTGTGGCATTTTCAAAGCAAATGATTGCCCGGTAATCCGGATGGGCCCTCCAACTTACATCATGCAACAAACAGGCTGCCCGAATGAGCCTTTTCTTTTCAAATGAATGTTTCTTGAACAATGGATGGATAAATTCATACAGATAATCTCCATAGCCCGGCAACCTGGCCGAACCGTATTCGGAAAATGCACACGCTTCCAACAAGGGATCGGAATCCTGCAACTTCTGCGGCATTCTCAAATAAAGCAACCCTTCTCTGATACCATTCGATGAGATGGCTATTTCCTGCGGTTGGAAAATGTTGATCATGGATTTCAGGACCATCCCGGCCTTTTGGATATGTTTTAAGCGTTCGTAGGAAATTCTGGTTTTTTCCTGTAGGTGTTCGATGGTTTGACTATTCGCCCATTCGAGAGTTTTCAAATATTCTTGTGGTGATGATTTATATTCATTCAGTACCTTGAGAGGATAGTTTCTTCTGAAGATGTCCAATTTTGCAATTGCCCTCCAGGAACCGCCCACGAGATAAATTGTCTTGTACTTTCTGGTGAACCGCTTTCGCAGTTTGACAACTTCATTTCCTATATGATGTTCAAGTGATTGAGGGTCCAAATCCAACCGTTCAAGGACAAGTGGACCTAGAGCCGAAGTCTCGCATAGTCCCACTTTCACATTATTGACATCAGCAAGTTCCATTGACACACCGCCAATATCGGAGACCAGGCCATTTGCTTCCGGCCAACCCAGAATAACCCCATTTGCAGCCAGATTGGCTTCATGTTCACCGCTTGCGATGGTTAACTCCAACCTGGTTTTCTTGAATATGGTCTCAGCAAATTCTCGGCCATCACTGGCCTCTCTAAGTGCAGCCGTCCCTACCCCAACCAAATCGGAAACATTCATTAGTTTGGCAATGGTGACAAACCTTGCGATGGCAGACAAGGCTCTTTCCTTGCCATTGGGATCAAGTTTTCCAGTTTCGGCCAGTGAAGCACCCAGCCCGCACAATACTTTTTCATTGAAAAAATAGGCTGGTGATCGAGCGGCACCATCGAAAACGACCAGACGTACGGAATTTGATCCGACATCAATTACTGCCACGCGTCTAACCCGCTCAACAACGGGATCTTGAAAAATTGGCCTACCGGAATCTGAAATGGTTGATGAATACAAATGCAGGACTCATTATGTCATGGTGCTGGGAATATTAATCCTTGGGCCTTATCAACCTGATTTCCTTTTTTGCTCCTGCCGAACCTCGACCTGACAGGGAGGGATTTTCCATGAAAAAGGTGTGACAATTGAATTGGTTGGCGTTGGCTTCATTTTTTGTTCGTATATAATTTCCATTGGGTTGCAAAATCCAACTCTGTTCCTGATCAGACAGATTGGCAGCAACAATCTGGCTCATGATTTGGTCTCTAACCGTATCATTCTTTATTTCAACCAGGGTTTCAACCCTTCGGTCAAGATTACGTTCCATCCAATCCGCCGAAGAAATGAATATCCTTGCCTTGGCCGAGGGAAGAGTATGGCCATTGGAAAAACAGAAAAGACGGGAATGTTCAAGAAATCTTCCCACGATTGATTTTACCCGAATATTTTCTGACAATCCTTTGATGCCAGGCCTCAACCCACAAATTCCACGAACCACCAGACTTATTTTTACACCAGCCTGACTAGCCTCATACAATGAATCAATGACCAATGGATCAATCAGGGCATTCATTTTGGCCCATATCTGTGCCGGTTTGCCTTTTTTGGCATTTTCGGTTTCTTGGGCAATCAGTGATTGCAGAGTTTCCCGAAGGTTAAATGGAGAAATCGACAGGCTTTCCAGTTTATCGGGAACAGCATAACCTGATACGTAATTGAACAATTTTGTACCGTCCCGGCCCAATGCCTCATCACAGGTAAACAAGCTTACATCAGTATATACCCTAGCGGTAATGGGATGATAGTTTCCGGTTCCGAAATGTGTATAGGTGATAAGTTGATTGCCTTCTCTTCGGATTACCGAAGATACCTTGGCATGTGTCTTCAGGTTTATAAAGCCATAAACCACATGGGCACCTGCCCTTTCGAGCGCCCTTGACTGTCTGATGTTGGCTGCCTCATCAAATCTTGCCTTCAGTTCCACCAGTGCAGTTACCGATTTACCATTCTCAGCTGCTTCGCAGAGTGCCTCGACTATGGGGCTTTCATAGGAGGTTCTATAAAGTGTCTGCTTGATTGCCACGACATTGTGATCCTGGGCCGCCTGTCTGATAAAGCGGATAACCATATCAAAGGTTTCATAGGGATGATGTAACAACATGTCCTTGCTTTTGACGGCAGCAAATATATCATCACTATGTTCCTTGACCCTTTCCGGAACACGTGGAGTGAATTTCGGCCACAACAAATCCTGACGTTTTTCCAGGACAAGCTCACCTAGGTCAGCCATACCGATCATACCTGGTATTTCGGTCAGTTTTTCTTCGGAAAACCTTAGCTCGGTCAATACCTTTTTCCGCAACTCGCCGTATGAACCTTGGGAAATGGATACTTGTATTACCTCTCCACGCCGCCTTCTCTTGAGGGCTGTTTCAAATTCCCGAACCAAATCCTCGGCTTCTTCCTCAATCTCAAGGTCACTATCCCTCAAAACACGGAAAATGCAATTTTCAACAATCTTGTAGTCAGGAAATATAAAGTGCACCTTTTCAAGCAGAAGTTCCTCGAGGGGAATGAATCTGTTTTCACCCTTGGGCCCGTCTGGCAAGGAAACAAACCGGTTTATTTGAACGGGTATTGGGAGTAATGCACTGAGTTGTTTTTTATCCTTGGGTCTTTCCAGTCGGATGGCAATGGTAAAACCTGCATTTGGAATAAAGGGGAATGGATGGGCGGGATCAATGGCCAGTGGGGTTAATACCGGGAAAACATCCTCTATGAATTTTGTGTCAAGATAATTCCTATCATCCTCAGTCAACTGCTCCCTTTCGAGAATGAGAATACCTACGTCTTCCATTTCTTCCCGAATCAAATTCCAAGTATCAATCTGAGCCGACATAAGTTTCCTGGATTCCTTTTCTATTTCAATGAGTTGTTCCGAAGGTAGTCTTCCATCCGTACCCGGTGGATAATTTCCTGTACTGGCCAACTCCATCAAGCCGGCTACCCTGACTGAATAGAATTCGTCAAAATTGGTGGCAGAAATCGACAGGAACCTGACTCTTTCCAGTAGGGGAACATCAGGATTCTGTGCTTCTTCAAGAACACGCCAGTTGAAATTCAACCAGGAGAGTTCCCTGTTGAAATACTTTTTTGGACCCTCGATTTCCGATGGCGAAACCTCTAAAGCTTCCGGGTACTCAGAGTTGAGGAAATCTGAACTGCCTTTGGTTGTATTCTTCAAAACAATTTCTTCCTTTGTACCTTTTTTCTTTACTGCACCTTCCTTAATCAATTCCCTAATCATTTTCTTGCTGACCGGTTTACGGTTTATCAGGGACATTTTGTCCAGATTTTCTACCATCCGATGAGCCGCCGAGAAAGATCTCTCACTATTTTTTACCAAGTATTGAATCAAATCAGGTGTATAGGAAATCTGTTTGTCGGAAAAAAGTTTACTATAGAGGATTGACAGCAACTTTGCATCAGGCTGGTTTATTTTCCCAATCCTTGTACCCAAAAGCCTACTCCTGAGATCGGGCTTTATAAACTCAAGCTCTTTTGGGTCCAGACTTGATGTAATCAGGAACTTCCTGCTTTCCTTGGAAATCGTATCGCAAAACTGGAACAGGTCTTCCTCCTGTTCCCTATTGCCACACAAACGTTCCAGATTCTCCAGAACAATTGATTTTGTCGAAGGGAATTTTGCATATTCCTCAGCTGAAAATTCCTCGGTCTCAAAGCAATGGGCCTTGTTTTTGATTTCCCATATTCTGGCCAGATGAGTTTTGCCGGAATATTCAGGACCAACCAGGATAAAACGATTATCCGGCCAATTCTCCACATCTTGCAGCAAATCCCATAAATTTGAATTCGAACCGGCGATAATGAAATCGGCCTCGCTGTATGAGGGTTTGAAATCAAACTCTAAAATCTGTGTACTAGTCACCTTTCTGCTTGCCTTGCTTACCCGTCTTACCAAGGTACAGAACACCATCCAAATATTGTTTTACACCAAATCTCAAAAACACACCGATAATTGCAGCCATGGGTACGGCGACCATCAACCCCACAAATCCAAACAAAAACCCAAAGGCCGAAAGTGAAAATAGAATCCATACCGGATGTAACCCAACGGATTTTCCCACGATTTTTGGAGTTAGTATGTTACCTTCCAGAATTTGCCCCGAAACAAATATCAAACCGACCACACCGATAAAGAGTGGGTTTTCCCAAAATTGAAACAACGCCAACCCAAGTGCAAGAACTCCTCCGAGAATGGCTCCCAGGAAAGGTATGAATGAAATTAATCCGGCAATAAACCCTATTATCAAACCTGCCTTCAAACCAACAAGATATAGGGTTATTCCATAAAACAATCCCAGAATCAGACAAATAGTGAGTTGTCCACGAACAAAACTGGACAAGATAAAATCCACTTCCCCGGCCAATTCCCGAATGGTTTCTTTATGATCCATCGGCAAGAGTGAATCTATCCTTGCAATTAGATTATCCCAATCAGCCAAGGTGTAAATAAACACGACCGGAACGATGATCAAGAATGTGCCAGCCTGCCAGGCAAGGTTAAAGGAACTGTAAATCCCGATCAATATCTCGTTGGTATAGTTTTGGAAAAAGCCAAGAAACTTGTTCAGTGAAAGACCCAGTTGGGAGTCAACGCTTATCAATTCTGGAAAGTGGACTTGTAGAATTCCAACCAAAGTCTCCAATGTAGCTGGTAGAATTCCAAAAAGTTCTCTTATCTGTATACCCAGCAAGGGTACAAAAAATACAATAGCAGAGCCCAAAACGACAAAGGAAAGTACAGAAACTATAGCCGTGGATATTGCGCGATTCAAACCCATCCGCTCAAATCTATCGACAAAAGGGTCCAGCAAATACGCGAGGGCCATTCCAACAATAAATGGCAAAAGGATGTCACCGAGGAGGTAAAGGACAAGCAAGGTAACGACCATTGCTATTCCCCACCAGGTAATCTGTTGTTTTGCCGAAAGTGCCATAATAATCTTAACTCATCACCAAGTAATTTCTAATTGATCTGGTTAGCAGGAAGATAATGGTTGTATGACAATATTCAAAGAGGACTTTATCCTTATTGGAAGGTAATTCACTTATTTCCTTGCTTCACAATCACATGTCAAAATCCGGGGATGGGTTGAAGTCATTGTCATCTCCACCGGAACCCGAAGGTGACTTGTCAGGTATGCGGTCCTTGGCAAGTCGTTTGGCTGTCGGATTGTTCCCCTTAGTATCATCAATTGGGGAAGGGTCACGCATCGCACCTTCCTTGACCATGCAAAATGCAAGCTTGTGCCAGTTGTTTTCGGAAGCTATCGTGAGTGGTGTGCGCCCCCAGGCATCCTTGCCGTTTATGTCATGCCCGAGAACCAGCATTTTCCCAAAAGATTCAATGTCATTGGAATAGGCCAATGTATGAAGGGGTGAACCCGTGGTGGCAACGGCATATGAATGAAGGAATGGAATCGGGCACTGAAACAAGGGAACCGGCAGGTTGGGTATGACGTCAATAAACCCGTAGCGATGCAGAAAATTAAAATCCAATTTTTCAAGTTCCGTGGCAGTGAATTCTTCCAACCACTTCGATTCCTTGCGTTTTCTATTTACAATAACGGAAATTTCTCCCCCACTTCTGGGATTTGGTCCCATTTCGGCCATGATCTCGCCAATAATTTTTGGTTTTGCTTTAAACAATCCAAATCTGGAATTGTAGTAGTCAACACGGTATTGTGTGGCCCGGTCCTTGACCGCAAGGTCATCAACAGCAGAAAATTTACCTTCAGTTGCCATTAACTCATGCCCCAAAGCTGCCAGGGTATTCTCCACATGCTTGGGCCAGCCATCCACCCATTCACCTATTTTATCACCCCATTTGGAATTCAATCCAGGAGTGGTACTGACATTGAAATGATCAAGGAATTTCTCGAATGATTCCCTTACCTCTTCCAGGGAAAGCGGTAGCAAATGATGTACGGCATCTCTTCCCAAGCGAGGGCTCACCGCTTCCATAAGCACAGTCTCACTGTTGGACAATCCGGCAAATACAGGGAATATCGGATAACCATTGCTTCCGGTATGAAGGCGATGAATGACCTTGGCCTGGTCAGACTGCTTGTCGGGCGGTATGCTTTGAATCTCATCAACCAGCAAAAGAATGGTGTAGTTCTTGGGAAATACCAGTTTGTCCTCCGAACTGTTGTCCCAGCCGACACCAGCCCCAAAGGCTGATACGGAGGATATTTTGCGCAGGGCCATGCGGGCCTTCTCCTTGACCCCGGCAATGGTGATCTTGTTGTCAAGTCCACTTATCGTTTCCTGGATTCGTGTACCGAGATAACTGAATGTCAAGTTTGCCGGGTCTGCTATCATGACCGGAATGGTCTTGTGGTCTACAGATTCATCATTCAGTTGGTCAATGCAGTTCTGCCTGATTTTCTCCAACAATGAGGTCTTGCCAATGCCGGGGGGACCTTGAATGACCTGTGTTTGGCCAGCTGCCGGATTGCTGTCAGTATCCTTCAAATAATCCTGGCCGATGATTTTGCTTTTTTGATCAATCCTGTACTGGAGGTCTTTTCGTCCCGTAAAGAACGGATTGATCATCCGGTCCTCACGAAACAAGAATTGTTGTAACCCTTCGGTATCAAAAGGCTTGGCCATATTATCGAATCCTTACTCTATAACTATAAATTGTATTATACATGATTTGACCGAATTTGATGAAAGTAGCAACTATCTTGTAAAAATAGGTGTGGATAACATGGAACCGTCTCAACCATCAATAGTAGCTTATGGAGGGAGGAACAAGAAAGGTATTGTGCTACATTTCACCCTAAACAATACATTTGAAAATAATAGATCCCACCATAAAGGACGAAGACCCTTCAAAGAATTACCTTCTGCCTAACTTCAGGGTATCAGTAAAATTGTTCACTGATCAACCTTTCCTGCAGCCCATGGCCACGGTCAAATAATATTTTATGTTTAATGGATGGATCACTTTCTACCTTCACCGAAACAATGTTATAGGCACTATTGCCATCAGCATCAGCTCTACATGGTCTCTTGCCATTTTCCAAAACCCTGAACTCAACTTGTGCCGAACTAGGCAACAATGCTCCCCGCCACCTTCTCGGACGGAAGGCTGCCATTGCCGTAAGTGCAAGAACGTCCGATCCGATCGGGAGAATTGGTCCATGAGCCGAATAGTTGTAGGCTGTTGACCCTGCCGGTGTTGCTACGAGCGCTCCATCACATACCAGTTCTTCCATTCTGACCTTACCGTCAACAATTATTTGGAGTTTGATGGCTTGTGGTCCTGCTCTAAAAAGCGATACTTCATTTATTGCCAAATCAATATGGTTGATACCCACTTCGTCAAGCGCATTCATTCGCAAGGGGTTGATGACCTCTTCTTCCGCCATTTCAAGGCGTTCAATAAGGTTTTCCTCCTGATATTCATTCATCAAGAAACCGGCAGAACCCCTATTCATTCCATATACAGGACAAACCAGCTCTCTGGTATTGTGCAAGGTCTGAAGCATGAAACCATCACCGCCCAAGGCAACAATTACATCTGCATCCGGCAACTGACAATTCCCGAATCTTTTCTCAAAAAGTTCAAGTGAGGATTGTGCTTGTTCAGAATCACTTGCCAGAAAACAAATCTGATTTGGCTTGTTCATAAGTACAACAATTTATCTGTTTCAAAGTCCAAGTTAACGTTACGACCCAATTGCAATCTTTATTGGAAATACATTTCAATTGAAATAATCAGTTACGATATAGAATAATGTGGACAAAATTGTATCAACCTGAAAAAGAAACCCTTTAGAAATAAAGTAGTTTGTATTA
Organism: Paracoccaceae bacterium; assembly: GCA_009842205.1. Lineage (GTDB taxonomy): Bacteria > Pseudomonadota > Alphaproteobacteria > Rhodobacterales > Rhodobacteraceae > MPNP01. Next base: position 7,461 of record VYFX01000043.1, on the reverse strand, counting down.
CATATCACTTGTTTTTTTGTTTACAGGAGGTCCTTGATGAACCTGAATCTTTTGTCAGCCCAGACAAGTTTGTTGGAGAAAAATGATACGCTGATTAATGATGCGATCAATGAAGAGCTTAACAGACAACAGAATCAGATAGAACTTATTGCATCGGAAAATATAGTCAATCCAGCCGTTTTGGCTGCGCAAGGTTCTGTACTAACCAACAAATATGCCGAAGGTTATGTCAATCGTCGGTATTATGGTGGATGCGAATTCGTTGATATAGCTGAAAAATTGGCTATCGAAAGGGGATGCGAATTATTTGAGTGTCAATTTGCCAACGTTCAACCACACTCGGGCAGTCAGGCAAACCAGGCTGTATTCAATGCCTTGTTGTCGCCTGGTGATACTTTTTTGGGCATGAATCTTGCTTCGGGTGGACACTTGACCCACGGCGCCAAACCCAATCAATCAGGCAAATGGTTTAATGCAATTCAGTATGGTGTCAGGAAAGATAACTACCTGATAGACTATGATGAGGTAAGAGAACTGGCTCATAAGGAACGACCTAGGTTAATCATTGCTGGAGGATCAGCCATCCCAAGAATTATCGATTTCGGGAAATTTCGGGAAATATGTGATGAAGTAGGTGCCCTCTTCATGGTTGATATGGCCCACTTTGCCGGCTTGGTGGCAGCGAAAATACATCCCTCGCCCTTTCCCCATGCAGACGTTGCAACAACAACCACTCACAAGACCTTGAGGGGACCAAGGGGTGGTGCTGTATTCACCAATAGTCAGGAAATAATCAAAAAAGTCAATTCTGCCGTATTTCCGGGTATTCAGGGTGGCCCCCTGATGCATGTCATTGCAGCCAAGGCAGTCGCTTTTGGGGAGGCCTTGAAGCCCGAATTCATTACCTATTCCGAACAGGTTGTCTCTAATGCTCAATCCCTGGCCCGAACATTGATTGAAGGTGGGCTGGATATTATTACTGGTGGAACGGATACTCATGTTATGCTGGTTGATCTGAGACCGATGGGAATAACAGGTGTTGAGGCGGAAACATCGCTAGAGAGAGCCAATATCACATGTAACAAGAACGGAATTCCTTTTGACACGGAAAAACCAACAATTACTTCGGGTATAAGGCTTGGCTCACCTGCCTGTACTTCCAGAGGATTCGGAAACGATGATTTCGAATTGGTTGGCAAACTAATCTTGAAAACCCTTTCAGGATTGGCCAAAAACGGTTTGGAAGGAAATACCCCCATTGAGGATGAAGTCAGGCTGGAAGTCCGGAAGCTTTGCAAAAAATATCCAATATATCAGGCCTGAAAAAGAATCGAACCGTACATCAACATATGGATTATTTATGAAGTATTCTTTTTTTGGATTGTTGACCGCCTTATTTTCATTGATGTTTCTGGCTTGTTGCATATCAACCTCCAAGGAAATCATCGAGATTGAAAAATCGATGAGCAGTGATGTTGACCTTGAGAAGTATGCAGAGTTCTTGCCCCTGTCAGAATTTGAACCTCCTCAAGAACCTGACGGGGAAAACGTCAAATCTTTACATTGATTTATAATATTTTGGAGCGGTAAGTGGACGCGGATTTGAAAATTGGAATTGCCGGTTTGGGTACTGTTGGTCAAGGGGTCGTCAGGATGCTCCAGCAAAATGAGACCGGCATTCGTGCAAGATCCGGAAAAAGCATCAGGATTACATCCGTTTCAGCTCAAAACAGGGAAAAGGATAGGGGTTTGGATCTGACAGGATATAGCTGGGAAGATGACCCCAATGAATTGGCTAAAAGACCTGATATTGATGTTTTTGTTGAATTGATAGGTGGTTCCGAGGGGGTAGCTCTGGAATCTGTAACGACAGCATTGAGAAACCACAAGGATGTCATAACCGCCAACAAGGCCATGTTGGCCCATCATGGTCAGGAACTGGCCGAGCTGGCCGAGGAATGCAAGTGCTGTATTCGTTATGAAGCTGCTGTTGCCGGAGGTATTCCGGTTGTCAAATCCCTGACTGAAAGTCTGGCAGGTAATCGCATAACCCGGATATTGGGAGTCATGAATGGCACTTGCAACTACATTCTGACAAGGATGGAGAGGGATAAACTCACCTATCAGGAAGTATTTGAGGATGCCCAAAAGCTTGGTTACCTTGAAGCCGATCCCACCCTGGATGTAGGAGGCATCGATGCCGGACATAAACTTGCTCTTCTCAGTTCGATCGCCTATGGCACAAGAGTCGATTTTGACAATATGGAAATCGAGGGGATTGAGAGAATTTCCATTGGCGATATTGAGCAGGCCAAGGACATGGGGTTTCGAATCAAATTGTTGGGGATCTCCAAATTTACGGAAAATGGTCTTGAACAAAGAACCCAACCCTGTCTCGTCCCTGAAAAATCACCCCTCGGGCAAATCGAGGAAGCAACCAATCTGGTTGTATTTGAAGGTGATTTTGTTGGAACCATTTGTTTACAGGGACCAGGAGCGGGAAGTGGACCTACTGCTTCATCGGTTTTATCAGATCTTGTCGAACTTGCCAGGGGAACAAGGATACCCATGTTTGGCATTAGTGCCGATAAACTCAAAAAGGCCAAGCCCTGCAAGTCGGCTGTCGAAGTGCCCTATTACCTGAGGTTGCTGTTGAAGGACGAACCGGGGGTCCTGGCCCAAATTGCTCTTGCACTTGGCAATGCCGGCATATCCATTGACCGCATGAGACAATACAGTCATGCAACCAGTGAAGCACCAGTTATAATTGTTACCCATAAAACCAACCGAGCCAAACTTGACATTGCACTTGACCAAATCAGAAACTCCGATGTTTCATTGGAGGAACCCGTTTCCATCAGAATTGAGGAGATCTGATTATTTCCACCCCGGTTTTTTATTCAATTGGTTATTGATCAGTCATGAATCTACTGTCCGAATTCAAGGACCGAATGCTGTCCCTCGGGCTGGCAAGGATAACCGAAGCAGCAGCATTGGCTTCAGCTGTCCAAATCGGGCGTGGCAATGAAAAAATTGCCGATCAAGCAGCTGTTGACGCCATGCGCGAACAATTAAATTTGCTGGATATTGCAGGCGAGGTGGTCATCGGTGAGGGCGAACGTGATGAAGCTCCCATGCTATACATCGGTGAACATGTTGGTACCGGTAATGGACCCGAAGTAGATATTGCCCTTGATCCCCTTGAGGGTACCACCTTGACGGCAAAGGACCTGCCCAATGCGTTGACCGTTATTGCCATGGGTCCCAAGGGTTCCATTTTGAAATCACCTGATGTCTATATGCAGAAACTGGCAATTGGACCTTCCTATCCCAAGGATATTGTCTCGCTGGATTCAAGCCCTTCTGAAATCATCAAAACCCTTGCCAGATACAAGGGTTGTAAGCCCGAGAACATTTCTTCCTGCGTGTTGGATCGACCACGACACAAGGAATTGATTGGGGAACTCAGAAATTTGGGAGTGGCGGTTAGATTAATTACCGATGGTGATGTCGCAGCCATAATGCATTGTTCAGAACCGGAGATTACAGGTATCGATGTTTACATGGGCATCGGAGGTGCTCCGGAAGGGGTTCTTGCTGCAGCAGCGCTGAAATGCCTGGGAGGCCAAATCTTTGGCAGATTGCTATTCCGGGATGATGCGGAAAAAGCAAAGGCAAGAAAAATGAATATCACGAATCTGGACAAGATTTATACGCTCGATGAGCTGGTTCAGGCAGACATTATATTTTCGGCGACCGGTGTCACAGATGGCTCCCTGTTGAGAGGCATCAAAAAATTACCAGGGTATTTGGAAACAGATACCATTCTTTTACGTTCAAAAACCGGTTCCAGAAGACGAATGGTTTATTCACACCCCATCCAAGCGGGAAAGTAACTCCTGGACACTATTACATTCCGGTAAGCAACCAAAAGAGATTACTCATTTCACCAACACGGAAAAAACCATTATCGCGAAATTTATTGCAAACATCGTTTGAGTTTTTTGAAAGTTTCAACAATTATGGGAATATAGAAATCCCAATTTCAAAATTGAAAAAACAATCAAACTGTTGGTTAGGTTGCATACCCCAGAAATACATAATTCCAATACCTTTTTAGGCGTAAGATCGTCCTGTACAAACCGTCAATGGTTGGGGCTTACCCCTGAACAGGACAAGCGTTCAATGCGATTGAAGCAGCTATGCAATATTGAAGACATTATCGCACGATCCCTTGCAAGAATGAATCTTGAACCTGAAGAGGTTGAGACTTTCCTAAATCCCAGACTTAAAAATGTCATGTTTGATCCAAGTGATTTATTGGATATGGATAAAGCGGCACACAGAATATACAGGGGACTAATAGCAGGTGAAAAGTTTGCCGTAATATCAAATGGACGGTTGGGATCCATGTGTTCGGCGGCTTCTCTGGACAAATGGCTTGCCTGTTACTCGAACGATATTGATCATCTGCGAATCGAAAAAGAGGCTGAGGGGTATTTTCCCACCAGAAACCAATTCGAAGAATTGTCTAAAGGGCATGGCATAATAATCTGCCTGGGATGTGGAACCAATTTTGAATTTGATTCGGACTGGACTCCATATACCGATGTGATCGTTGTTGATGATCAAATAAGTGTGGAACATCTTCCAAGGGTCTATGCGTTAATCAATTCCAACAGATTTGATGAAAATCCCGATTTGTCATATCTGGGAATTGCCGGATTGTTTTTTCTCTTGATGGTCGCAACCAATCGATTGTTAAGAAACAACAACCATCAAACGGTGGATTTGTACCACTTTCTTGATCTCATTGCCCTGGGAACGGTTTCGGACCATCTTCCCATGATTAAACTCAACCGGGCTCTGGTAAGGAATGGTCTGGCAAGTGTTCACAAGCGTGAGAATGCAGCACTTACTGAACTGCTGGATACCCTAACCTTGAAAAAACCCATTACCTCTTCCCAAATGGCATTTCAATTGGGGTCAAGGATTCGTGCTGGAGACGTAATCCAGCAAAGTCAATTGGGATTGGATTTGTTGTCAACAATCCACAGGAGGAAATCTAATGAAATCGTAAATAAATTGAATGATTTGTACCGAACCTCCAAGGAGTTGAGTGAAGAATATTATGAAAAGTTCTACTTGAAATTCAGCAATACAGGCACCGAAACCCCTCTGATTTGGGCCTTTCATGAAAATTGCCCACTCGGAATCATGGAAAATATTGTTGCTAGGATAAATCAGGAAACCGGCAAGCCAACCATTCTCATGACCCATGTCGGCTCCAAGCTCATAGCCATCGGGCAATCCATACCTGGCATAAATCTGGGAATAATTGGAGCCAATTGCATAAATGACAAGTTGGTAGAGGTGGGTGGCGGGAATGCAATGTGGATCATGCTTGAACTGCTTCCTCAAAATATCAACCACTTTATAGAAAGGGTGATTGCAGAATTGTATTTTCAGAGAGAAACCTGGAGAGATACATTCCCTGTCTTCATTGATGGTCTACTCACCACTCGCGGAGTGACCATTTCACTAATTGAAAAACTGTCTCAACTTGAACCCTTCGGGATCAATTCTCCTAAACCACGCTACGGGTTTGCCAATCTGTATGTGCGCTCAAGAGTCAATCTGGGTAATGAATGGTACAAACTTGTTTTCGAAGATGAGGCCGGTAACCGGATTGATGGATTTCTTCCCAACACAAACAGGTTGCAACTGAAAAAATTCCTCATGGGTTCCCGGAAAAACAAAATCCATATAGCAGGTACTTTGACCAGTTCTGTCAAAAGCGGAAAAACCATCCCAACCATTATGGTGGAGGACGCTGCAACACCAAATTAGAAAATTTTGGAATAATATCTTGAATGGGAACCAATTGCTTTATAAATAGGGAACCACTGCGGTCCCTTCGTCTATCGGTTAGGACGCCAGGTTTTCAACCTGGAAAGAGGGGTTCGATTCCCCTAGGGACTGCCATTGATTAATTCAAATACCTTACATTCGAATCAATAATCTCTTAAGAAATACAAGTTCCATTCTCAAATCCAGTAATCATTTTTTTCGAATTTGAATCACCACGGATCTTCCACTTACAATCCCCTCACCTACAGCATGAAGCTTTAAAATGGCCCAAAGACCTTCTTTCAGACTTGGTATAGAAGAAGAATATATGCTGGTTGATCCAACGACCAAGGACCTGATTCGCCAACCAGACCCAAGGTTCATGGAGGTTTGTCAGGAGGAGATCAAGGGTCAGGTGGTAAATGAATACCTGCAATGTCAGGTTGAGGTGGGTACCAAGCCGAACCCCAATGTAGCAGAATCCTATAAGGAGCTCCTTTCCCTCAGAACCACAATTTCACAAGTATGCAGCGATTTCGGCTATGCTCCGATTGCAGCCTCCACACATCCCTTTGCTACCTGGAAAGATCAGAGTCATACTCCCAAGGAAAGATACGATACCTTGACCTCGGATCTTGGTCTTACGGCCAGAAGACTCCTGATTTGCGGGATGCATATCCATATCGAAATTGAAGATGAAGAATTGCGCATCGATCTGATGAATCAGGCAAGTTATTTTCTTCCACATTTACTGGCCCTGTCATGCTCTTCACCATTTTGGGAAGGTGAGGATACCGCCCATTCCTCTTACCGACTTGCGGTATTCGATACCCTGCCAAGAACCGGATTGCCCGACAAGTTGGATTCCCACTCAAGTTATGTTGATTTGGTCAATTCTCTGGTCTCCACGAATTGTATTGAAGATTCAAGCAAGATCTGGTGGGATATCAGGCCATCGGCCAAATTCCCGACACTTGAACAACGAATTACCGATATCTGCAGTACATTACGGGATACCATGGGACTGGTTGCAACCTACCAATCCCTCATTGCCTATCTTTACAGATTAAGGGCTTCCAACCAAACCTGGAGATCCTATCATCGAAGTCTGATCACCGAGAACAGATGGAAGGCACAACGCTATGGAGTTTCAGGGGATTTGATCGACCTTGGAAAAAACAAGCTGGTTCCCTTTGAAGACCTGACGGAAGAGTTGATTGATTTGCTATGGTATGATGCAACTGAATTGGCATGTGAAGATTATCTGGTTAGAATCAGGGATATTGCAAAAAACGGCAGTTCCAGTGACAAGCAAAGAAAAATATATCAAGATGCCCTTGCCGATGGAAATTCCAGTCTGGAATCCTCAAAAAAGGTGGTTGAATTCCTGATGAATGAGTTTTTGAGAACTTGAACTCAACCGGGTTCCTGTTTGAAACAGGAAATTGTTTCCTGATTGTGATTGTTTCCTGAAGCCCAAATACTACCCTGGCAGGTCATGGTCAAAAAAAATGCCCCCTTAACCGGGGGCATTTTCAAAAGGTTGATTCAGGCCCTTAAGCCATCCACCATCTTTCACCAATTCTGGCCGTATCCATTTGGTAGACGTTA
>VYFX01000081.1 GCA_009842205.1 Paracoccaceae bacterium | reverse complement strand
CGATTTCATTCTCCTGGAGTTTTGCTTCATGCCTCAAATCGATTCTTGCCTTTTGGAGTCTTTGCTCTGATTGCCTCAAAGCCGAAGATAATCTTCCCCCACTATAAAGGGGAATGCTTGTCCGAATACCAATTGTCAGGTTATTTTTTGGTGTTTCATTAAACTCTCTCAAGTTCAGATTGGTGGAAGCACTACCACTCAGGTTTATAGGCGGTCTTGACGTTTGGATACTGACAAGTTCGCGTTGCTGTTGGGCAATTGTAACTTCCAATTTGGCCTGTAACAGGGCTGGATTATTTTGATTCGCCAGCTCTAGGGCACTTGCTATATCGATTGGAATCTCAACGTCAAAGTAGGTGGCAGATAAATTATCGGGATATTTACCTACTGCCAGATTGAAAATCTCCCGGGCAATCTCGACCTGACCATCACGTGTTTTGACATTCCCCATTGCTGCGGTAAATCGGGATTCGACCAGACTCAATTCAGTTCTGGAAATATTGCCCAATTCGTAGCGGTTTTTTGCTGCTTCCAGTTGAGACTCAAGACTATTCAGATTGTTCTTCTCCAGTTCCAGAAGATTATATGCCTTGAGAACATCCAGATATGCGTTGGCAGCATTTAACAAAACAGTATGTTCAATCTGAGTTCGGTTCAATAATACAACCTGCTTGTTGATTTCCTCAATATCGACAGCCAATTCATTGGCACCAAAATCAAACAACGGATATTGCGACGACAATTCAACTCTACCACCAAGAGAATTGTCATTATTACTCATACTTGAGGAACTGTGAGCTTGATAATTGGAACTCAAATCGAGTGCAAGCGTGGGTTTTGACCCAGCGCTGGTTTGTGTGATCTGCTCTTCCTGGATGGCAACCAGATAGTCGTTACCCTGTAATAGGGAACTGTTATTGTAGGCAGTAATCAAAACATCTTCCAAACTTTCCGAATGAGCTGTTTGCAATGGTCCAAACAGGAACAGCAATGTTATACTGATTGGAATATGGGTCTTGCTTGGAAAAAATCTTGAAAGTTGCATTGATAATTTGAAGTTAGATTTACTAGAAAACAAACTCCCTGGTTTTGGTAAATCCATTGAGTTCGGGGGCTTCAGCATCAAAGGCAGTATGCCAGTCTATTCCTCCTTCCGTTTTATAACCAATCCGGCACTTGCCACCATGCCCGGTATTGACAACAGCACCGATTCTTCCTCCCAGTTTCAACTGGTCAAGAATCTGTTTAGGTACGGTTTCGATGCCACCCTGACAGGTAATTACATCATAAGGGCTGTACCGGGACACACCTTCCGCCAAAGGACCTGTTACGGGTACGGCATTATCAACAGAATGAAATGCAAAGGTATTTTCTGCCTGGCTGGAAAATTCATCCACCTCCTCAAGCGAGATTACAGCTTCGGCCATAGAGGCGATAATGGCAGAAGAATAACCAAGACCCGAACCTATATCCAGAACAAGCTCGTCAGAACGAATGGCAAGGGCATCAAGCATTTTTGCCAAAATTCTTGGATCCAGCAAAAACCTGCCAAGACCGATGTCTAGATGGTCACCTATATAGGCCAATTCCTTTTTAGATTGTGGAACATATTCTTCACGGGGGATGGTGAGCATCGCCTGAATTATGGGGAATCTGGTTACATCTGACGGCCTGACTTGGCAATCAACCATGTTAATTCTTCGTTGTTCGAAATTAAACGACAAAAAGATGCCTCCCCTGGTTCAAATCCTGGTCATGTAAAGGCTCACCAGCTCTATGGAAATCTAATAGTTACCGATCAATTAATCCAACCAGCGAAATTATGGAGCGGACGATGGGATTCGAACCCACGGCCCTAACCTTGGCAAGGTTATGCTCTACCCCTGAGCTACATCCGCTTAATTTCCATTTACATGTAGAGTCGTTTACAAGTTACCTAATTTACTAATTCGTCTGCTTCAAGCAAGTACTGATAATTTTGTTCGAAACCAGACAAAAAAATGTTACTGATTTTATACCCTGCCTGAAACAATAAATCCACATTCAAATGATTATTCCCTGCTTTCGACTTCCGCATGAATTTTTTCTGTACGAGCCAATTCTCTTTCTTTCTGTCGAATGTTCAGGATGATAACGATACTAGAGAAACCCATTGCCCAATAAATGTATCCCTTATGTATATGCAATCCGAAGCCATCAGCTGTTAGAAATACCCCGATCAGGACAAGAAAACAAAGCCCCAGTGTTTTGAGGGAAGGATATTTTTCTATAAATTGGGAAACCCCTTCTGCCGAGATCAGCATGACTATGATTGCCACAACAATTGCGGCAACCATGATCCACACATTTTCGACCAGGCCAATTGCCGTCAGTACCGAATCAATTGAGAAAACGACATCCAGAACTGCTATTTGCAGAATTATTGCAATCGAACTTACCCCCTTTACCGTAGGGGCATGTTTTTTCTCATCCAGACTGAATATTTCCTTCGAGGCTTTGACAATCAGGAATGAACCACCGGCAATGAGAATTATGTCCCGCCAGCTCAACATTAGATCAAGCCCAAGGAATGAGGAAAAGGTAATTACATCCCTGGTTAGGGTAGTAAGCCAGGTAATCGAAAAGAGAAATGCAATTCGGAAGATCAGGGCCAGCCCCAAACCGATTATCCTGACCTTACGTCTTTTTTCCTTTGGCAATTTAGATGCCGCAATGGAAATAAACAGAACATTATCGATGCCCAGAATGATTTCAATGGCACAAAGGGACAGGAAGCCAAAGATTAACGGCAGGTATTCATACATTTTACAGACTTACTTTAACTCAAGACCAAGGATGTGTATTTCAAATCTGGTTATTGATATAAAAAAATTACTATCTTTATCACACAATCCCCCCAAATAGTTGCTAACGAATATTATACAATTTAAATGTCTTCTCTGGATAATAATGACATTGCAACAGACCCAAGGAAAAGGAACCGATGATTGGAGCCAAATGTCTGACCTGAAATACCTGGAAGGATTAAACACAGCACAACAGGAAGCTGTCAATTGTTTGGAAGGCCCCCTGTTGATTGTAGCAGGAGCTGGTACAGGCAAAACCCGAACACTAGTCACAAGATTGGCACATATCATAAATCTGGGATTGGCCCGGCCTTATGAGATTTTGGCAGTTACATTTACCAACAAGGCCGCCAATGAATTGAAACTCAGAATCCAATCCTTGACTGGAATCGATCCCCTGGAATTATCATGGGTAGGGACCTTCCATTCAATGGCTGCCAAAATACTGAAAATTGAAGCTGAAAGGATAGGTCTTAACAGCAATTTCACTATTCTTGATGACAATGATCAAACTAAGATCATCAAGGACTTGCTTAAATCAAAAGACATCACGCCTGAAGAAATTCCCCCAAGAATGCTTACCGGGCAAATCAATAAATGGAAGAATGATGCAAAAACGCCATCCAATTTAACAAAGCAGGATAAGGAATTGTTCCAAGATCGGGCAGAAATTCTCTACCAATCATATCAAAGGGAGTTGCTTCAATCCAATTGTGTCGATTTTGGTGACCTGCTGCTTCATGTTGTCACTCTTTTTACCAAAAAGGCGGATGTACTCAAGACCTATCAGGATAAATTCTTTTACATAATGGTGGATGAGTATCAAGATACTAATATTTGCCAATATCAGATGCTGAGGCTTTTGACCCAAAGAAAGGAGAAAAACATTTGTTGTGTTGGAGATGACGATCAAGCCATTTACAGTTGGAGGGGAGCCAGACCCCAGATAATGCTGAATTTCTCCGAACATTATAAGGATGCCAAGATTATTAAGCTTGAAGAGAACTACCGCTCAACCAAACATATCCTTGGTGCAGGAGTGGGTTTGATCAAGCAGAACCTCATGCGACATGATAAAACACTTCGGGTCGGATTGCCAAATACAGATCACGCTAACAAGATCAGGATCCATGCGTTTGATGAGTTATTTGCCGAGGCAAAATTCATTGGGAAAGCCATCAGGAAATTGACAACAACCGGGTTGAATGGAAGAACATTCAGCTATTCGGAGATTGCTGTCGCAGCCAGAACATGGGCCGAAACCGCTGATATAGAAGAGTGCTTTTTTGAAATGAAAATTCCCTATAGGGTAATTGGAGGTCCAAAGTTCTTTGATCGAAAGGAAATCAAGGATGTCATGGGATATCTGAAGGTTAGTCATAACCCCCTAGACAACTTCAGTTTGGCTCGGATTATCAACACTCCCACGAGGGGAATAGGAAAGATCACACATCAAAAGATCAGCTTTTATGCCTCTGAACACAACATCTCGCATCTTGAAGCAGCACGCAAATTGGTGTTGGATAAAGGTCTCGCCTCAGCATCTTCGACCAAATTGGGAAAATTTCTAGAACTTCTGGAAGAAGGATCAAGAAAACTGAATGATCCGACACTCTTGCTAAGCAATTCTATCAACACCCTAGTATCTGAAATTGGGTATAGAGATTACTTGGTGAAGAACTATCCGGAGAATTTTGAAGAGCGAATTGAAAATGTTGTAAAGTTGTCTGATATGGCCGGGCGCTATGAAACTCTGGCTGGGTTTATCGAACAGGCGGGATTAATGAATGCCGAAGAAGATCCTGATGATCATTCCAATGATCAGGTATCCTTGATGACCTTGCATGCCTGCAAGGGTTCGGAATATCCTGCAATGTATCTGATTGGATGGTATGAGGGTGGACTTCCATTAAGCAGGACCATTGAAGAGCGATATCAGGTATTTTCTCCTTTTGTATACAAGCTCGCTATGTCCCTGTTATATAACCCGCCCAAAATTACCCTCGAAAGAAGGAGATTTCTTGATTTAGCAAAGTTTGTACTTGAGGAAAAGCCAGGGGAGAAATCTGACAGGGATAATTTGGGAAAGACGCTTGCCAGGATGATACTCAGGGGAGACGGAATGAAATTTTCCAAGGAAGTGGAAACACTAGCGAAAAAGATAACAACATCAGAAGCAATTGAAGAGGAAAGGAGATTGGCTCATGTCGGTATTACAAGAGCTAAGGAACTTTGTGTCATTTCATACAACCAAGTAAACATGTTCAGGGGACAATTTATTTCCGGGTTGCTCCCCTCAAGATTTATCAATGAACTGCCGAATGATGATGTTGAACACTATGTTAAGGAAAGATTATCCTCTAGGGAATTTCTCGGCCCTCGGTCCGTTCCACAACAAAATAAAATTCAAAATGGGAGGAGATCATTTACTCCCAAAGCAGATAAAACCAATTCAATCTCGGAAGGTGATCGGGTGTTGCACAAGGTTTTTGGTAAAGGTTCGGTGATAGCCAGCAGCAATAATCGGTTGTTGATCAAGTTCGACAACAATCAGGAAAAATTGATATTGAACGATTTTGTTACGCTTCTGTGATAAAGTGGTTTGGGGTAGAGTCGGAAACACCTTGTCAGGTGTTTCCGAAGAGGAGGAAATTACTTAGTTATAGCAAGTTTTGCGGGTGACGGATTCTAGATCGCATCTGTTGATTCCAATATCTTCCAGTTCCCTGTCTGAAAGAACCGCAAGTTCCTTCATGGTACGTTTGTACATCTTGTATTGTTGCCATTTTCTTTCTAGGGCCTTCTTGTAGGTCCCGAGAATATGGTACAAATTTACAGCGGGTAAGGATACATTATCAAGAACAGCCATTTTATTTACTCCTTAAATACAAGAGGTTGTTGTGTAAAACATTTGAGGGAAATATTGTGATAAAATACGCCAACTCAACATCAGTTTTTGCAACCCCAAATTGCAATGGTTGCAATGCTCAAGCACCAACTTTTTTGTATTCTGGAAATCGTATGCCTGATTAAATATTTATAAGGAACATTCCACTCATTCACTGGATAAAATCGAAATGTCTGTTACAAAAGAAACCATCCTAAATGAGCTTGCCAGGATTACAATCCCTGAGGGCAATATTGTTGACCTGGACATGGTTAAGGCCCTGGTAATTGATCAGGGTAATGTCAGTTTTGTCCTTGAAGTTCCGCCCGAAAAGGGAAAGCGAATGGAACCGGTAAGAGAATCCGCAGTAAGGATTTTAGAGCAGCTTCCCGATGTGAATAAAGTTTCGGTTGTTATGACTGCCCATTCGGAAAAGGCATCCAAACCAGCCGAGAAGGGTCCACCACCGGACCTGAAATTGGGTGGGCATCCACGCCAGGAAACAAATCTGACCAACCTTGAGGGTGTTAGGAAAATCGTTGCTGTTGCCTCTGGCAAGGGAGGTGTAGGTAAATCCACCGTTTCTCTCAATCTGGCGGTTTCGCTGGTTAAGTTGGGTTACAAGGTTGGTTTGCTCGATGCAGATATACATGGACCTTCATTACCCATAATGACAGGAATGTCTTCAAAACCATATTCACCAGATGGGAAAACCATAATTCCCTTGGAGGTATTTGGAATCAAGGTCATGTCAATTGGCTTCCTGCTGCCGAAGGAAGAGGCAGTAATCTGGCGTGGTCCAATGTTGATGGGTGCCTTGCAGCAAATGATGCAGCAGGTAAAATGGGGTCAATTGGATATAATTCTTGTCGACTTACCACCAGGAACGGGCGATGTCCAATTAACGCTATGCCAAAGGTTTCCCCTAACTGGTGCAATTATCGTTTGTACACCCCAGGATCTGGCTCTGGCAGATGCGAGAAGGGCGATAACCATGTTTCAAAAACTCAACTCGCCGATTTTGGGTATAGTTGAGAACATGTCCTATTATTTATGCCCTAAATGTAATAACAAGGATTTTGTTTTTGGCAGAAATGGTGCACGTCAGGAGGCACGCAAACTAGGGGTACCTTTCCTTGGAGAAATACCCTTGGAGATGTCAATCCGAAAAGGTGGTGATGATGGAAAACCCATTGCCTTGAATCCCGGGGAAGCAGCAGATGTCTTTGCCTTGATCGGTGAATTGATAATTTAATTCAAATATTTTTTTGAAATTTCATTTTTTTTTCGAACAAAATTCGAAAAATTAATTTCGCAGTCCACAAGAAAATTCCTTAAATCAATATATAGATAAAATACCATGATTTAATCAATATATAGTTTAAATTAGTGGTATAAAATGGTTTGTATTCCCATAAAAAACCTGCTATATCCATAATACCCTAACCTTTTCTAGTTGAGTGGTTTGTTGTCATGGCAAGTGGCATTGAGGTAGGCGCAGGTGATTTACGTACGAAACCAACATTGGGAGGGGCATTTAGGGGGTAGCGGTTCACAAGAATAATAATTCACGACCGACTACCCCAAATTACAATTATTAGGGGTTGTTGAATTGCTGACAATTTTTCGTGGGGAAAGTACCCATAAAATGGATCAAAAGGGAAGGGTATCCATACCGGCTGATTATCGCCGTATCATTATTGAGGAAAATGCCAAGGTCGGAAAGGAGTTGGACCAAAACACCCTGGTGATTGTTTTTGGTGACAACAGGCAAAACCACCTAGAATGTTATCCACTAACCCTTTCAAGGGAAATTCATGAAAACATCAAATCCAAATTTCCCAGGGGTACCCCAAAACGGGAATTTCTCGACAACTTTTTTGAAACCAAATCAATTGCAGTACAAATTGACCCAAATGGCCGGATGTTACTACCGCAGCATGTCAGAACCAAGGCGGAATTAGGTAGCAATGTCTGCTTTGCAGGCAAAGGCGAGAGTTTCCAGATATGGAATCCAGAGAAATATTCACAAAGGCAAAAGGAATTGGAAGCAATGTTCAGAGACGATGAGGTCATTTCCAATCCTTTGGTATTGCTTGAATGAACAGGGAAAATGACACAAGGCCTGGAACAATTGGAAAATTCCGGTACTCATATACCAGTACTTCTGGAGGAATTTCTGACAGAGGTTTCCCCAATTGAGGGAAATTGGCTTGATGGAACCTTTGGGGCAGGTGGTTACTCAAAGGCCTTGATTGCAGCTGGGGCAAACAAAGTCATTGCCCTGGATTGTGACCCTGAAGCAAAAAAACAATATTGCAGTCTTCCGAATGAATACAGCGAAAAGATTGTATTTTTGGCAAGCTGGTTTGGTAATTTTGACCAAAAGAGCGAAATCCAGGCGTATTTCCCCCTGAACGGTGTCGTATTAGATTTGGGTGTGTCATCCTCACAGTTTGATCAGGGAGCACGTGGGTTCTCCTTCAATAAGGATGGACCACTGGATATGAGAATGTCAAAAAGGGGTACAACAGCTGCCGAACTTGTAAACCAATATTCCGAGTCTCAATTGGCTGATTTGTTTTATTTTTATGGCGAGGAAAGGGCAGCAAGAAAAATTGCAAGGGGCATTATAAACGAAAGAAAAAACGGACCAATAACCTCAACGCTTCAGTTAGCAAATCTCATCAAGCAGTTCGTTCCCAATTCCGGTAAGAATAAAATACATCCCGCAACCAAGAGTTTTATGGCCTTGAGATTGGTGGTCAACAGAGAACTGGAACAATTGGAAGAAGGATTGCAGGCTGCTGCCAAGGTTCTGAGGGTAGGGGGGATATTGGCAATAGTTACTTTTAATTCTTTGGAGGATCGGATTGTAAAATACTTTCTTAATCCAATAGAGGAGAGGAATCGCTATTTCCCGCATGAGGAGCAGAAACAATTTCCTTTCAGGGTTAAGAATTCCAAGCCGATCAAGCCAACGGCAGAGGAAATAAATCGTAATCCCAGGGCTCGTTCGGCAAAATTGAGGGTGGGAATTCGCAACTGTATCGAGAACGAATTGGCAATGCCCTCGTTGTTGCCAAGGTTCAGGAATAAATTTGTTTAGATATGAGTTGGCCAGCTTTTTTTATCTGGTTGTGCCTGACTCTATTGTTGGGATTTGGAACAAATATAGTCAACCAGCAAACCAATGAAGTCAGACGGGAAGTGGAAAGGTTGACAGAAGTCAAGGAATTGAATAGCGAAAAATTACAGATATTGGAGGTTCAGTGGGTCCATTTGACAAATCCGGAATTCATCAGGGAATTAACTGAGGAAAACTTTGATCGCCTATGGATGGTACCAGGAACCAATCTTGACTATGGTAGTATTGAGGATTTACCTTATTATAAAGAGTCACAAAAAGATGAAAATCAATAAACATTCAATTTTGTCGAGCATTTACGATCAACTGAGGGACGATATGAGTTCTGGAAGATCAGAGGTAGGTAAGCAGGAAAATGGTATCCTGGACAGGTATTAGAAAAAAATATTTTGGAATGGACCCGGTATCAACCCGGTCCTTCAGATTGAAATTTCTGGTATTCTTCATTCTTTTGGCCTTCGTGGCTGTGGGAATAAGAATGGCCTATTTTGCTATTGATCCAGGGCAAAATTCAACTTTAAACCGTACCGATAATTTGAACAAGGTATTTAACCGAGGGGATATTCTTGACAGGAACGGAGTCTTATTGGCTTCCAACTTGCCCGCCTACTCCATCTATGCACACCCGAAGGAAATTGAAAAAGACAAGATTGATGATTTTCTTGATGCCTTGGAGGCAATCGAGCCACCAATTCGTTTTGACCGTGATCGGGAAAAGCAGAGGTTGCTGTCCGACAAGAATTTTGTCTGGATTCATAAACGGATTTCCCCTGATCAAAGCCAGCAGGTCAATAAAATTACCATAAAGGGAATCTATACGGGAGAAAGAGAGGTTCGTGTTTATCCCAATGGTAGGTTGGCAGCCCATGTGCTCGGTGGAACCACCTTTGGTGAGGAGCATGTAAACAAGGCTGAAATTGTCGGAGTGGCTGGTGTCGAGAAATATTTCAATGACCTTTTGAACAATAATGATTCAGGTAGGACAAATCTTGAACTTTCGATTGATATCAGGGTTCAGCAAATCCTCACTGAAATGCTTGATTTGGGTATCAAAAGGTTTGGTGCCAAAGGTGGCAGTGCTGTCTTGATGAATGTTCATACCGGTGAAATCATTTCTCTGGTTTCACTTCCTGATTTTGACCCCAATCGAAGGGCTGAATTCATTACCACCGATACCAAGAACCATAACCCGCTTTTCAATATGGTTACTCAAGGTATCTACGAACTGGGATCCACTTTCAAGATTTTTTCAGCCGCAATGGCCCTTGACAAAAACTATTACAAGCGGGATTCGATTATTTCCACGCTCCCTATTCAGGTCAGGGGAAAAGAATTCAAGGATTATAGAAACCATACTGAAATGACAGTAATGGAGGCCGTTGCCCAAAGCAAGAATACGGCGGCTATCAGAATGGCACTTGATGTAGGGACCGAAGCCCAAAGAAAATTCCTGATGGATTTGGGGTTTGGCACGAAAAGCGGTATCCAACTGCAAGAATCCTCTTCTCCTTTGGTTCCAAGCCAAAAACAATGGACCAACTTGACACTAGCAACAGTTTCTTTCGGGCATGGTATGTCAATTACACCCCTTCACCTTGCATCAGCTTATGCCATACTGGTTAATGGAGGCTATAAGGTCTACCCAACCCTGCTTCGAGCCAATGGAATCGAAGAAGGAGAAAGAGTAATTTCCCCCAAGACATCTAGGGATGTTGTATCCTTGTTGCTAAATGTGGTGGAAAATGGGACAGCAAGGGATACCAGGATCAAGGGCTATCTTGTTGGCGGAAAAACTGGAACCTCTGAAAAGGTTGGGCCGAGTGGGGAATATCTTGAAGATAAAAACTTTGTAATATTTGCATCCGTATTTTCAGGCAAGGAACCAAACTATTCCCTTGTCATAATGTTGGATGAGGCATCTGCTGGGGATGGTTCCGATTACGAACGACAAGCAGGTAGTACAGTTGTGCCACTGACGGGTGAAATTATAGCCAGATTGGGACCGGTTCTGGGCGTAATCCCCGAAAATCAATTACCTGAGGCAATTA
>VYFX01000006.1 GCA_009842205.1 Paracoccaceae bacterium | reverse complement strand
GTATTGATATCCATGATCGCCATTGGTGCCATAATCGTCGAGTTTGGAATTTAGAACTGGATGTGTCTTCACCTTTATTCGTATCTAGGATTTCCCTGTCATTGAAACCATTCTTTGTCCCAAAGATGGTTATTCTATCCAGCATTATAGAGAATACCCTAAGTAATTGGACTTATGGAGCAAGTTCTGAGATTCAAAAATAAGCCATAAATCACTAAATTTAGAATCACAATTAATTTTTGAAGGCTATCAGAGCAGACGACTTGTGGAATCGAACTACACTTGAAAAATGCTAAATATTCAGGTTCAACATTTAACCCCTTCTCAACTAACATAATGGTGATTATCGGCCTATTTTCCTCAAAAAACCGTCCTCCCCATGGTCCAAAATATTGCCTAATCCCGACCCCATTACCATATCCCGTGGAGGACAGTATCGGAATTAAGGATCTACATGGATATCAATTTAAACGTAAAAGTTCCAGCAATAGAAAAACTTATTGACTATTCAGCAAGTGGTATTGGTGCTGTTGCAGGTTCCATGCTTGCTCCTTGGAAAGCAAGTAGGGAGGGGAAAGCAAGAATTGAATCAACCAAAGCTGATATCCAGATCACAGAGCTTCATGAAACTGCCCTTTTGGAAACCCGCAAGAGAATAGAAAATTACGATCCCTTAGAACAGAGCGGTAATCTTGATAACTATGTTTCCGAGCGAATCCAGTTTCAAGAACAAAAAAGACTTGCCAATGCCAAGTCAGTGATCTTCAAGGCCGCCCAAGAACTTGGTGATAAGGAAGTCCCGGACCAAGAACCAGATCATGATTGGACTGCCCGATTTTTCAGTTTTGTTCAGGATGTATCGTCGGAAGAAATGCAGATTCTCTGGGCCAAGATACTGGCCGGCCAAGTCGAAAGGCCTGATAGCATGTCCCTTCGTACCTTGGGTGTTCTTCAGGAAATGGATCGAAATACTGCCGAACTTTTCGAAAAATTCTGTTCAATGTGCATGTTTCTGGAAACCCATGATGGGGTATATGATGGGAGAATTTGCTCGCTTGGCAAAAATGCTGGTGATAATTCGCTTGAATCATTTGGCTTGAATTTTGGGAAGCTTAACCAGCTACAAGAATACGGGTTGATAATTTCCGATTACAATTCCTGGAGAAATTATTCTATTCCAGAATTTGAAAAATACAATATTCCCCTTACTTCTGTACCATTCCGCTTCCAGAATAACTTATGGATTTTGACACAGGTTAATACTGATAAACATGTGCGAGAAATCAAAATCACTGGCCCTTCACTGAGTATTTCAGGTCAGGAACTCTCCAGAGTTGTTGAATGCAAACCAGCACCTGAATTTACGGAAAAACTTCAGGGTTTCTTACAAACCAAGAATCTCCGTATGATGGAAGTAAACACAATCCCAAAAGGGTAAAAGACAAAAGGGCATGTTCTAAGTGCCAGTTAAATAGAAAAGAAATATCTGTCACCCGATTTTTTCTTGACTTTTTTGATCCCGAAACCTATTGTTTCTCTTGGAGGCTCAGTTCCAGGACTTTTATGTTGCTGGTTCATTGCCTCTCTTTTTTTATGGTCTCCTTACTAATTTGGCTCGTTGGGATTCGGAACGAAGGTTATTCCATAGGATCTATATTCCTGACTCGGGTATCTTTCACGATAATACTGAATCTCCTTCAGTTTTTTTATCTTGTAGAGTTGGTGATGATTTGTCGTGAAATCGGTTAATTAGAAAGTGATTTCTAAATAGCTTTGAAACATTAATTCTATGGTGTTGGGGTACTAGATCCAAAGCATATCCCTTGTGCCCTCTGGGCAGGATCAAACAATGCAATTTTTATTGCCTTCAAACAAACTTGGCCTCAGGTCAATTGAATCTTTCAACAGATGATTTACCTATAATGAGTGGTTTTTTGCCAACAAGAATTCCTACTATTGTCGTATTGTTCAGACAGTTGGGTTTAGGAAAAGAAGTGTTTCGATACGGGGTTTCAGCCTATGTTTAAAACATCGTAATTGTTGGTTATCCGCTGTTTTATGGAATAGATGAAGTAATTTGCTGATGGATCAAATCCAAAACTCTTTTTTGAGTAAACAAAACATTGCCAATCCAGTTACAGGTGAACAATTTTTCCCTGCAGAGCTGATTAATCCGCAAGGAGACTTTCCTCTCCTACTGGTATGTGAACATGCTTCAGACAATATTCCCAGCGAATTGAATGATTTGGGTGTTAGTCCTGAAACACGTAAAAGCCATGCGGTATACGATATCGGTGCCAAAGAGGTGGCAATCGAGATTTCCAGAATATTGAATTGTCCCCTGATTATTTCCAATGTATCCAGAATTGTCATTGATTGTAACAGGGATCCGTACTCACCAGCAGCAATACCCGCCAAATCGGAGGTGCATTTCATACCCGGTAACAAGTTTATCAGCAGGGAAGAGCATCACAGGCGTGTTGAGGCCTACTTCAATCCCTTTCATGGACTGGTCGAGGAGTATTTGAACAACAATCCCTGGATAAAGTCATTTATAGCCATTCACAGTTTCACCCCGGTCTTTTATGGCGTGGACCGCCATGTGGATTTGGGTGTGCTCTTTGAAGGTGAAAACATGTTGGCGGAGTATTTGTTGCAAATGCTGATTGAAATCGGTGCTTTCAGGGTTGTTCCAAACGAACCATACAAACCTGATCCCAAGGTGGTACACACCGTGAAAAGACATGCAGCCGCAAGAAATATCCCTCACTTGATGGTCGAGATAAGAAACAGTCTGATCAGAACCGAAACCAATCAACAGCGGATGGGAAGTTTATTGGCCGAAGCAATAAGAAAGTCAGTGGAAATGGTCAGCCGACAAATCAACCCAGCTTAGCAGGAATTAAAGAATGCCCAATTATAGCAACTGGTCCTATCCAACCGACATTACCCTTGGTCAGGGAAGTCTAAAGCAACTTCCGGAAGCCTGTCATTCTGCAGGTATCGGAAAACCCCTGGTAGTTACAGACCGTGGGCTTGAAGGACATCATATGATCGAGACCTGCCTTGATGTTTTGACGGAAGGCGGATTTTCACCCGGGCTCTTTTGCGATGTGGACCCCAATCCCAATCAGGTAAATCTTGAAGCGGGTATTAAAGCGTTCAAGTCTTTTGAGGCAGATGGGATTGTAGCAATTGGCGGAGGTTCCGCCCTGGATTTGGGTAAATTGGTTGCCTTCATGGCTGTTCAAACATTACCTGTATGGGAATTTGAGGATTTTGATGATTTGTGGATGAAGGCGGAATCCAATGACATATCCCCAATCATCGCTATCCCAACAACTGCCGGTACCGGATCTGAGGTCGGCAGGGCTGGTGTTCTTACCGATACGATTGCGAAAACCAAGAAAGTGATATTCCATCCCAAGATGTTGCCAACTAGGGTCATTGCCGATCCGGATTTGACCTATTCATTGCCACCTTCCTTGGTTGCCGGTACCGGAATGGATGCCTTTGCGCATTGTCTTGAGGCATATTGCTCACCTTCGTTTCATCCCATGAGTCAGGGTATAGCTCTTGAGGGTTTGCGACTGGTCAAGGAGAATTTGCCCAAGGCCTATGAGGACAGGGAAAACCAGAACGCCAGAGAGAATATGCTATGTGCCGCCATGATGGGTGCGGTAGCGTTTCAAAAGGGCCTGGGTGCCATACATTCACTATCACACCCCATTGGCTCACTTTACGACAAGCATCATGGAACGACCAATGCCGTAGTCATGCCATATGTGCTTGAATTCAATCGCCCGGCCATAGAAAGCAGGATCGTTTCATTAACCAACTATCTTGAGATTTCAGGAGGGTTTGATGGTTTTATGGAATACCTCCATGATTTGCGGTCCTCCTTGAACATTCCACTAAATCTCACTGTTTTTGGTGTCCCCACCCACAATTTAAGGCTAATGGCTGAAATGGCCCTCAAGAATCCCACTGCCGCGGGTAATCCAATTGCCCTGAATTTCGAGAATGTCATGGAACTTTACGAGTCCTGTTTCTAGGAAGGGCCAATATTTCAGGGAAGATCAACTCAATCCCCTGGAGTAAAAAAACAGCTAAGTATTTCAGATTGTGTGCAGCTAAATCAAACTGGTTCAAGGCTCTAAAATCACTGCAAACTTAACATCTTTAAGGCCTACTTCCAGAGGGGAATTAACATCTGTAAATGTCAGTAATTATTCTTCAAGAATAATTATATCGGATAAATTGCAGTGTTGCTATCGGATAAATTGTTTATAGAGAAGACAAAAAATCATGAGTCAAAATATATATATCCAAGACATTTTAGCCACTTGCTAGAAAAGGTTATTCGGGCTTGTTCCATAAGTCCAAAATTCAACTAATTCGAGACAGAAAAACCATTAATGAATTAATATCTGTACCTACTTTAGTTCATACAGTATCATTTTTATTACTTTTTTGACTCATGATCCAGAATCTTACACATCTAAATTTGTAAGTTTAAGTATTCTTGAATTACCGTGTTTGTTCCAATTATATTCGTAATGATCACCTTGGTTCAATGGAAGGTTGATACGGGTAGGCCAAAACATACATACATTGATACCATTTTTCTTGCGAACGCTATTGTAAACAATTCCGTTTTCTGCAGGTTTTTCAGCATCTTTTGGCCACCTAAATTCATCGGCCCATTCTTGTGATACCTGGTATCTATCAGGGTCAAGTTGGTATAATTCAGGAAAGTCAGTTTGCCTGTTTTGAATGTCTATCAGTGTCTGATCAACATTGGCGATAAGCTCTCTCAATCGTATTCTGCTGGGGAAAGCACCCTCAGATAATCTAATGCGCCTATCAGAATGGTAAAATGTTTCAGCTATGGCTGTTTCAATTTCCAAAGATCCATACCAAGCGCCCAATTTGCCAGAATTGAATCTGCCCCCTTTTTCATCAGCATGTAAAAAAGCAGCCATTACAATGCTTGCTGTGCTACCGATAGAAATTTCATTATCTGGGATAAGGTTTATTCTGCTTTGTAAAAGAAGGAGTCTATCGTTGGTCATGGCTTCCAAGATGAACCCCGTTCTTAATTCCTCCAGATCCTCCGTAAGATCATCAAAAATTCCTATTGTGGGGTAATTACTTGAAATAAGTCGATGTATTTTTTTTCTAATTCGGCATTTTGCCACCATCACTTCATTCCTCTCCAGGCATCAATGTAGCGCCTGACTTCATACAAGTGATTTATACTGCCCTTAAACAAGTGATCAGATGGAGAAATACCACCAAAAGGCAGATCATGGTTTAAACTGAAAAACCATCTTCGAGCACTGTCATGATCGGCAAACAGAAGTCCAAGCCCTTTATGGATACCAAGAAGTAATGAGATTCTTTCCAATTGATCTCGGCTCAGGGATTTTACACCTTCCCTTTTCCATTTGTGGTAAGTTTGACGATGTATATCTCCCAACAAGGCCAAACGTTGGTTTTCATCAAATCCCCAACGATCACATAATTTGATGAATAATCTAAATACTGAAGGTGACAACTGCCTTCTGGTCTTGATGTCTCTAAGTGCATCCAGTGGAATATAGAAATCTGGCATTTTTGTGTCAGTATTTATAGATGTACGCATTTATATTATCCTAGTGAGTATAATTATATACTTTATGTATAAAAATATACAAAATCTAACAGCGATTTCAAGTAATTGAGGTTTATTTTGAGCTATTCGTCCAAAATGGTGGAAAAAATCCTCAGTGAGCCATCAAAACGGGGGAAGCCCCGATTTGCGATTAACTCCAATGATAATAATAGTGTTCCAAAATTCATTATAAGGTTACTGCCAAGCGAGTACCTTGGTCAATGGCGATTTTGGCATCCAGTCCGGTTGTATTTTTTGAACCGCCAATCAAGTTAAATTCCCTTCCGATGTCAGAGAGCTCATTTGCAAGACTCTGTTCAGGATTTTGACCTGTACACAAAACCACAGTACCCGCCTCTATTTGCTCGGATTCTCCCTCGTGGTTTGTAATCAAAATCCCTTTTTCGTTAATTTGATCATAGGTAACACCTGCCATCATCCTTACACCCTTCATTTGCAGGGATGATCTATGAATCCATCCGGTCGTTTTTCCCAACTTCCTACCAATCCGGCTACTGCTTCTTTGCATCAAGGTAATTTTTCTGTTTATTGGTATAGGTTTTGGGGGACGCGGAATAATGCCACCTCGATGCGTTTCCGGATCAGTTACGCCCCAGTGTTTTTTCCAGGAATCTATATCCAAGGTAGGGCTATCACCTTCTTGGGATAAATATTCGGCAACATCAAACCCAATACCTCCAGCACCAACAATTGCAAAGGTAGTACATTCGGTGTCAAATTCATCCCAAATCAATTCATTGTAGGTAACTACATTGGATTGATCCAAACCCTTGATTTGAGGTATATTTGGCTTTACGCCGGTTGCTAAAATTATGTGATCAAACTCCAACAAATCCTTGTAATCGGGGCTTGATCCAAGGAAAATTTTTACTTTAACCTCAGACAACATAGTTTTGTACCATTCCAGCAAACCGATAAACTCCTCCTTACCGGGAATTCTGCTCGCCAACTGCAATTGTCCCCCAATTTTGGTATCCTTCTCAAATAGAGTAACCTTATGCCCTCGTAAGGAAGCTGTAATTGCAGCAGCCATACCAGCCGGGCCTGCGCCAACAATACAGATATTTTTTGGATTAGCAGCTGGCTCATAATTCAGTTCAGTTTCATGACAGGATCTGGGATTTACCAGACAGGTGGATATTTTCATGTTGAAGGTATGATCTAGGCAGGCCTGGTTACAGGCGATGCAAGGTGCAATGAGTTTTGATTGACCTCTTTTGGCCTTGTTAACAAAGTCTGCATCTGCTAGGAAGGGTCTCGCCATGGACACTAGATCAGCAAATCCATCCGCAAGCAGTTTTTCTGCCGTTTCAGGAGAGTTGATACGGTTGGAAGTTACAATAGGGATGTTGATTTCCCCCATCAATTTTTTGGTTACCCAGGAAAAGGCATACCGTGGAACACTTGTCGCAATGGTTGGTATTTTGGCTTCATGCCATCCAATGCCAGTATTGATTATCTTGGCTCCAGCTTTTTCGACCTCTTTAGCTAATAGTACAACTTCATCCCAATTTGATCCATCAGGAACAAGATCAATCATGGAGAGCCGATAAATTACCAGGAAATCATCACCTACGGCATTTACTATCCGTTTTACCACTTCAATTGGCAGTTTCATCCTGTTTTCGTAACTGCCACCCCAATGATCGGTTCTTTGGTTGGTTCGCTTGACCAAAAACTGGTTGAGAAAGTATCCCTCTGATCCCATGATCTCCACACCATCATAGCCAATTTCCCTTGCTTTTATGGCAGTATCAGTGATATCGGCAATTTGCTTTTCAATTCCTTCTTCATCCAGTTCATGAGGGACAAAAGGGGAAATGGGTGATTTAATTGGTGATGGTGCTACACAGTTCTCGCCATAGGCATATCGACCTGCATGAAGAATTTGCATTGCAATTTTGCCACCTGCATTGTGAACTTCACCAGTCAGAAATCTATGCCCTTCCAGGTCTTCACTTGAAAACAATCCGGCTGCGTTGGGGAATACCGCACCTTCCTTATTGGGAGCAATACCTCCCGTTACCATGAGGCTTACTCCTCCTCTTGCCCTTCCGGAATAGAAGGTAGCTACCCTGTTCCAATCCTTGGTTTCCTCAAGACCGGTATGCATCGAGCCCATTATTATTCTATTATCAAGGGTCATAAACCCCAGATCCAAAGGCTCAAATATGTGTTTGTATTCTGTTTCAGCCATAAATTTAAAATTTGTTATTTGGTATATTGCGAGGTTTAAATCGAAACCCCTCAAATCACTCCAGATAACTGGTTGAAGATGGAATTTCCAATACTGAAGTACTGCTTTTCAACCATTCTGCAAGTTTCTCTACCGAAATATCAACATCATTTTGAGTTTTTAAGGAACATTCCCATACCGTTGCTATCCGCCATCCAGATTCAAGGAGTTTGTGAACAACAGCTTGGTCACGGGCAACATTAGAATTTAACTTATTTAGCCAAAAATCCCTGTTGGATGATGGTATAGAAGAATAACGGCAACCAGAGTGTTGATGCCAAAAGCAACCATGAACAAATACTACTGTATTGAATTTTCTTAAAACCAAATCTGGCTTTCCATAGATACCCTTTCCATGTAGTCGATAACGAAAACCTCTGGCATGTAATGCCTTGCGTAGAGCCATTTCAGGCTTTGTATTCTTGCCCCTAATCGCAGCCATCATCCGCGATCTGGTTTCTTTATCTACTGTGTCAGCCATAATTTTATGAACTGGTTCTAAACCTAATTTCTATTTTATGAACTCATTAAAGAAGAATTTTAGGCTGTATTAATTGTCTCCTACTAAAAGACAAGGCTCAAGTCAGGTTTCAATTTTATCAGATATGAGGTTTCTGAGTTTATCCATAGTTAAGGGAGGGTTTTTTCTATGGATTACGGCATGGCAATTTGGGCATATTGGAACCAAATCTTTGATTGGATCAATTTGATACTCTTCTTTGATAGAGTAAATTGGTATTAAATGATGGACATGAATAAATTTCTCTCCAATTGAACCATAGGTTTTTTCAAAATCGAACCCGCATCCTTTACATTTATGGCCATGATGTTCTAGGCATTTTTGGCGTGCCTTTTTGTTTCTTTAATATGAATTAACATAAATTTTAGTTGAAGTACCTTCGGAATATTTGACTGAAGTGTCCAATTCTTCAGGTAGGTAAACTACCTTTTCATCATAATCAATCGCAAACCATTCCCCTTCTTCTTTTCGCAATTTTTTTTCGAAGAGTCTTGGCTCAAAATTCTCAATCTTCCTTGGACCATTCCCTGTTCCTTCGGAATTTTTAATCGGAAAGGTTTTGAGAGAATATCCCTCTTCTTCGACTAGTCTAATATGTTCCCTTGATTGCTTATATGCAGCTTGTTTTCTATCTCTTAGGTACTGCCACTCCTCACTGAAAATTAGAGATTTATCCTTGTTTCCATAATCTTCCCACGCACCAAAAATCACCTCCTTTTTTCCTTTGTTTATAAACGACCAGCTCCAATACCAATTTATACATGTGGCACCTTGGGATTGAATAAATTGCTTGCGACTTAATATTTTAGCCATTTATTCCTCACAAATATCTGGATTTACTTTTCGATTAGATTTCTTTTGGGCTTGTTACCATTTCTTCGTTGAATTGGTAAATCATACGGTATTATCCTACGCTAGCCCGGTAGTTGGAAGAATTTGTCAGCTTCTTTGTATTGCCCTGCAAAGGGATTTCACAGAGTTTACCCATCAATCTGACAAGGCGATTGCAAGTTCCTGAATAGATCACTTGAAATTTTCAAGTTGTTATATTGTTTCCATGTTCAATTGAAGTTTACGCATTTCTGATGCTATTCAAGAGATCTTCGGATTCCTCAACACTAGCAAAACCCTTCTTTCTGGCATTTTTGGCCAGCTCATTCCACATCCTGTCTTCTTCCCTATCATTCTCGAAATGTTCCCTTAAGGCATCAATAAAATAACTCTTCAATGTCTTAGCCCTGACCTTAGCCATGTCTTTCACCTCATCATGGAAATCAGGTGCCAAATCACCGGACAACCTTTTGGATTTCTTTATTTTCATGACACCTCCTGCAAGTGATAATCTATAATTGATAATTTACACATTCAATTGGATGGAAGTTCTTTATCAGTTTGAATGAGATGATGAAGTAGGAGAGAAGATTTATTCAAAAGTTTCCATAGAGAAAAAGTAGAATTTTATTTTTGAATAATTCAGATGTTCCTTAATTCCAATACAAGTCAAATCTTGAATGAATCCCTTGTATGACTTATCAGTAACACAAATGAATTAATGGATATCTAATGAGCAAAGAAACACGCCTAAATCTGGCAATTCAGAAAACCGGTCGGCTGGCAGATGAATCCCGTTCCCTGCTGGAACGATGCGGTATTGATCTGTTGAAGAGCAAGGATCAGCTTGTATGCAAGGCACAGAATTTTCCATTGGATGTCTTTTTTGTAAGGGTAAACGATATACCGACGTTCGTTGCAACGAACGCCTGTCATATAGGAATAATCAGTCAGAATATCCTTATGGATGAACAGACCGTCACTACGAATCCTCAACTTAAGGGTATACAAACTCTCATGGAATTGGGATTTGGGCGATGCAGGCTGTCTATTGCTGTTCCCAATTCAAGTGAATATCAAGGTATAAAAGCGTTTGAGGGCAAGAGGATTGCAACATCCTATCAGGGATTGCTTAGGGAATATCTGAAGCAAAATGATGTCAATTGTGAAATTGTACCAATGCAGGGTGCTGTAGAGATCGCTCCTCGAATGGGAATGGCTGATGCCATTTGTGACCTTGTTTCAACGGGAACAACTCTTGCCATTAATGGTCTCAAGGAAGTTGAAGTCATATTTGAGAGTCAATCGGTATTGATCAGAAACAGTGAACTGAACACAGTCCAAGAAGAACTTCTGGAGAGGCTTAGGTTAAGGTTGAAAAGTGTTCAGGTGGCCAAGTCCAGCAAGTATATAACGCTTCATTGTCCAGTTAAAAAATTGGAGGAAATCAAGTCAATCCTACCAGGGTCGGAAGCACCAACCATTCTGGCACTACAAGGACGGGAAGATTTGGTTGCCGTCCATGCAGTTTGCAATGAGGGTGTTTTTTGGAATACCATGGAGGATCTGAAAGCGATGGGTGCCAGCTCAATCATGGTCTTGCCAATCGAGAAAATGCTTGACTGAGCAGTATAATGACCTATTACCCGCGATCTGGCAAGCAGCCTTTGTACATTATGTTTGTGCCTGTTGAAAACCCAAACACCTTTATCGGCATAAAGTCATGAATTCCGAAGAATTGTTGGCCTTTACAAGTGATAAGCTGCTTCCTGCAGCAGATAAAATCATCACAAACTCCTATAAGGCCTATTGCAAAGGTGATGATATTGGAGTTGAGACAAAGTTTGACAATACACCTGCAACAAACGCTGATCGAGAGGCCGAAAAGGCTTTGCGTTCCATGATTTTGGACCATTATCCACACCATGGTATCCAGGGAGAGGAATTTGGAGCTTACAATCCGGATGCTGACTGGATATGGGTGCTTGATCCACTGGATGGAACCAGGGAGTTTCTGGCAAAAGCACCAGGCAATTTTGGAATCTTGATTGGTCTAGTGTATAAGGGTCAGGCTTGTTTGGGTGCTGTTAGTGATCCCGTCAATTGTAAACATTGGCTTTCTGGCATTCCAAATGCAACTGGAGATACAAACCAGTTGGAAAACAGTATTGTTGCTTGTACAAATCCCGAGGGAATGTTTGAAACTCCAACATTGCGACAGGGAATCCTATCTGTAAAGGACAAGGCACAAGATATCAAAACGGATCTGAATTGCATGGGGTTTGCAATGGTTGTGGATAGGAAATACGATGCAGCCATAGAAAACAACCTGAAGGCCCATGACATAATACCCCTTCTACCGGTCATGTTGAATGCAGGGATTTCGGTGGTAGACCTAGATGGGAATGATTATACAAAAATGCGGTTTGATACCGATGATGCATTTACAGGGAGATATGGCGTGGTTGCTGCGACGTCTCCATCATTGATTAATGAAATTTTAAACTGTTTTCCAGAGGAGGTGGACTGATGTCAATTCTGAATCGTGCTCGCCCCGACATTATCGCAATGTCAGGTTATTCCTCGGCCAGAAAACTTCATGCCAAAAAAGTTGGTACAGTATATCTGGATGCCAACGAATGCCCCTATGAACCATTGGTAGGGGTTGATGGATATTCCCGATATCCGGATCAGCAACCGGAAGAGTTGGTTCAGGCATTGTGTCGACTTTACGATGTTTCATCACGCAATCTGATGGTTGCACGTGGGGCCGATGAAGTCATTGATGTTCTGATCAGGACTTTCTGCATTTCACATGTTGATAACATTATCGTTTGCCCTCCAACCTTTGCCATGTATGAACACTCCGCAAAACTGCATGGAATTGAAACCAGAAAGGTGGGGCTAGCTGAAGAGTTCAAGGTGGATATTAAAGGTATCGTACAGGCTTCTGATGAAAATACCAAGATTGTCTTTATCTGTTCGCCCAACAATCCGACTGCCAATCTGATGGACGCCGATGGTATTTCAGAACTTTGCCGGCAGTTTGCCGACAAGACCCTGATCGTTGTTGATGAAACCTATATCGAATTCTCCGGCTGTGATAGTTTTGTCAACAAGTTGGAACACTTTGACAATCTGGTAGTTGTCAGGACATTGTCGAAATCCTTTGCTGGTGCAGGTTTGAGATGTGGAGCGGGTATAGCACATTCGGGTGTAATTGAATTGTTGCTAAAGATACTTCCACCTTATCCAATTCCTGCTCCCGTGGTACAGGCTGCAGTACAAATTCTAGAACCTGGTAATCTTGAACGGTTGGCTACAAAGAGGCAGGAACTACTCGAAATCAAGAAAGAGTATATTGGCGAACTTGAGGAGCTTGATGAGGTTGATGAAGTCCTTTCTTCACAAGCCAATTTTGTACTTTTAAGAGTCAAGAATGCTGAAGAATTCCTTGAGAAATGTCTCAAGGGCAATTTCATAGTGCGTGATCAATCAAAACAACCTGGTCTGAATAACTGCGTTCGTATTGCAATCGGAAGTAGAGATGAAATGGATCGGTTGCTTGGTGTCCTGAAAGGCGATATTAATTCCATACCTTTATCGGATCGTATTGCCAAGGTAACTAGGAAAACCAACGAAACCAGTATTTCGGTACGTATCGATCTGGACAGAACATCACCGATTTTGATTGCTACGGGATTGCCGTTCCTTGATCACATGATTGAACAGATTGCCCGTCATGGTGGTTTTGCATTGGAACTTGAATGCCAGGGTGATATGGATGTCGAGGCCCATCACTCAGTTGAGGATTGTGCCATAGCCTTGGGTGATGCCTTGAAAAAGGCCCTTGGTGACAAGCGTGGTATTGGTAGATATGGCTCTTGCGAATTAATTCTTCCCATGGATGAAGCCCAGGCACGGGTTGCCCTTGATATCGGGGGCAGGTCCTACCTTCGTTTTGAAGGCGATTTTCCCGATACCTATGTTGGGAACAAGGATAATCCACTGCCCATAGATATGGTCGAACATGTATTTCGTTCCCTGGCCGAGAACCTGCAAGCGACGATCCATATTTCCGTATCGGGTGAAAACACGCACCACATGGTGGAAACCTGCTTCAAGGGCTTGGGACGGGCACTTCGCCAGGCAATCCACAGACAAGGTCAGGACCTGCCGAGTACCAAGGGGGTATTATGATAGCTGTCATCGACAGTTGTGGCTCCAACATCACATCTGTCCTGTTTGCCCTGCAAAGGCTTGGTGCTGATGCAACCCTGACCTCCAACCCAGAAGTAATCAAAAAGGCAGAACGTGTCATTCTACCTGGAGTAGGTGCTGCCGGTACAGCCATGGAAAGATTAAAAGAGCAGGATTTGACTCATTGCATTACCTCTTTGACCCAACCTGTACTCGGTATCTGCGTCGGTATGCAACTTCTGTTTACCCATTCGGAAGAGGGTAATGCCAACCTTCTGGATATCATTCCCGGCAAGATCAGGCATTTCACTCCTGAAAAAGACAAAACCATACCCCACATGGGATGGAACAGTATAACCTTTGGCAACACACATCCCCTAGTCAAGGATTTGCCTGAAAACAGCTATTTTTATTTTGTACACAGCTATTATCCGCAGGTCAGCCAATATACCATCGGTGAATGCAGTTATGGTGATACATTCTCAGCCATCATTGCCAAGGACAATTTCATGGGGTGCCAGTTTCACCCGGAGCGTTCCAGCAAGACAGGTGCCCTCATTCTCAGGAATTTTCTGGAGATCCCAGCATGATTGTTTATCCCGCTATTGATGTTATGGATGGTAAATGTGTTCGCCTGTACAAGGGGGATTTTGGCCAACAAACGACCTATAGCGACTCGCCGGAGGAAGTTGCTGTTCAATTCAGGAAACAAGGCGCCAAATGGCTGCATTTGATTGACCTTGATGGTGCTCGCAGTCCGGAAAATCGCCAACTGAAGGTCATCAAGAATATTGTCAGCAAAAGTGAAATGCAGGTTCAAACCGGAGGTGGAATACGTTCGGTTGAGGAGGTCACCAATCTGCTTGATACCGGTGTCAGTCGAGTCATCATTGGATCCCTTGCCACCAAGGAACCCGAAATGGTAAAGGACATAATAACGAGCTTTGGACCAGACAAAATCTGTTTGGCAGCTGATGTCCAATCCCGTGATGGGGATTATTTTGTGGCAATTTCCGGTTGGCAGGAACTGAGCCAAATCCCGCTTAGGTCATTCATCAAGGATTACATTGGGGTTGGCTTGACGCATGTATTGTGTACCGACATATCACGGGATGGAACCTTGGAGGGTTGCAATGTGAACCTGTGCAATACAATCCAGGAGGAGTTTCCGGAAATTGACCTTCAAGCCTCCGGGGGTGTTGGTTCTCTCAATGATCTGAGGCAGTTGTCAACGGCTGGTGTTATTGTAGGAAAAGCCTTGTATGAAGGTACCTTTACCCTTTCAGAAGCGTTGGAGGTTGTATGCTGACCAAACGTATAATTCCCTGCCTTGATGTAAAGGATGGTCGAGTTGTCAAAGGGGTACAATTCCGCAATCACAGAGATATGGGCGATATATTGGAACATGCCCAACGCTATGCTGAAGAGGGTGCTGATGAGTTGGTATTTTATGACATTACCGCCAGTAGTGATGGACGTGTTGTGGATAAGGAATGGATCCGAAAGGTAGCCAAGGTCATCGATATTCCCTTTTGCGTGGCAGGGGGTATCAGGAACATTGAAGATGCCCGAAAAATCCTCAATGATGGTGCCGACAAGATTTCGGTCAATTCACCGGCTTTGGAAAACCCTGAATTTGTCACCGAACTGGCTGAGGCCTTTGGTACCCAGTGTGTTGTGGTTGGAATCGATAGTCTCCATGAAGATGGAAGTTACATCGTTCATCAATATACCGGTGATGAGAAAAAAACGCTGAAGACAAGCCGTGATACGATGGCTTGGGCCAAAAGGGTTCAGGAACTTGGGGCCGGTGAAATCGTTCTCAATTGCATGAATCAGGATGGAGTCAAGAAGGGATATGATATAGAACAACTCCAGGCAATCAGAAGATCTGTTGACATTCCGGTTATCGCCTCAGGTGGAGCCGGCAAGGAGGAAGATTTCGACGATGTGTTTACCATGACGGGAGCAGATGGGGCACTTGCTGCATCGGTTTTTCACACCAGACAGATACACATTGCCGACTTGAAGCAATATTTAAGTGACCGCAATATACCGATAAGACTATGATTAAAGAAGAAAACATCAATTGGGAGAAAGTATCCGGTCTATTACCGGCTATCATTCAGGATGCTGATGACAACAGGGTTCTGATGCTCGGATACATGAATCATGAGGCCCTGAAAAACACCCTTGAATCAGGCCACGTAACATTTTATTCCCGTACACGAAAGGCTCTGTGGGTTAAAGGAGAGACTTCCGGTAATTATATGAAATTTGTTTCAGCTGAGCTTGATTGTGATGGGGATACGATTCTTGTCAAGGCAAAACCTATTGGTCCAGTCTGCCATACTGGCGCACAGACCTGTTTCAATGACAATAATGCCCAGTCGCTGGAGATTTTGAACCACCTTACGGAGCTCATCAAACAACGTAACCTTGATCGACCCTCAGGCAGTTATACTACCGACCTATTTGAAAAAGGACAATATGCTATTGCCCAGAAAGTAGGCGAAGAGGGTGTCGAATTATCTTTGGCCAAGGTCAAGGGGGATAAGGGAGAAATCCTTAATGAGGCTGCTGATCTTATGTTTCACCTGATGGTTCTATTGGAAAGTAGCAATCTGAGTATTGGTGAAGTATGTGATGTACTCGCAATAAGACATCAGGGGTCAAAAACTGAGGGTTAGATTTGGAGATGATTTAATTTCATCCTTATGTGGGTACTGAAGAAAAGTGTGAACCAGTGGATCTAAACAGAATAATCATGAAACTAGGATTAATTCCACATCCGGAAGGAGGTCACTACCGGGAAACATACCGGGCAAGTCGCGGTGACGGAGGTCGCGGGGTCGTATCCTCGATTTACTACCTGCTCGGGAAAGGGGAAATCTCTCGCTGGCACCGGGTTGATGCGGTCGAGATATGGAATTTTCACGCTGGGGACATACTAAATCTTGAGGTGTCGGAAAATGGATTTGATGTCATGACCTACAATCTAGGTTTCGATACCGATGCCCAGCCGCAAGCAATTGTACCTGCCGGAGTATGGCAACGTGCATGGTCGAAGGGAGACTGGACCCTTGTCGGGTGTGCAGTGGCGCCGGCATTCGAATTCGGAGGGTTCGAACTTGCACCATCCGGGTGGTCACCGTCGCATAACAATCCATGAACTGAAGAATAACAGCCGATCGATTCCTGCGATTACGAGGTGATTCCCCCCCCCCAACAGATATGTTTCAGCCAATATTCATCCATCCCAAGGACAACGACAGGTTTGACATAGCAAGTTGGTGTGATATTCTACCAACTTCAAAGAAAGTTTTCCCCAGCATGATCACGGAAGATATCTGCATCACGTATGTATCTAATAACTGTTGATGGATTGGTATGTCTGGTTATCTCCATAATCTTGTCCATACGAGCATTGTGAACTGCAGCGCTGGTAATAAAACCAGCTCGGAGTGAATGCCCTGATACTTCATCGGGATTGACACCGATTGCCTTCGAATATTTTTTTACCAGCCTTGGTATATCGGAATGATGCAATGGATTACCATTGATGACACTTCCTCGTCTCATGGTCCGAAACAGATGTCCCTGGGTAATACCAGAAGCGGAAATCCAGTCCTCCAGCCTGTCGATGGGTCTGATCCTTCTACCTTGAGGTACTGCAATACGATAACTTTTGCTAAATTGGTCAGTTTTCGATTTTCTGACGGTAATAAACATTTTCTTTGTATCCCAACGATCGATTGGAGGGATTATTTCAATATCACTAATCATCAAACTACATATTTCGGATCTACGGAGAGCTGCTGCAAAACCCAAGGCCAGAATTGCTTTGTCTCTAACCCCAATCAAGCTTGTCCCACATTTTTCCAGCATTAGTAATACATGATGATCCCTTAGTGCTTTGACACGACGGGGAGGTTGTCCTCTATAACGTGCCAAACCCTTCAAAATGGCACTCACTTTTGGTGACCGGGTTGGTGATACCTTACCCTCTTCGTTGTATCTGTTTGCAATGGCGCTTTTGTATAAGGTTAATGTACTTAAGGATAATGGCTCTCCTTGATTTGTAGTAGCATTCTCAGAACGCGGAACCATGGAAAGAAGTAGAAAAAAGTCTGCTACTTCTTCCTGTGTGGCCTCTAATGAATTTATACCCCTGGAAACACAATAATCATGGAAAATACTCCAACCTTTTTCATAAGCAATTCGGGAATTTTTAGCCAAGGATAGGGAGAGAATATTCCCATACAAGGACTCATCATTATTTTTATCATTCTGCATAAGTACACTCCTACATTTAGATTTAAACGAGGTGGGTGAACTTACATTTTCGAACCGATTCCATTGAGGTGTCGCAGATAGATAAAAATGCGTTCATAATTGATAACTTGATCAAGTAAGCAGTGTTGTTGATGACTGAAGGTAACTTGTGCACTACCAAGTTACTTTGTTGGTAGGAAACCCAAGCACAATGCTCCACTTCAAGAAATATATTTGAAAGTCAAGGATTTTCAGAATTGGTCCTGATTGTCCCATTATTGCATGCGATTCTGGTTGCCAACTCTACCAGCCGATTAAGCCTCACTTTTGGTTTTCCTGAACTGTAAGTAAGATTCAAATTGCGTTTAAGACCGTTCCCAAACCTTAAACGAGCATCAGGTAAGAGATACCCGATTATATTTTTCGCAATAGTGAGATTAAAAATGCAGGAAACGAAGCATGTGTAAAAGTCCCAAAACGAATCAGGTTCTTACTCAAAGCAAGCTTGTGATTTTATTTGCAATTACGGTATTGAGTAGTTTTACTCAATACCGTAATGGAAATATATGCATGGAGATAGAATCCCATTGCTTAGCAACAAAATTCAAGTATGTGTTATGGATGTTTGAAACCAAATGATTTCATGAAATCATTATTATTCTGACATAACTGATAGTCGTGTATAGATAGTGAAGTGAATGAGTTTTGAATCAATCAAAGGTTTTTTTGGATTAAAGTTTTACTTCCAAGTTCTCATAAACAGGCTTCAATTAATTCCGTTAACAAAAGCTACCCCATGATCTAATTTGGGATTAGGGTTATTCATCTAAAATAGACCTAATTAAAATTGTTAATCAAATATTAAACCAATGCCCCCATAAATTTACAAATCCATGTAGACATGGGATTCCGCCTTCGCACCCGGTTGGGTAACAGCACCTTCACGGGTTGGTCCAACAAGTTGGGCGTATTTCCAAAGGGCACCAGAACTATAATAGGTTTTTCTGGGACCTTTCCATTCCGCTTTTCGTTGTGCCAATTCTTGCTCCGAGAGATCGACTTCAAGTGTTCCCTTGAGCGCATCAATGGTAATGATGTCGCCATCCTTGAGTAGGGCAATGGGACCACCATGAGCCGATTCCGGTCCGATGTGACCAACACAGAAACCCCTTGTAGCACCCGAAAATCTACCATCGGTAATCAAGGCCACTTTCTTGCCCATTCCCTGACCGGAAAGGGCTGCAGTCGTGGAGAGCATTTCACGCATCCCGGGCCCGCCAGCTGGTCCTTCATTACGAATGACGATAACTTCACCTTCCTTGTAATCTCTCTGCTTTACCGCCTCAAAGGCCTCCTCCTCACATTCAAATACGTTGGCCGGGCCCGAGAAGACGATCTGATCCTTTTCCATGCCGGCGATTTTGACGATGGCTCCATCTGGTGCGAGATTGCCCCTCAGGCCAACTACACCACCGGTTTCTGACAGCGGAGTTGCTGCTGGATATATCACACGACCATCGGCCTCTCTTTCCACAAGATCAAGCTCTTCCCCAACGGTTTTGCCAGAGACCACAATGCAATCCTCGTGGATAAGGCCTATCTTGCGGAGTTCCTTCATGACAACTGGAACACCACCAGCTTCATAGAGGTCTTTGGCAACGTACTTGCCACCTGGTTTCATGTCCACGAAATAAGGCGTACTCTTGAAAATGTCACAAACATCCAGCAGATCAAAGTCGATACCTGCTTCATTGGCGATGGCCGGCAAGTGAAGTCCCGCATTGGTGGAACCTCCTGTACAAGCAACAACCCTGGCTGCATTTTCCAGTGATTTGCGGGTTACGACATCTCTGGCACGTATATTGGCTTCCAAAAGCCCCATTACGGCACGACCAGAAGCTTCACAAAATTGATCCCGGCTTTCATATGGTGCCGGTGCACCAGACGAATTGAACAATGCAAGACCAACGGCTTCCGAAACACAAGCCATGGTATTGGCGGTAAACTGACCTCCACAGGCACCGGCCGAGGGGCATGCAACCCGTTCCAGTATGGCAAGTTCAGCATCTGACATGTTTCCTGCCTGATGTCTGCCCACTGCTTCAAACACATCCTGAACTGTGACATCCCTGCCATCAAGTCTACCTGGCAAAATGGATCCTCCATAGACAAAGACTGATGGGCAATTGAGCCGAACCATGGCCATCATCATGCCCGGAAGGGATTTGTCACAACCTGCCAAACCAACAATTGCATCATAGCAGTGCCCTCTCATGGTCAATTCGACCGTATCGGCTATGGCCTCTCTTGAAGCAAGGGATGAACGCATTCCCTCATGCCCCATGGCAATGCCATCGGTAACTGTAATTGTGGTAAATTCCCTCGGGGTACCCATGGCCGATTTTACGCCAAGCTTTACAGCCTGGGCCTGTCGATTGAGGGCAATGTTACAAGGGGCGGCTTCATTCCAGCATGTTGCAACCCCGACAAAGGGTTGATCTATTTCATGCTCGGTCATACCCATTGCATAGTAATAGGATCGATGTGGGGCTCTTGCTGGACCCTGGCTTACATGGCGACTTGGTAGGTTCTGTTTCTTATCGGACATTGTTTTTCCTTCTGGATAAAGGGAACTCATAGATGGGTGCTAACCCAAAAATAATGTTGGTTTGTTTAGAAAATATATAAAGTTGGGTAATTAACGAATTAGTTTGAAAAATTGAAGTTAATCCCGCCAAATTCCACGTTTCTGGAAAAACTTTTTCATCAATTCAGCTTCATCACTCATGATGGCATCTATTCCCAAATCGAGCAGCTTGCCCATGGTTTCAACATCATTGATGGTCCACGCCTGCACCGGGAAACCATACGAATGGGCCTTGTTGATAAAACTTCGATCAAGTATACGAACACCCTTGTCCTGCAAGGGTGCCTGTACACAATTCGCTCCAAAACCTCCCAGGGGAATGCCCCAACTCTTAAAGCGGAGGCGAAATACTTCCCGAGGACCCATTGAAGTGCATAATTTGGACCCAGCCTCACTGCGTATCCAGGCCAATCTCTGGTCCGAAAACGACCCTACACAAACACGATCCCAGACATTATTGGCAACCAGAACATCATAAAGGGGCTTGGTTGCACTGTCTTCCTTGGGATCAATGATGAACCTAATATCCGGCCAGCTTGACAAAACGTCCTCAAATAGAGGGATGGGTTCCTTACCCTTGACCCTTATTTTTTTCAGATCGTCCCATTTCATGGTGTCAATCCTGCCCTCAACCGAAGCGACCCGCTTAAGGTCGGGATCGTGAAATGCAACAAGCCTGCCATCAGCGGTTGCATGGACATCGGTTTCCAGACACTTGTATCCCAAATCCACCGCAGCGGAAAATGCAGCCATGGTATTTTCAGGATAATTGGCCGAATATCCCCGATGGGCAATGGGAAGAGGCAGGGGGTAACTCGGATGGTGTAGAAATGAATGCATAACAAACATATTTTATTTGGTTGGACTGTTTATGTAATGGTAATATTTTCGCAAATGAAAGAAATGCAAACAAATTCTGGAGAATTATGAACTGGATTTCCAATTATGTTCGTCCCAAGCTGAAGTCCATTCTGGATCGCAGGGATGTACCTGACAATTTGTGGACGACTTGCAAAAGTTGTGGCGTCATGATCAATCACAGAACCCTGGTTCGTTCAATGAATGTATGTCCTGATTGTGATTATCACATGACCATCAGCCCCCGACAAAGATTTGACACTCTTTTTGATGACAAGATCTACAAACTTCTGGAAATTGAGTCACCCAAGGAAGATCCCTTGTCGTTCAAGGATACAAAAAAATATACCGATCGCTTGAAGACATCCCAGAAAGTCACCGAGGAAAAGGATGCCATGCTTGTGGCCGAAGGCAATATCGGGAAACTGAAAACCATCGTGGCGGCCCAGGATTTCGAATTCATGGCTGGGTCGATGGGCATGTATGTGGGTAATGCCATATTGGCTGCCTGCGAACGATGCCTGAAGATCAAGGCACCCTTGGTGTTGTTTGCCACGGCTGGAGGTGCACGGATGCAGGAAGGAATTCTCAGCCTAATGCAAATGCCTCGTTCAACCGTGGGAATCAAACAACTTGCCGATGCCGGATTGCCTTATATTGTAGTTTTGACCAACCCGACCACCGGTGGGGTTACAGCATCCTACGCCATGCTGGGGGACATTCATATTGCTGAACCGAAGGCCCTGATAGGATTTGCCGGTCCACGAGTGATCGAACAGACCATCAAGGAGAAGTTGCCTGAAGGCTTCCAACGTTCCGAATACCTGCTGGAAAAAGGGATGCTTGACATGGTGGTCCATAGGAAGAAAATGCGGGAAACGATCATGGTTCTGACCAGACTGCTCATGAAAAAACCACCAGCAATCAGAGGTGAAATTACCTTTGAGAAGAAATCGGATCAAAAACAATCTTCCCAAACGGACTAAGACAACCTAAATTATCCTCACCATCCTGCCTGGTAGCCTGGGAGAATTTCTCGTGACTGCATCGACATCCACTGAAATCCTGCATCGGTTGAAATCGCTATACCCGAAAAGCATTGATCTCACTCTCAATAGGCCCAAAAGGCTACTGGCCGAACTGAAGCATCCGGAACGAAAACTTCCTCCCGTCATTCATTTTGCCGGAACCAATGGCAAGGGATCTTCCTTGGCCATGGTAAGGGCCGGGCTGGAAGCCGCAGACCAGAGGGTTCACAGTTATATTTCTCCCCACCTGACCAAGTTCAATGAAAGGATAGCCCTGGCTGGTTCCATCATTGAGGAGGACGCCCTGGTTGATGTTCTGCTGGAATGCGAGGCAGTCAATCGGAAACTGCCGATTTCCCTTTTCGAAATCACAACGGCTGCGGCATTTCTGGCCTTTTCACGGACCAATGCCGACTATCTGCTTTTGGAAGTCGGGCTTGGTGGCAGGCTGGATGCGACCAATGTTGTCGATCAACCCGAACTGACGGTCATTACACCCATTTCAATTGATCATGAGCAGTATCTGGGGGACACGCTGGCAAAGATTGCCTTCGAAAAGGCAGGTATCCTAAAACAAGGCATACCTTCGGTCATTTCCCGTCAGGAACCGGAAGTCCTTGAGGTAATTGAAAATGTTGCCAAAAGCCGAAATACCCCACTGCTGATACAGGACAGGGACTGGTTCGTCAGGGCCGATGCAAACCAATTGGTCTATACCGATACAGGTGGTGACATGATCCTGCCGAAACCCAGCCTGGTTGGCGAACACCAGACCATCAATGCCGGTACGGCAATTACCGTTCTGCGATATCTTGGTTTCAGGGAACCCGAAATCAGGCAAGCCTTGCTCAAGGCCCGATGGCCTGGCCGCATGCAGCGCTTGCAGACCGGCCCCCTGATTGATAATGCCAACGGATCGGAAGTATGGCTTGATGGAGGTCATAATCCGGCAGCCGGGCAGGCCCTGACAATGACCCTGAACAAACTGCCTTCCAAAAAGACACGGCTGGTTTGTGGAATGTTGGAAACCAAGGATTCAAGAGGGTTTCTTAGAAACCTGCGCCCAGCCGCCGATGAACTTTACGGTATCGAGATTCCCGGGGAAGAGTCATCCCTGTCTGCAGACAGTATTGCCTCGGTCGCAAGGGAAGTCGGTTTTGAAACCTTTACCTCGGAAAGTCCCCTGACCGCAGTCAAGACGATATCGTCCAGTTATCCCAATTCCCGGATACTGGTCTGCGGGTCCCTTTATCTCGCCGGTCAGGTACTTAAGGAGAACTTTTGAGTCGGCATATCGCTATTAACTTGTGCTAATGCAAATCCAAATCAGTCCTCGATGGAACTGTCAATCCACTTTTTGATGGCGGGTTTGGGAAGTGCACCGGTGAGATTGCCGACAACCTCACCACCTTTGAACATGAACAGGGCAGGAATGCCTCTGACACCAAGTCTTGATGGAGTGTCCATATTTTCCTCGATATCAACCTTGGCGATTGTCAGGCTGCCATTGTACTCGGCCGCCAATTCCTCCAGAACAGGACCTATTTGACGACAGGGTCCACACCATTCAGCCCAAAAATCCACCAGAACGG
Organism: Paracoccaceae bacterium; assembly: GCA_009842205.1. Taxonomy (GTDB): domain Bacteria; phylum Pseudomonadota; class Alphaproteobacteria; order Rhodobacterales; family Rhodobacteraceae; genus MPNP01. The sequence continues at coordinate 22,784 of VYFX01000006.1, read as the reverse complement.
GGTTTGGAGCATTGATTACATCGGCTTCAAAAGATTCGTCTGTTACGTGGATTACACTCATTTTTCCTCCGGAATTTCGGGTAGTTAAATTTTGGATTGGGTATCTGCCATTGTAAATGCTCTTTTCAAGGCATTCAATGTCAATTCTTCAGGTAGTTTACTTAATTCTCCCGTCTGGGTCCACAAGATGGCAGTCTTGATTTTTTTGTCGGGATAGATTTTTTCAAGAGCTCTGTGATAGGCCCCCATCTGGCGTAATAACCCTTCAGGTGTTTCATCCACATTGGCGGGTACCAGCCTGTTGGTTTTAAAGTCAACAGCCAGAACATGGTCATCGGCAATCACCAGCCGGTCTATGTAACCAAAAATGGGTTTGTTGTCCAATTCAGGGATTTCGGCTGTAATGGCAACTTCCTCAAGATTGGTTTCGGAAGTATCAAAAAGGAATTTCAAATCCGGATTTTCCAATATGGCAATACTGTTGGCAATCCATTCGCTGCGGTCTCGTGTGACGATATCTGGATATTTCAAATCAATCAACTGCTTGCCCCTGATCTCCCATTCAGTTCTGGGAATGTTTGGAAGATGTTCCAGAAGGAGGTGAATGACATTTCCCTTCAGCAGTGCGGAATCACTTGTCGCTTCGGTATCAATCTCACCTGACACCACCTTGTCGCCACCTAGGTTGGACGGAGATTCGGAGAGTTTACCCGGAGTTTCCCATACGGGTATCTTTTCTACCCAATGAGGCAAGGTGATATCTTCAATCTTCTGGACATCAGGTTCCTGATCAGTCTCCATAGGCCAGTTTTCCGATCTCAGCATGTAGCCATATTTATTGGTCATATCTTCGTTCAGGTCGGCACTAAAATCATGGAACGCTTCATTCATGTTTCTTGACATGACCCAGTAAATCATCTCGTACCAGTCCTTGATCTGCTCTTCGGATTTGGGCAGGTCTTTTCTGGTTTGAGCACCACAAATGATCAACCGTGATTCAGCTCTGGTCATGGCAACATAAAGAAGTCTCAGATATTCCTTCCAGTCTTCAGACTCTATCTTTTTCAGCCCATTGGCTACAGGCTCGGTAATTTCAGGTTTGGTGGACCACAATGGAAAATTGTCTTCAGCACAAGGAACAATAACATTACCGTGATTATACAGGGACCTGGTGTCTGGCAATATGACAATCGGTGATTCCAGACCCTTGGCCCCATGAACCGACATTACACGTATTTCGTCCTGCTGCTGTTCAAATTGCCGCTTGATGTTTACTGCCCCGGGTTCCAGCCACTCCAGAAACCCGGTTAAGGATGGTGTTTCGTCTATTTCATATTCAAGTGCTTGGACCAGAAGCAGGTCAAGGGCTTCAATACAGGAAATTCCAAGTCTAGCCACCAACAGTTTCCGACCTTCATAAACAGTCAGGATTTTTTCCAGGAGATCGTAGGGAGTTTCCTCCCCCGCAAGGGAACGAAGTTCTGACAATATTCTGTGGGCGTTGCTGAAGCGTCCGGAACTGTCCTTTCTGGTCTCCAGGACATCCCAAAGGGAACCCGTACGGCCATGGGCCAAACGAAATATATCATCTTCATCAAACCCGAAGAGAGGAGATTTCAATACAACTGCTAGGGACAAATCATCCTTGGGTACCGACAGGAACAATAGCAGGGCAAGAAGATCCTTGACCGCCAGATCATCCGACAGTGTAATCCGATCGGTTCCTGCCAGTGGCAAACCAGCTTTTTTCAACTCCTTGATCATGGACCTATATATAGATCCCCGGCTTTGGACCAGGATCAGGATGTCTCCCGGCCTCACCCGTCTTGTCTTGCCGTTTTTATCGGTAGGAATAAACTCGTTGTCAATCATCTTTTTGATTTTGGCAACGAGATTTTGGGCCAGAATCTCTGCAGGTTTCTTCTCTTGTTTGACGAAGCCGGGTATATACCACTCCTCTTCATCAGAAGTATCCCGTTTGGGTGCAAGTGGCCATAATTCCACCCAACCCGGAAGTTTGTCTTTATAAGCCTTGTGGGGTATGAACCGTGTGTAAAACTTTTCGTGGTAAAGATTCAGATATCCGTCAACCAGCCTAAGGATTTCATTTGATGAACGGAAGGAAAACTCCAAGTCCTCCTCAATGAATTTCCTACCGCTTTTCTCGAACTTTTCCTTGAAATAGTCCCGTCTTTCCCGAAACCTTTCCGGGGCCGCTCCCTGAAAACCGAAAATGGACTGCTTCTCATCACCAACTGCGAACACCGTTCTGACCAGATCTCCCCTTTGGCCGACACCGGATGTGAACTCCTCGGCCAGAATGGATACTATTTTCCATTGTTTGGTGTTTACATCCTGTGCTTCATCAACCAGGATATGATCAATATCCTCATCCAGACGATACAGGATCCACTGGGATATATCCGGGTCTCTCAATATTTCCAGGACACTGGTCAGAAGGTCATCAAAATCCAACCATGCATTTTTTCTTTTCTTTTCCCGATAGGCATCAAGTATTTTCCCGGCAAATTGGTGAAGCAACAGGGTTCTTTGTGCGCCTTGGAAATTCTCCTCGTTTATTTTTGCTTGGGATAGGTGTTCGGCAAAACTCTCAAATTCCGCAACAAGCCCACTCCCCATCATTTGTTTGGTTGGGTTGGTAGGGAACTTGGCGACCGAATAGGGATTTTTACTGTTGGGTTTGCTAATTAGGCATTCGATCAATTGGGAGACAATGAGATCAGGCTTACCAGTTGCCAATGTTTCACCTATCAGTGCACCTTTTTTCCGGTCAGTGATGGAACCCTTCTGCAAAATAGGCAACAGGGATTCGATCATCCGGATGTCATCCGGTGTGACCGAGTTGACAAGACTTGTCCCGTCCCAATCCTCTCTCACGTCGAATTTTTTCCAGATGAACTCCTTGGTTGCCTCCTTATTGAAATCGTCCCTTTTGTCAAAGATATCCTTGGTAAATTGCTTGAGGCTTTCATAATCCAGATATTTGGAAAGTTGCTCCACAATATTGCGGTCAGTTGCCACAAGTTCGTTAAGCAGATCAATCTGGATGTTTCTGGCTTTTCGATCATCAATCAATTTAAATTGGGGAGAAACTCCCGCTTCCCGTGGGAATTGTCTCAATAAGGCTGTAGCGAAGGAATGAAAAGTCTGTATTTTCATGCCTCCGGGTGTTTCCAATGCCCGTGCAAAGAGGGTACGGGCGGAATCCAGTTTTTCAGGGGTTAGCGAGTTTTCATCTTCCCCAAGTTCCAAAAGCTTGTCCCTTAGGTCATCATTGGGGAGCATGGCCCATCCACCAAGGGTTTCAACAAGTCGATTGAGCATATTGGTGGCTGCTGCATTGGTAAAGGTAATGCACAGGATTTTTTGGGGAGAAGTACCGGCAAGTAGTAAGCGGACCACACGATTGGTCAAAACCCGGGTCTTGCCGGAACCGGCATTGGCCAATACCCAGGAGGATTCAAACGGATTGGCTGCCTTTACCTGGGGCAGGGTGGCTTCATCAAATCGATTGCTAACCATCACCTACCTTTTGGTAAATCGATTTATCGGTATCTTCCCATTCACCAAATCGGGCCAGATGGTCGTAATCATTGGATTGGGTTCCAGCACCACCATAACGGCGGGAGATATAACCAGTGGTTGAGCTCTGGTAAAATTTGACGAGTTCCTGGAATTTGTTCCAGTCATCCATAAAGGAATCTATACCGGCTAGGTTTCGATTCCCAACCTCCCTTATTTCAGGTTTTCTGCCAATCCCGATGTAGGCTGCCCTTGAAACGGTACCCGAAACACCCTCAAATGCCCCCTGCTCAGCCATAATGACCTGCAAGGGGATTTGCTTTTCCCATTTGTCAATTTGTGAGGCAGTGGGAATTGCACCAGATTTATAATCAAAAAGATGCCAAATGTTTGTAGATTCATGTTCCAAATCTATCCGGTCACATTTCGCCGTAAGAGTAAAATCGAGATGATCAAAGTGGTATTCTCCCTTGTGTTCCAGAAACTCCGGTTCCGTTTTTTGGCGAATTGCCTGTTCGATTTGCAAAAGCTCTTTTGCGTTATGCGTAAGGGTTGACAACCAGACTTCTTCGACGACAGGAAGCGTGCCGGTGTTGGTCAAGGCCTCTTTGGCAATTTCCATCAACTTTTCGATTTCGACCTCATCTGGATCCTCATTAAAAACTGCCATAAACTGTTCCATGATCGTATGGAGTTTGATACCCCTCAACAGGTAACTGGGTTCCACTTTCAAGCGATATACGGGTTTAAATTTCAGGATGTCCCTGGCATAAATGGCATAGGGATCGGTTATCAGTGTCCTGACTGCCGTTACACTGATTTTTTTCGGACGGGAAACGAGTGGAGGAGATGGTTCTGGGCGGCAATAGAATGATTGCCGGCTTTCTGGTTTTTCAGACCTTTCAGCCAGTTGCAGCCATTGATTGCCACGGGCCCTCATGCTTTCCAGGGCTGATATTCCATCGGGATCAAGCCCGTTAAGCAAATTTGTCAAACGGCTAAGCCATCTTGACGGGGTCGTCGGATCACCATCACCCAGTGTACTCCTGGAAAGTATCACTTCCTTGCCGGAAACAATTTGTTGAAAATCATGACCCATCAAGCCAATCTTGGTTTCGGGTAAATTCAAACCCAACTGGCTGCGAAGGTTGCGGTTCAACCAAGGGTCCTGTCCGAGAAAAATGGGCCATGAGCCTTCATTCATTCCCCCGGCAATCAACAAGTCCGGAGATTGCATTCGGGCATCTTCAGTATTCCAGAAATAAAGGTTTGGGGTAACTTCACTGGTGTTTGATATTTGCATTTCACAAGCCAGTCCATAAAACAGCTCGGCGTATTCCAGGGAAGGGATTTTTCCCGGGATTGAAGATGCCCTCCAAATCCTATTGAAAAGGGTGTTTACCTTGTCGGTGGTCTGGTCTTCATTATCAAATAACAATGCCGATTGACCATCGGGACCATTTGCCAAACTTGCGGCAATTGATTTGTGGAGGCTGACAAACTCTTCAAGTGTACCTTTGGTACTTCGCTCCAATTGGTCCAAATTGGATTTGAACCATTTGAACCATTTTGTCTCATCCTGCCCAGGGTTGATATTCAACCAACTGCCAGTTTGTTTCATGGGGTCGTATTCCGGACCCTTGGAGCGAATGTAAAATTCAAGATCGGAGGCAAATTCCCTGTGCCTTTCCTGACCTGAGCCCGAATTGGTATGTGAATGTTTCAGCAGTGCCACAAACTCTTCGGGGTTGGCCTCCCTGCCCATCAAATTGGCTATGCTTTGCAAAAAATTGCCTAGGGAAGTTTGTAGCAAATTGTCATTCCGGGAGTTCCCCGGATTGATCTTCCATTTTCCAAGTGTCGTCTTGACCCTCCTTATCAGGGATCTGTCGGGAGTAACCAGGGCAGCAGTCTTGTTGTCTTCCAAGGCTTTTTTCAACTGCAAGGCTATAGTGACCGCTTCAATCCTCGGAGTGGGTGCTTCGACCAGAGTCAGACCTTCCGTTGCCTCCTTCAGGTTGGCAAGTTTCGGTCCCTCGGATTGCCATTGGTTGGTAACTGGTGCAGGTCGCAAGGCAAGGGAAACCAGGGAATTTCGGGGACGGTCCCTCACAATATTTCCGGTCCAGTGTGGAATATCCGTTGGAAATATATTCAGTTTGGTGGCAAGTTCGTATAATCGGTATTGGGGATGATCTACCTGTGGTGATTTACTTCCCATCTTTTCCCAGACTCTTGCCGGTAAATCAAAATCAAGACAGGGCAGGACCAGTGCCCCTTGGGGCAGGATTGCTACCTTTTGCATAAAATACTGGGTTGCTCCTACCGAGCCTGTTGAGCCAGCCACGATTATGGGATGATCTGGTGGATTGATTTCCCAACTGGCAACCAACATCTCGATGACAAGCCTCAGTCGTGCCTCCTCGCTTGGTTTGGTAGAGGTTTTGAAATACCCAGTAGGAATTTCAAGGAATTTAAGACTTTCCTTCCAATGTGACGACAAATTGGTTTGATCGAGTCCCTGCAGATCTTCAGGACCCACATTTTCCTCATTGAGTTCCTGCAACAAGGATTCAAGCGTCCTGGCAAGTTCATATTGGGCCAGATGGGAATCGAACCGTTGATCATTTTCAAGCAATTTCTTGATCATCTGGATCAGTTCCAAACGTATACGGAGTGTGGATGCTGGCAGTGGTATTGCCGGGAACCTTGCATCCCTTTTCAAATCGGTAAGCAGGTAAAGTTTGGGAAGAAAGGTATTCTTGTGTTCAATGAATCTGGCAATTACTGCTTGTCGCAGACTGTTTGTCGTGAGATAAATTTCCACTCGTGCCATGTCTTCGGGGTTGGCATCTTTCATCCTGTCAATAAGTCCATCAACAAAGACACGGGCAAAATCACAACCCGGATGAACTGCGAATACTCTTGGATTGTTTTGTGAAGTGAACATTTAGGTGGAAATCGGGGCTAAGGAGATGAGTATAAAATTGGTTTCAAGTGATTTGAGGTAATTTGGTACATATTTTAAAGAAGCAAGATTTTGGTCAATTCTTATGGAATGAAAAGACAATCGGTTTCATAATATCTTTCTTATGATTTCAATACCATAAGGTGTATCAATTACTGCCCATTTTCCATCATAAATCAAACCCTTTATTCTTTTATTGTGGATTAACCGGTCCCAGATCGCATTGAGGGAAAACACCCTGCCAAACTCGCTACTGATCACCGAAGGGCTGATTAACTGGGCACCGAGGTAAACCAGCCCGATGTCTTGATTTGATCTTCTTGTCAGATTGCCACCGGAATCAATGACAAAATCACCCCTGCCCTGATATCCAAAGGTATTCTTCCTGGCACCCAAAATCAAAAGGGCATCCATTTCCTGCTCATTCCAGTAATCTGCCAACATTGTCAGAGGATTTTGACCAAACCAGTAATTATCGGAATTCAATGTAAATACCGGATCAGTACCAAGATGAGGGAGGGCATTGAGCAATCCACCACCAGTATCCAGTATATCCGGTTCTTCGATAATTACCTTGGCCGTGGAACTAGAAGCCAGATGATCAACAATCCTGTGGCTGAGATAATGGGCATTGACAACAATGTTAGTGATGCCAGCCTCTCTGGTCACGTCCAGAGCATGGTCCAGAAGTGTCGTATTGCCTACCTTGATCAGGGGCTTGGGTTCATCCTTGACCAAATTTGCCAAACGGGTTCCAAAACCCGCCGCGAAAATCATTGCCGAATGTGGTTTGATTTATGCACTCCTCAGTTTGTCCAGGTTTTCAGGGTTGGGTGGTGGCAGGGTGTTCATGATAAACGAGGTCAGGTCGGGCAAGCCGGCAGTTTCCAGATCCCCCATGAGGTAATCCCAGACACGGGGGATATAATCCAGATACCAAGATTTTGAATCCCGAATGGACAGGCGAGCAAATACGCCCAGAATCCGCAGGTTTCTCTGGATACCTGAAATCGCCACCCCTTTCTTGACTAGGGCAAGAGAATCGCCCGTAAGTTCGGAATACCTGTACAAAAGGTCCTCTTTCAAAGTGGTAGAAATATCCCTGCGGGCATCCTCCAGCAGGGAAACAAGATCATAGGACGATTGGCCGATTGAACCATCCTGAAAATCAATCAATCCTACTCTTTCCTGATCAGACCGCTCTGGTAACCATAGAAGGTTTTCGGCATGGTAATCCCTGTGAATGAACACTTGCCTCTCGTTCAAACTGGAAATGGCTCCAGCAACAAAATCCCTCAGCTGGTTTACTTCCCTTTCGTTTACCTCCACTCCCGAAATATAACGGGCATACCATGTTAGGGATAGAGCCGACAGTTCACCCTGGGTTTCAGGTGTGTAGGCCGGGACATGTGGAGGAGGAACCTTTTGTCTTAGTGCAACCAGAATTTCCAATGCAACCTGATAGATATCGTACTCCAATTCGGGTTGCTTGACGAGAAGGGAACTGAAAAGGTCATCACCCAGGTCTTCTATGATCAGGAATCCTCCAGTTATGTCTTTGGCCATGATTTTGGGAGAGCTGAAACCCTGTTCAATCAGGTACTCTGAAATACCGATAAAGGGATCGAGGGGGCCACAGGAACCGATGGGAGCATCCATCAACACTGCCGTTTTACTACCGGATGACAGTCGGAAATACTTTCGTGGGGAGGCATCCCCGGCCAGATTGGCAATTCCCCAATCATTCCAACCTTTTTCCTCCAGAAAACGTCTTCTTTCCTGTGTTCGATTATTCAAGTGCCCTCGCGATTCTATGGGCATATTTTGAATCTTTGGCCGTAAAGGTCAAGCGTCTTCCGGATTTAAGGTTGATCATTGGTTCAAAGGAGATTTCAATATGATTATCGGGGGTAAACCGACCCAATTTCTCGCCCCACTCAATGATACAGAGGGAAGTTTCAAAGGCTTCTTCCAAACCAAGTTCGATTATTTCAAGTTCCGATTCAATTCTATAGAGGTCAACATGCCAGATTTCAAATTCTTCAGTTTCATAACTTTGTACAAGGGTAAAGGTTGGGGAAGGAATGTCTTCCTCCCTACCTGATTTAGCCAAAAGCGAGGAAATGATGGCTCTGGCAAATACTGATTTCCCAGCCCCGATAGGCCCATTTAACAGCAGTACCATACCCGCTTCCAAATATGGCAAAAGCTTTATCGCGATTTCCTGCGTGTGCGATTCAGATTCAGATACAAGTGGTGTCATAAAGCCCTTGGATCATTCATGTCATTCCAAGTTATACTTTGGTATATCCCTGCCATTTTACTCTTGATGATTATCACCCTCGACCATGTGGTGCATACCAGTCAATTTCTGGTGCGATGGGGACAATACGGGTTGGGTTGATGGTATCATGGCTTTGATAGTAATGTCGACGGGCATGGTTCATATTGACTGTATCGTCTATTCCCGGCCATTGAAAAAGATCACGGGAATAAGCCCATAAATTCGGATAATCAACAATTCGCTTGAGAGAACATTTGAAATGACCGACATAGATACTATCAAACCGATACAGTGTTGGGAATAGTCTCCAATCTGCTTCGGTCGGTTGTTCTCCCATCAAAAATCGCTTGGTTGCGAGCTGCTCATCCAGCCAATCCAATGTTTCAAACAAGGGATGAACTGCATTCTCGTAGGCATCTTGTGTTGTAGCAAAACCGGCTTTGTAAACCCCGTTGTTGACCGTGCTGTAAATTCGTTCATTAATCTTATCAATTTCCTGACGATGTTGTTCCGGGTAATAATCCCCCTCCTTTGCTCCAATATCATCAAAGGCACTGTTCAACATCCGAATGATTTCCGACGATTCATTGGATACGATTGTACCCATCCTCCTGTCCCAAAGGATCGGTACGGTTACACGTCCGGTATATTTTGGATCGGCCCAAGTGTAGATCTGATGGGCAAATTCGAAGTCAAAGAGGTGATCACCAACAATTCCTTCATCATCAATTTGGAAGGTCCAGCCATTTTCAGCCATATACCAATGGACAAAAGATACGCCAATGTGATCTTCAAGACCTTTCAACTTGCGATATATCAGGACCCGATGCACCCAGGGGCAGGCATAGCTGGCATAAAGGTGATAACGGCCGGATTGTGCCTTGAATCCCCCCTGACCACTTGGGCCTACGGAACCCTTCTTGGTTATCCAGTTTCGGAATTGGGATATGCTTCGAACAAATTTGCCGCCAGTATCCTTTGTGTCATACCATTGATCAAACCAAACACCATCAACTAATCTTCCCATCAACAAATCCTTACGTTAAAATTATACACAACCTAGGATGCTTTCAGAACAGTTGAAAGAATTAAAAGTGGAACATCATATTATCAAGTCACTGTGGATACTGACCCTTCCTATTTCAACGAAAATCTTCAAGGGCAATCCTTGCAAACCAGACCAAGAAGTCTCGGAATAATTTTTAGGTCAAGAGTTACTCTTCCTAGGTGGTTTCATTTTCAACTGCTTGGATTATATTTATCAGTTCCAGTAGAAACGAAGTGGAGGTGTCACCCATGAGCAGGCCCTATGTTGTAAAAGATTTGTCCCAGGCCGAATTCGGCAGAAAGGAAATCATGATCGCCGAGACCGAAATGCCCGGTCTGATGGCATTACGTAAGGAATATAGCGGTCAGAAACCACTGGAAGGGGCTCGCATAGCTGGTTCACTCCACATGACAATCCAGACTGCGGTTTTGATTGAAACCCTTGTTGATCTGGGTGCAAAGGTCAGATGGGCTTCCTGCAATATCTTTTCCACACAGGATCATGCGGCAGCAGCGATCGCTGCCCAGGATATACCGGTATTTGCGATCAAGGGCGAAACCCTGCCCGAATATTGGGATTACGCTGACATGATCTTCCACTTTGAGGAAGGTTGTGCCAACATGATTCTTGATGATGGTGGAGATGCCACCCTTTACATCTTGCTTGGTGCAAGAGTTGAAGAGGGAGAAGAGGATCTAATCAAAAATCCCACTTCGGAGGAAGAAGAGGCCTTGTTTGAACGTATAGACATCAGGCGAAAAACCTCTCCGGGCTGGTTTGTCAAGCAAAGGAACATGATCAAGGGTGTAACCGAGGAAACAACCACGGGTGTCAACAGGTTGTACCAGATGCAGGAAAAGGGATTGTTGCCCTTCCCGGCCATCAACGTGAATGACAGTGTTACCAAGTCCAAATTCGACAACAAGTATGGTTGTCGGGAAAGCCTGGTTGACGGTATTAGACGAGCTACCGATACAATGCTTGCAGGCAAGGTTGCCGTGGTATGCGGATATGGTGATGTTGGCAAGGGGTCTGCGGCATCATTACGGGGTGCCGGTGCAAGGGTCAAGGTTACCGAGATTGATCCGATTTGTGCCCTACAAGCTGCAATGGACGGTTTTGAAGTGGTTACACTTCCGGATGCCCTGCCAATCGCAGATATATTTATTACGGCTACTGGCAACAAGGATGTAATTACCATTGATCATATCCGTGACATGAAGGATATGGCCATAGTTGGGAATATTGGCCATTTTGACAATGAAATTCAGATTTCTTCCCTTCGAAACCATAAATGGACCAATATCAAGGATCAGGTGGACATGATTGAAATGCCGACAGGCAAACGAATAATCCTCCTGTCAGAGGGAAGATTGTTGAATTTGGGTAACGCCACCGGCCATCCCAGTTTTGTCATGTCGGCAAGCTTTACCAACCAGGTTCTTGCCCAGATCGAATTGTTGAACAATGGCCAGAATTATGAAAACAGGGTATATACCCTTCCCAAGCATCTGGATGAAAAAGTTGCAACCCTTCATCTGGAACGGTTAGGCGTAAGGTTGACTTCACTCAGCGATGAACAGGCTGATTATATCGGGGTTAGCAAGGTGGGTCCATTCAAGGCCGAGCATTACCGATATTAACATCTGGGTTTTCGATATCGAACAATAAGTTCATGAGCGACTTAAACTCGACTTTCAGGGAGAAATTACTAACCCGGTTTTCAGAGGCTGGCGATCTTGATACGGCCAAATATCAGCAATCCTACATGAAAACCGATATGCCCTTTTGGGGAGTGAAAACACCACAAACCAGGAAAATTGTCTCATCCCTGATCAAGGAATCCAGAATAGAATCCCCAGAAGAATGGGTAAGCCTGATGGATTTCATTTGGACCAATGCTTCAAGGAGAGAAGAATGGTATGCCTCAATTGAAATACTCAACCATGCCAAATTCAGGAAATGGATTCTTCCCGAGCATATGGATTTCGTTGAAAAGATGGTTGTCGAGGGTGCCTGGTGGGAAATCATTGATCCGATTGCTACCCATGGCGTTCACCAGATGCTGATCAATCAACCGCTGGAAACATCCGTAATATTGAGAGATTGGGCACAATCCACGAACATTTGGAAAAGAAGAACGGCCATATTGACCCAACTCCTCAGCAAGGAGAAAATGGATTGGAACATGCAGTTGGAAATCATGGAGCATTCATTGGTCGAGAAGGAATTTTTCCTGCAAAAGGCCATAGGTTGGGTCCTGCGGCAATATTCACGTACCAATCCTCAACGGGTGGAGGATTATATATCTCAAAATGAACAACGCCTTTCCTCACTTGCGAAAAGGGAAGGAATGAAATGGATCTTGAAAAACAGACCTTGAAAATTTATTCGATCCCGCCCATTCTGCAGATTTCATCCCACTCATCCTTGGCAACGGGTTGAACCGATAGTCGCGTGTTATTGACCAATACCATATCGGCCAATTTGGGATTATTCTTGCAATCCTGAAGAGTAACCGGCTTGGGAAAGGACTGAACGGCCTTCACATCAACACATTCCCACCTTTCATCATCGGTGGTGCTGTCGGGGTGAGCTAGGGCAACGACCTCAACAATTCCCACGATTTCCTTTGTTGTTTGGGAATGGTAGAAAAATCCGAGATCACCCAACTGCATGTTTCGCATGTTGTTTCTGGCCTGATAATTTCGAATCCCATCCCATTCCTCGCCAACGTCCCCCTTGGCAAGTTGCTCCTCCCAACTCCAGGTTGAAGGTTCTGATTTAAATAACCAATATGCCATTCAATACTCCTCAATCTTGTTAAAAATTCCAATACATCACACTATCAAATTCCAACGATGGTGAGAATGTCCCTTTCTACGATTTTGCTCCCCTCTTGCCACCTCCGAGTATTGGAGAACTTGAAGTATCCAAGGGCCATCTGGAACGCGCCTCCAGGTCAAACCCATCAAAGTTGCCTGTCCTGAATTTTTCAATCCCCACCCAGGCAATCATAGCTCCGTTATCAGTACAGTATTCCAACGGTGGTGCATAGAACTTTATTTCGTTGACCCTGCAAACATCCTCGACATCCTTTCTGATCATCTGGTTTGCAGCGACACCACCCGAAATGGCAAACAGAGTCGGTTTCTGCCCGACAGTTTCTTCAAAAATCTTCAGGGCAACCTGAGACTTTTGGCTCAAAGACTCACTTATTGCCTTTTGGAAACTGGCACACAGATCGGCTATTCGGGTTTCAGATATTGTTCCTTCTTCAGAGATTATCTTTTCCTTTTCCCTCAGAAGGGAAGTCTTCAACCCCGAGAACGATAAATTGCATCCCTGTTGGTTTTTTAGAGGTCTGGGAAAGGCATATTTCGTGGGATTGCCAGATATTGCCACCTTTTCAATAACGGGTCCTCCCGGTTGTGACAAACCAAGTTGTCGGGCGGTTTTATCAAAGGCCTCACCAGGTGCATCATCAATGGTACCGCCCAGACGAATGAAATCATCAGGACTCAGGACCGCCAGGAATTGGCAGTGCCCTCCCGATACCAGCAAGCACAGAAATGGGAAATCAACCTGCTGGGTCAGTCGGACTGTCAGGGCATGGGCTGCAAGATGGTTTACACCAACCATTGGCAACCCACTTCCGGCGGCCAGACCCTTGGCAAAGGAGACACCCGAAATCACACCTCCGATGAGACCAGGACCTGCGGTTACGGCTATGCAATCAAGATTCGACAAATTCAACTGGGCAGAATTCAACGCTTCAACCGTACACCTATCAAGTCGGTCTGAATGGGCTCTGGCAGCAATTTCCGGTACTATACCACCATATTGCTCATGAAGCGTACCCTGGTTTTGAATCACCATTGAGAGTACTTCAGGATTTTCACCCTGGGTATGGCTCACAATTGCGGCAGAGGTATCATCGCAACTGCTTTCAATTCCAAGGACCTTGATACTGGAACACATAATCCACTTAACTCTGGCTAAATTTGTTTGATTAAAATAATCGGAAAAAATCCTATTTTATCTCAAATAATATGATTGAAGAAACCAAAACAGAAGTTAAAACAAAGCCGATATCTTCTGCCTTTGCAATAATTGGGTAGCGATGTGTCTCAAATATTTCGTTCAATCCTTCTTACCAGACCCATTAATGCATCGAAGAGAATTAAAGGTGAATTATTGGCCATCAACAATCAGTTGGATATCTGTATATCCCCTTTGATTGAAATACAGTACCCAACCTACGACTTCCTCCAACAGGAATATTCGGGATATGTCTTTACTTCCGAAAATGCCATTCTTTCTCTCTTGTCCAAAGGGGTTAACTTGGGAAGAGTCAACGTATATTGTGTCGGCAATCAAACCCGAAAACTGGCAATCAATGCAGGATATAATGTTATACAAACCTTCAATCGGGTTGAAGAAATGGTTTTCGGTCTGGAGAAGTCCGAATTCACTGATAAGTTGTTTTATTTTCGTGGAGAGCATGTTTCCCAGGATTTGAAATTGGTTCTGGGGAAAAAGGGAATAGAAGTCGAGGAATTGATTGTATATAACCAGCGTGAATGCTCACTGGCAAAGGAAGCTCTCACCTTATTGTCCGAGAAGCCATGCTTAATCCCAATGTATTCCGCAAGAACCGCCAGATTGTTTTCCAATGAGGTCAAGGAAATCCCTCCAACAGGACATTTAATCTTCTGCATGAGTGAGAATATAAAACAGGGGATTGCACTGGATTGGGAAACCAGGGTTGCTTCGGATGGGTTCAATCCAAAGGTGCTGGCTCAGCATTCTCAAATGAATTTTCACAATGGTATGTGAGGGTAATCGGGCGAGATTTTCCCGATAGAATCTCTTCAATGAAGATTGATTTACAGGCTGATACTAGCGAAATGGTTAATGGTGTTTATAACCTTGTGAATCATTTTTGCTAAAATCTCCTCGGTTTTTCCCTATGTTCAATGATATGAAAGTCCGTAATCACAGATTTCAGTTTTTGTTTGCCAGTGCTTTGGACTTTGGATTTTCTTGTGTATAATCCACCTGATTGATTCAGGGCAGAATTACGGATAAGCCAACGAAAAACACCCTAATGGTGCCAACAGGAAAGAGCTATGTCTGATAACACATCCGACAGAAATGACGATGGTGAGGAAATTGCCGAAATAATTGCGGAATCACCACCCGAGCAGCCCGGGAAAGGCAAGCAATCAAACAATGAGAGTAGATTGAACAGGTGGATGGATAAAATAGCCGGTCTGATCTTCAGGGCCATTGTCTTTGGACTGATTGCAGGTGGTGTTGGTGTTGCCCTGATCCTTTTGGTTCCACAACAATTCCTTCCCAGCATACCATCTGAGGGAAATATGGAAATTTCCAGCCTCATGGAGGAAAGTGTTTCCAACATTGGTGAACAGGTGGCAGAGTTGCAAACTACTGTAATTCCGGCCATTGAGGAGCGAATAAGCGGTCTGGAGCAAAATATTTCGCAATTGAGCGGTGCTTTGGAAGAAGCAGATAGTCAAAATGCTGCCCTGGCTTCCGAGTTGAATACAATCAATGAGGTCATTGGGAACCAAACTGAACAATTGACCAGATTTAGTATAGATTTGGATACCTTGACCGGAAAACATGATGAAATCAGGAGTAATCTAGATACAACCCTGGTGGGTTTACGGGAGAGTCTGGTTGCTTTGGAGACAGATTTGGAGGTGATCGAAGCTGATAACAGGAAACTGAAGGAAGACTTTACAGCACTATCATGGTCCATGCCCATGAGTTCCAATTCTGGCTCAACAGTGAGTGGGGTTACTGGTTCAAGTGAAAGCAATCAAGCGGCCGGGACAAATGGCCAGATGGTATTGCTGGAGGCAAGGATACAGAGAATCGGTGATAAAATTCTGGAAATTGATGGGCTTTCAAGGAGTTTGACAATTTTGGGTGAAGAAGTGACTGATCTTCAAATGGAACTTTCTGGTTTAAGTACCAATCAGGGTTTGATGAATGAGTTGGTTGCGAATATCGAAAATGTTGGCACTCAGCTTCCTGGTTTGGAAGAGGAATTGGCTCTTTTACAGGAGCAAAACCGAATGCTTGCCAATCAGGTTGACGAAGTAAGGGATAATACAGTGGGGCTGGAAACTGAACTGGTTGCTCTTTCCTCCCAGACGGTTGGTGAAAACTCCTTGCGAAACCTGACTTTGGTTGGAATACAGGCTGCTGTGGAAGCAGGTATCCCATATGCTGCAATAATTGGAGAAAGTCAAATCAACAGTTTGGAATTGCCAGCCATCATTCTTGAGTTGTCAGAAGATGGCGTTGCTACACTGTTGGAACTCCAGAATGAATTTGAAGACTTGATTACAGAGGCTTTGAAGGCTGTAGAAACAGGTGCTGAAAGCGGATCGATTCAGGACATGGCCAGAAGTATAGTTTCTTCCCTAGTCCAGGTGAGATCCCTTACACCCAGAGAAGGAGATGATGCAGTAGCTGTATTATCCAGACTGGAAGAAAGACTGAAAAAAGGTGATCTGGAAAGTGTATTGGAGTTATATGATCAGCTTCCCCAACCGGTTCAGGTAACATTGGAAAGTTGGAAACACAAGGTACAGAACAGATTGGATTTATTGATTGCAGTGGAAGAGTCATTATCAAAGCCATTGACTGTAACAGGCCAGTAACATGATTTGGTCCCTGGCAAAGATTTCCCTGTTCATACTGGCGATTGCCGCCCTAAGCATGGGGTTTGCCTATTTATTGGACCTCCAGGGCAGTGTTACCTTTGAAATTCTGAATTATGAGATAACAACCAGTCTGGTAAACCTGATTATTCTGCTCTTGATTCTTATTCCTGTAATCTGGGCAGTGTACTTCCTGTTTGGTTTGGTTTTGGCTGTTTTCAGATTTTTTGTTGGTGATGAAACTGCTTTAACCAGATACCTGAACCGTAACAAGGATAGAAAGGGTTATGAAGCCTTGGCCGAGAGCATGGTGGCAATGGCAGCAGGAGAACCCTCGGAGGCTGCACATAAGATTGCTCTTGCGGAAAGGCATTTGAGTCGTCCGGAATTGACTGGTCTTTTGGCTGCACAATCTGCCGAACGTATGGGAAACAAGGATAAAGCCCAGGATGTTTACAAGAAACTGCTTGGCGATGACAGGACAAGGTTTGTCGGAATCGTGGGCATATTGAAACACCGTCTTGAAGTAGGAGATACCAAAACAGCACTGCAATTGGCCAAAAAGGCCTTCGAATTGAAACCAGGCCATGAAGAAACTCAAATTATCCTTTTACGTCTGCAAACCAGTGAAGCGGATTGGGAAGGAGTAAGGAACACTTGGAAAGCACGATTTGACCGCAAGCGAATCGGCAAACCGGAATATGTTCATGGTACGGCTGTAACTCTGTTTGCTGAAGGTAAAAAACTACTGAAGGAGGGAAACCAAGAGGGTTCCCTCAAGGTTTTTGAGGCCAACAAGCTTGCACCATCATTGGTGCCGGCTGCTGTTTTGGCTGCCCAGTTGAAGAATGGTGATGGCGACCATAAAAACGCCAATCGCATTTTGACCAAGGCCTGGAATCTTGAACCTCATCCGGATTTGGCCCAAGCATATACTGAGTTGGAACCGGATGAAACTGATCAACACCGACATGAGAGGTTCAAGAAACTTATTGCTAAAACACTCATGCATCCGGAATCCAGAATGACGATGGCTGAATTGGCGATTTCGAGAGGAGATTTCGGAGTTGCCAGTCATGAACTGGAGAATATTCATCAGGATGAATCCACGGTCAGAACCTTTCTCATTATGGCTGCAATTGAAAAAGGTAAAGGATCACCAGACCAGAATGTGAAATCATTGTTGAGTAACGCTTTGACTGCACCAAGGGGGAATCAGTGGATTTGCAACACCTGTCAACAAATTCACAAGGAATGGCAGCCAGTTTGTATTTCCTGTCAGTCATTTGATACATTGACCTGGCGAAGGGAAGAGGAAGAAACAACAAGTCTTCCATCTTCGATAAAGCTCTTGCCACTAATAAATGAAGAGGATTTCGAAAGCGAAACCCTAATTGAAGACAATTCTACTGATGAAATTATAAATTTAGGATATAAATTAGGATAATTGCCGGGGTAGCTCAGACGGTAGAGCGGGTCATTCGTAATGACTAGGTCGGGGGTTCAAGTCCCTTCTCCGGCACCATTTTCCCCAAACATGGCAGTTGGTATCAAGCATCTTCGTGGCAGAGGATTATTTATTCCTTCAGGATAAATAAGAGGGGAAGGATCTGCAATATTTACGATAGTACCCAGTGATAAATTTCCACATCCAACAGTGGGTCAGTTTGTCAATCTGTTTTTCAACAATCATTATGGTTTAATCGCCACAAAATTGAGTCGGACATAATCCACAGTCCATGTGCCGTCAGATCCGCAAATCAGAGGACGAAGCCTTTCCACCATACTGCCCAGGATTGCATCACGGTCAGAGTCTGAAAGATCGAATAGTATTTCGTTGCAGAAGGTATCAAACCAGCCTCTCACATTCGTTGGTAATGGTGTAGGGCGCTTGCGCAAACTGCATTTGATAACCTTAAATCCAGCTTTTTCCAATCTTTTACGCTGCTCGTCAGGTGTAGGAAAAACCCAAGGATTACGTGCGGCAAAATCAATACCATACTCTGCCAATATTTCCGTGAGTGTTCGACAGATAAGTGAAATATTACCATCACCGCCCATTTCCACGACAAATCTACCACCCGATCTCAGAGCATGAAAAACTCTCGTAATGAGCTCTTCTTGACGTAACATCCAATGTAAAGCAGCATTTGAGAATACTGCATCAAACTCATTTTCAAATTGTATATTTTGGGCATCCTCAATGCGGGCGTTAACACCACGTCTCCGAGCTGCTTCCACAAAATTGGCACTGCTATCTATACCTAAAACCGAAACTCCCTGTTCCATAATAAAGGCACCCAGTTCACCATCGCCACATCCAATATCCAAGATTTTTTCACCCCGTTGGGGTACAAGGTCCTGCATCACCTCTTGAGCTAGGGCAGAGACAAAGTTGGCGTGAAGTGTATAATCCTGTGTCTTCCAGTAATCTTTATTTGATTTCACGGTTTATGGCTTTCCTTGGTATTCAATTGAACTTTCGCTCCATTATCCTCGAATGAATCTATCTGCCTCCCCTAATAAATTAACAAACTGCCTCAAAAACATCATTTTATCTTTTTATGGTATATTCTCATCATGTTAGGTATGGGCTTCTGTTCTTAGATACCACATGGTGATGAATTCAGTTTGTTGATTGGAGAATTTTTCTTTTCTGAAATCAGTTAGAGGCTTATGTTCAAGATTGAGAAAAGGAGAAAAACCATGCATGAAAATATCAATGAGACTTTAAAAACTATTGTTCAAAAACCACTTGAGCCGGTGAAGATTGTAGATTTAATTTCAGAAGATGCTAATGGGAACCCAAGCCTACGTATTAGGGTGGTCTACAAATCTGATAATAATAGGCTCGACCAGAGGAAAGCAGCTGGTTTGATAGGTCACTAGCGTCAATAACTCAGTTCACTCTATACAGTGGGCAGGTTTCCCATTGTCTTATTCATGATTTCTGAAGAAGTCGAAGATGTAACCGCATGATCTCATAGCCACTGCCCACCAGTTGGCAGGCTAAGGGAGGATTGGCAAACCGCAGTAGGAAAATCTGAAAAGGGCCTTGAGTACTGCCTACTAGGCGATGTTCCATGCCCTAAACCGGAATTGTAAAGATTGCTTTGTTGGTAAAGCAGGTACAAACAAGAATCAGACTGCTTTTCAACAGGCAAATCTGGGTATTAAAAATACCTTTGACAAAACTCAGTATAAGTGAAAAGGAATTGATAGATTGACAGAAACAGGAAGATGTTGCTGTAACCAAAAGTGTAGCTAGGCTATTTACCAAAAATAAATAAAACATTTAATAAAAAGAGAATATCACTTTTTAATTGAAATTATTTGCCAATTACATATATTTTATGGTGTTTAATGAGATAAATTCTCGCTTTGAGGTTGTATAATGATAATTAGTTTTACAGTTGAAAACTGGATGTCCTTTTGTGACCCTGTCTCCTTTTCCATGGTTGCAAGTAGAGAAAGACAACATGGTGAGCGTGTACCCAAAATCGCCAAATTTCAAACCAGAATTTTGCCAATTGCAGCTATCTATGGTGGTAATGCATCAGGAAAAACCAATTTTTTCCTAGCATTGAACTTCGTTAAAGGATTTGTTTTAAAAGGTATTAGTCCTGATAGCAATATTCCCGTTAAGCCATATAGGTTAGATAGTGCCAAAAACGACAACCCTTCTCGCTTCATACTGGAATTACTGATTGATGAAATCATTTATGAATTCAGCTTTGCTGTTACCAGAAAAGAGGTTGTGGAAGAAAAACTGGTTCAAATCACAAGTAGCGGAGAGAAGATTTTATATTTCCGGCAAGGAGAAATGCCCAATTTCGACCCAAAACTTGACAAGGATCAATTCCTGCATTTTGCTTTTAGAGGAACACGTGATAACCAATTGTTTCTGACAAATTCGGTGTCTCAGAAAGTTGAAATTTTTAAGCCTGTTTACGACTGGTTCAAGGACACACTTGAGCTGATTGCTCCAGACTCAAGATTTGAACCTTTTGAAAATTTTCTTGATGAAGACAATCTTCAATTGTACAGCACAGTAAATGAAATGCTGAAACAATTGGACACAGGTATTTCTCGTCTGAACCAAGAGGAAATTCCCTTTGAAAATGTTCCATTTCCGGAAAGTTTAAAAAGCAAATTGCAGGAAGATGTAAAAGAAAATGGGACTGATAGCGTCAGGGTGATTTCACCAACAAACGAGGGGTTTGTCATTACAAGGAGAGCCGGTGAACTTGTTGCTAAGAAGTTGGTAACTTATCATTCAAGAAGTGACGGAACAGATGCCAAATTTGATATCCATCAAGAATCGGATGGTACACAGAGAGTGATTCATTTATTACCAGCACTACTTGAAGTATCAGCCCCCAAATCCAAGAAAGTTTATATTATCGATGAGGTTGACCGTAGCCTCCATACCCTTCTGGTACGGCAATTCATTGAGGCATATCTGGCGAAATGTAATCCTGAGAGCCGAGCACAATTACTAATTACCACTCATGATGTACTTCTTATGGATCAAGGGCTTTTTCGGCGCGATGAAATGTGGCTAACAGAAAGGAACCACAAAGGCAGCACTGAGCTTTTTTCATTAAGCGACTATAAAGATATCCGCTACGATAAGGATATCCGAAAAAGCTATCTACAAGGAAGGTTTGGAGGTATACCTAGAATCTTGTTCAGTAACGCACAGACAGTTTGAAGGGAAGACGAATTTTGCCTCGAAAGAGAAGAAATATCAGTAGAAAGCTAGGCAAACTCCGTTATAGGAAACGCTTCATATTGGTAGTTGAAGGTAATAAAACAGAACCAAAGTATTTTTCTGTATTTAATGTTCGGAATTCGGTGATCAGGGTGAAATGCCTCAAAAAAGGCAAACACGACAGTTCACCATCTAAGGTGCTTAGCAGAATGGAAAAACACCTCAACGAAGAGGGGTTAAAAAATTCTGATGAAGCTTGGTTAGTGGTTGATAAAGACCAGTGGACAGATGAACAACTTTCACAGCTTCACCAATGGTCCCTGAAGAAGGAAAACTATGGGTTTGCACTGAGTAATCCAAAATTTGAATTCTGGCTACTTCTGCACTTCGAGAATGGAGTTGGTGTAAGTAGTTCTAAAAAATGTTCAAAAAAACTGGAGCGTTATCTTCCCAATTACGACAAAGGTATTGATATCAATAAAATATCTGGCATGATGATTATAGATGCTATAAGGAGGGCCAAACAACGGGATATCCCACCTTGTGAGGACTGGCCTCGTAATACGGGATCGACCATATATAAATTGGTTGAAAGAATACTAAAATCTCAAAATTGCTAATATAAGGAGATAGATTGATGGCAAATAATAAGAAACAGACTTCAAACGAAATCGCGTCAATGGCATCTAAAATTCTTAAGGATCCGAATACTTCCCAAATCCAGAAGACCTTGGCTGGTTCGGCATTGTCACAGGCAAATTCCAGCCATCAGACTGGTACTGAGATGGAAGATACCGCATCAAGGGTACTTAAAAGTTCAAAATACAACGAAACGACAAAATCACTAGCAGGTTCAGTTTTGTCTCAGTCGAACAAAAGTCGCTGATATTATTCACATCAGATATTTATTTACTGGAACTCTAATGAGAAAATAACCCATCCTTAAATTTGGAGCACTACTTTTCCATTGGTTTGCTTCAAATAAAAAGATTGCAACCTAGTCGGTCTTTAATTCAAGTTTTTCCAACTACTATTGGCTTTATCATAACCAATAAGTTTATCAATTAGTCGGGTCTGACAGGTGGTTCAAGGAGGATAGTTTTCCGAAGAAACTAGGTGCTTATGTATTTATTATCTCAAAGTTCAGATTAGGGATAGAAAAATTACCCTACAAACACATGCTAATAATGGAATCTAAAAGAATAAAATAGTAGAATTGGAATATACTTACTGACGTGTCCGATCAGGACCAACGGATTCTCTCCAGATCACCATCAAATTCGGCGCTGCTGAAAGTTCCTCCCTGGAAATTATCCCCAATCGCATCAGGTCCGGTTTCCTTTTGGTTGGTCATGGCATGGACCACATGATCTTCAGCCTTGTGCTTTGGCCGATATCCAAGGCGAAAGGCAGGTCCATTATCCCAGAAACTCCTGTCATTCTGAGAACAGCCAAAAACAATTTCATTGTGCAGGTCGGGGTGTTCCAACCCAATTCGTATCAACTGAAACAGATCCTCGATATGTATC
>VYFX01000041.1 GCA_009842205.1 Paracoccaceae bacterium | reverse complement strand
CATTCACCGGCCCCGCGCAAGCATTGGGACAGGCCATGCGCTTGGGCATCGAAGCGGCTTTCAGTGAACAGAACACCTTGGGTGGCGTGCATGGCCGCATGCTGGAACTGAGTTCGATGGATGACCGATACGAACCTAGTTTTGCCTATGCGAATACCCGCACACTAATCGCCAAAGAGAAGGTATTCGGGTTGATCGGTGAGGTGGGTACACCAACATCGCGATCCGCTGCCCCGTTGGCTGATTCCGAAGCAGTCCCGTTCCTAGCCCCATTTACGGGTGCCGGTTTTCTACGAAATCCTGAATTAAAAACTGTGGTTAATCTGCGAGCATCTTATGCTCAGGAAACCGAGCACATGGTTGAACGGCTTACGGCGGATCTCGGGGTGACAAGAGTAGCTGTTTTGTACCAGAATGACTCTTATGGCCAGTCGGGATTAAATGGTGTAATTGATGCTCTTGACCGACGCGGCCTTAAGCCAGTTGCGACGTGGTATTACGAACGCAATACAAGTGCGGTCAAGGCTGCAGTATTTCATATCTCAGAGGCGAATCCAGAAGCTGTGATCATGATTGGTGCCTACCAGCCGGTAGCTAAGGCGATTTCACTTTTTCGACTTGACATAGACCCCATATTCCTCGCAGTCTCATTTGTCGGTAGCAATGCATTGGTGCGTGAACTAGGGGAAGAAGCAACAGGAGTATTTATTACGCAGGTGGTACCGTTGCCTGATGATCACGATACTCCGGTAGTGACGGAGTACCTAGCCGCACTTCAGTCCTTCAACGCCAACGCCGAGCCCGGATTTGTCTCCCTTGAAGGTTATCTGGCAGGACGATTGGCCATCTTTGGACTTGAGGCCTGCAAAGATCTGACACGGAGTTGCTTTTTGAATGCACTTCAACATTCGCAATCGATTGATCTTTCCGGCGTAAGACTTCAATACGGTCCAGACGACAACCAAGGCTCCGATGATGTGATCCTAACAATGATCGACCAGCAGGGCAGGCTCGTACGAACCGCAAGTCTCGAAGGAAATAAATAATGGAGCGTTTACTCATACTGCTAAGATGGGCTGCTGCAACTGCCAGCCTGATCGTATTTTCCCTCGTCAGTGCTACCGCTAGCGAGAAATCGATTTCTGCCCATGACCTACCCTCTAACATTCATGCGGCAGTCGCCGTGCTTGGAGTGGTTCGCAACGTGCAATCAATTGGTGCCACAGCCTCTGTGAAAACTAGCGCCGGAATGACCCCCGAAGCGATGGCTAAGTCCAAGATATCTATCGATACCTACGCAGCTGAGGCTCGCCAACAACTTGACCTGCTTGCCCTTGCGAATCATGAGGATTATGCATTACGCATGCATGGGTTGCTCGACGAGTTGGTTCTCAATGCACAGATACTGGAAGAAGGCAGGCTTCAGGTGGCGCAAATTTTGCGAGATCTGCAAAGCAGCCGAAAGCAACTTATCGCTACAACGAATTGGCATTTACTCCCCGCCGCTATTACCAGCGAAGACGACCTTTTCTATCGCATGGTATACAGTCACAGGGATACAAAAGGACTGTCTTCTCAGACTGCCAGCACAATTCCGATCGAAGATATGAAACTGTATGACCGCTTGGCATCACTTATCCAACAGGTAGACCAAGGCTCCATGATACTGGAGATTGCAACGCGACTTCCTGGTGGGAGACAGTACGTGAGCACCGTGGAAGAGAATCTGAATCTGGCTATGTACCAATTGCGGGAAAACATCGAAAGTCTTGCCGACACCCACAGTGACGATTTAGCCCCTACTCTTATACCGTATGTGCAGGACTTGATTGCCGCTGCCTACGGAGAGGCGAATCTCATTGAATTGATGAAAACCCGACTACGACTAATCGAACAGGAAACTAAGCTTTCCCGAACCGTAGCCACCGTCTCGGCTGCCATGCTAATAGAATTGAATGCTCTACTGGAGCAGACCATCGCCGATATTGAACTTACGGATGCAGGAGTCGATATAGCTAGGGTTTTGCGGGCTGCCTTGAAGGTACAGTGGCACGCATCAGAAGTCGCATCTTATTCTGCGGAACCAACCACCGCCAACACACCACTTTTTGATAATCCAGAGACTTACAGCGTTGTCACTGCCCATATTTCCGGTATCCATCAGGAGTTGGATACTTTAAGTGATCTAGGCTACGATTATGCAGTGGCACAGTTACGCCCGGAGATCGAGCGGCTTGATGTGGTCACCGGTCGCATCATTGGAGGACGCCCTGAACTGGCTTCAGCCTTGCGAGCGGCTGGGAAACAACGGGCTGAATTGCGAACATTCATGGATTATAAACTCAAACCTGCTGTGATTGTGAGCCTGGATAACCAGCTATACTACATGCTTACGGGAAGAAGCGAATTCCGCGATGGAGACCATACCGATATGGACTCGCTGTCGCATCTTGAATATTTGCGTTATTGGCACCTTGCGTCCATCAACATTTCACTGTTTCGTACTTTTTCCGGTCTGATAATCGCATTGATCATGACCGAACCCACCTTGATCGGGGAAGGCGAGGAACGTTTTTTCACAGCATCTCATCGCCTTGAAAGGAGCATCGATTTTCTTGAACAGAACGGAGGGCCAGATATGGATCCGAAGTTACCAGAACTAGCTCGTCATTTCATAGCCTTTGGAAACAGCGAGTCGGACTTTTTCGATTCACTGCGGCAAAGATTGCCTCTTATTGCCGCCGAAAACGAACTGCGTGAAACAGCAAAACAGATCGATTCCAAATTGCAGGCCGATGTTGATATATTGCTTGATGACATATTCCAGAATGCCATGTCGTATTAATAGCCCATCTCCCAGTATTTCAGTTTTGGAATCATTCACTTCCAAACCAAACAGTTTTCGATATCCATCTACTATTTGGAATTTATACTCAGAACGGTACCCTATAAATTGAACCCGCTCGGATTAATGTTTTCTGCACTGCTGCAACCCGTGTTATCTCATCGGCTATCTGAAAATATTCAAATGTGATGGCCCTGAAAGAAAAAATTTTAATTTTACCTATCTGATTCTGTAAATGCTCTGGATTAATCAGGATAGTTTTGTATTTTTACATCTTTCAAAGTCAATCAATTTGATCCGGTTCAAAACCAATCCATACGGGAATTAAAATATGGCTGAAATCGAACGTGAAGTAATGGAATTTGATGTCGTCATTGTTGGCGCAGGACCGGCAGGTCTTTCTGCTGCAATCAGGCTCAAGCAAAATAACCCGGAATTGGAAGTCTGTGTATTGGAAAAGGGTGCCGAGGTCGGGTCTCACATTTTATCCGGTGCCGTACTGGATCCCATAGGGTTAAACACCCTGATTCCCGATTGGAAAAAACGAAATGCACCTCTGAATGTTCCTGTAACCGAGGATAACTTCTATGTCCTTGGAGAGGGTGGGCAAATCAGGATTCCGAACTGGTCCATGCCACCACTTATGAACAACCATGGGAACTATATCGTTTCGATGGCCAATATTTGCCGATGGATGGCCGAGCAGGCAGAGGAACTTGAAGTTGAAGTATATCCCGGCATGGCCTGTTCGGAACTCGTATTTGATGGTGATGACAGAGTTGCGGGAGTCGTAGCCGGTGAATTTGGCAAACAACCTGATGGCACACCAGGAGATAACTATGAACCGGGAATAGAGGTCAAGGGCAGGTTTCTATTTCTTTGTGAAGGAGCCAGGGGATCATTAACCAAGCAGGTTATCGAAAAATACAGGCTGGACAAGGATTCGGATTTTCCAAAATTTGGACTTGGTATGAAGGAAATTTGGGAAATTGACCCTGAAAAGCACAAGCTGGGAAGTGTAACACATACAGCCGGATGGCCTCTCAACTCGAAAACAGGGGGAGGATCGTTTCTTTATCATATGGAAAAAAACCAGATCAGCCTCGGCTTTGTTGTCCATCTGAACTATGCCAACCCCTACATCTATCCCTATATGGAGTTTCAAAGGTTCAAGCATCATCATTTGGTGAGTTCCCTGCTAGAGGGTGGCAAACGCATAGCCTATGGCGCCAGGGCCATAACCGAAGGTGGTTGGCAGTCAATTCCCAAAACCACTTTTCCCGGGGGTGTATTGGTAGGTTGTTCAGCAGGTTTGGTCAATGTGCCAAGAATCAAGGGAAACCACAACGCCATGTTGAGTGGCATATTCGCTGCGGATGCCGCAACCGAGGCTCTTGAAAAAGGATCGAGTGAGCAGGAATTGGTTACCTATGAACAAAAATTACGAAACGGTCCCATTAGCAAGGACCTAAAGAAAGTCAAAAATGTGAAACCATTGTGGTCACGCTATGGTCTTTATGGCTCTCTCGCCTTTGGAGCTGTCGATATGTGGTGTTCAACACTTTTTGGAGGAAGTCCCTTAGGTACCTTGAAACATGGAAAGTCTGATGCCGAAAGTACCGAATCGGCAAGCAAGCACAAGGAAATAGAATATCCCAAACCTGACGGCAAGATCAGTTTTGACCGCCTTACCAATGTCAGCTATTCGGGAACCAATCATGAAGAGGGACAACCCGTTCACCTGCACTTGGCTGATCCGACCATTCCTATAAGTGTTAACCTGCCGAATTACTCTGAACCGGCGCAAAGATACTGCCCGGCGGGAGTTTATGAAGTTCTTGAAAACAGTGATGGGGGCAAGGAGTTCAAAATCAATTACCAAAACTGCGTGCATTGCAAAACCTGCGATATCAAGGATCCGAGTCAAAATATCAACTGGTGCACACCTCAAGGTGGGGACGGACCAAATTATCCCAATATGTAATCTCGATTTTATCAGGTTCACAAGATAATGAATTCAATTGTGTTGGAGGACGAATATAATTCAGCCTATTGGTTTTTGATTCTTTATGGGAATCCTTTTTCCGGATTGTTATCCATCTTGTGGTAAGATGCCAGTAAAGGAAGGGTGATTTGGTGTTGTACAGATTTTTTCAATTAGCTCGATCAGTACTGGTACTGGTAGTGTTTGCGGGAACCCCGCTCAAGGCTCAGGATTTTCTAGGGCAATTTATGGCAGCCCAATTTGCCGTGGAAGAATATCGCTATGATATTGCCAGAGGATACCTTGAAGAATTGCCCGATGAAGCTTTCGACACTCCAGAAATCCTGGAATTGGCCTTGAAAGTGTATATGGGAACGGGGAATTTAGCCCAAGCAGTAGATTACTCTGATCGCTTGCTTGCCATGGGCAACGATTTTATTTTGGCCCGGATTGTAAAAACAACTGACCTGTTTATCCGAAATGAATTTGACTCGGTAAACACCTTACTGGATGAGAATCCCTTGAATTTCCCCCTCAATGCCTTGGTTCTGGGATGGTCCACCTTTGGCGAGGGATCGGTAGAAGATTCATTGGAGATATTCCAAAAGGGGTTTGAAGAGAGAGGAGTTTTCCTGTTGGGCTTTGCAAATGGCCTGATTCATGCCTCCAATGGTAATCTGGAAATGGCTTTAGAAACTTTGGGCTCGGTCAGGGATTATCCTCCAGCTCTTCAAAATGAGGTTCTCTACCTTAGGATTGGTATCTTGCTTAATCAAGGTAAGCTCGATGAGGCAGGTGAGGAGTATGATTTATTGAGATTTTCGGAAATCGAGCCAAGAAAAACACCATTTCTGCAACTCAAGGAAAATCTGACTTCCGGTAGCAGCATTGATTTGAAAATTTCACCCCAAGAGGGTTTGGCCAAGCTTTTGTCAGCTGTTGCCCGGATTACAACCAACAACAACGGATCCTCTGGTGATTCGCTGGCTATGTTCGGATTGGCCAGACATCTTGATCCGGAAGATATATCCCTTGATTTTGCCGTCAGCAGAACACTCCTTTCACTAGGCAGTCTTGAATTGGCCCTACTACCGATCGAAGGGATTATGCCTGGAGATCCATATTATCAGGCAGCTGTAGGCCTGCGATCAGACATTTATTATGGAATGGGTGATTCCGATAAAAGTTTGATGATCCTGCAGGAAGCTCTTGAACTGCATCCTAACTCAATTGATTTGTTGTACCTCTTGGGTGAACTAAGAACCAACAGATCTGAAATGCAAGAGGCAATTGACAGTATTAGTCGGGGAATAGAATTATCGAAGGGAACCAACCGAGAGAATTGGGATGCCTATTTCCTGAGAGGGCAGTTATATTATTATATGGGTATATGGGAAAAGGCCGAAGCTGATTGGTGGAAGTCATTGGAAATATCCCCTGATAATGCCCTAGTTCAAAATAATCTGGGGTATACACTGGCTGACCGCAATATCAAACTTGATGAAGCCGAGGAATTGATCACAGCGGCACTTGAGGCAGAACCCGATAATGGGTACTACGTGGATTCAATGGGCTGGGTTTTATATCGTCAGGGAAAATTGGAAGAAGCTTTGGAGTATTTGCAAAGATCGGACCGTATTATCCCTAACCAGGCTGAGGTAATAGATCATATAGCTGAAGTCTATTGGGCCATGGGTGAAGAGGAACTGGCAAAACGGGAATGGGAACGTGCCCTTAAAACAGAACCGGAAGGTGAACTTGGCAGAAAAATCGAACTTAGACTGATGTACGGTTTGGAAGAAGGAACGAGAAGGTTTGAAGAAGAGGAGTAGCAACCATCGGGCGATTGCAGGTGTTGCTAATGCCAAAATAAACCTTACCCTGCATGTAACCGGCAAATTACCAAATGGGTTTCACGAAATTGACAGCTTGGTTGTATTTACCGGCTTTGGTGACACTCTGGAACTAGAACCCGCAGAAAGGTATTCACTTTCAACCCATGGTCCTTACAGCAAGGCCCTTCCACACCCTTCAGAAAACATCATCCTGACTGCTTTGCGTTTGCTCGAAGAGAGGGGTACCGGCTTCAGGGTCAATCTGAAGAAATCAATACCTGTCTCTGCTGGACTAGGTGGTGGATCCATGAATGCCGCCCTGGCCTTGCGGTTGGCCTCCGATTATTTGAAATGCCCTTTACCCACCGATACCAGAAAAATAACTTCAATCGGATCGGATCTGCCTGTGTGTCTAACCGGCAAGCCCTCAATGGTGAGCGGGTTGGGAGAAAAGATCGCCGTTCTTGACAGTTTCCCCGAGTTCCCCTTGCTGTTGGTAAACCCCAACAAGCCGGTCCAGACCCAGGATGTCTACAAAGGGCTGACCAAGGTAAACAATTCTTCCCAGACACCATTTCCAGCCTTGGGAAACAAGAATGATATCATCAGTTGGATAAGGGAACAGAGGAATGATCTTGAACCTCCCGCCTTGCAACTTTGCCCTGAAATCAAGAATATACTCTCCCGGTTGCGGGATCAGGAAGGTTGTATGGTGGCAAGAATGTCAGGCTCTGGTGGAACCTGTTTCGGCATTTTTCAAACTGCTGAACAGGTATCGGTTGCTGCGAAGACAATCAGACAATTGGAACCGGGGTGGTGGATTCAATCTACTCGGATACTTCCCGCTTGATCAGGATTTACGGGCAACAGAATTATCTGCCAGATTACCTAAAAAACTTGCTATATGATTGTTTGGCAGCTTTTCCAAGCAATTCTTGGCTTTTTCCGACCAGCTGAAGGCCTGTGACCTTACCTCTTCAATAATTCCCCTAGTCTTCAAAATCATAAGTGCCCGTTCCAAGTCCCCATCCATAATATTATTATCTTCGAAAACCCTTTTCCAGAAAGCTGTTTCCTTTTCATCGGCTTGCTCAATGGCACGTATTATCGGGAGAGTTACTTTTCCTTCCTTGAAATCATCGCCGACATTTTTACCCAATTCCGGAGAATGGCCCTCGTAATCCAAAAGGTCATCCATGATCTGAAATCCGATACCTAGGTAACTGCCGAATTCGGTCAATCCCCGAATCTGTTGGTCGGTTCCCCTGCCAACAATACCGCCAACTGCAGTGGCTGCTGAAAACAGTGCTGCTGTCTTGCCCTGAATAATCGTGAGATATGTATCAACAGAAATCGACGAATTGTTCTGGTTTACAAGTTGAAGAACCTCGGCTTCGGCAATAGTGGCAGAGGCATCAGACAAAACAGCCAGAGAACGAAGCGAATCAGCTGAAACCATAAGTTGAAATGATCTGGCAAACAGATAATCACCAACTAAAACCGAGGTTTTATCATCCCATAGATAGTTAGCTGCCGGTTTTCCCCTCCTTTGTTTGCTTTGATCAACAACATCATCATGTACAAGCGTGGCGGTATGTACAAATTCCACTGCTGCTGCCAGGTTCAGATGATGATCACCTTCATATCCCAATAATCTGGCTGCCGAAAGGGTGAGCAAGGGTCGAAACCTTTTGCCGCCACTGCCAAATATATGTAGCAATACCTGATTTATCCTTTCAACAAGTTCAGAATCCGACCTTTCCCTGATAATGGTTTCTACCTTGGCCAAATCTTCTCTAAGGATTTCTGGTACGATTAAGGTATCTCCTTGGGATGTTGTGTTTGTTTTATCCAACAATTTTCATTACCTTGTCTACAACAATTGGATTTTAAGGAAGCCAAATGAAAGAATTATACCGAACCAATGATCCGACAGAATTATCCTTTGCCTCTGCCATCCTTGAGGGTGAGGGAATCAAAGTTTTTGTTTTGGATTCTCACATGAGTGTTTTGGAGGGTCAAATTGGAATTCTCCCTCGCAGAATTATGGTAGCAGATGAAAAATATGAACAAGCCCGGAGTATCCTGATTGATTGTGACTTTAACCTGAAAGATGATAGCACCTGAATTAATAGTAAAATAGGTGAGTATCAGTTCAGTTAAAAGTTTAAATACCCCGTATTTTTTAAGAGGACCGCACGAGCTTTAAATTTGCTGCATGTACCTCACGGCTGGATATTTAGTGGTTTGTCGGGTTCCAGTTTGTCTTGTTATTCAATAGTTCGTGTTCTAGTCGTAATATTCCAATGTAATTACAGTGGTATTATTCCGTAGGGTGCTGATTTTTATCCCATCGGCAATTTGCCTGACCAGATATCCCGCCAAGTCAGTTACGGAATCCGGATCTTCCAGCATTTGTTCCGGGGTCGGTGGCTTATCGACTATTCTGAAACCCTCTCCCGTATAGAAAAACTTGACCGTACAAAATGATTGATAAAACCTGGCCGATATATAGATTTTTTTGTCATTCTCGGAAATCAGTTCGTGACCTGTGACAACATCTGTCAACTCATTCAGTGAGTGAATAATACGGGCAACGGTTTCGGGGGAAGCACCCCACGACTTGCCCAATTCCCAAACCATCTTGTCCAATTGCTTATGCCAATTTTCAACTAGGGGAACTTCATAGGTGAGTTTTTTCCTGCTGTTTATGAGGAAAAAGGCATTAAGAACAATTGCTATGCTCAGGGATAACGACAGGGGAGTTGAAAATAGGGCAAAATAAAATGCCTCTTCATCGGCTATCCGTGCCAATAATCCCGAACCAACGCCCCCAATTATCGCCAGCCCGATGGCGATGGTTCTTCGGCTATCCAAAAGTCTCAACATCAGAATTCTGAGACCTGTAATGGTAATGATGCCGCCAACAAATAACAGAATCGCTCCGACCACAGTGGTTGAGAGGCTGTTCCATAAGTAGGTTACCGGGGGGAAAAAGGCCAGAACAATAAACATTCCACCGAGTATGTAAGCGACAATTCTACTGACTATCCCAGAGGTAAGGGCCAAACCAACTGCCGGACCTGAACTTGTTTGCGAAACCCCGTTTATGAATGAAGTGGCAATGTTTGTTAAACCCTCTGCCATCAATCCTCTCTTTACACCTTCAATATCCGGTCGCTTCCAGGAAGCATCATAGGATTTCTGGGCAACAGTCATTATGCCAAAACAATTCAGGGACAGGGCTATCCCGACAATGGCAAAATCAGGAATAAGACGCCAATCCACCTTCCAGCCAAATTCTCCAATTGGAGGAATTTCGAATAATTCGGCGTTTCCAATAGCCATCAGGTCTTCTGTTGGTACCAATCCAAACCAAATAGCCATAATCTGACCTAAAATAAGCCCAGAAATGACTGCAAAGGCTTTCAAGATTGGGGGGCCCCAAATTGTCAAACCAATGATCAAGGCCAGGGTAGAAAACCCCACTCCGGCATTCAGTGAGTCACTCTCTAATTCCGTTCCGATTCCCAGAATGTTTCTGAGGCCCAACAAACCGACCTCTATACCAATTATAAAAACTGCCAATCCAGCAATTTCAACCGGAATTACTTCCTTCAGTCGAGTGATAATCTTGCTTACAACAAGTTGAACGACACCCACAACACTTAACATTCCAAAGGCAAGGCCCAACCCTCCCATTTGGGATGCTATGGCCATAGCAGGAAATGCTGCTGAAGTTGTATGCATGGGCACAAAAAGCCCGATTCCAATTTGGTTTCTGTTCAAGGTCTGAAGTATGACACCTATACCGGCCGCAACCATGGTCAGGGCAACAAGATGAATCTGTTCATCAATATACAATCCCAAAGTTCGACCCAAAACCAAGGGCAGTGTCATAATCGTACCAAGAAGAGATATTTGCTGGACGGCCGCTAAAATGGCCACTGGTAATGGAGGTTTGTCGTTAACCCAGTATTTGATTTCTTCCGGTTGCTGCAAATTCCATTCCCAATTGAAAACAACATTTATCACCTGTAAGGTCCGTTAACCTCCAAGTGAGCTCTAATAGGCTGACCTCCCTTTATCGAGACGTCATATGGATTTAAAGAGTGTTTTTGGTTAACTCATTCCAAAAATCTTTTCCTTCAAATGAAGTTTCTGTTTTTTCATTTCGGCAATCTGGATGTGATCAGGACTGGGTGATTTTTCAGCTTGCTCAACTCTTTCGGAAAGTTCTTTGTGCTTTTGTTTAAGTGCTTCAAGATATTCCATTTCTGCCATTTGATAAATTGCTCCTTTTCCTCGAAATTAAATCTACTCGATAGTAAATCACATAAATATTATACACCATAAATTTTTAAAAGAAAAAACAGGATTTTGGAGAAATTCTTAACCGATCAGGATTTTTTTTGCATGGCTATGAATCACAAAGAAATTCCCTTGCTTGGAATGGCCAGAAAGAGAACTGATTTAAATCGGAATATCACGGTCATTGAAGAAACATTTTCACCTCTTGAGAACCAAAGAATTCTTGATATCGGTTGTGGTCGGGGAAGTTTGCTCAAGGCACTTGCAAACAGATTGGCCAAGCCAACCGGCATTGATGTTAACAAGCAATCATTGATTGAAGCCCGTAGAAAATGCCCACAGGCTGAACTCATCCACACTGGAGCTGGTGAAATGGTTTTCCGTGATCATGGCTTCGATGGAACCATCATTTTGAACACCCTGCATCACATACCTGCAAAGGAAATTCAGAGAGGATTACAAAAGGCACTGCAAGTTACCAAGCCCGGATGCCCGGTTCTGATCATGGAACCCTTGAATTGCGGTAGTTTTTTCGAGGTTTTCAAACCCCTGGAAGATGAAACTGAAGTTTGCCGGAATGCCTTACATGAATTGCACGATTTTATTGAAAGGAATTTGGGGCGGTTGGATGATGCCTTTGAATACATGACATCCATCAGGGTCAGTAGTATTGAGACCATTCTGAATGATGCCATTTCTGTCGACCCCAAAAGGGCAAATAGGGTCGAAATGGTTTTGGAGGAAATGAAAGACCTCTTTCAGCTATATGCACTAAAACAGCAAGGGCACCTGATACTAGAGCAACCTATGGTTGCCTTTGTCTTGACCAAATAATTATTTCGTAATTTGATCACTCCCAGGTTATATTCGATCAATAATAGGCATTCGTAGCATTAAGGGCATTCTCGATAATGAAATCCCTTCTTGGCGGGACATCCTTGCCCATCAACTTGATAAGCAATTCATTTGCTTCTGCCACATCTTCCACCTTCACCTGCAGTAGGACCCTTTCATTAGGATCAAGGGTCGTTTCCCAGAGCTGTTCGGGGTTCATTTCTCCCAAACCCTTGTATCTTTGAAGTGAAAGCCCCTTTTGTCCAATCTCCAGTATCTTTGCCAATAACTGGGAAGGTGCAAAAATCTTTTCGGTCTTTTGCCTGATTATCAACTCCGCGGGATACTGATAGACACTTTTCAAATCCTCGGCCATGGAAACCAGCTTCTGACATTCAGGAGTAACCAGAAAACTCCTTCTCAGGGTCTGTAATTCCTCAACACCACGCAAGGTTCTTCTGAATGTCAGTCCACCATCCTGGGCAGGTCTTCCTGCCCAACCCTTTTCATACTCAAGTGCGGCCATGTTCAACCGATCTGCAACCCTGTCGGCTGCCTTTTGGGGATTGTTCCTGATATCTTTTGAAAAAATATCCGCTATGGCTCCATGCTCAATGGCTGGCAGCCAGTGATTGGCCTGGAATTTACCTAGTATTTTTTTCAGTTCCTGAGCTTGGTTGATTACCCTGATCAAATCGGCTGCAGCCAGGGTTTCCCCAGTTCCCAAGCGGAGCAAAGCCCCATCACTTCCTGCCTGAACAAGGAAATTGTCCAATTCGCCCTGATCCTTGAGGTACGTACCTGAATTCCCTCTTTGCACCTTGTATAGGGGTGGTTGTGCAATGTAGAGATAACCGTTTTCTATAATTTCCGGCATTTGGCGGAAAAAGAAGGTGAGCAACAGGGTTCGTATGTGAGCCCCATCAACGTCGGCATCGGTCATGATAACAATTCTGTGATATCTCAGTTTTTCAATATCAAATTCATCTCTTCCAATGCCTGCCCCAAGTGCCGTTATCAAGGTGCCGATTTGTTCATTCCCCAAGACCTTGTCGATTCTGGCCCTTTCTATGTTCAATACCTTACCCCGCAAGGGCAAAACAGCCTGATTGGTCCTTGTTCTTCCCTGCTTGGCTGATCCACCGGCGGAGTCACCCTCGACAATAAACAACTCAGAGTTGCGGGGGTCCTTTTCCTGACAATCTGCAAGTTTGCCCGGGAGTGAAGCAATGTCCAGTGAGGATTTCTTTCTGGTCAGGTCCCTTGCTTTCCTGGCTGCTTCCCTGGCTTCGGCAGCTTGGCTAATCCGGATCAATATGTTTTTGGCGATCGCCGGGTTTTCCAGAAAATATTCCATCAACTTTTCCGATACCAATGTGGAAACGGCGGTTTGTACATCGGTAGAAACCAGTTTATCCTTGGTTTGGGAACTGAAATCGGGTTCAGGCCGTTTGATGGAAATGACACACGTCATTCCCTCCCTGATGTCGTCACCATTGAAGCGGGTCTTTATTTGACGGGAAGATTGCCCGTATTCAGCCGCATACGAATTGACGGTTCTGGTCAAGGCTGCCCGAAAACCGGCAACATGGGTTCCTCCATCTGCTTGGGGAATGTTATTGGTGTAGGGCATGATGAGTTCATGGTAGGAATCGTTCCACCAAAAGGCAATTTCCACCCCGACCTTGTCCAGTTCACCGGTTATGAAAATGGGTTCTTCCTGAAGTGGCGTTCGCGAGGCATCCAGATAGGCAACAAATTCCCGGACTCCCCCTTCAGAGAAGAAACTCTCCTCCTTGGGTTCAGACTCTCTTTCGTCCCTGAGGACAATATTCAGCTGGGTATTCAGAAAGGATAGTTCCCTGAACCTTTTTTCGAGACGTTCCCATTCGAAGTTGGTGTTATTGAACCGGTCAAAGCTAGCCTTGAATTTTACTTTTGTACCTGTTTTCTCGTCATTGGGACCCAATTCTTTCAATGGTTCTACTGCTTCCCCATGTTCAAAACGTACAAAATATTCCTTGCCGTTTCGCCAGACGGTTACTTCCAACCAATCCGACAAGGCATTGACTACTGAAACACCCACTCCATGGGTCCCACCGGAGACCTTATAGCTGTTGCTGTCGAATTTTCCACCTGCGTGCATTTGGGTCATGATGACCTCGACAGCAGATTTACCTTCTTCCTCCATTATCCCTACAGGGATGCCACGCCCATTATCTTCGACCGAGACACAACCATCATCATGCAAAACAATCTGGATCTGGTCGGCATGACCTGCCAGTGCCTCATCAACTCCATTATCAGCAACTTCATAAATCAGGTGGTGCAAACCATCACCATTCTGTACATTTCCGATATACATGCCCGGTCTTTTCCGGACACCTTCAAGACCTTTCAAGACCTTGATTTTCTCTTCATCGTATGTTTCTGTTGCAGCTATATTTTCTGCCAATTTCAACTCCTATTTTCTCCTCCTTAAAATATACTTGTTTTGATTGGAAAATTAAACATACAAGGGCATAATTTTGGTTCTTTTTTATAACCGTAATCCTGCAATATAAACTTGACCACAGCAGCATGATTTTCTGTTCTTCAAATTACCCTGTCTCATGGAATCAGATTTTTACCCATTTCAAAATGTGATGTAATGAAAAAACAAATCCTTGACATCAGGCATTGTTGTAAAGAAGTCTGTAGAAAAAATACTAAAACAGTACAATTTTCGGGCGTTTCAGAGAGGTAATCCGATGACAAACCCATACAGCTCCCTGAAGCTTAACCAAGCTACTTTATATGATCGGGACAAAATATTTAGATGGCTGGCTTGCTCGGATGCAACTCCCGAAATGCTTGGACCACCAACTTTTCCCGATGCTCCTGTACCCACATATGAGGAGTTTTGTGATGACTATAATGAAGAAGCCTTTCGTGATTATGGCGATTTTCGTCTGTTCCTGATAGTTGTTGACCATGAAGAAGTGGGAGCAATCAGCTTCTTCTTGAGAGATCGGGTTGCTGAACTGGATTTGTGGATTGCCAATAGGCAGAATTGGAACAAGGGATATGGGTCCACAGCCTTGAAAACTGCAATTGGTATGCTGATGAGGGACAAATTGGCAGATATCTTGATCATCAGACCCTCTGCTCGAAATACCCGTGCTGTCTCTGCTTATCAAAAGGCTGGATTTGAAATTTACCACCCGGATAGGCATGACATTCCTGAATGGTGTTTGACAGAAAACCTGGATTATGAGGATGCGGTGGTTCTAGTACAATTTGCAAATTATCATGTTCCCTGAACGGGAAAATTAATTCCATAGAGCCTGTTCCTTTTTCTTGGAGAAATGTTTTCCTGATTGGTATAAGGGGTTGGTAATGATCTTCCTGAAAGAGGTTAAATAATGGGAAACCAAACTGATGCTGTTTTTTTGGTCATAGATGTCCAGAACGATTTTTGCCCTGGTGGTGCCTTGGCAGTACCCGACGGGGATCAAATCATTAAACCCATAAACAAGTTATTGCCACGATTTCCTGCCACGGTTTTTACCCAGGACTGGCATCCTGAGGCACATTCTTCATTTGCTTCGAACCACAAAGACAAATCTGTTTATGAACTAATATCATTGTCTTATGGCAAACAGGTTCTCTGGCCTGATCATTGTGTACAGGGAACGAAGGGCGCCGAATTCCACAAGGACCTCCAAACAGATCACGCTGACCTGATCATCAGAAAGGGGTTTCGAAAGGAAATCGACAGCTATTCGGCATTTTTCGAAAATGATCGGAAAACCGCAACCGGTTTGGATGGATATCTAAAGAATAGAAACATGAAAAAAATTATTTGCGCCGGTCTGGCCACGGATTTCTGTGTTTATTACTCGGCCATCGATGCCAGGAAACTGGGATATCAGGTAACCGTTTTGATGGATGCCTCTCGTGCGATTGACCTGGATGGGTCGTTGGATAATGCTTTGAATGATATGCGAGCAAATGATATTGTTCTTTCAACCACTGCTGAATTACTGTCATAATCACTTATCATGATGTTTACTCCCAACATTGACATAGCTACCAGGGTCTATAATCATAATTGGAAAATAGACCCCATCGTCAGATCATTGATCGACACCGATTTCTATAAGTTGCTCATGTGCCAATTTATCCTGGAAAATCATCCTAGGGTCAGGGTTATGTTCAATTTGATTAACAGAACAGGAAATGTTCCCCTGGCAGACCTGATCGACAAAAAGGAATTGGAAGAACAGCTTGATCATATCAGAACACTCAGACTTTCCAGGGGGGAATCTACCTGGCTAAGGGGGAATGTATTTTACGGCAAAAGGCAAATGTTCCGACCGGAATTTATTGATTGGTTTGAGAATCTCCAACTGCCACCATATCACCTTGAAATCAGGGATGGCCAATTTGAACTGTCCTTTGAAGGCCTTTGGCCAGAGGTGATGATGTGGGAAATTCCGGCTTTGGCTGTACTGACCGAACTTCGTTCCCGCTCCATTCTCAAGAAACTGGGGCGATTTGAATTGCAGGTTCTTTACGCTCGGGCCATGACGCGGGTTTGGGAAAACACCCTGCGTCTTGGCAACCTGCAAGATCTTCACTTGGCTGATTTCGGAACTCGAAGAAGACACTCCTACCTTTGGCAGGATTGGTGTGTTCAGGCCTTGAGTGAAGGTTTGGGCAATAAGTTTATAGGAACATCAAATTGCCTCATTGCCATGAGAAGGGAGGTTGAAGCCATAGGTACCAGTGCCCATGAACTTCCAATGGTATATTGTGCCCTAGCCGATGATGATGAGGAATTGGCAGATGCACCCTATCAGCTTTTGCAAGATTGGCAAAAGGAATACGATGGGAATCTAAGGATAATTCTAGCCGATACCTATGGTACGGAACAGTTGTTGAGGAATGCCCCGGGGTGGCTTGCAAAATGGACAGGTATCAGGATTGATTCAGGAATGCCGGGGGAAATGGGGGAAATTGCCCTTGACTGGTGGAAACAAAGGGGAGAGGATATCAGCCAGAAACTGTTGATCTTTTCTGATGGGCTGGATGTAAGCACCATTGAGGAACTCCATAATCAGTTTTCGGGGCGTGTAAGATTGAGTTTTGGCTGGGGTACCCTGTTAACCAATGACTTTCGAGGTTTTGCACCGGA
Organism: Paracoccaceae bacterium; assembly: GCA_009842205.1. Classification (GTDB taxonomy): domain Bacteria; phylum Pseudomonadota; class Alphaproteobacteria; order Rhodobacterales; family Rhodobacteraceae; genus MPNP01. Next base: position 30,635 of record VYFX01000041.1, on the reverse strand, counting down.
TGATGGGCTTGCACCCATCTCTTTGGTGTGCAAGGCTGCCAGCGCCAACAACCGACCTACCGTCAAACTCTCCGATAACCCGAGAAAGGCCATGGGACCAGAGAATTTGATAGAACATTACCGGAAGATTTTCAAAGTTGGTGCTCAGGTTCCAATGGAGGTAATTGTCTAAAATTGAATTTGTCGTCTTATTGATTGCATGATTATCGTAAATTTCATACACTGAAGAAGCTTCTCATCAAGAGACAAATTTAACAACTGATACCGTAAAGCTGGCCTCAAGTACCTGAATCCAGTGAAATTCGGATAATATGTCGAGCAATGAATTCACCCCAATCAAAAGGATCTTCCAAGACTCCTGAACGGAAAGTCCGGCGGAAAGCAAAAAAGTCCAAGCCACCAGGGTATTGGGGTCGGACCCGCAAATTGGCTTTCAGGGCTGTCTGGGCCTTTGGTTGGCGAATGGCGACGATATTGTTCATCATTTTGGCAATATCCACCATCTACTTCTATTCTTCCCTGCCGACAGCTGATAGTCTTGTAGATGGCCGAACTAAGGGATCCGTCACCTTCTTTGACCGCAACGGGAAAATATTCTCCTGGTGGGGCGAGCAATTTGGAGGTCAATTGACAGTTGACACGGTTTCTCCTCATTTGATTAATGCCTTAATTGCCGTAGAGGACAAAAGGTTTTACAGACATTTGGGGGTCAGCCCAAGAGGTATCATCGGTGCAATAATCATCAATATGAGGGAAGGCAGGTCACCCTTTGTCGGGCATGGGGGTTCAACAATTACCCAGCAGGTAGGAAAATTGCTGTGTTTCAACAAACCCTATGATTCCGAAAAATGGCCGGAACCAAGGGATTACGAGAAATCATGCCGAACCAATACCCTTTGGCGCAAGGTCAAGGAAATCCCTTTTGCCCTGGCTCTGGAATTGAAATATACCAAGGATGAAATCCTGATGGTTTACCTGAACCGGGCTTACCTTGGGGCCGGTGCCACCGGCTTTGAAGCCGCTAGCCAAAGGTATTTTGGCAAGCGGGCAAGAACCTTGACACTTGGCGAAGCGGCCCTACTTGCCGGTTTGCTGAAGGCACCGTCCCGATACGCACCTACCAGAAACCTCACGATTTCCCAACAAAGGGCCAATTTGGTGGTTTCCCTGATGGAAGATCAAGGATACATTTCTCCCAATGCAGCCCGAGATGCCATCAATAATCCTGCCCAACTGTTTCCGGAATCCACCAATAAGTCGGGTGGACATTATGTCGACTGGATTTTGCAGACTGCCCCGGGATTTCTCACCTATGATACTCGTGAGGATGTTGAAATCCAGACCACCTTCGACCTGACCATACAGAAAGCATTGGAAGATGCCGTTAGGGAAGTCTTTTCCACTAAGATTTATAAAGGCTCCAATGTTGAACTGGCAGTTGTAACCATGTCACGAGATGGCGCGGTTCTCGGAATGGTGGGAGGCAAGAACTTTGAGGCCTCAGGATTATTCAACCGGGCATCTAGCGCCTTCAGGCAAACCGGTTCCCTGTTCAAGCCCATCGTATTTGCTGCTGGCTTGGAAAGGGGTCTGAACTATAGGGATACCTATATTGACGAACCCATTTCCGTCCGTTTGCGAGATGGCAAAACCTGGACACCAAAAAATTATGAGAGTAAATATTTTGGAACAGTTACACTAACCGAGGCAATGGCCAAATCCTTGAATTCTGTTGCAGTCCAGATTCTCCTGGCGGTGGGGCGAGACAGGGTAGCGTCCATCGCTCGCAAACTAGGTCTGAAAAGCCAATTGGTGAGTGGCCCAAGCCTTGCCCTGGGTACCTCCGAAGCAACTCTCCTGGAAATGACAGGGATTTACACGGGTATTCTGAGTGGGGGTTGGGAAGTCATACCTTACGGTATCGAAGAAATCAGACTAAAGGGGGAAGATACGGTTCTGTTCAGAATGCAGGGAAAATCAGGTCAAAGGGCAATTTCCGGTTCTACTGCCAGACAATTGGTTTACATGTTGAACCAAGTCATTGAACAAGGTACGGGACAAAGGGCCAAGATGGAGCACTGGCAAAGTGCAGGCAAGACAGGAACGACACAATCTGCCAAGGATGCCTGGTTCATCGGATTTACCAGCAACTATGTAACTGGCGTCTGGATGGGTTATGACAACAACAGACCACTAAAGAATGTAACCGGTGGTGGCCTACCCGCCGAAATCTGGCGGCTGGCAATGGAGAAAATTCACAGTGGAATGAAGCCCATCCCCCTGCTTTAGGGAATTCTTTTGTCGGAAATCCAAGATTCTCCTTTTAGGGTATTGTGGTTGTGGTAATAGGGAATCTCTGCAAAATGAACTTTATTTGGCTTTCGAATTTACTTTTATCTGGAGTTGAGAATGAACACAATTGAGAAAAATCTTGAAAAAATGGGCGTTATTTTACCTCCCATGCCAAAACCCGTATTCAACTACATACCCTATGTCGTTGTGGATAACCTCGTATATGTTTCCGGTCAAGTTCCGCTTGAGGGAAAAAATATGGTCAAGGGAAAGTTGGGGGATACCATGTCCCTTGAAGAGGGCGCAAAGGCTGCCAGAATCTGTGCAATTAACCTTCTGGCTCAAGTGAAGGATGCCTGTGATGGTGATTTGGAACGCTTGGAGAGGGTCGTGAAATTGACCGGTTTCGTAAATTCGACACCCGATTTTGGACAGCATCCAGCTGTTGTCAATGGCTGCTCCGATTTCTTTGTCGAGGCTCTAGGTGAAAAGGGCAGGCATGCTCGTTCGGCATTAGGCATGGCCGATCTCCCCTTCGGCATACCGGTTGAAGTCGAGGGTATTTTCCAGATAAATACTGGTACAAATTGCTGTTGATTTGAAAATGCCTCCTTCAGGATCAATTGACCATGGATAAGCCACTTGATATTAAAGTGATTACCTATCAGACCATCAAGGACATACCTGCAGATAAGTGGGATGCTTGTGCCAAGTCAAATTCATCCAATGAACAATCAATAGATCCTTTTATCAAACACGATTTTCTTCTGGCCCTTGAAGAATCGAAGTCGACTTCACCCGAAGCAGGTTGGGTGCCCATACATCTCGTGGTCACCGAGGGAGGTGATTTTATTGCTGTCATGCCCCTTTACGTCAAGTTCAACAGCATGGGTGAATTTATTTTTGACTACTCCTGGGCCCAGGAATACGAATTCATGGGAGAATCCTACTATCCCAAATTATTGTCAGCTGTACCATTTACTCCCGCCACAGGCCAAAGGTTTCTTGTCAAACCGGGCTATGAATCCATTGGCTTCAGTGCCTTGATACAAGCAATGAAGAGTATCATCAAGGGACAATCCTTTTCGTCAGCCCATATCAATTTTTGTACATCCGAAGAGGTTGAACATGGTCAGGAATATGGGTTGTTGCATAGAACTGGCTATCAATATCGGTGGACCAATCCGGGGTATGGTGATTTTGATCAGTTTCTGGACGAGTTGTCTTCCCGCAAGAGACGGAATATCCGGCGGGAAAGGAAAAATCTTCACACCTTTGGCGGGAAAATCAAGCTGTTGAGTGGTGATCAAATACAGGAACACCATTGGGATACATTCTGGTTGTTTTACCAAGAGACCGGTATGAGGAAATGGGGATATCCATACCTCACAAGGGAGTTCTTCAGCATTGTGGGGGAGTCTATGGCCGATGATATCCTGCTCATATTGTGTGAAAAGGATGGGCATCCCATAGCCGGTGCACTTAATTTCATAGGTCAGGACAAGCTGTTTGGCAGGTACTGGGGATGCACGGAATATCAGGACTTCCTTCATTTTGAACTGTGTTACTACCAAGCCATGGATTATGCCATTCAACATGGCTTAAAATATGTCGAGGCCGGGGCTGGTGGGCATCATAAGCTGGCTAGGGGATATTTACCCTTCAAAACCCATTCCCTGCATTGGATAGGACATCGGGGATTTCATCAGGCCCTTGAAAACTTTCTCAAAAAGGAAGAAAAACTAGTTGTAGAGGAAATAGAACAATTGATACTATCTGGCCCATTCAAGAAGGAGTATTGAATCATGGTGGAATTACTTACTGGGAATGAACGGAAGGTCATGCTGGCAGAGCTGGAACAATCGGGCTGGACGTACATTGATGAAAAGGATTCCATAGCAAAATCCTTTAAATTCAAAAATTTCATCGAAGCATTGGGTTGGCTGGTGGAAGTTGGTTTGATTTCAGAAAAACTAAACCATCATCCCGAAATCCACAATGTCTATAACAGGGTCATATTGATCCTTACCACCCATAGTGCCAAGGGTCTGACAAGCCTTGATATTCGACTGGCCAAACGCATTGACAAGCTAAGGGCAAGCCCTGACCAAACCGGTGTCTGAAAATTATTCAAGGACTAACTGAATTAAATCTGTTCCAGCAGGGTTTCTGCAGCAGAGATTTCACATACGCCCGGGTTGGATTCAACGTTGAGTTGTTTGACTACCCCATCTTCAACATACATCGTAAACCTTTTCGATCTACCAACAAGTCCCACGGCAGGGGCCGAAAATTCCATCCCTATCGCCCTGATGAATTCACCTTCTGCGTCACCCAAAAGCAGAATGCCTGATTCCTTGATATCAAGGTTCTTCTCCCAAGCTTGCAAAACAAAGGGATCATTGACCGAGACGCAGATGATTTTGGTTATCCCCTTGTCGGAAAGTTTTGATGCATTCCTTACAAAACTTGGAACATGTGAAACTGAACAGGTTGGTGTAAATGCTCCTGGTACGGCAAAAATCACGACATTTTCACCTCCGATCAATTCATTCAGCGAGACCTCTTCAGGACCTTTCAGGCCAAACTGCATCAATTTTGCTTCAGGTAGCCTGCTTCCGATTGAAACTTCCATAATATTCCTTCTTTTTTCTTTGTCACAAAATATACAATAATTAGTTTACTTTATTATCGTATTATTATCATTTAGGGATGATTTATGGAAAGGGTAGTTGTAGTCGGAGGAGGCCAGGCTGGATTATCGGTCGTGTCAAAATTACGGGCATTGGATTATTCTGGCAAGATAACCATGATTTGTGGTGAACCTGAATTGCCCTACCAAAGACCTCCACTTTCCAAGAAATACCTGACCGGGGAAATGGAAAAAACCAGGCTATACCTCCGCCAGCAATCATATTACACGGAAAATGACATAGACTTGATGCTGGGTATCCGTTGTGAGGAAATCGATTTAAATGCCTCCTGTGTCAAAGCCAACGGTCAATCAATCCCATACGATCACCTGGTATTGACTACCGGCTCTCATCCAACAAAATTGCCGGCCCGACTAGGAGGTGATTTAGGAGGTCTTTATTACATCAGAGATCTTGCCGACATCACTGCCCTGCAACCGGAACTTGAAGAAAACAGAAAGGTTTTGGTTGTCGGTGGAGGATTTATTGGTTTGGAAACCGCATCTGCCCTGATTTCCAAAGGTTTGCAGGTAACCATCGTGGAAGCTGCTGAAAGAATCATGCAGCGAGTCGTAGCACCAGAAACATCTGCTTACTTCAGAAACCTTCATATCAGCAAGGGTGTAAGTTTGCTGGAAGGTGTTGGATTAAAACAATTGGAGGGTAACGAAAGGGTTCAAAAAGCCGTGTTGTCAAACGACGATGAATTGGATGTGGATTTTGTCATTGTAGGTATCGGAGTCCAGCCGGGTGACGCTCTGGCAAAAGAGGCAGGGCTCGACATTTCAAATGGCATCAGGGTCAATGCAAAGGGGCAAACCTCCCACACGAATATCTGGGCATCAGGTGATTGTACTTCCTTTCCGTGGCAGGATACATTTATCAGGCTGGAAAGCGTACAAAATGCAATCGACCAGTCCGAAACGGTGGCAGAAAACATAATGGGGACTGATAAGGACTATAAATTTGTACCATGGTTTTGGACAGATCAATACGAGGCCAAGCTTCAGATTTCCGGCTTGGGGACTGGATATACAAGCATAATTACCAGACAGGGCAATTTGGAAGATTCTATCAGCTTCTGGTATATGAGGAATGATGACCTCATTGCCGTGGATGCCATAAATGATCCAAGGTCGTATATGGTTGGCAAGCGTATCCTCGAACAGGGAATTAGCGTTGACCCTGAAACCTTGGGTAATCCTGACAGCGATTTAAAGCAACTTCTGAGAAGTAAACGGTAGTCAAGACCGATAACTCAAAACCAGATATGGAATAATGTTTGACTGTCATGGATGATGTTTGATGCCTACCTGCTGGATTTTAGCTGGCCCAAACGGTGCAGGAAAAACAACTCTGGGTTTGGATTATCTGAAACGGCTATCAGAGGATGTTAATTTCATTAACGCTGACCTCATAGCTGCGGGTATTTCACCCTTATTCCCTGAACGGAAATTGCTCACAGCAAGTCGCTTATTTCTAAGTGAGCTCGAGAAATGTGTGGTTGATCAAAACGATTTTGCAATTGAAACAACATTGTCAGGCCGTTCCCATCTAAGGCTTATTGATCGGCTTCGTGCTGAGAATTGGCGGATTATTTTGTTCTATTTGGCACTGCCCAGTGTGGAGATGTCAATAAATCGGGTTATGGAAAGGGTCAACTGCGGCGGTCATAACATACCATCAAGGGATATTAAAAGAAGATTTCCTAGAAGTCTTCGTATGCTTTTGAACAAATATAGCCATCTCATGGACCAATGTATTTGCTACATGAATGATGAAATTGAACCAAAGTCCGTATTTGTACAACACGGCAATTATCGCCATATTATGGATGAATATCTATTCAAGATTCTTGAAAAGGCTAGCAAGTGAATAATTTAGAAACAAACTCACTACTCCCAGAAGCACTCCAACATTTAGAAGGACTCCGCCAAGCAGTCAGAAAGGCCTTGATAAGGAAGTGGAAACTAGGTCAATATGCTGTCGTATGGGAGGATGGTAAAGTAGTCAAGAAGAGTGGTGATGAATTAAAAAAACTTATTTTTAAAGAATAGAATTTCCATTTTTAAGTATTCGATGGAAATGGTATGAGAGGCTCACGTTACTAACATCTCACATTGTGAAACATGCGAATAAGTGCAGGTAAATTTAAGGGATTGAAACTTCAAACCCCTAATCCTCAGAAGGACAAAAAAACGCTAAGACCAACTTCGGGCAGGATTCGTGAAAGCATGTTCGATATTCTGACCCATGGTCCCTTGGGAAATCTTATTGCGGACAGCTCAGTTTTGGATTTATTCGCTGGCACGGGTGCACTTGGCATGGAAGCTTTGTCAAGAGGAGCCAAGTCTGCCACGTTTATTGAAAAGAATAAGTATAATCTTTCACTACTCGAAAGAAATCTCTTAAAAGCCCAAGCTATCGATAACTCAAGAGTATTACATGCAGATGCTACCCGACTTCCCACCAACAAGGGACATTCACATGATTTGGTTTTTCTGGATCCTCCCTATCGGGAAAACCTAATTGAAGACGGAATACAGAGTGCACTTAATGGGGGATGGTTGGCAAATGAATGTGTTCTTGTCATTGAAAGCGGTGCACCTGTTCCCGCCAGTTCCAATTGGTCAGAGCAATTTGCAAGAAGGTATGGTACAACCTACATCACTTTGGGTGAAATTGAACATCATTGATTGTTGATATTCCAATTAAAACTGCTTCTTGCTTGTGTCATTAGGGTTTGAACAAAGGATTCTGGTAGTGGAAAAATTATGAAAATTGCAATTCTTTTAACCAGTAATGACACTTCAGAATTTGCATTGAGGTTTCCTGATGATGGTGAAAAATTCATTTCCATTCTTTCACCGCATAGACCCGATTGGGATTTTCACGTAATTCCGGTGATGGATAATGTTTTTCCCGAAACCTATAACCAATATGATGGTTATGTAATTACCGGAAGCCCTGCTTCAGTAAATGATCCCGAGATCTGGATAGATAACCTTTTGAGATTTATACGGGAACTCGATGAACATAGGATACCAACGGTAGGATGTTGCTTTGGACATCAGGCCATTGCCAAGGCGCTGGGTGGCAAAGTAGATAAAAACCGTTCGGGATGGCAACTGGGAAGAGCTGAAACAGATTTTAATTCGTTTGAGAGTTGGAACCAGACTGAAATTGCTTCCTTGGGTCTTTATTCGGCTCATTGTGAACAGGTTTTTGAACTGCCAGTTGAGGCGGTGCCACTTGGTTCAAACCCTAACTGTAATTTCGCTTCCTTTAAAATCGGGGATCATTTCTTCACTACCCAATATCACCCTGAAATGTCCTTTGATTTCATGTATCAACTCCTAGATTACATGCTTGATAATAACGAGATTGATCAAAAACTTTGGAAAAAAGGCAAGAACCAAATCAAGTCCCAAAACGAAAGTGAAAAATTCGCTGGGTTGATGGTGAACTTCCTTGAGTATTCCTTTTCAAAACGTCAGGACACATAGATGGATGAACAATTGAAACAGCGGCTTGATGCCGCATTGGAGATTTGCAAGGATGCCGGGGCGTTGGCTTTGACAAGATTCAGGAATCTCAAAAATCTGAAAGTTGAAAAGAAAGGAGTACAGGACCTGGTTTCCGAAGCGGATAGGGAAGTCGAAGTTTTAATTCGGGATAGACTGTCAAAATATTTTCCTGAGGATGGATTGATCGGCGAGGAATTTCCAAACAAGGACCCTGAAAACTCGCCCTATTCCTGGATAATAGATCCTATAGACGGTACAGCTAACTTCGTAAGGGGTATTTCGGTCTGGGCAGTGGTACTGGCATGTGTTGATGACCGGGCAACTCAAATCGGTGTTGTATATGACCCTGTACATGAAGAAATGTTTTATGCCTGCAGGGGTCAGGGGTCCTATAAGAATGGAAAACCCAATATTCCAAGTTTATCAGAGGGTTTGCATGATGGTTTGGTCGGTGTTGGGACATCAACCAAGGATGCCAAAAGTAACATCGCTGATGTATTGGCCGAATTGATAAAGAGGAATGGCATCTTTTGTCGTAATGGTTCCGGGGCTATAAGTATAACATACGTGGCTTGTGGTAGATATATCGGTTATCTGGAAAGCCATATGAATGCCTGGGATTGTCTGGCAGCAATGTTAATCGTTGAGGAAGCAGGAGGTAAGGTAATGGGTCTGGATTTACCTGATATGATCACCAATGGTGGAAAGGCTATTGTGGCTAGTCCTAATCTGGTTCAGGAAATTGTAGGTCTTTCAGAACATTTGTAATGGTGGGGTATTCTGTTAATTAGTCGCTTTCGCAACTCCCTATCTCGTTATACCTGTATTTGTGGTCTTTATGAGGAATCGGTAAATACACTCTGGAACTCCCCGTATAGAGGCACGCTCAACCAGAACTGATATCCGACAATGGCTGGATCAACCCGTCTTCGAATTCCATCTTTGTCATTCCTGTCGTTGCAATCGGTCCCGAAACCACATGGCCAGCTCTTCATAACCCGTTTCACCATTGGCAACGCTGACAAACATATCCGTAACTGCCTCATCGCTCGCTACAATTTCGTAACCACTTCTTTCTGCTAGCAAATCAACAAGGTAGTATGCTGTCCGCTTGTTGGCATCAACAAAGCCATGATTCTTTATGATCCCATGAACCAAGGCAGCGGCTTTCTGATGGATCAGTCAGTGGTAACCATGATATGGGCGCGCAAGGGCCGAAATATTACATTTTCGTCTCTAATGCCCTCTCTGCCTCCAAACTCAAGCGCCTGTTCATGTCCACAAAGGGCATCTCCCCAAGTTACTCTTTAATGTAGATATCTTTGGGTGTCATTGTCCACACCAAAGGCCATTGTACATTAGATCTATACAGTATGTCAGAAAACTGCCGCATAGTTGACAATCCAATGGTAACTACTACCCACTAGAACCTCATCAAAAAACAAATAGGATCAATCGAACAAACTCCTAGCTGGATTTTCCTGCTTCTCAAGAAAACTGTATTTCAGGTTGAGCCTGTTGGATTCCAAATCCTTGATAATTTCACTGACCGTGTTCCTGTTCCACCAATCAGTGGTCAGGGACAGACCCTCAAGGTTTGAAAAAATGGTTTGATAGAGGTTTCTGTGTTCTGGAAAATCAAAACACAGGTTGGTGGCATTGCCAGAATAATTACCCTTGGATTCAACCCGGAAAATTTTCCCCAGTTCCTGTCGGTTGCTGTAAAAGCTCTCGGCACCGAATTCTTCCTCACCATCGGGTCCAAATTGTTTCTCTTCATAGGGAAAAGTGAAATAACCCCTTAGGGCATGTATATCAAACCTGCTTCTGAAAAGGCGAATGCAGACGATTTCCTCCTTGCCAGAATTAACCCGTAAACAGATGCTTTGACCCTTTAACTTGTTCCCGATCAATAAATTGGTCAAAGCAATTGCCACCCGGCCAGACGGTACGGCTACAGGTAACTTTGTCAGGTCGACATTTCCCTTGCTCATGACAACCCCTCTTTGTAGAACTCCATATTTGTCCCTGAAGAGAGACAGGGCGCCCAATCTGTGTTGATTGGCTTCACCTATTGCAGCCAAATGATTGCCGACCAGAATTTGTACAGGTGTCTTGCGTTCCATTTTACTTTGTTTGTTGAACTCCTTCAGATGCCGCAGGTTTTCACCCGAATAGAGACCCATTTGAAAGCGGATGGAATTTTCAGGCATGGCAACCAGCCTGTTAAGAAAAATCTGACTTGGTTCCGAATCTCCTGGAGAAATTATCTTGATTCTGTAAGCCTGGGGTAAATGGGCAAACTGTATTTTTGGAGGAAACAGTTTCACAACCGTACGAAGGGACGTATCCTTGGCTGGTCCATCATCAATTTGAATAACAACCCCTGGTTTGATTTTTTTCAAGAGGTTGATCAGTCTTTTCAGGGTATCGAATTTGCGTCTGAATCGATATGGTTGATCGTAAAGATTATCAATGGCATCACCAAAACTGATACCCGGAGGGAGTAAATTCTGTAGATATGTTGCCAGATTCGATTCCAGATGTTCCCCAAATGGAGCAAATCCATCAATCCCGTCAACAATTCGTGATTTGCTGACGAGGCTACTCAATTCCTCGCTACTGATTGGCTCCTCGTGGAAATGATGGATACCGGTGGCAATGTACAAGGGTCTCAAAAAGGCTGAGGAATCTATATCGCGATGGTCTATTTCCTGCCCGGAATACAAAACATTTGCCTTGATGTCGATATACCCGTCCAGTTCCTTCGGTTTCAGAGGATTGGCATTGATACTATCCAACTCCTCGACGATAGCTTCGAATTCATAGCGTAGCAAATCAACAAGCTCGGTTTGCTCTGATGAATTCAGGACAATGGAACGAGATAGAACCTTGTTGGCAAAGGATTGTGAGAGGCTGCTGCTTGTATTGATGGTCTGGTTTTGGCTGAAGTTTATGGTATAGTTTTCCTGCTCGCCGACCGGGCTGACCGGGCCGCTGAAACCGAGCTTTCTGGCATAAACGGGATTGGCTTCAATCACCTGTTTGGCTGCCTGATCACCAATTATGTTCAGGAAATCAGGTATATCGTCAAGCAATAACGGATGAGATCGATTGCCGTCAACACTGGCTCCCATTGCCCGAAGTTTGCAATTCCTCTGTTGCATAATCCGCATTTCCGGTACCAGACCGGTCATTACTGATACGACTCGGGGGCGGTGAACCTGGCCATAACGATTGCTTCGACCCTGCGATTGGACATATTTTATAATGTCAAGCGGCGTTTCCATTTCAATCAGCGAACGGGGTCTTTGATCCTTGAAATCAGCCGAAGAGTGATAGGAACCACCAGTAGCACCGGCCATATTGTACATAAGTACATCCAACTCACCATTATTGTATCTTTCAATGATTTGTTGACGACCCGTATTCGGTTTCCTGATGACTTTATTGTCTCGGTAGGCCAGATTACGCCCCGAAATCTCCCCCACCTTGATCCCCTTCTCGGCTAGTTTGTCTATCAGGGAATCAATTGGTGAAACCGGTAAATCATGATCGATCAAATCAATTTTTTCATCGATTTCTTGGGACAGTTGCTTTATATCCTCATATTGGTCCCGGGCATCTACCTCCTCGTTGGCAATGGTAATTTTGTAAATGCTGTCGGTAACTCGCCTGATCTGGTCAGCCAAGGTTAAATTCAACTCCTTTGATTGCAGGATTTCATTGCCTGCAGCAACCAATTCGTTAAAAAGGACCTCACCGGTTGAATGAAAGGATATCAGGGGCTTGCGGCCTTCATTGATTTCATTGATCACCTCGGACACAACCTGGTCAATCTTGATGGCATTTATCATCAGTCTGGAAAGTCGTGCCAGATGGCTTCCCGGAGACATGCCGTACTGGTTTGAAGTTTCAGACTCTGTTTGAGCGGTAGCCCTGTCAAAACCATTGTTTAACAACCAGGTATAATGATTTCCCTTGGCCTGGCCCACCAAGGCACTTACCCTCAGTGAACAATCGAGCACCTGTTCTATCAGCGGGGAAAACCTGTCCATAATACCCTGATATCTGACTATCGTCTCATCCTTGGGCAGCCTCACCTGAAAATCTATGTTCGATAGATCATGATCACGACGCAGGAAAACACCATCTTCGGCCAGCATTGAAGCAAAACTTTCCTCGGCTGATTCACCTCCCGTAAACTTGATTCTAAGGATATTGTTGAGTCGATAACCCTCGACATTGGGCAAAAGAGGCTTGTACAGATCCCCGTTATATTGGTTCCTCATTGGGGTAGCCGTCGAGAAAATGACATTGGAACGCCCAACTGCCCTGATCATGTCCCTGATGGCTTGACCTGTATGTGAACGCAAGCTTATCGCATTCTGGGACTCATCCAGTATGAGGAGAGTGTCCTTATCAAGGGCATTTTTGGCCCATTTTCTGGAAGGTGTATCCTCACCCCTGAACTGGGAATAATTGGTAATGATAAGATTGCATTCCGCAGGCCATTGTTCGGAGAGGTAAAGTTCCTTTCTCAGTTTGGCCGGGAGGGTCCGTATATTTTCAAATTGGCCGATACCTTTTGTTCCTTGCCCTTTCATGACACTGTCATTGCGGGATAGGGTAACGGTCTTCACCGCCAGAATGATCGGTTTCAATTGGTCCAGAACATTTATACTTCTGAAATCCCGCCAGACATCAGGGATATTGATTTCGGTATTTTCCGTAAAATATATTACCTTCTTGCCTTCCCTGATGGCTTTGGCAGATATTGCTGCCAGGCTTCTGCCCTTGCCTATACCAGTCTGGTCGGCCAGCAAAAATCCCCTGTTTCTTCTACGTGCTACCTCGGCCATTGCGATTGCATCAACCTGCTCAGCAATCAGGACTTGAGCCAGTTCCTCTTCCGACTTGCCAAGCCATTTGGCCACGACACTGTCAACACCACCTTCCTTTTCGAAAACCTTTGCCACACGAGACAGGGCAATCGTGGTTGAATTCTCCAGTGCCTTGGGGATCATGGTATAGGTCTTTGATACTTTTGACAGCGGAACATAAATCCTTTGCCTGTCGTTTTCTTCCAGACTCTCGGTACCAAGTCCCGACTCCTGATGTTCCTCTTCCCATTCAATAATTCTTTTCTTGGATCTGAGAACTTCCTGGTATAGCCGATCCAGATCGTTTAATCCATCCACCTTGAAGGTTCGTTTAACTGCCTCGGGAACACTTTGGTCCACATGAACCCTTTTGGAACCAATGATCAGAAGGGTAGTGGGATTTCCACCATAATTTCCGATTGCTACATGGGATTGGATTTCAGCAACAATTTCAAATGTATAAGTCTTTCCGAGCTCGTGTCTAATGTCGTCCACGGGCCTTGAGGAAGCCTCGGTTGAAACAAAGAACAAACTTCTGCCCTCTGCTTCTCTTTGGCCCAGAATGTTGGCAATTCTTTCCGAAAACAATTCCGACCTGGAAGAGGTCAGATCGTAAACCTGGGCTTGAATATTCCTTTTGGTATATATCCTTGGTAGCCCCTTGGCCATCCACCCGTTACCCTGAAAATCAATCTCATTTACTTGGCGAGTTAGCCGTTTGAGTAAAATCAACAAATTTATGGATGGTAATAGCCCCTCTTCACTTTCAGGATCGGGTTCGATCAAAGGCCCGAGATGCTGGGTCATCCTTACTGCCGAGTGATAATTCTTTCGATCCCCGGAATTTTCAACTGCTAGCTGAAGGAGTTGTTCAACCAACTCCTCCTTGATCGCCGCATTGAATTCTGCTTCATTCGGTTTGCTTTCTTCCAGGGTATCCCTTTCAAGAGCAGCAGACATCAGGTTCCGGAAATCGCTTTCCCTGATCGAGTGGTCCTTGGCCATATGTAGAATACTTGCTGCAAGGGCTTTTGAGTCTTCAATGGATTTGGCCCGCAAATAATAGGTGTGGTGATGATCCCTTGACTCCAAATGAAGTACGGGAACACCCTCCCTGTTGTTTATTTTGCTGTACCTGTTGCCGGAAGAGTCATTGAAGATATCAATACCTTTGGAGTTTTGACCGATATATTGTAATCCATCAGGATTCTGATCGTAAGCCAAATGCGGATTTTGGTGTTTATCCCACTCTGTCTCCGTCAAGGAAATTGGATTGTTTGATTCTTCGGTTATCTGGGGCAAATCGAACTCCATGTCTTGAGTCTGGTAAAGCATTTTGATTTACCAGGATGTAGGTCAAATAAACGACCTGCAAGGTTGACTAAGTAATTGGAAAAACACAGGGTTTATTACTCGGGTACAGGTCCACTATTTTCAATTTTTGGGGTGTTGTCAATCACCTTCGTCAAGGAGTTGTCATTTCTCTCTTCCATTGGTCTGGCCTCACGCACCAGTGATTTGTTTTTTTCAATAGCAGTGAGGGTTTGAGACACAAGATCACGAAAGCCTGTAAAGTATCTCTGGATAGCCTCCTGATCAGACGGTGTAGGTACAAAATCCCTTGATACGGTTGGTCCCATAGATCTGGTTTTGGTCACAAACCGACTTTCCTGTCCATTTTCAGATCTGTAAGTTTTGATCACTGCGGTTGATAGAGAATAGCCATATGTTGGTACTTTTGGCGGTTCAATTTCCAAGCCCTGGAAAAATTTTTCAATATCGGAAGTCCAAATACCTGTCCATCCATATTCGGCAAAAGCACCCTTGGCATTTTTATCCAACCCGGCAAGAAAATGCTTTTCCAGTTCACTGGTTCTGACATTTTTTGATTGTTTCAAGGCTGCTTCAATTCTGTAACCAATGCCTCCAGTGCAGTAATCCCTGATTGCAATACTGGCAAAAGTTCCGTTATCGATTGATTCGGCTGTTCCTGGGCTGACGAATATGGTTTCCAGAGGGACCACATCTATTATTCCTCCCCGTTGGTGTACGAGTTCAATTTTTGAAAGGATGGGATCGGCAAGAGCATTGAAGGAAGCTTCTTCTGTCGGGACTGGTTGGCCATCCCTCCATCCCCGCCATAATACCATGGTTTCTCTCGGTTCGTTCGGTACAACAAATCGCAGGAAAGCAGCATTGCCATTCGAAAAACAAGCTTTAACAGCCTCGTGTACATCCGAAGGCTGTTCTTTGGATTGGGCATTGTTGGTATCCAGAATAAAGGCTCTGTACATTGTTGCATTATTTGATTTGAACCTTCTTATTCCTCCTCCCATTTCAAGCACTGGAGCAATTTGAATTGGAACATTGACCTTGAGTTCCGATTCCGGGTCGGCAAATTTGTTTACCCAGTTTGCCTTGAACTCGTTGTTTAGTTCCCGAACCGTACTGAAAGCCAGATACCCCTCGGGAGGTGTATGAGTTTTTTCACCCGACCTAGCAATGTCCTCAAATTTCGCAACTTTGTCGTTGGAATGGGTTCTGCTCAAGCATACTGAAACCACCTTGCCCTGAAGTGGACCACCAATAAGCTCACCCTCAACTGCACCGGGATAACAACCTGCAACATTCTTATCCAAATCATATCGCTTGACTTTAAGTACCAGGTTCCGATGATACTTCGCCCTGTTGGGTCTTTGCCATTGTTTCATTACTATCTCCATTCATTGGCAATTACGGCAAACTTGTTGCCTCTTTCATTCATTGTTCCCCGGAATGGTGTAAGTGACCTCAAGCCTTGTAAATTTTGTTGTGGATAACTTTTATTGGCTGGGAAGGTTGTTTGATCTGAATTTGATCAGTTTCATGCCTCGGGAAAGGCCACCTCCCAATTGACCGAAACCCCTTCCCATTGAGGATGAGAGGGCTTTTCCTCCAGCTTCGAATTTTTGATACTCACCCCCGGATGGAAGTTCCGTATCACCTCCAATCCATGACAAAACCCTTTTCGGAAATTCCACAATGAGTGAAAAACTGCGTTCAATTATGGCAATGTAGGCCATGACCAGAAGAAAACCCGTGGCAATCAGGCCAAATATTCCAACAATGGGTGATGAGTTGACCAAGGCCCCCATAGCAAAGTAGAAACCGGTATCAAGCAGTCCTGTTGTGATCTTGAACAATATCATCCCCACGAAGTAACCAAGCACCATGAGTGGAGGGGTAGACAGTAGGCCGAAGAGAATCAGCCATCCCCTTTGTCCGAAATTGCCGGACAAACCCTCGCCATCTATTCTGAAATGGGCTAGTGCCCACAGCGAAGATGCAACAACCGCTTCCACCACAAGCAGAAAATAGCTCGCAATGCCAACAATCCAGAAAAAGAAGGGGAGCAGGGGAAGGATGAATGACAGGGAAATGCCAACTGCCACCAGAGGACCAGCAATAAGGAATGTAACCGTAGTTGAAACTGAACTTGCAAGCAGGGATGCCACCGAACTTCCTACTATCAGTGCACCAGCTGCATCAAGATACCAGTGTCCGATATTCACGACTCCAATTATCGGATCATCACTCCATCTTGAAGGTGACAAATTGGCTATCATGGATTCTATACCCCCGGCAAATCCAACCTTCCAGATTTTACCCAGCAATCCCCCTTCACCGTTAGTGGTTATACCAAGGATCGAATCAGGTATCAAAAAGCCGGAAGTTGCAAGACTAATTGTTGCCCTCTCCATGTTGGTATTCAGGATATTCCAGATTCTGCCGGTTTCAGCCAAGTGAAGGTATTTGCTCTCATCCACTGTTCCAAACAATCGGCCGAAAAAGCCTATGTCATCTGTTTCCTGAACAATCGAACGGTTCAGGGTATTCGCTTCATTGTTGATATAAGTGGATTTGCTTGCTCCCAATGAAGCCTTGAGCAATCCGGTCAACTCGGTATTCAATCTGGTGATGGTCATATACCAGTTTCCTGCACCCAACCATCCCTCGCCTGAACATTGTGCATAACCACCTTCAAGAGAATTTGGGGTATTACAATTTGACCCGCCAATATAGTCCTGGATTATCTTGCGTGCTGATCCTTCCTGCAACCCATTGCCCGTTACGAGTTCTCTGATATTGTCGTTACCGTTTGCCAAGCGAAGATTTATATCAGTGAATATTCTTTGAATGTCTGTCGTAATCTCTGGAGGTTTCTCAGATTCATCAACAAAAGCACTCCATTGTCGATTGATGATCAGGTTGATTTGTTGAATTAACGAATTGAGCACCTCTTGGTGAAGTTGATTGAATTCATGTGTTATGGACTGAGCATAAACCGGGTCTAGGCGTGTAATATACGAGGGGACCTCTGGTAGGGAATATGAACCACAGATACCTTCATCCCTGTCATCCAGGTAAGAGATGTAGACTGTGTGATTTTCATAGACATTTTCCTGGAATTCGATTTTTGTGGGGCTGCCAGCTGCTTCAAGCTGGTAATTGGCTAATTTGGCACACAGCTGGTTTCGGTAAATCGTTTTGAATACTTCGGGATCCAGCCTGGAACCTAAAACGACCATGGGGATGTCACCGGAAATCAGTTCCTCTGCACCAAATTTCCACAATTCCGAGGCCATGACCGTTGACCCTTTGACCAACCAGGCAACGGAGGATTGTATCAGATTGTATCCTCCCAAACCCGGTACAGGCAGCAATAATACAATTGCAAGGAGGATTCGAATCGGAACCCATAGGGAAGAAAACCTTCCCCCGAATATAATTCCCTCATGGGCTGTCTGGAGCAGAGCAACTACAATATTGTAGAACAAGATCATGCCTGCTACGCCAATCACTGCAAGATTGATAACACCGATCAATCTTGAAAAGAGAGTCGCTGTTCTTTCATTGCCCGGTGTTGGGAAAATGGGACCAAACAACTGGTTCAACAGCATCGAGCTGTAGGTATCACCGTATGGAGTGCCGAAATAATCACCGAATTGAGAAATACCATTCTCAATGAACGTATTCTGTGGGAGTGCCTCCTGGGTAAAGACAACCAGCCCCATTGAAGCAAAAAGGACGATTTTTAATGTTCTGGAAATAATAAAACCTGATTGAGTGAATTTTCTTCAATTCTCATCAGGCTGGTGAAACTACCAAATGTTATTTTGAAATCAGTCCAGTAAGTTTACTAAAAATGCAGTTCATTTTTAATGTACTTTGTTTTGAAACGGGATTTTGTACTGATTTTCCAAAATCTTATCTAATTGACACCAAGAATTTCCAGCATCTCATTGTTATTGGAAATTCTTGCCAGATCAACCGGAGACAATCCTCTTCGATTCTGTATGTAGATATCTGCTCCCAATTCCACCAAGGCCTTTGCTGCATCTAATGACTCCGTACTTACAGCGAAGTGCAAGGCAGTTAACCCATTTTGATTTCGAGCGTTGATTCGGGCTCTATGTGAAACTAGTAGTTTGATGATATCTGGTAAATTCTGATGTGCGGCATATTGAAGGGGTGTCGTACCAAAAGAATTGCGCAGATTTACATAAGCACCATTTGAAATGAGAATTCGCGAGATTTCTATTGATTTTCCCCAAATAGCGTAATGAAGCGGCGTTTCGCCCTGAGTATTTTCTACATTCACAAAGGCCCCATCGTCAATAAGAACATCAGCTGTCTTCGGTGAGTTCGTAAGTGCGGCAATGTGTAGTGGCGTGTCTCCATACCTTCTCCATACATTCCATGAAAAACCTGTATCTGCCCTATTCAAGCGTGCCCTTAATGTTTTGGTGAATAACTTTTCATCGGTCTTTGTTGTTTCATCAACATTTCCCCCTGCATTCACCAAACTCAAAGCGATACCCGGCAAGTCCATAGCTGCTGCCCAATGCAGGTCTGTCCAACCGTTCTCATCAACTTCATTGATGGACGGCTTGCGATTTAGCAGAACATAGAATTGGTTTTCCTCATCTTGGTTTGTTGAAACCAAGTCCTCACCGACCAGAATTGACAGTAATTGAATAAATACATCTTCAGCAGGAACCGTATCTGGCTGTCTAGCAGTTTGGGTTGCAGAAAGAATATCGACAATATTGTGATGACCCCGGTTTCGAGCGATCGATATTGCCGTATTACCATCTGGTGCTTGAATACTCGGATCTGCCCCCTTTTCAACTAACAGCCGGGTGGCCTGAACATCTCCAAGATCGGCTGCATAAAACAATGCACTCCATCCCCGACTGTCTTGTTGATTGATATCAGTCCTCTCCCTCAAGGCATTGTCTATCATTTCAGACCTGCCGTTTGAAGCTGCCTGGTAGATCTCAAGCACTGTCATGGTGGAGCCTTTTTGAGTCGAAACCGGCAACGTTCGGGCTGCATTTCGCATTTCGGACAAATTGGATTCTGTAAGCACATCCACAATCGGCAGTTTGCGATCTTCAAGAAATAATCGGTAGGCCGCCCCGGTTTTAGGTCCCCACAAACCATCTGCCACACCAGGGTTATATCCGAGTTGCAATAGAAGAGATTGGGCTTCACGTACGAGCTCTCTTGATGTTATCAAACCGGACGATGAAGGTGTATTTGTATTCGCTTGTTCCGGTTGCCATTGTCTGGCAAGTTCATTTGCTTCGGCAAGTTCGGGGCCGGTCATGGTTTCCTCAAGCTTCTCCCGTTCCTCCAAGGCTTCAAAGACACCACGACTTGCTGCAAGATTGAACCATTTGTGGGCTTCTGTTTTATTTCGCAATACACCTAAACCTTGGGCGTAAGCCCTTCCTAGAGCCAACATTGACATGCCATCACCCTGGTTGGCGGATTGCTGCCATTCCAAAACCGCTTCATTGAAACGATATGCTTCCCAAGCTTCTTGTCCCTTCTCGTAATCACTTTGTGCTTCTTGGGCAAGCAAGGCAAAAAATGCAATTGTGAAAACAAAAATAGGTGAAAATATTAGTGAGAGCGTTTTGCTTGAATTATGAAAGTTCACTTTTCCGTGTACTCCGTTACCAGTGCATTTTCTGTTGACTTGGTGACCTACAAAATTATGGGGAAATAAGCAATATCACCCAAGAGAACCCATCTTGAAGTACCTTATTTCCCCATCGTTATGGGCATAAAGTGTATTTACCATTTGTTATCATATCAGGTCAATAATTTCAATTTTTTTGATAAGTGGCAATTTCATATGTCTCCTAGAAACCCAGCCAATCCCTTGCTTGGTAAAAATGTGCACCTACCATCGTTAGGGGGATACGAAGATGCCTCCCTCCCGGGAACTTTCTCTGGGGCATTTTGGCAAAAATGTCAAATCGTTCGGTATTGCCTTCGATTGCCTCAGAGATCAATTTCCCGAACAAATGAGAGCAATTGACACCATGCCCACAATAGCCATGGCCATAATATATTCTGGGTCCGATTGTTCCCAATTGGGGCAGGCGGTTTAAGGTTACTGCAAACTTCCCCCGCCACGCAAAATCTATACCTGCATTTTCCAATACGGGAAACACCTTGTGCATTCTAGCTAGTGACCGAGAACCCGTTTGGTATTTACTTGGGCGACCATAATCCGTGGAACTTCCGAATAACATTCTCTTGTCGGTTGACAACCTGTAATAATCCGGGAGAAACCTCACATCAAATGCTGAGGAATCAGACGGCATGACTTCCATTGCAAGTTCATCCGACAAGGGTTCCGTAGCCACGATTTCGGAAAAAACAGGTAAAATTTGCCTGGATACACGGTGTCCCTTCAAATTCAGGTAACCATTACATCCCAGAACCAGTTTAGAACAGAGTATTCTTCCTTCTGGCGTTTTTATTTCAACCTTGCTGGGCAATTCGTTTATGGCAATGGCAGGGGTGTTTTCAAAAATTTCCCCTCCCAGTTGTTCCAACACCCCGGCTTCACTGAGTACCAGCTTCAAGGGATGGAGATGGCCACTTTTTCTGTCGATATAACCGCCACAATATAGTTGGGAACCGACATATCCTGCTAGGCTGTCGTGATCCAGATACTCGAAATCTCCTTGATTGTTTTGCTGCCTGGCATTAACCTCTCTCTCCAGTCTTCGGGCCTGTCTTGCGGTTATGGCAAGGGCAAGATTGCCATGTTTGAAATCACATTCTATGGCATAGTTTTCCATGAGGTATTCAATCAGACGAACCCCTTCCTCAAACATCTCATGGGCCAATTGAGCCGATCCATCACCCAGCAAATTCCTGATACTGTCTATACTGCCAGAGAATCCGTTTATCGCCTGACCGCCGTTTCTGCCCGAAGCTCCCCATCCTACTTTTGCCCCTTCCAGAACAATGACCCTGAATCCCCTCTCAGTAAGGAATATTGCAGTGGACAATCCAGTAAAGCCAGCTCCAATAATACAAACATCGGTCTCAAGGGAACCCTTCAGGGTTTTGGATTTTCGAGAATTCGAAACGCTGTTGGCGTAATAGCTTTCTGGATAGGAACTATCGGAATGATAGGGCGGGATTTCCCAAGACATCAGCAAGCATCCAGATATGCTTCAATTTCGGCAGTAGAAACCGTTTTGGCAAGTTCCTCAAATTCATAGGTTTTGGTGGTTATGAACATGTCGATAAACTGATCCGAGAAAATTTGTGCCATTTTCTTGCTGCGAAAAAATCTGGCTATGGCAGCTCCCCAATTTGGCGGTACCGTATTCAAGGAACGTTTGGCAGTGAACCCGCTGACCGGATCTCCGGGATCAGTTTTATGTTCCAAACCGTTAAATATCCCTCCCAGTATAACCGCAAGTACAAGATAGGGATTGGTATCCGAACCCGCCAAGCGATGCTCGATTCTTCTGGAACCCGATGGCCCTCCGGGTATGCGAATGGCAGTTGTTCTGTTTTCCTGGCCCCAACTGGCGTTAATCGGTGCCAATAAACCTGGAAGGAATCTCCGGTACGAATTTAAATGTGGAGCAAACAACAGGAAGCAATCGTCAAATTGTTCCAGTAGACCTCCGATGGCATGTTTCAGTTGCTTCTGACCATCTGTGGCTTCATCATCAAAGATATTTTGACCGTGTTTGTCCAGTATACTGATATGGACATGCATACTGCTTCCGGCACTTTCACCATAGGGTTTGGCCATAAATGTTGCCTTGAAACCGTGTTTGGCAGCAACTCCCTTTATTATTCTTTTCATCAGGAGTGCATCATCGGCTGCCTTCAGCGGATCATTTGTATGTTCAAGATTGATTTCATATTGCGAGGGTCCATTCTCGGAAGAAATCCCTCCAGTGCTTATTCCCTGCTTCAGGGCAGCATTTTCAATTTCCCTGAAAAAATCACCAAGATCATCCAACTCATCGAGTGACAGGATGGAATCCCTGTTCAGTTGCCTGTTTTGACTCTCCAGAAAGATTGGCTGGGGTTTGGTTGAATCCTTGTCGATCAAATAAAACTCCAATTCGAATGCAACGACCGGAAACAAATCATGGCTATGGAACCTTTGTACCATGGTGAACAGTTCTCCCCGCGGGTCTCCCGGAAAAACCGAACCATCCTCATTCAGCATCCAGCCATGAATCAAATGGGAGTTGTTATTCAGCCAAGGCAAGGGAAGCATTTGTCTTCCCGTAGGCATGCAGATCAGGTCGGAGTCACCACCTTTTCGAACATATTCATTGCTTACCCTGTCCTGGCCCCAAATATCACAAGCCAGAATTGATCCGGGCATTCTTATTCCCTTGGTCAGGGCGTTCTCAAGTTTGCCTTCCGGAATCCACTTGCCACGCAAGATACCATTATGGTCAAATACACCAAATTGGTAATTTTCCGATTTAGCCTGCTTAGCCATGCCAGAATTAAAATTTCCGACGAATCTCGTTGCTTGTAATTAAAATTGCAAACCAACTCGTTTTGCCAGAATGATTAAAAAGCCAGAGGCCTTCCAAGGGCCCCAGGCATATGTTTTGAATTATTCCTGATATACTATGCGACCTTCAACCTCAGGTGCTACCGTACCCCTGGATGAAATGTAATTGAACACCTGGACAGCATCCAGTACACTGGCATATTCATTTATGATACGCTTTTGATCAGCAAACATGCCATAGCCATCTCCGCCACCGGCAAGGTAATTGTTTACGGCAAAAACGAATGTTCCTTCAGGGTCTAGAGGTGCGCCATCTCGGGTAACCTCAACAACCCTGCTTCCAGGTTCAGCATTCGGATTTACAACGACATTGATACCTGATATTTGGGGAAATCTGCCAGATCCATCCTCGATTCTGCTGAATCCATTCTCCAAGGCATCAATGATTACCTGACCGGAAACTTCCATGACTACTGTTTTGTTGCCAAAAGGCAATTCACTCTGTATATCCCTACGGGTCAAGACACTTCCGGCATCATAGGTTCTGTCACCCCTGATTCCACCACCATTTGCAAAACTGATGTCTGCACCGGTTGCTTCCCTGATGGCATCGGCAACCATATTGCCAAAAGCAGCTTCCTTGCCCCTGATTGTTTCCCTTCTGGTATCAAGTGGGGTTTCGGTTACACCCAATTCCACATTGAGTTGTTCATCCAATTGGCCTTCATAAACGGCAACAACCGAAGCCACTTCAGGATCTCCTTCGTATCTGATACTGTCCAGAATCCTGTAATCGGCATTCCAAACCGTTTTCATGCCATCATCATCCTCTTCTCGATCAAGGTAGACATCAATAACCGTAACACGTTCAGCTTGCCCTCCTGACTCGACAAAAAGGGTGTCATTCGAAAAATCTGCGATTTGGGTATGGTCATCACCACTCAGCAAAAGATCAACCACCTCGCTCTCAAGAATAACCTTATCCTCGACCGTGTCGGTATGGGTCAACGCTATAACCAAATCGGCTCCTGCTTCCCTGAGTATTCCAGCTTGTTCTTCAGCCACAGCCAATGGATCCAGAAAGGTATACTCTCCCGGGCTTGATTTCTCAAGGGTTCCGACGGTTGTCAAACCGAAAATACCAATCTTGAAATCTCCCGCTTCAACCATGATGGAATCCAAGGCGCCATCAATTATATTGCCCTCAGGATCAACGGTATTGGTACCGAGAACAGGGAAATTCGCCTCTGAAATCCTTACCTTGGCAATCTCGGGACCAAAATCGAATTCATGATTGCCCAATACCATGGCTGTTAGATCAAGCTGGTTCAATAGTTCTATCATGTGGGCACCCTGATCCAACCCGGACATCAATGAAGGTGAGATCGTATCACCTCCAAATGTGACCAACACATTTTCGTTGGCCATCCTTTGTTCTGAAATAATGGTCGCCAATTTGGCGACACCACCCCGGCCGCCCTTGGCACCCATTCTGTCCATATCATTAAAATGAACGATGGTCACCTTTGTTGCCTCTGCCATCACAACAGTGCCGGTAAACATCAATGGCAGAGCCATGACGACCACCAGCCATCGTAAAATTTTTCGTTTCAACATGATTTCCTTTTTCCTCCTGAATTAAAATATTCAATCTTCACAGCAAGCATAATCAAAAAATCGGTCTTTTGTTTCGATTGTTGTAAACTTCTAGATAATTTCACAAAAATCAAATCTCTTTGCTTTGGTTTTTATACACCAAAAACCGGATTGAAAGTATCTCCAAATTTGCTCTAAAGTTGAATCCTTACCGGAATAATACTAACTTCCATTAGCGGGATTATATCAAGTACTTTTAGTTTGGTAAGTTTTCCTGCAAAATTCTAGAAATCCATGTATTTCCTCAAAGGTAATCAGCTGGAGTAATACGTAAATGTTGGGTGTCGGAAACCTTACGAAAAAGCTTTTTGGATCTGCCAATGACAGATTGCTGAAATCCGTCCAGCCATTTGTTGTCGAGATCAATGGTTTGGAAAGTCAATATGAAAAGCTTTCCGAATCGGAAATCATCCAAAAGACCCAGGAATTCAAAACAAGGGCCGGAAACGGTGAATCTCTGGATGATTTGCTCCCTGAAACCTTTGCCCTGACAAGAGAAGTAGGCAAGAGGGCACTTGGCTTGCGCATTTTCGATGTCCAGATGGTCGGAGGAATTTTCCTTCACAAGGGGAATATTTCGGAAATGAAAACCGGTGAGGGTAAAACCCTTGTTGCAACCCTGCCAGCCTATTTGAACAGTCTTACGGGTGAGAATGTCCATATCGTTACCGTAAACGATTACCTGGCACGAAGAGACTCTGAATGGATGGGAAAAGTCTATTCCATGTTGGGCATGACCGTGGATGTAATTACGCCTGATCTGGACAAGAGTGGCAAACGCAAGGCCTACAGTGCTGACATAACCTATGGAACAAATAATGAATTTGGTTTTGATTATCTTCGCGACAACATGGTTCCCACTCTTGAAACCATGGTGCAAAGGGGGCATCATTTTGCCATCATTGACGAGGTTGATTCCATCCTGATCGATGAAGCCAGAACTCCTCTGGTTATTTCAGGTCCGGCTGGCGACCGCTCCGAACTATACAATTCAATTCAGAATGTTATCCCCTTGGTGGAGCCCGAGGACTATGAGCTGGATGAAAAAACAAGAAACGTCACCCTCACGGATGAAGGCAACGATCATCTTGAGATACTTCTCAAGGAAAGAGAACTCCTGCCAGAAAACCAATCACTTTATGATGCCGAATCAGTTACCATAGTTCACCATGTAACCCAGGGACTGAGAGCCAATAAGGCCTACTTCAAGGACAAGGACTATATTGTAAGAAATGGGCAGGTTGTCCTGATTGACGAATTTACCGGAAGAATGATGACTGGCAGAAGGTTGAGCGAGGGCCTGCATCAGGCCATCGAAGCCAAGGAAAGGGTTCCCATTCAGTCCGAGAACGTTACCCTGGCGTCCGTTACATTTCAAAATTATTTCCGTTTGT
The DNA here is from genome assembly GCA_009842205.1 of Paracoccaceae bacterium. GTDB lineage: Bacteria > Pseudomonadota > Alphaproteobacteria > Rhodobacterales > Rhodobacteraceae > MPNP01. The sequence continues at coordinate 4,346 of VYFX01000041.1, read as the reverse complement.
ATTCCAAACTTTCCGGAATGACGGGTACGGCTTTGACGGAGGCTGAAGAGTTTGGGGAAATCTATGGTCTCGGTGTGGTCGAAATACCAACCAATGAACCTGTGGCCAGAATTGATGAAGATGATCGTGTTTACCGTACTTCAAAGGAAAAACACCATGCCATACTCAAGGCCATCAAGGAAGCCCATGATAGGAAACAACCCATTTTGGTCGGAACCACATCAATCGATAAATCCGAAACCCTTTCAAAGATTCTAACCAAAAACCGATTGAAGCATAATGTGCTCAACGCACGTCATCATGAACAGGAAGCCAAGATTATTGCCGAAGCAGGAATTCCCGGAGCCATTACCATCGCCACCAACATGGCGGGTAGAGGTACGGACATACAACTGGGCGGTAACGTTGAAATGAAGGTTTTGGAAAAACTTGAAGAAAATGCCGAACAGGATCCTGCCGAGATCAGAGCCCAAATCGAGCAGGAAGTTGCCGAAGACAAGCAAACCGTGATCAAGGCTGGTGGATTGTTCGTACTGGCTACGGAACGCCATGAATCTCGGCGGATTGATAATCAGCTCAGAGGGCGTTCTGGAAGACAGGGTGATCCTGGCAATTCATCATTTTTCCTTTCCCTGGAAGATGACTTGATGCGAATATTCGGTTCGGAACGGCTGGACAAGGTACTTAATACCATCGGGATGGAAGAAAACGAGGCCATCGTTCATCCATGGGTCAATAAATCTCTGGAAAAGGCCCAACGCAAGGTTGAAGGGAGAAACTTCGACATCAGAAAACAGCTTTTGAAATACGATGATGTCATGAATGATCAGCGAAAAGCCATTTTTTCCCAGCGTATGGAAGTGCTCGAAAGTGAGGATGTTTCCGACATAATTGAAGAAATGCGGCTAGAGGTCGTCGATACCTTTGTTGATCAGTATATACCTCCAAAGTCATATCCCGATCAATGGGAAATGAAAGAATTGAGGGAAGCTGTACACAAGAATACAGGAGTTGATCTTCCCATGGAATCATGGGCTGAGGAAGATGGTGTTGACGAAGAGACAGTACGGGAAAGAATATATGATGCCTCTACCGAGTATTATGAAAAAAGAAAGGCGGAATTTAGCCCGGAAATAATGGGCATCATGCAAAAGCAGATACTTCTACAGGCCATGGACCACCATTGGCGGGAACATCTGGTTGCCCTAGAACATTTACGTTCCGTAATCGGATTCCGCGGTTACGCCCAAAAAGACCCACTGAATGAATTCAAACGGGAAGGTTTCGGGTTGTTTCAATCCCTGCTTTCCAATATCAACAATTCGGTTACCCGCCTAGTTTCATTTACCAGGCCTGTTATTTCGGAACCGGGCAAACCTCGGGAAGCAACTACCGGCAATGGCAAGACACCAGTCGCAAATTCAGACCGACAACAGTCCGGATCAGGCATGGATTCCAAAAAGCCAAGGAATACGCCTTATCAGAAACCGGGAAGGAACAAACCCTGTTATTGCGGGTCCGGGAAGAAATTCAAGCATTGTTGTGGACGGCCGGGACAACATCTTTAACCCTATAATCTATTGGGGTCCAAGTGATTTATTCTGGAACTTGTCCCTCATAAATCAATTTCAGGCTTCAGTAGCATGGATCGACCTATCCAAAACTACTCCATATACTGAATTACCAAAGTGTGGCACCGATTTTGGCTAACATTTATTGATTGGGAAGAAAAAGGCATTGTTAAGAAACTACTTTTGTAAAGAATTGAGTTTCAGAAAATCATATGGAATTTAGGTTCACTTATGCCAATTAATATTTGAATTTTATTTTAACTTTTCTTGGTAACTTTGTTTTAAGAATCTATTATTACGGGTAAAACTAGCTTTGGTATAATGTTCTAGATCCTCTTTCATATTTTCTTCCAAGCGGTCAGAATTTATAGTTAGAATATATTGTTGGTCCTCAAGATTTGCTTTTCCAAGTAAATATTTAATATTTTTATTTAGTGTATCCTGATCAACATCAAAAATATTGTCATGAACCAAAAAGCCGGGATGTCTTTGTTTTGTGTATTTGTTAAGCAAGAGGGCGATATCATAAATAAATACTTTTTCTCTATTAATACTATGCCCACCGTCACTATCAATTCGCATTACTATTTCTACTACAGACTTATTATTTACTGATTTCAATTGGAATGAAGCGGATCGGTTGCCTTGTATAAATTCATGTATATCCAGTGTATCTTTTTCAAAGTCAGTTATAATATCTTTATGTTCAGAAATTTTTGATTGAAATTTAAGTAGTTCTGTCTCTTTTTCTGTTTTCTTTTCTTGTTTGTAGGACTCTAAGTGGTCATACCTATCAACATAGCCTCTTAATTCATAAAACTGGTCAGATTTTTCTTTGAAAGCTATATAAGTCTGTTTAAGATTTTTTAACTTACCTTTTTGGTCTAGAACTTTAAAACATTCGGATAATTTCTTATCCTTTTCTGACAGAATTTTATTGAATTCTTTAATCTCTTTTTCTAGTTCCAATCGTCTTTCAGTTATGAGTTTATTCTGAAAATCATCGATTTTTTCTTTGAAACTAATAACCTCATTAAGGTTTCTTTCTATGTAATTGCCTAATCCTGTTTTTATCTGTTCATAGAACTCTGATATTTCTTCTATTGGTAAATCAACCTTCTGAGAAACTGTTTTTAAGCGCGCTACTTTAGTTTCTAATAACTTTTTTTTGTACGGTAAGAATCAATCTCACTTTCTAAGGAGATGATATCGTCTTTTACTATTTCATATCCTGATACATTTTCCAGTTGGTCAATATTTGTTTCAATTAATTGAACTTCGTAGTCTAATTTATTTAGGTCAGACCTCGCATCATCTATTTCTTTCTGTCTAATCAAGCGTACATTTTCTTTTATTCTATTTATATCTTTTGCGGTATCATCAATTTCTTTGATTAAACTCTTGATTTTTGCATAAAGTTCAATGTCTATATCTAGTAAATACAAATGAGGTGAATAATCTTCTGGAATTCGTAAATTTGTGTCGTAGCACCTTACGATAGATTTAAATTCTGATTTTTCATCCCTGATAAGTGGCCCCAGCATCGACCGAAATGAAGGATGAATATTATTTGTATTCTGAAATAATTTTTCTGTTAAGAATTGTGTGGCATCTTTGATTTTCTCAAATTTGGTTGTAACTCCATTCTCTTTAATTTCTGGCTTCTCTGATTCTTTTATAGAACGGAAAATAGAGTAGTTTTTTCCATTTATTTCAAAATCTAGACAGATTTTTGTATCTGGTGGGAATGTATCTTCTGGAATAAGTCTGACTCTACTATCAGCTTTTTTCTTTAAAAGCGCATAGTTTAAAAATTCTATACTTAATGATTTTCCAACACTATTTTCTTTGGCAGAAGTTTCATTTCCTTCACCAAGAATTACATTCAATCCGCTGGAAAACTCAATAGGATCAATAAGTTCGGGTGAGGTGTATAAACGCTTAATCTTCAATTACTTGAACCAAATTAATATAAGATTTATCAAATTCGATCAAATTCATCGCAAATAAGAAAATCATAGCAAAATATAGGTTCTTGGTGCTAAACCACTTTTCTTTTTTAAAATGGTCGGCAACATCAAAAATACTAATTTTTTTTACTTTCTTTTTCTTAGCATAAGAAAGTACTTGGTAGCCGACTATGGCGGGAGATGAAAGTATGTCCTCGTCTTTAGAAAAGATATTACTCATTTCAAAACCCTGTTAGGAAAAACATTGCACTTAATAAGTTGATTAACAATAAAAAATCTTATCGCAATTTTATCATAATTTTTACCATTGTTTGATAAAACATCACTAAAATTATCTACTAATTTGTCTAATGCTATTTTGGCATCTCCATTTGACTCTGACAATATTTTATCACTGTACGTTTTTAAATATAGACCCAAACGCTTAATTTTAACAGTGCCAATTTCGGATAGTTCCTCAATATCCTTAAGAACGTTACCATACTGAATATATAAATCTTGGTATTCCGATTTAAGAAATTCTGAATGTTCTGAAAAGCGTTCGTTGATCTTGCCATCAGGAGCTTCTATGAAACCCTCCCCCGATGAAGGATGGTTTATATTACTTAAATGACTTATCAATAACAAAAAAGTTTGAATTTCATTTGATAATGTTTGATCTACTTGAAATTTAACTTCTGATTCAAGAAATGTGCAAACTTCTTTTAGCCTTTCCGTTGATAAATCGTTAATAGATTTTATTAAATCAAATACAGTAATTCCCGCTTAAATTTTTTATCCCCATTAACAGGGGTATTACGAGGTT
>VYFX01000004.1 GCA_009842205.1 Paracoccaceae bacterium | reverse complement strand
AGATTGGGACCGGTTCTGGGCGTAATCCCCGAAAATCAATTACCTGAGGCAATTACATTGGCTTCAAAATGATGAATACCTCCTGCACAAAAAAAAAGAGAATGGAATTCTCTATGGAGGATTTTGGTTTTTCCGGGGGAAGCAATCTTCAAATTAAAGGTTTGGCGGTGGAAAGTGGCAAGGTCAGGGAAGGTTATCTCTTTGCAGCTTTGGCAGGTACCAATACTCATGGTGCAAACTATATACCACAGGCTCTTGCTAGAGGTGCCTTAGCCGTTCTTACCGATACCGAGGGGAAGAGAATAGCCCAATCCAAGGGAGTAGAAGGGTTGGATAATTTATTTGTTGATCCTGACCCAAGAAGCAGGTTGGCAAAAGTCTCTGCCAAATTCTTCGGCAATATACCTGAAAATCTAGTAGCCGTAACTGGTACCAATGGAAAAACATCGGTTGCTTCCATGTGCCGCCAAATCTGGGAAGAATTGGGTCATCCGGCTGTCAATATTGGAACGATAGGTATTGAGGGAGCTTATTCAGCAGCTATCAAGCATACCACACCCGATCCAATAACGCTTCATCTTCACCTTAGCAGGATATCAAGAGAAAATATTAAACATGCATCCCTTGAAGCTTCTTCACATGGACTCCGGCAAAGGAGATTAGATGGTCTAGAATTCAAAGCTGCAGCCTTCACCAATCTGACCAGGGAACATCTTGATTACCATTCCTCGATGGAGGATTATTTTGCCTCAAAGGCAAGTCTCTTTAAACGCAATCTTGAACCCGATGGATGTGCAGTAATTTGTATCGACAGTGATTGGGGCAAGCAACTCCATTCAATTACAGAGAAGAAAAAGATAAGGACAATAACCGTTGGTCAGGGACCGTCTGATCTGAAACTCATCCAACAAAGGTACATGAAGACAGGTCAGGAGATTCTGTTTGAATGGCAGGGTCGGAAGTATGAAACCCATTTCCCTCTTATCGGTGAATTTCAAGCACTAAATGCCCTGACTGCGGCTGGTTTGATCATAGGTTCGGGTACAAAACCGGATGAGGTGTTCAATGTGCTTGAAAAATTGATACCTGTACCTGGTAGAATGGAGAATGTAGCTAAGAAGGCCAATGGTGGAATCGTCTTTGTTGATTATTCTCATACACCTGATGCTCTGGAACTGGCCCTGAAATCATTGAAACATCATTTCATGGGTAAGATCCGGGTGGTTTTCGGGGCAGGTGGGGACCGGGACAAGGGTAAAAGGATGATGATGGGTACTGCTGCGAAAAGTAACGCAGATATGGTTTATGTGACTGACGACAATCCAAGAACAGAAAATCCTGCTCAGATCCGCAAGGAAATATTAAAGGGCTGTCCACAGGCTCTGGAAATTGGTGATCGGTCCTTAGCGATTATGCAGGCGGTTCATGATTTGGATACGGGTGAAGCTCTGCTCATTGCAGGGAAGGGACATGAACAAATCCAAATAATTGGTACAACAGAGATACCCTTCTCTGATTCAGAACAGGCAAGTATTGCAGCACGCGTTAGTGATGGGAAAAATCCGGGATGATTTGGACTTCGGCAGAGGCAATTTCGGCAACAGGCGGCAACTCCACTTCAACCTGGGTTGCAGAAGGGATGTCCATAGACTCCAGAACATTAACCAAAGGAGATCTTTTCGTTGCCCTTTCGGATATTAGAGATGGGCACGATTTTGTTGAAAATGCATTTGAAGCAGGCGCTTCAGCGGCACTCGTATCCAGGATTCCCAAAAATTATTCAGGTACGAAACCATTATTAATTGTCAATTCAGTTCAACAGGCCCTTGAAGACATGGCCCGTTACAGACGAAAAGAATCCCGGGCAAGGATAATTGCGGTCACTGGATCAGTTGGAAAAACCACCACCAAGGAATTGCTGAGATTTGTGCTGTCAAAACAAGGTAAAACCCACGCTGCCGAAAAAAGTTACAATAATCACTGGGGTGTGCCGCTGAGTCTAGCCAGAATGCCGAAGGATACTCAATTTGGAGTTTTTGAAATAGGAATGAACAATCCGGGTGAAATCTTGCCACTGAGCAGGCTGGTTGAACCGCACGTCGGAATTGTAACCTCGGTTGGAACTGCCCACCTTGCCGCTTTTGAAGATGTTAATGCCATAGCAAGTGAAAAAGCGCAGATATTCGGGGGACTCGGTGAACAGGGTACAGCAATAATCAATGGCGATCTCGATACAACTGGAATTCTTGAGGAAACGGCCAACAGTCAGGGTGCCAAAATCATTAAATTCGGATACAATTCCGAGGCACATTTCCAACTCAAGGAAATCAGGTTTTTAGCCAGCGGTGGAACCCAGTTCAATTTCCTTGTGGATGGAACCGAGGTTATTTCGAAAATTTCGGCAAGGGGAGAACATTTTGCCCTGAATGCCATGGCTGTTTTGGCAGCTGTCAGGGAAATTGGTGGTAATGAGGTTACTGCTTCACTAGATTTATCATCTTGGACACCACAGGATGGCAGAGGTGTTCTGAAGAAAATAAATCTGGACAATAGTGAAGAGGGTTTTACCTTTGATCTGTTGGATGACAGTTATAACGCCAATCCAATGTCACTGATGGCCGGTTTCAAGGTTCTGGCCTCCATGGAAGGTTACAAAAGAAAAGTTGCAATCCTGAGTGATATGCTTGAATTGGGCCCGAAAGGTCCGGAAATTCATTCTAATTTGGCTGGTAATCCAATCTGCAGGTCGGTAACACAATTTCATTGTATTGGACCCTTGATGAAGAATTTTTATGACAGCTTGCCCCAGGAAAAAAGAGGTATTTGGGCTGAAACAGCGGATGAAATCTCCTCCAGAGTAAAGGAAATAGTTGCTGTCGGGGATCTGGTGTTTGTCAAAGGGTCAAAAGGGTCCAGGGCTGCAGATGTCGTCGAGAAGTTAAAACTACTGCACAAACCAGGGTAAAAGGAGTTACGGTCAATAATGTTTGAAATGCTTGCCCAATTGTCTGATGGAGGGGATTTCTTCAATCTCTTCAGGTACATTACCTTTCGAGCCAGCGGGGCATTGATAACCTCTCTCCTGATCGGTTTCCTGATGGGGCCCTCAATGATAAGATACCTCAAGAGGTTACAGCCACATGGTCAACCGATAAGGGAGATCGGTCCCGATCATCAGGCCAAGTCTGGTACGCCGACAATGGGTGGAATGTTGATCATAGGTGCTTTGGTCATTTCAACCCTGCTTTGGGCCAAACTGGATAATGTTTACGTCTGGATAGCCCTGCTTACAACTCTGGCTCTTTCCCTCATCGGCATGATTGATGACTGGTCCAAGCTCAGAAAAAACACCCATAAGGGATTATCAGGTAAAAGGAGGCTGGGGGTTGAATTGATCATCGGTTGTATCGTGGGGTATGTTGCAATCGCTGTCCATCCAAGTGGATTATCCGGCATGTTGGCCTTTCCCATTTTCAAGGATTGGCTGGTGAATCTGGGTATCTTCTTCATACCTTTTGCTGCCCTAGTAATTGTCGGGTCCGCAAATGCAGTCAATCTGACAGACGGGCTAGATGGCTTGGCCATAGTACCAATCATGATTGCAGCCGGAACCTTGGGTATTATTTCCTACGCAGTTGGGAGGATTGACTTTACAGAATATCTGGATGTTCATTATGTTCCAGGGACTGGAGAACTATTGATATTCACATCAAGCATAATCGGTGCTGGTTTGGGTTTTTTATGGTACAATGCACCACCAGCAGCAGTTTTTATGGGTGATACCGGTTCCTTGGGATTGGGCGGTGCCGTAGGAACCATTGCTGTATTAACCAAGCATGAGATTGTTTTCGCATTTATAGGGGGATTATTTGTTGTCGAAGCCCTCAGTGTTATAATTCAGGTTCTTTATTATCGGAAAACCAAGAAAAGAATTTTTGCAATGGCCCCCATTCACCACCATTTTGAAAAGAGGGGTTGGGGTGAGCCCCAAATTGTTATTCGCTTTTGGATAATAGCCCTTATTCTAGCCCTGATTGGTCTAGCTTCCCTGAAAGTCAGATAGGTGTTCAAGCCACCTGGCGTAAAAGATAAGCAATTTGCTGTCCTAGGTTTGGGCCGTACAGGACTGGCGACCTGTCATGCGTTGAAGCGGGGAGGGGCTACTGTATTGCCCTGGGACGAAGCAGAACATTCTCGGGAATCTGCTCGAAGACAAGATATTGAACTTGTGGATATCACCCGGGAACGGATTTGGGAAGAAAACCGGATATCCAGATTGATCGTTTCACCAGGAATTCCCCACCTGTATCCCGAGCCTCATCCCATAATTCGAATGGCTCTGAACAGAGGAATACCGGTCGATAATGACATTGGTTTGTTCTTCCACTTCCACGAACATTTCAAGCAAAGCAAACCTGAAGGAGAGATTCCAAAAATTGTTGCCGTAACCGGAACAAATGGAAAATCAACCACAGCTGCCCTGATCAACCATGTTTTGCAATCACATGGGTACAAAAGTGCCCTGGCGGGGAATATAGGAATAGCCGTATTGGGTTTGGAAAACCTTGAGGAATTGACCCACATTATTCTTGAGGTTTCGTCCTACCAATCGGAGGCCGCCAGCAGGTTAAATCCAGATGTGGCCATTTTTTTGAATCTTGATGAGGACCACTTGGACAGGCATGAGGGGATGGGGGGCTATTTTGCTGCAAAGAGAAGGTTGTTTGATGGGGATAATCTGGAATTGGCCATAATTGGAGTTGATGAACCCGAAGGAGAGTTTTTGGGTAATAATATTGTTTCCAGGGGTCAGGGAACCCGCTTGGCAATAATTTCAAATGATAAATCGAAGAAAATTCCCCATTATGGCATGATCGGTTCAAACAAAACCCTGACCGAGTTTTCAGATGGCAAAGTCATTGGTACATATTCAATGGGAAACAATCCCGGCCTATTGGGCAATCATAACCTTCAGAATGCAGCCGCAGCCTATTTTGCCTGTTGTCATCTGAATGTCCCGGTTGAGAAGGTAATCGACTATTTCAATCGTTTCGATGGCTTACCCCACAGAAGTCAGGTTGTAGCTAAAAAGAACGGTGTCATCTATATCAATGACTCCAAGGCCACCAATGTCAAAAGTACCACAAGGGCTCTGGAGTCCCACCAAAGAATACACTGGATTGCCGGTGGATTGGCAAAGGAAGGTGGTATCAAGACACTCGGAAAATCACTCAACAATGTCAAGCATGCGTATTTTTTTGGTCACTCCGCAAAGAATTTTGCTCTTGAACTCAGACAAGTTCCCCATTCGGTATTCCCCAACCTTCCCGAGGCCATAGGGGCCGCATCAACTAACGCCCGGGCAGGAGACACTGTCCTGTTAGCTCCTGCAGCAGCAAGTTTTGATCAATACAGGGATTTTGAGGAGCGAGGATTTCATTTTATCAGTGAAGTCAATAAAATTACTTGAAATATCCGCGTTCATGATTTATTGATTCTTCAGGGTCTTGAGGCCCATTAACCAAAATAGAATCCATTAAGGATCGATTGGTAAGGAAAGAGCAGAGCAGTATCATGACAACAATTACCCACACTTGGGAGGAGAATCCCAATTCCGGTGCCCACATTGTAAAATGGTGGCGCGAAGTCGACAGGTTTTCACTCGCCGCAGTTTTAACCCTGTTCATCATCGGAGTTATCTTGTGTTCTTCGTCAACAACCCCTCTTGCCGAGAGGAACAACGTACCTTCAATGTATTATTTCTTCCGTCATTTAATCCTTGGGCTTGGAGGGTTATCCGTAATGGTTTTGTTATCCATGCTCCAACCAAAGTCTGCCCTCAGGGTTGGATGTTGGGTATTCCTAGTCTCGTTCCTTCTGATATTGTTCTTGCCAATAATCGGTACTGATTTTGGCAAGGGATCGATTCGTTGGTTAAGCCTAGGCTTTACTTCTATACAACCATCGGAATTCCTGAAGCCCGGCTTGATCATATTTTCGGCCTGGCTATTTCGCGGTGCATTTGAAAATAACAACAACTTTGGAATTTACCTTTCCATATTCATTACCCTTATTTGCTGTGTACTTCTGGTATTGCAGCCTGATTTTGGTCAAACGGGATTGGTCATTCTAGGCTGGTGTGCCATATATTTTGCTGCAGGTGCCCCGATCATGCTCCTGATCCTAATTGGTGCCATTCTGATCGCAGGTGCATATTTTGCCTATTCATTTTCATCCCACTTTGCCACTCGAATTGATTCCTTCATATCTTCCATCCTTGGTACAGGTACTAACAATGATCAGGTTGGGATTAGTTTTGCATCCATCCAAAATGGCAGTATTACGGGAACGGGGCCAGGTGGAGGCGAATATAAATGGAATCTTCCCGATGGCCATACTGATTTCATTATCGCCATTGCTGCCGAAGAATACGGGTTGATTTTGGTACTTGCTATTATCGCCATCTACCTTTTTATTGTTTTGCGTTCATTCTATCGCCTAAGCAAGGTTCGGGACAATTTTCTATTGTTTGCCGGAACCGGTTTGGTTATCAATATAATAGCCCAAACCTTTATTAACCTCGCTGTATCAGCGAAGCTTTTTCCTCCAACGGGCATGACCTTGCCTTTGATTTCATATGGTGGATCCTCCATGCTGGCAATTGGAATATCCTTGGGATTGCTGTTCTGTTTCACCAGAATACCGGACGAAAACGAGAGGGATAATTATATTTTTTAGAATCATGATTATTTGCTGAATGTCCAGAAAATCGAAGCCTCTCATCATTATTGCTACTGGAGGTACGGGAGGGCATGTCTTTCCTGCCCAGTCGCTTGCCGAGGAAATGGTAGCCAGGGGATGGCGGGTCAAGGTCTGGATGGATCACAGGGTAAAGGCTCTGGCCAGAAACTTCCCGCCAGAGTCACAATGTGATCTGATTCCATCACAACCTTTCTCACAAAAGTCCTTGCTAGCCAAGATTGGTGTTGCCTTGATTTTGTCATGGAGTTTGCTGATTGTCCTTGGAAAAATCTTGGGAGACAGGCCCACCCGGCTAGTCGGTTTTGGCAGCTATGCCACCTTTACTCCGCTGTTGGGTGGAATGTTGTTGGGTATACCAAGCATCATTCACGAACAAAACGGCAACATGGGAATAGTTAATCGTCTTTTCTCCAAAAGAGTAAAGGTGGTGGCAAGTGGCTCTCATTCTCCCCAATTCCCTTCCGGAACAAATTGGGTGTTTACTGGAAATCCCATTCGCAAGGAGATTCTCTCCAATTTGGGTCATGCGTATGAATTTCCTTCCGATCAGAAAATAAATGTTCTGATTATTGGGGGCAGCCAGGGAGCCAGGATTTTTGATCAAATAATACCAGATGCTATATCAGGATTACCCGGTGAACTTCTTCAAAGATTATCAATACATCAACAGGTAAGGGAAGAAAATCTGTCCGATGTTGAAAGTATTTATCAGGGTTTGGGAGTGGATTATGAAATCAAGCCCTTTTACGGGAATATCCCTGAATTGATGACCAAATCACAATTGATCATTGCACGCTCGGGAGCTTCCTCGATTGCAGAAATCATGGCAATGGGCTTGCCGTCAATCCTTGTTCCATTTGCTGCAGCTTCCAACGATGAACAAACCATCAACTCAAAATCTCTCGAAAAAGCAGGCGCGGCTATAGTACTTGGGGAAAATATCCTCAAGCCAGAATTGATGAGTGAAGCAATAGTTAGTATCCTTGGAAATCCTGAAAAGGCTAGGCAAATGGCTGCAACAAGCAAAAGCTTGGGAGTAGCTGATGCAGCCAAAAGGTTGGGGGATTTGGTAGACAACCCCAAGGATGGAGCAAAAAATTGAATTGGGTTACGAAATTCTCGACACAGGTTGGTACGATCCACTTTATCGGTATTGGTGGTATCGGAATGTCAGGCATAGCTGAGGTTTTGCTAACCCTTGGCTATACCGTGCAAGGTAGTGATATCAACGATTCGAATATTACCAGAAGGCTCAAGTCACTGGGTGCAAGGATATTCCTTGGCCATTCCCCGGATAATGTCATGGACAGTGCAGCAGTTGTTGTTTCCTCTGCGATATCACCTGACAATCCAGAATTGAAACAGGCAAGGGAGTTGGGACTTCCCATTGTCCGAAGAGCCGAAATGCTTGCAGAATTGATGAGGTTCAGATCCAACATTGCGGTTGCCGGAACTCATGGTAAAACGACCACCACCACTCTGGTTGCTACTCTCTTGGAAAAGGGTGAATTTGATCCCACAGTCATCAATGGAGGAATCATCAAAGCTTACGGTTCCAATGCCCGAAAGGGAGAGGGAGACTGGATGGTGGTTGAAGCCGATGAAAGTGATGGCACCTTTCTCAAACTTCCTGCTACAATCGCGATAGTTACCAACATTGATCCCGAGCACATGGATCATTATGGATCATTCGACAATTTGCGGCATGCTTTCGACTCTTTCGTTTCAAACATTCCATTCTACGGGTTTGCTGTCTGCTGTATTGATCATCCCGAAGTTCAAGCTATGGTGGGTAGAATAACCGATCGAAGAATTATTACCTATGGTGCAACCAATCAGGCTGATATCCAGTTCAGGTCACTTGGTTTCGAGAACGGTTTGTCCAATTTTGGGGTGAATTTCAACTTGGATGGGGGTACGAGGGGATTGTTTCAACTTCCCATGGTCGGTGAGCACAATGTTTCAAATGCAGTCTCGGCGATCACGGTTGCTTGGCAATTAGGTATGCCTATTGACAGTATCACAAGTGCACTCAAGGAATTCCGGGGGGTAAATCGGAGGTTTACCCAGGTAGGTATTGTCAATGATGTGGAAATTGTTGATGATTATGGTCATCATCCGGTGGAAATCAAGGCAGTTCTAAAGGCTGCACGACAGAAAACCAAGGGGCAAATCATTGCCATTCACCAACCCCACAGATTTACCCGTCTCAATAATCTCTTCAATGAATTTTGCCGTTGCTTCAATCGGGCTGACCTGGCAATCATTACAGATGTTTACGCTGCTGGCGAGACTCCCATCAAGGGCGTCAGCAAGGAATCATTGGTTGAAGGTCTTATTCAACATGGCCACAAGAATGCTATGACTGCCCGGGGGCTTGATGAATTGACAGAAATTATAGGCAAGACAGCCAGTCCCGGAGATATGGTTATCTTCCTCGGGGCCGGTAATATTTCCGAATGGGCCTATGCCTTTCCCGACCTATTGGTACAAAACAGTGTGCGGTAAAATGAAACCGGAATTGTTCAAGGAAGCTTCAGGGTTTGAATACCGAGGGATTCTCAAATCCAACTGTACACTTGGTTCTAGAAGTTGGTTGGGTGTTGGCGGGAACGCCAATTGGTTGTATCAGCCAGCGGACCTTGATGATTTGGCAGAATTCATCAGGAACATCAATAATCACATTTCCTATTTTGTCTTGGGTGCTGGTTCAAACCTGATTATCAGGGACGGGGGGTATCGTGGGTTGGTCATAAGGCTTGGCAGGGAGTTTTCACATATTGATTGTGACAATAACCAGGTGACTGCCGGAGCGTTTGCCAAAGATTCCCAGATCGCAATCAATGCTGCCCAAAGTGGCATTGACTTAACCTTTTTGAGGACCATACCAGGTACCATAGGCGGTGCCGTGAAAATGAATGCAGGGTGTTATGGCTCATACCTTGCCGACCACCTTGTGAGGGTTGGAATTATTACCCGGAATGGGGATTTAAAATATCTGGCCAGGGATGAGTTGGAATTTTCCTACAGATCAAGCAGTATAGAGGATGATGCAATAGTTGTGGAGGTTGTGCTGAAAGGTGAAAGCGGCAACCCGGATAGGCTTATGGAAAGGATAGAATCCTACTTGGACAAACGTAACAGGACCCAACCGACGGGTTTGAAAACTGCTGGCTCAACCTTCCGTAATCCCGTTGGATATTCTTCGACCTTTGATCAGGATGATGATACGGAACTCCTGGCTTGGAAACTGATAGACAAGGCAGGTATGAGGGGAATGAGAAAGGGTGATGCCCAGATATCGGAGAAACATCCCAATTTCCTTCTGAATCTTGGGAATGCAACAGCATCCCAAATCGAAAATCTTGGTGAAATGGTTCGAAGGGTAGTATACCAGCAAAGCGGTACCATGCTGGAATGGGAAGTCAAACGGATTGGAGAACTGGTCCATCCAAAAATCCATGAAGGTCGCCAAGGATAGATAGCGCGTTATGTTAAGTCAGGATTACAAGAAAGTCGCTGTGGTCATGGGGGGATTTTCCTCTGAAAGGGAAGTGTCCCTGGTAACAGGACAGGAATGTAGTCGTGCCCTGAAGGGTGAAGGTTTTGAGGTTATTGATATAATAGCTGATACTAACCTGATTGACTTTCTGATAGAGGCAAAACCTGATGTCATTTTCAATGCGCTGCACGGACGTTGGGGTGAAGATGGCTGTGCTCAGGGTATATTCGAATGGTTGCAAATTCCCTATACGCATTCAGGAATACATGCATCTTCAACAGCAATGGATAAAATTAAAACCAAGGAGGTTTATGAAGCCAATCAACTTCCAACTCCCCAAGGCAGAAAAATCCCCAAGTATAAGGAAGTGGAGCATTTGCCCTTCAATCCGCCATATGTCATTAAGCCAGTCAGGGACGGGTCTTCAGTAGGAGTTGAAATAGTTCACTCGGAAGAAAACCGTTCGTTTTTGGGTAAGAAATTTGAAGTTGATTACATGATAGAGAAATATATTCCCGGCAGGGAACTGACCGTAAGTGTGCTCAATGACAAGTCCCTGAATGTTACCGAAATCAATACCAAGGGATTTTATGATTATAGTGCCAAATACAGTGAAAATGGCTCTTACCATGAAGTTCCCGCAAAAATCCCGGAAGATGTATTCGAGGCCTGTCTCAAGTATGCTGAAGTTGCTCACCGGGCATTGGGATGTGAAGGGTTGACCCGAACTGATTTTCGTTGGGATGATACACAGGGGCTGGACGGGTTGATGCTTTTGGAAACGAATACCCAACCCGGGATGACCCCAACATCACTATCCCCCGAACAAGCCAGGTTAACAGGCATGGACCTAGGGCAATTGTGTAGAAAACTGGTTGAGATGGCCAGCTGGAACAAATAAAAATTGGCATCCGGTTTCGAAAAGTGATGAATTATCTCAAGACCATTTTCTTTAACAAATACACGCTGATAGCCTTTAACTATGTTCTGCCGCTGGTTGTGGCAGCTGTGTTCATATTCATGTGGTTCAGGTTTTTCCCACCTGATCAGAGCTTCTGGAAAGAACCCTTGATTGCTATTACCAACTGGGGCGATGAACAGAACTTGAAAATTACAGATGTGGAGGTATTGGGAGCATCGGAGGTTCTTGATACTCAAATATCCCTTTATTTGACTGAAGAACTTAGAAAAATCGATCTCGACTCCCTCAACCTCAACCTGAATCAATTGAAAAAAGGCATAACATTTATTCCATCAGTAACTGATGTTGAACTTGCCATTGAAAAAAATGGTATTTTGAAAGTTCTGGTTGAGGAAAGAATTCCACTCGTTTTATGGTATGATAATGAGCAATACCACGTACTGGACAAGGACGGACATTCTCTGGATACGGTCACCAATCGAAATACTTATTCCGAGTTTTTTGTTATTGCCGGCAAGGACGCTGACAAAAAGGTTTTAGAGGCCATGGGAATCCTATCTGTGTCAGAGAAGATAAATCATCAAATCAGAGGGCTGGTTTGGGTAGGGCAACGAAGGTGGGACATAATAATGGATAGGGACAGAATGATCAAACTACCTGAAAAAGAACCACTTGAGGCCATGCGGAAATTGA
>VYFX01000008.1:1997-51168 GCA_009842205.1 Paracoccaceae bacterium | reverse complement strand
ATTATATTAATTAATGGAGATAGATATGAAAATATTAGAAATTACTGAAAATACTTATCAAAGGCTAGAAATGAAAGCAAAATTTAATGAAACAGCTGAATCAGTTATTCTCAGACTTCTTGATCAATCAGAAATAGGTAATTATGGAAATATGGAGCAAATGAATCAAGAAGAAATAACTGACAAAATACGAAGATACGGTGTTGAAATGATACCCGAATTAAAGTTTACTAAACTACTTGATGCAAGTTTTGGTGATAAAAAACCGGAAAAAATTAATTGGAATGAATTATTGAAGCTTGCACTTACAGAAGTAATGAAGACCTGCAAACATATTGAAGATTTGATACGGATTTCTGGAGCCAAGGTTGTAGCTGGAAGAAAAGAAAATGAAGGGTATAAATTTATTCCAACGCACAGGTTCTCTTTTCAAGGTGTGAATGCAGTGAATGCAGCCGGGATTATTTATCGATGTGCCAATTATCTTGGTTATGATGCTTATTTCGAGTTTGAATGGCGACAAAATAAAGCTGCATATAAACCAGGAGAGCGTGCGTCTTTGAAAATTTCTAGTGAACTCAAACAGTAATTTAATGAGTGGTTTTGAATTTTGATCTTCGATAAGGAAAAACCAGAAGATTGTACCAAAATTGAAGTCTTGCTTGATAATGCATTTGGTTTGGGCCGAACCAATCTTTCATCTTACCAGTTAAGGATTGAGAATCAGCATATAGAGGCATTATCAATGGTTGCTAAAGAAGATGATGGTTCGATAGTAGGATCAATTAGATTCTGGCCAGTCAGGGTTGGGCAAAATGAATTTAAGGTACTTCTATTGGGTCCAATAGCTGTCCATCATACGCATCAGGGAGAAGGTATTGGCTCATACCTTATCGGTGAGGGGATATCCAAAGCCAGAGAATTGGATTGGGAAGCAATACTGCTTGTTGGAGACGAGCCATATTATTCCAAATTTGGCTTTTCGGTAATAAAAACCGTTGAGTTTCCACCCCCGACCGATCCAAACAGGATATTGTGTCTTGAGTTAACTGAAGGTGCAAGGAATTTGCTTAAGGGGAAAGTCAGAAGTCCATTCTCGAAGTGTTAGTAATCAATCGATTATTATGTAACCGAGCTTTCACACTTGGCCATAACCTGCTTAATACCTTCTGTGAAAGTGGTTTTTCCTTCGCTTCTTGCAGTAGCAATCAAGCCTTTGATTTCTTCCAAATCCACCTGCCTGAGGTAATGCTTTACGCGACCGAGGCTGGCTGACCTGATTGAGAAGGTTTCAACACCCATGGCAGCAAGGCAAATGGCAATTTCAGGATTCCCTGCATCCTCACCACAATAACTGACTTTGGTTTTGTTCTCCTTACAGCGGTTGCAAATATACTCTATGAAGTGAAGGTAACTCAAATACAAGGCATGGTATCGACTGCGAACCCTTTCATTTTGCCTGTCGGCAGCAAAGAAAAACTGCTTAAGGTCATTCCCACCGATGGAAATGAAATCGGTTGATTTATAGAAATCATCAGGTGCAAAAGCAAGAGAAGGTGTTTCCAGCATGGCACCGATTTCCAGGCTCTCGGGAATTACCTTACCCATTTTTTTAAATCTCTCTAACTGAATCAAACAGATTTTCTTGGCTTGGGTAAATTCATCATAACTTGAAACCATGGGAAACATTATGCTTAAAGGACGTCCCTTTGCACCATTATACAATGCCTGACATTGCATTCGTAAAAATCCGGGTTTATCAAGTGAAATTCTGATGGCTCGCCATCCCATTGCCGGATTTGGTTCCTCTTCCCTCTTCATGTAGGGAACCATCTTGTCCGAACCTATGTCAACAGTTCGAAAAATGACCCTTTTACCTCCAGCTGAGTCCAGTACCTGAGAGTATTGTTTGGCCAAATCTTCCCTGGTGGGGATATTACTAGAGTTTAAGAATCTCAATTCAGTCCTGAATAACCCAACTCCTTCTGCTCCAGAACGTTCCAGATTCGGAAGCTCGGCCATCAATCCGGCATTGATATAAAGTCCGATATTTTTACCATCCTTGGTTAAGGCAGGCAGGTTCCGGATTTTGGCATAAGTCGCCTTGACGGATTCGGCCATTTCAATCCTGTTATGGATTGCCGAAGCCACGAAATCATCAGGCCTTAAATGAACGGATTTATTTTCACTATCAATGAAAATTACATCGTCATTCAATGCTTCTGTTGTTATGCCCTTGACATGAATCATCAGTGGAATGGCCATGGCCCTTGCGATAATGGTTGCATGTGAACCGACCGAACCTTCTTCAAGTACTATTCCCTTTAGATTTTTACCGTATTCGAGAAGTTCGCCGGGACCTATGTTTCTGGCAATCAGGATAGGGTTTTCCGGCATGTCGTCCTTGATGTTTCTTCCCTGACCGGTAAGAATCCTGAGGAGGCGATTAAAGAGATCATCAAGATCATGAAACCGATCCCTGAGATAAGGGTCAGGTGATTTCTCCATGCGGGCTCGGGCTTCTGATTGCTCTTTTTCAACCGAGGCCTCGGCCGACAAGCCGGTAGCAATGTTGCCTTCCATTCTGGTCAACCATCCGGATGAATTTGCGAACATCCTGTAGGTTTCAAGAATTTCCCTTTGCTCAATGGAAAGGGTATGTTGCATTTGTGATTCCAGTAGGTAATCAACGGTACCCCGAAGTTCTGCAATCGCATTTTTCAGTCGAGTCAATTCCTGTTTTGGATTGGCTGATACGGGATTCGTGATAACAACCCTGGGTTCATGCAAAAGCACTCGTCCTTCAGCAAAACCATCATGTGCAACCAGTCCATTGTATGTTACCGGTTGGGTATGAAGGGCAGAAAGTGCCTTTCCCTCACCGGTGATTATGCCGGTTTCCCTCATTTCCGCCAAAACCGTGGCAACAACAGCCAGGGTATTGACCTCACTGTTGAGGAAACTTCTGGATTCCTTGGTTTGTACAACCAGAACACCAAGCATTTGGCCCAACCTTTGGATGGGCACTCCCAAAAACGAGGAGTATCGTTCTTCCCCGGTTTCTGCCATGTAACGGAACCCCTTTTCTGATGGGGCATCAGCGGAATTTACCGGTTCGGATAGCCTGGAGACCTTACCAACCAGACCCTCATTAACCCTTAAACGGGTAACATGAACGGCTTCAGGATTCAGACCCTTGGTCGCGCAGAGTTCGAGGGTTTTGGGATCTCTATGGAGGTATATTGAGCATACATCCACACCCATGGATTGGGATACGATTTCAGTAATCTGGTTTAATCGTTCCTGACCGTCTCCCTGACTGGCTAAAGTATCATTTAGCCTGAGCAGTAATTCCTGGGAAGATATTTCTAGCGTTTGGTCGTTCATTGTTCCGATGATATTCTATTGGTATGAAGTTCGAACTTATCATGAAGGGCTTGAACGGCCAGTTCCATGTATTTTCGTTCCACCAGTACAGATATTTTTATCTCGGAAGTCGAAATGATCTGTATATTGATTCCTTCATCGGCCAAAATGGAGAACATTTTGGCTGCAACGCCTGATTGGGAACGCATACCTATTCCTACTACAGAAATTTTGCAAACTTCCAGATCCTGTAATATCTCATGAAAATTTACCAGATTCTTTTCCTTGGCTTCCAATAAGGCTTTTTCAGCCAGTGCTGATTGTTCCAAGGGACAGGAAAAAGTAATATCCGTTCGACCACTTTCAGAGATATTCTGGACAATCATGTCTACGATTATACCATGATCAGATAGAGCACCAAATATTGTAGCGGCTATACCCGGGCGGTCGGCAACCGATATTATTGATATTTTTGTTTCATCCCGTGAATGGGCAATTCCTGAAATTGTTCTGTTTTCCATTTTCTTGTCCTCACTACAGACCAAAGTACCTGACTTCCCCGTAAAACTGGATCGTACATAAACCGGTACCTGATGTGCCATTGCCATTTGAACCGATCTGGTTTGCAAGACCTTAGCCCCTAGAGATGCAAGCTCCAGCATCTCATCGTAGGAAATTCTGTTAAGTTTTCTCGCTTTGAATACAATTCTGGGATCAGCAGTATAAACTCCATCGACATCCGTGAATATATCACATCGCTTACAGTCAAATTTGGCAGCAAAAGCAACAGCCGTCAGGTCGGAACCACCTCGACCCAAAGTCGTAATTCGGTTTTCTTCACTAATTCCCTGGAATCCGGCCACCACTGCAACTTTGAGCCCTTCCTCAAACTTGGCGTTCACGTTTTGCGTACAAATATCCATGATTCGGGCTGAACTATGTGTGGACGAGGTTGTGATCGGTACTTGCCAACCTTGCCAACTACGGGCTGGAATATTCATGTCCTGCAAAATCAAGGCTAGGATTCCCGAGGTTACATTTTCGCCGGAAGAAACGACAGCATCGTATTCCCGGGCATCAAAAAATGAGGAAACAGAATTGACGGTTTCCACAAGCTTGTTTGTTTCTCCAGCCATGGCCGAAACAATAACGATTACCTCATTACCCTTGTCAACTTCCTCCTTGATATAGGAAGCCGCAATACGCATACGTTCCAGATCTGCAACGGAGGTGCCACCAAATTTCATTACAATTTTGGCCATGACCTATCCCCGGAATTTTAGCCAATGGGCAAACACGTTTCGATCTGCTGGATTTATATTCAATGTCATTTTATCAAAAATCTGTCCGGCTATTGTACGTAAATAAACATGATAGATGAAAGGGTAAGTAAAATAATACCAAACAATCTGGTTGTTCGGAAAATTCTGAAAAGTTCAATTAGTGTTAGATATAGAAGGCCACGGAAGTGGCATTACAGGAATACCTTCTTCCACAAGTTCCTTAGCTTCTTTGATGGAAGCTTCTCCGTGAATTGACCGTTTCTTGGTTTCGCTCTGAAACATCATTCTTGCTTGCTCAACAAAATCCTTACCCACATACTCGGAATTCTTTTCTACTTCGTGTTTAAGTGTTTGAAGGGCTTCCTCATATTTTGAAAGAGGTTTTTGAAGGTCAATTTTCTTGTCATTTTCTTGTGGCTTGCTTTCTTCTTTGGTAGGATTCAGCTTAGCAACAATATTGGGAGACATGATATTTTTGCCGACCTGTGTCGAGTTGCAGATTGGGCATGTCAGCAACTCCTTGGAATACAATGTATCGAAAGCGTTGTTGGATTCGAACCAGCTTTCAAAAACATGGCTATTCTCACAGGACAATGAAAACTTGATCATTTAATTATCCTCTCCAAACAATTCAGACCTTTAAAAGGGATACAATTCCGGTAATATCCAATAACTGGTCATAGTTTATCAATCAATTCTGGAAACTAGCAAGGAAATAGTAACATATAGAAATTTTTTCAACTGAAGTTGCTTCACGGAAACAAAATCGGTGTTGAAAATTATGATACCAAAATATGAAGTAATATTCTTTGAATATGCTCGCCTTGGAAGAATTTTCTAACTCATTATCAAATTCTTTTGTAATTTTACTCATCTTCCGTAAATCCAGATGAAAAAGCAGAATCCGAGGCACATTATCCTGTTCTCAATCTAGAGGTTGACCGTCAGTCTGTTAGTGGTCTGAGTTTACCCTATGGTAATCAAAAATAGGGCAGTGAATTTTTTTTGAAAAAATAACATGAAGTAATGCTTGAATTGGTATCTGGTTTTTTGTATACCAGAGAAAAATCAACTATTGAATAGTCTTATCATGGATGCATCGATCAACTTGGAACCATTGCGACAAACGTTCACCTTGAAAGAGCGTATTTATCAGGTGTTGCGGGAAGCCATCCTTGAGATGGATGTATACAGCAAGAATACCGATTTGCGTCTGGATGAGAGGAAAATTGCCCAGCAGCTGGGAATATCCAGAACTCCGGTCAGGGAGGCTCTTGTCCGGTTGGAAAATGAGAACCTTATCGAAATCAAATCCCGAATTGGTGTTTTTGTCAAAAAGCGAAGCATTGAGGAGGTGGCAGAGTTGGTCGTGGTATGGGCTGCGATTGAAAGCATGGCTGCCAGATTGACTTGTGGACAAGTTAGTCAGGAAGAAGTGGAAGAACTTGAGTTGATAGGTGTAAAGGGTTCATCCCAAAATCAGGACGTTTATTCCGAAGCCAACATAATGTTTCACCGAAAAATTCTGGAATTGTCGAAATGCAAGATGCTCAAGAAAATCGGTGAGGATATTTTTGCCCAGATTGAGCCTGCCCGAAGACATGCGATGCGGGATCCGACCCGAACTGAACAATCCATTTCCGATCATGCCGAGATTGTCGATGCAATCCAGTCAAACCAACCGGAGAAGGCCGCCAATCTGGTAAGGGAACATACCTTGCGATTGGAAAAATATATCAGAAAAACCTGGAAGAATTTAGATACCTGAAATTGAAAGAAGAAAGCAGAAATGAATACAAATTCCAAAACAGCACACGATACATTAGCAAAAAAAAGCACTGATGAAGATATAGTATCAGGGGGACATTTGGTTGCCAAAGCCCTCCGTAATGAGGGTGTGGATACCATTTTTACCCTATGCGGAGGCCATATCATTGATATTTATGATGGTTGTATTGATGAAGGCATCAAAATTGTGGATGTTAGGCATGAGCAGACAGCAGCTCACGCAGCCGATGGTTATGCCCGGCAAACTGGTAAATTGGGATGCGTGGTAACGACAGCCGGACCAGGTTGTACAAATGCTGTAACCGGAGTTGCAACGGCCTTCAGATCTGAAAGCCCAATTCTGCATATTGGTGGGCAATCATCCTTGACCCAGCACAAAATGGGTTCATTACAGGATCTGCCTCATGTGGACATGATGACCCCCATTACCAAATTCGCCTCGGGCGTGTTTTCCACCGAACGAATTGCCGACATGATTTCCATGGCAGCAAGAGAATGCTTTACAGGTGCTTATGGTCCAAGTTATCTGGAAATTCCCAGGGATATTCTTGATGCCGAAATCCCCTTGAGTCAGGCCAGAATACCGGAACCGGGAAGTTATCGCGCCTCTGTCAGATCAATTGGGGATCCGGATGATATTGAAAGAATGGCTGATATTCTGGTCAATGCCGAAAGGCCGGCAGTATTGTTCGGTCAACAGGTATGGGCTTCCAATTCCCACCAAGAGTGCATAGAATTCGTCAAGGCTCTCGAAATCCCAGCCTATATGAATGGGGCAGCTCGCGGGATGATGAAACAAAGTGATCCCCATTGCTTTGACAGAACGAGATCGGATGCCTTCAAGGGTGCAGATGTCATACTGATTGTTGGTACACCATTTGATTTTCGCATGGGTTATGGCAAAAGGATCACTGCTCCTACACTCCTTCAAATTGATCTTGACTATCGAACCGTGGGCAAGAACAGGGATATATCATTGGGAATAGCGGGACATCCGGGTGCCATTCTGTCGGCAGTTGCAAATGCAGCATCGGGACGAATGAAAGCAGGTATAAAACAGCAACGAAAGCAATGGCTGGAGAGCCTGAGGGAAATTGAAAAGACCAAATTGGAAAGGCTCATGCCCTTGTTTCTTTCGGATCAATCGCCGATACATCCTTACAGGCTGGCTTGGGAGATTAACGAGTTTCTTGATGAGAATTCCATCTACATAGGAGATGGGGGAGATGTGGTTACCATCTCGGCCCAGGCCGTCAGACCTAGAAACCCAGGACAATGGATGGATCCTGGTGCACTGGGTTCCCTGGGTGTTGGAACCGGATTTTCGATGGCTGCAAAGTTGGCACATCCAGAAAAGGAAGTGGTTTGTTTATATGGGGATGGATCATTTGGCATGACCTCGTTTGACATGGAAACCTCTCAGAGGTTTGGAGCTCCTTATCTGGCAATTGTCGGAAACAATTCGGCCATGAATCAAATCAGATACGGTCAGATAACCAAGTATGGTCAAAACAGGGGTGATATAGGAAACAAGCTCGGTGATGTACCATTTGGCAAGTTTGGTGAAATGATAGGTGGTTATGGTGAAGAGGTGAGAGAAGCCTCGGAACTTCAACCAGCCTTGCGAAGAGCCAGGGAAGCCATTCACAAAACCGGAAAATGTGCCGTGGTGAATGTTTGGATAGATCCCAACGAATACGCCCCGGGTACGAAAGCACAGACAATGTACAAATAATTACAGTCGGATTTGTCGAGGAGATTGCAATTTATGAAGGCGCTTGAGGGAATTAAGATACTGGACTTTACCCATGTACAGTCGGGACCGACTTGCACCCAGTTACTTGCCTGGTTTGGAGCAGATGTAATCAAGGTGGAACGACCGGGAGTAGGCGATGCTACCAGAAAACAATTGGTCGATGTCCCAGGGGCAGATAGTCTGTATTTCACCATGTTGAACCACAATAAGCGTTCCATAACCTTGAATACCAAGAACGAGGTTGGCAAAGAGGTTTTGACTAAGTTGATCAAGGAATGTGATGTTCTAGTTGAAAATTTTGCACCTGGTGCTTTGGATCGAATGGGTTTTGGCTGGGAAACCATCCAGCAATTGAATCCCAAAATGATCATGGCTTCGGTTAAAGGATTTGGACCAGGCAAGTTCGAGGACTGCAAGGTTTACGAAAATGTTGCTCAATGTGCCGGTGGTTCTGCTTCTACAACGGGATTTAATGATGATGTGCCATTGGTGACGGGAGCACAAATCGGTGATTCCGGTACTGGTTTGCATCTGGCACTTGGAATTTGTGTTGCCCTGATCCAAAGGCAAACAACTGGAAAAGGACAGAAGATACTTGCTCCAATGCAGGATGGGGTACTAAACCTTTGTCGTGTAAAATTACGAGACCAGCAGAGGTTGGACAAGGGTCCCTTAGAAGAATATTCCCAGCATGGGAAAGGAATTCCATTCGGCGATTCAACACCTCGTGCCGGTAATGACTCTGGAGGTGGACAGCCAGGTAGAATACTTAAATGCAAGGGATGGGAAAATGATCCCAATGCCTATACCTACTTTATTACCCAGGCCGCTGTCTGGCCCAGGATATGTGATCTCATTGGCAAGCCCGAATGGAAGGAAGATCCCGAATTTGCCACTCCTCCGGCAAGACTGCCCAATCTGGACCTAATTTTCGATACGATCGAGCAATGGACTATGACCAAGACAAAATTTGAGGTCATGGACGAATGTAACCCGCTTGATATTCCCGTTGGTCCTATTCTTTCGATGAAAGAGCTGGCGGAAGATGAGGGATTGAAGAAAACTGGAACAATTGTCGAAGTTGATCATCCAGAAAGAGGAAAATACTTGTCAGTTGGATGCCCGATCAAGCTATCCGACAGTTCAGTCGAGGTGGTGCGTTCTCCCTTGTTGGGTGAGCATACCACTGAAATTTTAACCGAGGTGTTGGGCTATACGGGGGACGAGTTAAATAGGATACAGGAATCGGGTGCAGTTGGATAATCGAAATTTAGGAATTTCATAGTGAAAGCATTGGGACGGATTTAATGAAATTAATTGTAATGGGGCAACAGGCTTTTGGGAAAGCCGCCTTGGAGAAAATACTGGCAGATGGAGTCGATGAAGTTGTCGCAGTTTATTGTGCTCCTGATAAACCCAATCGCCCCATGGATCCATTGAAAGAAACGGCCTTGGAGAAAGGCATTGCGGTTTATCAACCTGCAAATTACAGGGATGCCGATACCCTAGATCAAATGAGAAGCTTGAACGCCGATTTGATGATTATGGCATATGTAACCCTGTTTGTTCCCGAGCAGGCAAGGGATATTCCGAAAATGGGTTCGATATGTTTTCATCCCTCGCTTCTTCCCTTGCATCGAGGACCAAGTTCCATCAATTGGCCCATAATCTGGGGTTCTGAAAAAACCGGATTTTCCTGGTTCTATCCCACTGATGGATTGGATGAAGGAGATATTCTCATGCAATGGGAGTGTCCCATTGGTCCGGATGATACTTTGGGAGATGTTTATTTTAAAAAGATTTTCCCGGCAGCAATAGATTCCGTCTCAAAAGTTTGCAACCTTTTCAGAAGTGGGAATTCTCCAAGGAGCACCCAGGATGAATCCAAGGCCACCTACGAATCCTGGTGCACCAAAAAGGATGCGGAAATTGATTGGAATGAATCCGTACAAATTGTTTATAATTTGATTAGGGGGACCAACCCCCAACCAGGAGCTTGGACAACCAGGGATGGTGAGGTATTGAAAATTTATGATGCTGAATTGGTCGGAAATGCTAAAGGTGAAATTGGAGAAATTGTCAAAATCAACAATAATGGTTTTATCGTCATGGCCAAAGGTGGTGGTATCCTGATCAAGCGGGTACGCCCCGATGGCAGCGGGAAAATTTCAGCAGGAGATTGGTTGAAGGATTCCAGTGTGACGGTAGGTACCATTTTAGGAAATTAACAGGGAAAGATATATGAATACAGATATAGATATTGCACGACAGGCCAAGAAAAAGCCAATTCAGGAAATAGGTGCAAAACTTGGAATTCCATCGGAAAGTTTGATTCCATTCGGGCATGATAAAGCCAAGATATCAGCCGGTTACCTTGACACAATCAAGACTAACAAGGATGGTAAACTCATCTTGGTTACCGCAATCAATCCCACACCCGCAGGTGAAGGTAAAACCACCACAACCGTTGGATTGGGAGATGGCCTGAATAAAATTGGCAAAAAGGCAGCAATATGTATTCGCGAAGCTTCGCTCGGACCATGTTTCGGGATGAAAGGGGGTGCTGCTGGTGGAGGGTACGCCCAGGTTGTTCCCATGGAGGATATGAATCTCCATTTTACGGGTGATTTCCATGCCATTACATCAGCCCACAATCTGCTTTCGGCAATGATCGACAACCATATTTACTGGGGCAACAAGGAAGGAATTGATATCCGAAGAGTAGCCTGGAGAAGGGTACTTGACATGAATGATCGGGCCCTCAGGCAGATAACCTGCAGTTTGGGAGGGGTTGCCAACGGATTCCCAAGGGAAGCGGGCTTCGATATTACCGTTGCTTCCGAAGTTATGGCGGTCCTTTGTCTGGCTACAAGTTTGGAAGATTTACAGAACAGGTTGGGTCGGATGATTGTTGCTTACCGGCGAGACCGTTCACCCGTATATTGCCGGGATATCAAGGCCGATGGAGCCATGACAGTACTTTTGCAACAGGCTGTACAACCAAATCTGGTACAGACCCTGGAAAACAATCCTGCCTTTGTACATGGTGGTCCATTTGCCAACATTGCCCATGGCTGTAATTCTGTTATTGCAACCACATCGGCATTGAAAATCGCTGATTATGTTGTGACCGAAGCTGGCTTCGGTGCAGACCTTGGTGCTGAAAAATTCATGGATATCAAATGCCGGCAGGCCGGACTGTCCCCAGAGGCAGTGGTTATTGTTGCAACCATCAGGGCACTGAAAATGAATGGTGGAGTGGCGAAGAACGATTTGGGCCCGGAAAATGTTGAAGCTGTTGGCAAGGGATGTGCAAATCTGGGAAGGCATATTGAAAATATGCGTAAATTTGGAGTTCCTGCCGTCGTGGCCATTAACCATTTTGTAACCGATACGGATGCAGAGGTAAATGTCGTCAAGGATTATGTGGCGTCCATGGGAACGGAAGCTGTGCTTTGTCAGCATTGGGCAAAAGGTTCGGAAGGTACAACTGACCTAGCGGAGAAGGTAGTGGAAATCATCGAGGGAGGTAAGGCTGCCTACAAACCACTCTATCCTGACGAGATGGGTCTTTTGGAAAAAATTGACACAATCGCCAAGGAAATTTATCGGGCTGATGGAGTTTCGGCTGGCAAGAAGATTGTTGATCAGTTAAATCAATGGGAGGAAGCAGGATACGGCAATCTCCCGGTCTGCATGGCTAAAACCCAATACAGCTTTACCACCGATCCAAATGAAAGGGGGGCTCCAACCGGTCACACAATTCCTATCAGGGAAGTCAGACTTTCAGCAGGTGCGGGATTTATCGTGGCAATATGTGGAGAAATCATGACCATGCCCGGTTTACCCAGCGTACCGGCTGCAGAAGCTATTCACGTTGATGATGCGGGACAGGTTCAGGGGCTGTTTTAGGATATACCAGAAACAAAGTAAAGTTAGAGGATTTTGTATCGGTAGATATTTTCAGATATTATCTAAGTCGATTGAGACAGAGGTAATTTATGAATTGTGGGAATAAATGTTTAGAACAGTTATTTCCATATTTATTCAGGCCCTGACCTTCAGGGGCTGATTGAACCGCGGTGAGGAAAATTCTTTGTCGCATGTATAGAGGAGAAAAACAATGTTATTTGTTAGAAAACTTACTTTGGGATTGATTGCCCTTTTGGCTTCCTTGGCTGTAAGTGCTGCCCATGCTCAATTTGAACCTACCAAGCCGATTGATTTTGTTATCATGGCCGGTAAAGGTGGTGGAGCCGACAAAATGGCCCGTCTGATGCAGTCGATTGTTGAAAAGGAAGAGCTGGCATCTAGACCGCTTGTGCCAGTGAACAAATCAGGTGGTTCCGGTGCCGAGGCATTGGTTGCCCTGAATTCAGCCACCGATCCGGATCATACCATCATGGTTACCCTGAATTCCTTTTTCACA
Organism: Paracoccaceae bacterium; assembly: GCA_009842205.1. GTDB lineage: Bacteria > Pseudomonadota > Alphaproteobacteria > Rhodobacterales > Rhodobacteraceae > MPNP01. The sequence continues at coordinate 38,546 of VYFX01000008.1, read as the reverse complement.
ACCCCGCTTCGCCAGCCAGGTCTTGGAATTGATATCATGACCTTTGCACCGATTGGCCGTATGGCCGAGGATACTTTCGTTTTGTGGGTCCACAAAAACGAAGGCGTGAATTCCTTTGAAGAGTTTCTGGCCGAGGCCAAGGCCCGGGGATCAGGCTGGGTCATGGGAGGAACCGGTTCAGCGCAGGAAGACCAGATCATTACGGATTTTCTGAATGATACCTTTGGACTGGAAATCAAATACATTCCCTACAAGGGTGGTGGTGCTGTTGCCAAGGATCTTGCCGGTGAGCAGATTGATTCGTCAGTCAACAATCCCTCTGAGGCCCTTGGATTTTATGAATCCGGTGATGTAATTCCATTGGTGGCATTCACTTCGGAAAGATTGCCCATGTTCCCGGATGTTCCGACCCTTGCTGAAGCTGGTGAAGATTTCGCCTACTACATGCAGCGTGCTGTCGTCGGGGCACCAGGCATGTCCGATGAAGCACTGGCCTATTACACCGATCTCTTTGCCAAGGTTTATGATTCTGCCGAATGGCAGCAATACAAAGCCGACAAGTCATTGCTGGGTGATTATACATCGGGTGATGATCTGGCCAATTATTGGCAGGTTCAGCGTGATCGGCACGAAGTCATTCTGAAGGCTTCAGGTGCAATAAACTAATTCCTTCGGGTGTATGGTTTAAAAATAGTTGGGAGGAAGAGTGCGGTTAGCCGAGCTCGTTACAGCTTTTGTCATAGCACTCTTCTCCCTCTATCTGATGTGGGAAAGTGGTGAGGGTCCTTCTTGGGACCCAACCGCGGTGAGATTTGCCAACATCGGAATCAATGTAAACAATGAAGGACCCGGTAGCGGGTTTTGGCCATTTTGGCTTTCTCTAGCCATGTTTATTTGCTCCGTAATGGTTGGCATAAACTGGTTTCGCCGCAGGTCACCACCTTCACGATCAAGGGACAGGTTCCTTGATACCTACGGGGTTAAAATGTTTGCCCTTGTTGGCGGTGGGTTGGTTGCCTTCCTTTTTCTGATTGGACTGATAGGATTTTACGGCGCGATTCCGATTTTTCTTTTTTACTACATTTATTTTCTAGGAAAGCATCCCTGGTGGTTGGCTGCCCTGATAGGTATTAGTGCGGCTGTCTTCTGCTTCTTTTTCTTTGATGTTGCAATGCGAATTGTCTTACCCAAGGGAGCATTGGAACCAATGTTCATACCGCTTTATGATATTTTCCTTTGATTGTTTCCATGGCCTGTCCGAGATGAAGAACCACCGACTGATACAGTAGATATTTCGATGGAAGTTGTTGTACTTTTACTGGATGGAGTTTGGGCCGCTCTCCAACCCACAAACCTCGGTCTGGCCTTTCTTGGTGTGGTCATCGGTCTGTTTGTAGGTGCCATGCCCGGATTGGGATCAGTCAATGGTGTTGCAATCCTGCTTCCATTTACCTTTGTTATCCAGGAAATCACGGGAACAATTTCCTCGCCCATGATCTTTTTGGCGGCCATTTACTACGGCGCCATGTACGGGGGAGCAATTTCATCCATTACCTTGGGGATTCCAGGTGCTTCCACAGCAGTTGCAACAACCTTTGATGGCCGTCCCATGGCCCTTTCGGGCAATGCTGAAAAAGCATTGGTCATCGCGGCTATTGCTTCCTTTGTCGGGGGTACGCTTTCCAATGTAATCTTTACCGGTGCCGCACCATTGCTGGCTTCGGTTGCCTTGAAATTCGGCAACCCGGAAATCTTTGCCCTGATGCTTCTGGCCTTTGCCACCTTTATCGGTTTGAGCGGTGATGATATCCCAAAAACCATCATTTCCATATGTTTCGGGCTGGTCATGTCTGCGGTCGGGTTTGATATTATTTCGGGAGCACCAAGGTTATTGTTGTTTGATTCCACCCAATGGTTCAGTAGAGGCATACAATTCCTTGTTCTTGCGATTGGTGTTTATGGCATAGGAGAAATGCTTTGGACCATCAATTCGAGTCGGGATTCTCTCAAAATGACCGAAGCCAACATTACTTTGGCCAGGGTATGGAATGCAATAAAATCCTTTCCCGAGACTTGGCGGGGCACAACCATTGGTTCATTTCTGGGTTTCTTCGTAGGTATTTTGCCTGCAGCAGGTGCTACTCCTGGTTCCCTGATGGCCTATGGGGTTACGAAAATGGTTTCAAAGAATCAGGAGGAATTTGGCAAGGGCAGGCCCGATGGGGTTGCTGCGCCAGAAGCTGCCAACAATTCGGCTTCGACTGGCGCGATGCTTCCCATGATGACCCTTGGTATTCCAGGTTCTCCAACTACGGCTGTATTGCTTGCCGGAATGGTAATCTGGGGTTTGCAGCCTGGGCCCTTGTTGTTTACAGATCAACCGGAATTTGTCTGGCCTCTAATTGGTTCATTTTATATTTCAAATGTCATTGCAGTAACTGTCAATCTGGCTTGCATCCCATTGTTTCTGAAGGTGCTGAGGATGCCATTTTCCATATTGGCTCCCCTGATTTTTGTTCTGTCAGTTGTCGGAACCTATGCAGCCTATCAAAATATTTACGATGTGTGGCTGATGTTGATTTTTGGAATTGGTGCTTTTCTGCTGAGGATTCTTGATTATCCCTTGGCACCAGCGGTACTGGCAATAGTCTTGGGACCGATTGCTGAACCCAAATTGCGTCAATCCCTCCTATTGTCGGATGGCAGTTGGATGATTTTCCTGGAAAGGCCCATTGCCGGCCCGATTACAATTGCGGCAATAATATTGTTATTGTTACCTCTTTACGGGTTTATAAGAAAGAGAATGAAGGCTAGGAAGGCATCCTAGAATTTAGCTCCATTCGAAGTTATCCACAAAAAACGTCAAGGATAAAGAACCAATCCTTTTGAAGTTTCACCACCTTCCCTGATTATGTGGAGAAGGAGGTGCTCATGAAGTATAGTAAACTAGCAAGACCAGGATTTAGGATAATCCTTCCCCTTTTGTTTGTCGTATTTCCACCAAGTGGAATACCGGCAATGGATTCCACAAATGTCTCAGGTACTGATGAAATTCCGGTTCCACCGGGATTATCCATCCTTGGGAATGTAGAGAACAACAAACTTTGTAAATTCAAATCAATTGACAGCAAGATCCATTGCCAAAGCAATCAGGGGGGAATAGTCGAATACAGGGTTGATGAAACAATCTACCCGACCTTTCCCAGGTTTCAATCACGCAGGATCGGAAATATCATTGTCGAGAATGACAAGATTTATGGTTTCACATCACCAATATCCCATCAAAGTGAGGGACAGGACACCTCAGTTTGCAAACTGGCATTGGAATTCGTTGAAACAGGACAGCCCGCGGTCTGGATTTGGCATGATGAAATCAGATTTGATGGTGAAGGGCATCGGGCACACATTGATACCGATGGTGATGGATTTATAGACAGGACTTTGAATGGTAGTTGGAATGGGAACCTTTATGGCAGCAAAAAGTGGTGGACCCCCGACCCTTTTGATGAAAAGTATACAACTGAGGAAAGGGAGTATACAAACAGACCAGTATTTGAACAAATAAATGGCAAGGCAAGGGGGTGTGATATTGCAAATGTTAAAGTGGTCTCATTAAACCCTATCAACTAGACCGAAGTATGTGAGAAGTGCCCTGAAATTTAGTTCAAAATCCCTCAGGGATAATTCTTATGCATTCAATAAAGCGTATATTGCTGAATTAAAATTACTCATTCGGAGGTTGAGCAGCATATATGGTCAATAGGAGTTCGCTATCATCTATCAAACGATATTCAGGAAGTCGACCAGATAGTTTTTGGCTTTCAGTTAGTATGATTGGAACTCCTTCACCTCGCTTATCCATAAAATAATTACGAAAATTGTTTGAGTCATTCATTGATAATGGGCAACGTGCAAGCAGGCTCGTGAGCAACTCATTTCTGGTTGATTGCCTAAGTGGCAGGCTATCGATAGTCATTGAATTGGGAATTGTACCTGGTGAAAAAAGTTCCAGACGGTCCGAGAACATGTGAAGTCGAATTTTAGAACCAAAAATGGAATAATCCCTGTGAGTCACTGCATTGACAATAGCTTCAAAAACTGCTTGTTGCGAGTATTGTGGGATATCTCTTCTTGCAGGTTCTTTGACAGCAAAGATTTTCATGTTTTTTTCTATAAACCAGCAAGCCTCTAATATCTGAGCATCCAAGGGTCCAACAATATCCCTTGCATCAAGTTGATAGGCTGCATTCCGTTCAGTTCCTCGATAAGATACGGCCTGAATGAAAGAATTTGTAAGATATTCGTGGGGTTTCTTACAAGCCATCAAAACACCACTTACACTTGCATAAATCTTACTGTCTTCATCTTTTGTCAGAAGTTTTAGCTTAAACAAGAACTCTTCGTCATCATCAGGTGAAAGATCTGTTTTGAATTTCTCATACAACATTTTATCAAGACTATCCACAGTTGCAGTAGGAACAGGCTGTTCATCAAAATGAATAATCCTTGTCTGGCTTCGTTGTTGAAATAATCTGGCCAGGACTTCAGGTGTCATTTCTCTTTTTGAACTTCCTATCCTTTGAAAATATCCACCAGGACTTCTATGAACATGAAGGCTTTTGGGTACATCTACTCGAATAATCGCTTTCTGTGAACCATCATCAGCCAATACCCTGTGTTTGCGAACAAGGCATAAAAGGGGAGGGGAAATCAGGTCATTGCATATTTCTCTAATCCAGGATTCAACTGCATCCAGTTTGTTTTCAGGGATTCCATTTATTGTTTTGGATTTATCATCAGCACCTAATACAAGCACACCGTTTGCAGTGTTTGCCATAGCTGCTAATTCATCGGCCATACTATTCCTGCGAGGATCATTGACCGTGTTTCCCTTAAACCTGAGATCCTTCAATTCAAGCGAGGTATCCTCGCCCAACTGAATTTGATTCATCAGTTCGTTTGTTGTCAACATTCATAAATCCCTAGGGTGATTCTATTGTAATGTATTTCAAATGCTTGATGATTACCGTCAATGACAATACAGATTTTCTATCCGACTCTTGATTCCTCAGGACCATCCTGTTTATCAATTTGAACCAGACCATTTTCAATTATCAAGACATTATCTTAATTCAAATCTATATCCAAACATTTTGACATGTATATAAACCCATAGGTTTGGTTCATATAGTTCCATAAATTTTCTATAGCACCTACAACTTGTCTTTAACAGTTACAATTGAACTCAAATTCAAATTTGTTTACTTTAAGTTCACAAAAGGCCTCTTTATCGGATGTTTACTTGATTTGGTAGAACAACGCTTATGTGGACTGAATACTCCAGTTTGTTGAAAAAATGTTCTGGCAAAAGAAAGGTTGTGAAGGTGTAATTTCAGTATACATCTACAGGTGAGATTATCGCTTTCGAACAATGGGGATTTTAACCGGTCGATTATCACTTGTTTTTTCCGGATTTGGAGGTTTGCCTCCTGTTTCATGCCAAAACTTGGTTCCTCCCAATCTAATCCAGAGTGGGAAAATTAGTAACAATCCAAAGAAAAAACCTCCCAAATGAGCAAATGTAGCGACATTGTTGTGCATGAAGGAACCTGTATACACATCCCAGAGTTCTAGTAAAACCCAGACTCCCAAAGCAAACCATGCGCTAAGAGGAAAAACCCAGAAAAATATGATTATCCAAATCAGGAAATCAATTTTGGCCTTGGGGAATAACAGAAAGTAACCTCCAACAACCCCACTGATTGCACCTGATGCTCCGATAACGGGGTTATACAAACCACCAAATAGAATACAGGAAAATACATGAATCAAGCTTGCGCCAATCATACATAAAAGATAGAATCCCAGATAGCGAAAATGACCCAGCCTATCTTCTAGGTTATCACCAAAAAGATACAGGAAGAGCATATTGAAAAACAGATGCTTGAGGTCGGCATGCAGAAATCCTGAAGTGATCAATGTTTCAAATCTGTTGAGATTTATGACTTCAATGGGATAAAGTGCAAAAACAAGGGCAGAATCCAGATACTCTTGCCCACTATGGGAAGCAAATACAATTATATTCAAGGCAATTAGTGAGTAGTTTATGTAGGGGACCTTTCTTGAGGGGTTATGGTCCCTAAATGGTAAGGCTAGAAACATTCTGTAATTTAGTTAAGTGATAAATCTCTAAAAAGTCATGACGGAATTCAGTTGTATGGCCGTTTAATGGATAATGATATAAATTACTTGAATAGAGAAAAAGAAAAAAAGGTGTGAATATATGAGTTTCCTGAAATCAATTGAGGTTTGCTTTGTAAATTATTTTACCTTTTCGGGAAGAGCCTCGAAAAGAGAGTATTGGTGGTTTGCCTTGTTTTCATTTGTTCTGGGAGCAATTGGCAGTGAAACCGGATTAGGCCTTGTTTTTATAATTCCCAGTTTGGCTGTTGGAAGTCGTAGACTTCACGACACAGGAAAAAGTGGATGGTGGCAATTGATTTGGCTTATACCAGTAATTGGTTGGATAATATTGATTATCTTGCTTATTGCCGATTCTGAGGATGGCTCAAATAAATATGGACCTCCCCTGAATGAAGACGGTGAAGTTGCCGATGAAAATGGTACATCTGAAGACAATAATGAATAAATTCGTTACAGTGCCCATGAATTCTGCTTTCAACAGCTAGGGAAAATCAGGTATTTCAGCAGCTAGATAGGTTTGCAGCCTGTTGTGGAAATATTGTATTTCGGGGCGGAATTGGTCATTCCTCCTGCACCAGATTACTATGTCCCGTCGCGGTAGTTCCATGCTTACCCTGACTAGATGTGTATTTTTCAAAATGGGAGACAGTTGACCAAGTTTTTGAGGCATTATGCAAAGGGTTTTGGTACGCTGAAGTATTTCGGCGGCCATCAGGATATCTCCCGTGAAACTGATTTTTGCAGTAATGCCCTTCAAACCAATGTTGGCGAAGATTTCCTTGCTAGATCCAAAAATGCCAGATAAGGCACCGATGGCTATCCATTCCTGACCTTGCAGTTCTGAGGGTTCAACTGTTTCACCCGACTTACCGATATTGTTTCCAGGTCCAGCAAAAATTGCCAGTTGGTCCTCAAAAATCTTGTGTTGGACAAGATCATCCTGAAAATGATTGATTTGCTCGGGAGCAAGTACGATTTCCAGATTACCCTCGTTCAATTGATCAATTAACCATGAGGCAGTGGCGGAAACCACCCGCATTGCGTATTTGGTTTTTTCTTTGAGAATACATGAAAAAAAACCACCCATGAAGGATGCAGCAAGCATTGGTCCAACACCTATGCGTACTTCCCTATGCAGACCACCACGCCAAAGATCAACGGCATTTTCTGCATCAACACGAAAAGCTGCAATATTGCGGCCAGCTTCCGAAAGGCGTAAACCTATTCCAATGGGTCTTACCCCATATCGTTCCCGCTCCAATACTCGGCTGCCGACCTGCGATTCAATTACCTGAACTGCCCTGCTGAGCGTCGGTTGGGTAACATTGAGTTTTTGTGCTGCATGGCTGAAGGATCCCAGATCCACGATCTCGGAAAGCCAGTAAAGATGTTTTGGATCAAGCATGGACTTGAGCTATACGTAAATGTATAGGAAAGTCAATAAAATAATTTTACATATGGCTGAAGGTATGAAAAAATAGCCAAATTTACGATCCAAAAGGGGAGAAACCAAATGAAAAAGTTCATTGCCATTTTGGCCGGGGTATTTTTTACCCTGATTTTCACCATGCCAACCTCGGCAGAAACATTGAAAGCTGAAGGAGGCTCGGCTGCTGGTTTAAGTGCCTTGGTACCGCAACTTCTTTCAAAGTATGCAGCCGATCAACACGAAATCAGGGTAAATGTTGATCAAACACTAACACGTTCGGCACTTAAGGTTGCAACTGGTGCGATTGATCTTGCTAGTACCCCGGCTGGAGCCTTTGCCCGCATGGAAAAGGGTGTCGGTCCTTACAAGCAGCTGGGAGAAGAGGCAATCGAGGCTTCAAAAAATGTCCGGTCCCTGTTTGCCTTTCTTGGTGGTCATGTCCACGTAATTACGGCCGAAGACAGCGGTATCACAACCTGGGATGATCTTCGAGATAAAAGGGTTTTCGTGGGTCCGCCGGCGGGTTCTTTCTCGGCCCAGACAATAGGGTTGATCAGAACCATAACCGGGATGGAGGCAAACGAGGATTATGAAGCTATCAAATTGGCTTGGGGTGCTGCGAATCAGGCATTTGAAGACGGCAAATTTGACGTATTCATGCGTTCAGGCACGATGGGCTCGGCTGCGGTTGATCAATTCGGCTCAGCCAAGAAGTTTCGTATCCTGGGTATTCCCGAAGACACAATTGGTACTCCTGCCTGGGAGAAATATCTCAGTACACCTGGGTATGCGGCCGATTTGCTTCCTGCGGGAACATACTCAAATCAGGTCAATAATGATCAAGATTTGCTTGCTTCTGCTTATGTCATGTTCGTAAGCGTACATAAGGACATGAGTGATGATATTGCTTATGAACTTACCAAGGCAATGTTTGAAAACCTTGATGATGCACACTCTGTGAATGCTGGATTGACACCACTGACCCTGGAAAATGCTTTTGTATCACTGGGTGCACCCCTGCATCCCGGGGCAATTCGCTATTATGAGGAAGTTGGTGTTGCAATTCCGGAAGGTTTGCACGCATCTCAATAAATGGGGTTCTCAAAAATGAAGGATCAAATGGCACTCCTTCATTACTTTGAGACAGAACAAGGGTAGCAGGCAAGTTGACTTCAGCAAATGATAATTCTCTTTCACTGAAGCAACTTGTCCTGCTGTTCATTGGTTTTATTTTTGCTTTACTCGGGTATCTTAATGCTGTACCTGATTTCAAATGGCTACCTTCAATAGGAGTTATTCGGGCTGTAGACCTGCATCCAACCGTACTTGCCGCCGGATTGAGCATCTCCTTTCTTTTCATTTCGCGGTTCACCCGCCGACCTTCAGATATTGCTATTACCTGCTTTAATGCACTTCTGGTAATTATCGGATTCTATGCCCTATGGTCTTTCAACGTAGAGGTTACCGTAGTGGAAGAGGTTGGGCTCTTTTTCTTTGACGAATTCCATGCCTGGATGACCATCATTGCCTGTGTCATCATTCTATATTTCTGCTGGCGAATATGGGGTATTCCACTTGCGACAGTAGGTGGTTTGGCCATGCTCTACTTCTTTTTTGGTGAACATTTGCCGGGTATTTTTGGTCACGCTGGCATGGACTTCACCCAGGATACACCTGCCGAGCTATGGTACAACACCGGTGATGGTGTGATGGGCAATATTCTTGCCATCCTGATCAATACAGTTTTCCCATTTATCATCATGGGTGCAGTACTTGAGGGAACTGGTGGTGGAGGATCAATGATCAAACTGAGCTTTCATGCAATGAGGCGGTTTAGGGGAGGACCTGCTCATGCTGCAATATTGGCATCGTCACTCTTTGGTACGATTTCAGGTTCGGCAGTATCCAATGTGGTTGGTACGGGTGTCATAACCATACCAATGATAAAAAGGCGAGGGTTTCGTCCGGCCTTTGCCGGAGGGGTTGAGGCAACTGCATCTACCGGTGGTCAAATCATGCCTCCAATTATGGGGGCGGCGGCTCTTGTGATGGCGGATTTCATATCCGTGGATTATCTGGTTATCATTATTGCCGCTATTGTACCTGCACTTGCCTATTATGCTTCCCTGTTTACAACGGTTATTTTCGAATCCCGTTCCCTTGGTGTCGAAACCGGGAAGGATGAGGAAATCGAACCCATCAACATGCAGGATTGGATTAACCTGATTCTGGTCGTTGTGCCGATTTCAATTGTGGTAATTGCGTTGATTGCGGGTTTTTCGGCAGCTGGTTCTGCAATGATAGCACTGACCTGTCTTTTGTTGTTGAGCTTTTTGAATCCGGAAATGCGGAAGCAACCAATGAGAGTAGTCAAAAGTTTTGCCAAGGGTGGTATTACCTTCGGTCGATTATTGATGGCTATAAGTACTGTTGGAATTATCATTGCGGTACTGGGTGCAACCGGACTTCCCTTGGAATTTGCGAAGGTCATCAACAGCAGTGCAGTCAACAATCTATTGATTGCCCTGATTTTTGCCAGCATGGCGGCCCTGGTTCTCGGGATGGGTATGCCCACACTTCCAGCCTATCTGACAATTGTCATTATTTTGGGGCCTTCTTTGACTAGTCTGGGGCTCAGTGACCTGACTGCACACTTCTTTGTATTTTATTTCGGAGTTGCTTCAGCAATCACTCCTCCTGTGGCGATGGCAGCATTTGCAGCAGCATCCATCTCAGGTGGAGGTCCTATTGGAACGGCAGTTCAGGCCACTCGTATCGGTATAGTCATTTTTGCGGTGCCTTTCCTCTTTGCTTTCAATCCGGTCATGCTGATTGTGCCTGAGGCAGGGGGAGAATGGAGTCTATCAGCCTTCCTCTACCTAATTGTTCGACTTGCTGCACTGATTTACATGCTGGCTACGGCAACAAGTAGATTTGATCATAGCAGGATGCGAATTTGGGAAGCCGTATTACGAGTCCTTGCCGGACTGGCACTTATTCATCCAGACATCTTGATCAGTGGATCAGCACTTGCAGTTTCAGCAGGGCTTGTTGTCGCTCATCATTTCATTCATAAACGTCACCAAAGTACCACATGACCAAGCGGCCCAATATTATCTATTTCATGACAGACCAGCATCGGGCTGACTGGTTGGGATGTTCTGACCATCCTGTGGTCAGAACGCCAAATATTGACAGTCTTGCCAGCAAGGGTTCAAGGTTTACCAATTTCTATGTAACTACGCCTGTATGCATGCCTAATCGGGCCGCAATTTTTACCGGAAGGTATCCCTCGGTCAACGGATTGAGACATAATGGACTTCCACTGACTGAATCAGCAATTACTTTTGTGGATTTGCTCAGAGATGCCGGTTATCACACCGCCTCAATAGGTAAGAGTCACCTTCAACCTTTCACAGACAGGCCAGTTGGTTCAGAAGGTCGAAACAATGAAATCAACAATAATTTTCCGGAAGCCTTGAAACCTAATGGTTCAACCTATGACATGGAACATCCTGAAACTTATGAGGGTGACCAATTTTACGAGGTGCCGACGCCCTATTACGGGTTTGATCATGTACGAATGGTTACCAATCATGGTGATACTTGCGGTGGCCATTATCTTCAATGGCTGAAAAAACAAACCGATGAATGGTTTGAAATTAGGGATAGAGCCAATCAATATCCTCACGATTTCGAAAACCCGCAGGCCTTTCGAACCCGTATTCCCGAAGAATTATATCCAACTTCATATATACGGGAGGAGGCAAAAAAATACCTGAAAGGCCGAACGGATAGCAAAGAACCATTTTTTGCCTTTGTTTCCTTTCCTGATCCACACCATCCTTTTACGCCACCAGGGAAATATTGGGACATGTATGACCCGAAAGAGTTCAAGGTTGATTTACCCTATGAGGCTCATCAAAACCCTCCAATTCAACTTCGTTGCTGGAAACGGTTGATGGATCAGGGGATACATCCAGGAAATCCACAACAGGCATTTATGGCACCACATCGCCAGATCAGGGAAGCAATGGCTCTGACTGCCGGTATGATCACCATGATAGACGAGGCAATAGGAGATATACTGGATTTGCTTGATGAGACCGGGCAATCAGATAATACAATCATTATATTCAACTCTGATCATGGCGATTACATGGGATCGTTTTCCTTGTTGCTGAAGGGGCCATTTCCTCATGTGTCAGTTAACAAGGTACCGTTTATTTGGGTTGAACCGCGACTACAAGTTCCAAAACTGATTGACGGTCTTGCTGCTTCCATGGATATTGGAGCCAGTATTCTGGATCGTTGTAACATATTACCCTTTTTCGGCATGCAGGGACGATCTTTCATGCCACAAATCCATTCAGGGGTAACTGTTAGAAATTCAGTATTGATTGAACATGAAGAAAACAAGATATATCCTGGCTTGCCGAGTAGACCAAACATTCGAAATTTGATAACAGACTCCCATCGATTGACAATCTACAAGGGGCTTGATACAGGGGAGTTATATGATTTGAATATAGATTCAAATGAAACAAGAAATCTTTGGGATGATCCTGATTGCATGGATTTGAAATCGGAATTGATGTTCAAATTAAATCAAACAATGTTGGAGGCTATTGAACCAGGTCCGAGACCTTTGCGATATGCATGAACCGGATGAAGATTAAGAACAAAAAAGCACCTTTTCCAGAAATACAAGACCAACTATCAAATTCCCCAAACAATTAAGGTATAATCACTGGAATCCCAATGGTCAGGAATATTTCTTCCATTCAGATTAAACTCTAAATTAATGCTAAGTTTCCTATAGCTCTGCTATACGGCTTATCGGGATTTCCAGATGAAATTTCAGCAACCCATTATCCACAAAATGTCCTGCTTTATATTATCGTTATTAGCGGTCCAACTGAGATGTAATTATGGTTCAACTCTCCCTACGATGACCCCAGAATATATTGCAGGTTGGCAGACTGGAACCCACAAACCTATTTTAGGCAAGAACACGCAAAACGGTATCGGGTTCCTTGTCCAGGACACGCAAAAGGGAACATGCCGTCCCACTAGGGAAACGCTTACCCTCTTCCCAATGCCTGACGGTATTGGGAGAAATCCTCAGGCGTCGGGCAAACTCTCTCCGACTAAGATTCATTCGGCCCCTCAACTGACGTATAAACCTTGCCATTTCCTGCCGTTCCTCTTCCAGATCCTCAGCAATGTGGCGGTCAATATCGGCCTCGGTGGTTGCGTCAACCATTTTATAGTCAATACTGCCTTTGGGAAAGGTTGACGGGTCCTTGGGGTCAACCTCAATTTCCACTGTCTTCATACTCTCTAACCTCTCTTGGTTTGGCTTTACGTGCCGAAATAATTCGATAGATTGAACCAGGACGAGGTGTATAGACAACGACATAAACCCGGCCCTCAATCATACCGTAAACCTTATAGCGGGCTTCACCACGACGTGAGGAATCCACAATGCTATGACTAGGGTCAGAAAAGACCCTGCTTGCATAGTCAAAATCAAAGCCACGTTCAGCCCGACACTTTGCACTTTTGCTAGGGTCCCATCTAAAACGCATCAATTGATTATAGTGTTTTGGGCAATTCTTATCAAGCCGTCATTCCCTCGGTTCAAAGAAATGCATATAACCAAATATTTCCTTGCTCACTCCATCCAAACTCATTTTACTTTTATTATTCCTCACGAGTAAATCTCATCTACATTCGAAATTTGATAACCGACTCCCATCGATTGACAATCTACAAGGGTCTTGATACAGGGGAGCTATATGATTTGAATACAGATTCAAATGAAACAAGAAATCTTTGGGATGATCCTGATTGCATGGATTTGAAATCGGAATTGATGTTCAGATTAAATCAAACGATGCTGGAGGCAATTGAACCAGGTCCAAGACCCTTGCGATATGCATAATACACCACAAGGTCATTGTTCTCTTACTGAATGATGTTCATAAGAAAAAAAATCAGAAATGATAATTCAGGCCCAAAAACAGGCGGTCATTGTCAGCAATCTTGCTGTAAGGAGGAATATCACCGACAAAATACAGAAGTGTACCACCATAGATCTCCACTGAATCGTTGAGATCATAAGACAATTGTGTCCTGACGAGACCACCATTGCTCCCTATGGGAGTTGGAGCTCTCGCGGCCATTGACAATTCAAGTGACTCATTTAAAAATGTTCTGCCCACACGAAATGCCATTTCCGTTTCATTTTCTTTTTGGGTATTGGGTTGCTCCAGCAATCGGTTGTCGAAATCTTTGATACGGCTTGAAACAACCTCAAGGGCCAAGGTGGTGTCAATAATTCCCGAATACTCAACCCCAACCAGTGCGGTAAGCCGTTCAAAATCCTTTTCTGTAATATTCGAAAATCGCAGGTTCTTGTGGTAGGCTGCTTCTGCCTTCACCAACCAACTGCCAACTACGAAATTGGCTGCTGAACCAAGCATGCTGATACGCTGATGCTTCCGTACTGGCCCATTGGAACCCGTTTCAATATAGGGGCTGCGGCTCAATATACGGGCCGAATAAAATGACAGGTCCCAACCTGAAAATGTACCTGTTAGTGAAGCCGCAAAATCAGGTTTGCTGAACCTACCACCGGGATTGTCTCGTGGAGGTAGCGTTGACGGCCCAAAATAATAGTCACTCCCTGGTTCAGGTGTTCTGTCAAATCTTCGCTCAGGAATCAATATCAGGCTTGAAGTCCAAGATCCTGAATAGAGATCAAGCCGAGCCATGGTAACCGGCAGCCTGAGATTTTTGATGTCAGTAAGCCCTGGTGTCCGATTGTTGACCGGATTAAGGATGTCTGTAACTCGAAACTGGTCGGAACGACCCCAAACCACAATTTGCCTCCCGAATGTCAGATCGATTGAATCCGACAAGGATCCCTGTAAATAAGCCTCGTCAATTTCTACTTCAAAATCCGAGAAGTTTGAAACTCCGGCATTCTGAGCTGGTTGAAACTGTTCAGGTTCAATGGGATCAAAAAGTAAATGTCCACCAAGGAGCAAACGAAAATCATCGCCGATCTTATTGTCAAGTTTCAAATCAAGACGGGTACTCATGGACGACAACCCCCTATGGTCATATTCACCAGGGTTAGGTGCATCATGGGAAAAGTTCACGACAAATTTTTGTCTGACAGATCCGCTTAAACTAGTGCGAGGAGTATTCTGAAACGGATCTTCGGGAGTTTGCAGGGTCGGAGCAGGGGGTTCATCGGTGGTTTCAAATTCATCCAAAATGGCATCCAAATCCGACAAATCAGAATCGCCGGTAATTATTGTTGACGGGTCGGTCTCGGTTTCACTGTTATCAAATCCAAAGCCCTCAAGAGCTTCTTCGACGGATATTTCCCCCGATGAGGGATTGGCAAGAATACCAATTACAAGGACAGCAAGACCCCATGTACGAATCATAAACCCTTTTCTAGTCGACGTTGGGTAAAGAGGTTTTCATTGAGCCCCTGATTGTAACGAACATTGGAAAAACTCATAATCGTTCGATGGACGGTCTCCTTTCCCTCTACCGTACGCATATCAAGTTCAGTTGCCGTCCAAACACCATCGATTTCCTGCAATCTGGATATATCCAGATATTTGAGTTTGCCATTCGTCAACCAGTGGACGGCCCTTACGACCATATCCAGATCGTGATGAACAAAGAGAACGGATTTTGAATAACCGTAGCGCTTTTCAACATCATTTGAAACCGGTACGGCTTCTATCAACCATGTAGTGTCTCCCCTCACTTCCTTTTCACCCAACAACTTGAAGTTCCACTCGTTAAGCACCCTGCGGTTCATGTCGGCATATGAAAAATCAGAACCCATGAAGGGTTGCGATTTATCCGAACTTGCAATTCGCTTGGTCTTGTACAGTTCCGGGAGGTAAATCCATTGGTCATTATCCCGATCTGGTTCCTGATAGTCATAGGTCAAAAAACCGGTATTTCTAACATTGGCTGGCTCCAGAAAGAAAATCAACTGCCTGACAGTTGATCCCTCGTCCTTTCGATAACTTTGCAGGAGTCGTTGACGCTCATGTCCGTTTTTATCAATCAGAGTCATGGTGATATTGTCGGTTCGGTTGTCACCATCATCCCGAGTTTCAACTCTGGTCATGATATCCAATGCAGTATTATCCGCATTTACAGCCAATGGGATAAACAATAGAAGGACAAATCCTACAATTGAATTCAGTATCAATCTCATCAAACTGTTTTCTCCTGTTTTGTTTCTCTTGGATATATCTTACCATAACGCAGGCTCATCAGGGCAGGGGCTAAAACAAAATCTGCCAAAAGTGCCAGAATAATGGTCATGCCAGTCAATATACCGAACTGAATCAGGTTACTCATGCTGGCAAAACAGAAAACGAAGAAACCTGCCGAAAGTATGACTGAAGTAGTCAACATGGCCCGACCTGATGTTAGCAGAGTCTTTTGCACCGCCAACTCAACATCTCCGAATTTATCCAGATAGCGATGAAAATGGTGCATGAAATGTATTGTATCGTCGACCGCAAGTCCGATGGCTATGGAAGCCACGAGCATCGTAAACAAATTCAACGGTATGCCTGTGATTTGCATTGTCGCCAGCGTAATGGCAATGGGTGCTAGGTTCGGGATCATGCTGATCAAGCCGCTGGCAATACGACCAATCAGTAGAACCATCATTATCGTAATTGCCCCAAATGCGATTGCATAACTTTTCGCAGTGGTAAAGATGGCTGCTTCGAGAGTTCTACTGAACAGACTCATTATGCCGGTAATCTCATAGGTTGCAGAATTACCGAATGCATCTTTGAATTTATCATTTACAATGTCTATGAAGGGTGAGTATTCCAAGGTATCTCGCCAGGGAACTCGTAAACTCAAACGACCAATTTGAAATCTTGAATCAACCAGATCCTCAACATCATCTGAGCCGGAATTTTCAAAGAGAAGAAATTCCTGTGGAATCAATCGTTCATTTTCCGGGATACGGTAGTATTCAGGGTTGTTGCCATTCAGAGCTTGATGAATTTCCTTGAGAAGAACAGCAATTGATAAAGTGCTGCCAACGGATAGTGCCCCAATTGGATCATCCTCGATTTCCTGCGAAAGTTGATCAATTTTGATCAATGTGTTTCTATCATGCAAACCGTTTTCGACCCCTGTATCAATTATGACTTCAAGAGAAACGGAGCCTCCCATGTTTTTGTCTACCATTTCGGTAGCTTGTCGAATAGGCCATTCCTCTGGTAACCAGGATAAGACATCATGGGAAAACCTGAGTTGTGCAGCAACCAAAAGGCTACCGGCCAAGAGCAAGGCAGATAGTACACAAATCGGTTTGGCTTTTCTGACACTCCAGGAAGCGATGTTTACCAATGCCTTATTGATGATATCATGTTCACCTTCATTTTCGGGTTGAGATTTTTTGACCTTTCCTGCAGGGAGAATGGCCAATCCTGCAGGAAGCAGCAACAAGGTATAAATCAGGGCAATAATGATACCGATTGCTGAAAACAGGCCCAGCTCCGCGATCGGTGCCACCTCTGCAAGTGAAAACGATCCAAGACCCACAGCTGTCGTAAGGCTGGTTAGCAGTATGGGAAGACCGGCATGTCTCACTGCACTCGCTATGGCTTGATGGTCTTGTTCACTAGATGCTCTTTTTTGCTTCCAGATTTCAAGTAAATGTATGGCTGCTCCAACACCTACTGCAAGAAGGAAAGACGGGAGAATGACGGTTGGTAATTTGACGGATATGCCCAAATGCCCCATTAATCCAATTGTGGATACAAGCGCGAGGAGAACAACCCCGAGGGGTAGAACGACAGCACCTATCACTCGAAAGGCAATCAACAACAGTACCATGATTACGGCAACAACCAAGATGATAAACTTGCGAACATCTTCCTGCAGGGTTAATTTGAGAGTATCTGTAACTGCCGGAGTGCCAGCCATAATAACTTCAAATCCTTGGATACTGTATTGTCTGGTCATCTCATCCATTTGCATGACAAGTTGATGAATTTCTGCCTCGGTCAGTTTTTCATTGTTAGCAGTTGGGACATCGGTCTCATCAAAAAAGGAAAGCGCATCATCTACAGCAAGCCCTCCCTCACCGGAAAATCTGCTCAGTTCAACAATTATGCTTGTAAATTCACCATCGGCTGAAATCAACCTGTTTTGATAAAGTGGATTGGCAAGGACTCTACGCCTTAGATTTTCCAATTCATTTTGATTCGTGGGCAAGGTTGTCAGCAGGTCATCCACAATCAATCTGTCACCTTCGCCACGAGTTTCTCGAATATTGATCAAGGATGTAATGGACGCAACAAAGGGAACTTCATCTGCAATCTTCTGGTGAAAATTCTGCAGACGGTTCAGGAATTCAAACGTAAAGACATCATCTCCCTTTATCGCAATGATGATTACATCGTCTCGACCGAACTGTTCACGAAACTCCTCATATCTGATAAGGACAGGATCATCAGGGAAAAGAAATGATTCGTTCGATGTATCAACGGTAATATTCCGAAGTCCACTAGCTGCAAACGCCGCAACAATGAGCACACCTATAATGACAAGGTATCTATATCGGCAAATTCGTAGGGTGAAAACCTCAAATTGGTTTTCCAGTATATGCTTGAAGCCAACCTTCATGCTTCTATCGCTTATATTACCATTTAAAGATCAGCGGTTGATTTAAATTATTGCTAACCTCGGATCCTATTTTTGGTAAGGCCATTATATAGCAAAAATAGGGGGATGTTAGTTTCTCACCTGATATTGTAAGAAATGCTGCAATAAACTCAACTTGTAACGCAATGGCTTGATAAATAGTTCTCTGCCAATTCTGCTGACTCGTGGGCAAAAAATGGAGCCAATTTCTTGGGCTCATCCGAATCCATATGACTCCCCACCCAAGCCAGCAATGCCAATCTCCGCAACATGACAAAACTGTCAATCAAACGCTCATCATTTACAGATAGGGGTTCAATACCACGATACCCTTTCAACCATTCGTGTTTCAATTCTTCCAGATCAGCACGAGTCTCCATAAATGAAACCGAAGCAGCAAAGTCATAAAGATACCAACCAAATCCGCAATCATCAAAATCTATAAGGGTCAATTGACCATTGTTTCTCAAGATATTGGCCAACCGCATGTCCGCATGGATCAGCCCGTAATTCTGATAGGACTGGCCGAAGACCATTATTTTATCGCAAAGGTGCTTTTCTGCTCTGGATAGTATTGAAAAAATTTCCTTGGTAACCCCTGGAGCATCCTGCCATTTTCCCCATAAAGGCTTATCCCCGATAATGGTCTCAAGGTTCCAATGTTGACGAAAAAAATCAGCGGGTCTGGTCCATAGTCTAACCTGCTTGTGTAAAATTGCAGCCATTTCACCCAAGGAGTGAAACAATTCAGATTGATCATCATCCGCTTCGGGGTTACTTCCCTCAACAAATTCAAACATCACCAGATTGACCAGTCGGCCAGTGTTGGGAGATTTGATATTTTGAATTCTGACACCATCCTTGCCCCTGAAGACTGTTGGGGTGGCAATCAGGTTCTCAGACTGTATCCGGTCCAGCCAAATCAATTCACTCTCGATTTCCTGTTGAGAACGATAATCCGGCCTGTGAACCCTAAGGATTGACTGTGGAATACCATTTGCTTCTACTAGATATGTCAGGTTTTCCGATACATTGATCAATCTGATTTTGCTTTTTGTAGGCAAGTCCCACAATGATAGGGAGGAGTTAAGAATTGTTTCTTCAAGAAAATCAAAGGACATTGAAAATTATCTTGGGTATTCAATCTTTACCTGCAAACTTTTGCTTCCAACGCTCGGAATCTTCCTTGGAAATCTTTTTGAAAATAATTTCAGGAACATGGAATTCCTGATTTACATGAAGTGAGTTCAGGGCCGAATTTACGTTATCCGGCCAAACTGGTCGATCTTCGGAATTAAATATACCCAATAGGCTAAAGGAAGCATCTGGTATGAATGGTGAGGAAATATTGCCAAAAAGCCTGATGAGGTTGAGAGAATAGTTCAATATGGTTGCTGCTCGGGATTTATCTGTCTTGACAATTCCCCAGGGTGCAGCCTCCTGTATATATTCATTGCCCAACGTCCATATTTTTCGCAGTGATTGGGAAGCTTTTCGGATTTCAATGTCATCCATGAATTCCTGATAGGAGACAAGATTTTGCTCAATCAAGGAGGTGTATTTCCGTTCCAGATCGGTCCATCCATGATTCTCGGGTACTTTGTTGCCAAAATGAGAGGAGCAAAACTTGGTAACCCTTGATACGAAATTCCCGAGAACATTGGCCAGGTCAGTGTTTACCCCCTCGCAAAAATTGTCCCACGTGAACTCACTGTCCGAGTATTCCGGAACATGTGACAACAACCACCATCGCCAGTAATCAGACGGTAGAATTTCCAGGGCCTGATCCATGAATATTCCCCGGCCAAGACTGGTGGAGAATTGTCCTCCGTCATAATTCAGGTAATTGAAGGATTTTATGTTATCCACCAATTTCCATGGTTCTCCTGACCCCATGATTGTAACCGGGAAGGAAAGTGTATGAAACGGAACATTGTCCTTGCCCATGAATTGTATATACCGCACGTCTGTGGCACCTTTGTCCAAACGCCACCAGCGTTCCCAATCAGCATCTGATTTGCCATTGGCATCGGCCCATTCGGCAGTTGCAGCAATATATTCGATGGGGGCATCAAACCAAACATAAAACACCTTGTCTTCCATCCCGGGCCAGGGTTCGGTGCCTTTTCTTACGGGTATTCCCCAATCCAGATCCCTGGTAATGCCCCTGTCCTGTAGCCCCTCGTCATCAAACAACCATTTCTTGGCAATTGAAGTGGTCAAGATGGGCCAATCCTTTTTGGAATCGATCCATTGTTCCAGTTGCTTTCGAAATAGGGATTGTCTCAGATAAAGGTGTTTGGTCTTGCGTATCTCCAGATCAGTTGAACCGGAAATGGCCGATCGGGGTTCCAGCAAATCCGTTGGATCCAATTGCTTGGTACAATTCTCGCATTGGTCACCACGGGCATTTTCATAGCCACAATTTGGACAAATGCCCTGAACATATCGGTCTGGGAGAAAAAGCTTATCCGTTAAAGAGTAGATCTGTTCTTCCTCAACCTCGGAAATGAATCCGTTCTTATCCAACTGTCCTGCAAAATGTTGTGTCAACACATGATTTCGTTGACTGGAAGACCGGCCAAAATAATCAAAAGACAAACGGAATTCCTTGGCCAGGTTTTTCTGAATTTCATACATTTCCTGACAATATTCCTCCACGGGCTTTTTTGCCTTTGAAGCTGCAAGCTCGGCTGGAGTTCCATGTTCGTCGGTGGCACAGATGAACATGACCTCATGTCCCCTCAATCGCATATAGCGGGCATAGAGATCGGAAGGTAACTGACTCCCGACAAGGTTACCCAAATGTTTTATTCCATTGATGTATGGAATAGCTGAAGTGATCAATATTCTATTCATTTGTACTTTGACGCTTAAACCAATTGAGGGGGTTATTCACCCTCATTACTCTTTTTTCTGGACTTCCTCAATAATCTTCCCAAGAGGTAACTGGTCCTGGGAGTATAGACATAGTTTGTTCGTTTTTCGGGTGATGGTCGCAATTTCATTCTTACAACCCCAAAAACAACCAGGGCAACATGGAACAGTGCAATGATTGTAAACATCGCATTAACCCCGAAACTTTCAATCAATCCTGAAATGAAATAGGGGCTGATTATGGCTCCAAGAGCATAATAGAATAACAGTGAGGCACTTACTTCAACCATTTGATCAGGATTTGCATGATCGTTCGCCAAGGCTGCCGAGACCGAATATATCGGATAAGTAAAGAATCCCAGGACGATTATAGCTCCGAAAATGCTGTCAGGTATATGTCCTGGTAAATAAATAGTCAGTATACAGGCGAGGGTAGCCAAGAAGGACAGGAATATCAATACGGTACGTCGGTCGATTTTATCGGCAACCCAACCGGTTGGGAATTGGGCAATTGCCCCGCCAACAAGGAATGAAGCCAGAAAGATCCCCATTTCAAAATTGTTTAACCCAATTTGGGTGCCATAAATTGGCCCAACCATTCTGAACCCTGCAGTGGTAATTCCGGAAACCACAACACCAGCTGTTGCCATTGGAGAGATTTGATAGGCCAATTTCGGCTTCAATCGCAGTTTCTGCTGGGTCTTTGGAGGAGGTATACGTGTTAATGCCAGAGGTAACAATGAGGCACAGCAGATTATGGCGATCAAATTATAGGTGACATAGTGAGCTGGTGTTAACCAGGCAATTAAAATTTGGGCTACGATACCACCGCACATGTCAACTGACCTATAGAGACGAAGTGATTTGCCCCTGTTCTGATTTTCGGTTTTGGCCTGAATCCATCCTTCGATTACCGTAAAACATCCTGCGACACACATCCCCGAGAGAATCCTCATCGCTGCCCATGCATAAGGGTCAATGAAAACCATGTGAAGAAGGATACCTATGGTTCCCAGGGAAGCAAAAACGGCAAAACAGCGGGAATGATTGACTTGACCGACCAATCTGGGTGCCCACCAACACCCAATAAAAAATCCAATGAAGTGAGAGGAACCCAACAAACCGATTTGGGTAGTGGAAAAATTCAACTCATAACCTGACAAGACATCAAGAGGTCCCAGAATACCCGAACTGAGTTGCAGGAGTACAACCGATACCAGCAGAGAAGAAAATGAAACAATCAATGTCATTGGAGAACCAATAATAAAGTCAGCAAAGTTAAGGATTCCTATACCGAATCGGATGTCCGGCAAAAGTTACAAACTTGAATAGGACTAGTTTTACTTGGCTTGATTTTGACTTGATGTTTGTGTTTTCAAGTAGTTATAGGAAATAACCTTGCTTCAAGGTGCTAGGTTACTAACGGAAAATATCAGGATTCGTGGGCAATAGGGTGGATTTCATTGACCATATTCTCAATAATTGCATTTACAAAGCCAGACTCTTTGCCGGAAGGAAAGAATGATTCGGCAATATCCACATATTCATTGATGATCACCTTTACCGGGGTTTTATTTAAAATCACCTCGGCACAACTTGCCCGGAATATTGCCCTGATGGTTGGATCAATTCTGTCAATTGTCCAGTTGTCAGGTAATTTTGAATGAATCAGCCTGTCGATTTTTTGCTGGTTATCCACAGCTGAATGGAGCAGGGTTCTGAAAAAATTCTTGTTGGGAGAAGGTAATGGCACTCCATCAATCATCTCACCAAATCCGTTTTCCAGAAAATCCGCAATTACATAATCCACTCCCTGATTACTGGCTTCCATCTGGAACAAGGCTTGTACGGTGTTTAACCGGGCAATTCTCTTGGCCCATTTACCCTGCTTGTTTTTTCTACCCTCATTCATGGAGAAGCTCAAACTTCATTAAATTATGGCATTAGGATAGGGGTCATAAGGTTTGATCTTCTGCTGCTTGAAAGCAATTAACCGTAAGGCAGCTTCGACGGCCTCACCACCCTTGTTACCCTCCTTTGGATTGGCCCTGGCAATGGCTTGATCCAGGTTTTCAACGGTAAGTATTCCGTTTCCGATACACAAACCTTCCAAGCCAAGATCCATGATGCCACGAGCGGATTCACCGGCGACAATCTCAAAATGAATGGTTTCACCCCTGATGACGCAACCAAGTGCCACATATCCGTCATAGGTATTTTGTTGAGATGCCAGCTTGATGGCAGGTGGAATTTCCAGTGCACCGGGTACCTCAAGGACCTCTGTCCTGATTGACTGTGAATGAAGTTTGGATCGCGCTCCCTCCAATAAAAGGTTGGTTATGTCTTTATAATAGGGAGCCACAACCAATAGAATTGACAAGGGAGAGTTGGCATCTCCTCCCGGAGTCAGGGTTGAGCTTTCAGGTTTTTTATCACGCTTCATCAGCTTTAATCCCAGATTGCCTCAGTTCCTTCAATGGTAAGCCCATGACCCTCAATGCCCACGATGCGTGTCGTCGGTGAATTCGTGAGCAAGATCAGACGTCTTATATTCAGGGTTCCCAGAATTTGTGCTCCAATACCATATTGTCTGAGTGTTTGGGGTGCTTCGGTTGTACTGACATTAATTTTCATGCCCGATTCCCGCAGAAGAACTATGACACCCCGTCCTTCCTTGGCAATTTTATTCATTACCTGGGGAATAAGATCGTGTCTAAAGGGAGAAATGGCCAGATTATCGGCCAAGGGGTTGAGGGCATGCATGCGAACCCAAACAGGCTTGCTGTCGGACGGATCACCCTTGGAAAGAACAATATGCTGGGAACCCTGGGTTTCATCCTCGAATATGCGCATCAGCCACTCGCCACCGAATTCCGATGTGACGGAACTGACTGAAACTTGATGAACGAGATTGTCATGACGAAGCCGATAGGCAATGAGATCAGATATGGTACCGACCTTAATGTTGTGTTTCTTGGAAAACCTGATGAGGTCGGGCATGCGGGCCATCGTGCCATCATTGTTAAGTATTTCACAAATGACAGCAGAGGGATTTAAACCTGCAAGGCGAGCGATATCGACACTTGCTTCCGTATGACCGGCCCTCACGAGAACGCCTCCCTTTTGAGATCTCAAGGGAAAGATATGACCAGGGGTTGCAATGTCATCGGGAGTCGATCCCGGATCAATGGCCACAAGTACCGTTCGAGCTCTGTCATGGGCGGAAATTCCAGTGGTAACACCTTCCCTCGCCTCGATTGAAATGGTAAAGGCTGTTTCATGTCTTGAGGAATTGTCGGCTGCCATGAGCTTTAGTCCCAATTCCTCTATTTTCTTGGCCGTTAATGCCAGGCAAATCAAACCCCTGCCATGAGTTGCCATGAAATTAATGGCTTCAGGTGTGGCCATCTGTGCCGGAATGACCAAATCCCCCTCGTTTTCCCGGTCCTGATGATCGGCGAGGATGAACATTCGGCCATTGCGGGCTTCCTCCAGTATTTCCTCAACTGGAGAGATATCTTTGCTGAAATTGTCAGGTGTCATTAGTTGTGCCTTTGTTCCATAATTCTCGCGACATAACGTGAAATGGGATCTATTTCAATATTCACTACATCACCGATTCCCCTTTCCCGGAATGAAGTAACGTCCAGCGTATGCGGAATGAGATTTACCGAAAAGCTGTTTTCACCCACTTCGTTCACGGTCAGTGAAACGCCGTTAAGTGCAACCGAACCCTTGGGAGCGATAAAGGGTGCCAGATCGGAGGATAGGCTGAAAATGACTTTCCTGCTTTCACCCACCGATTGGAGATCAAGGATATTGACGGTTCCATCAACATGACCGGACACAATGTGTCCCCCAAGTTCATCTCCCACTCTCAGAGATCTTTCCAAATTCAAAGTTGTTCCCACAGACCAGTTTCCAATAGTGGTTTTTGATATCGTTTCGGTGGAAACCTGCACCTTGAACCATGGTGATTTGTCGTTTCCTAGATCAACTACCGTAAGACAAACTCCTTCACAACATATCGAATCTCCGATATTTGGAGGATTCCCGGTTAGATCATAACCAATGCGAATAGATAATTCCTCACTCTGGTCCTTTTCCAAAACCTTCCCGAGGTGGGTAACAATTCCCGTGAACATAAACTTCCTACAATTTGTCGATCTGAACAGTGCTTAATATCATTTTCGCAGAAGAAAATAACTAGTCTTTTTCAGGAAGAAACCGGAACCCAGTGGCAAACCGCATCACTTCCAATCCGATAAAGTTTCATCAATCTGAAATTGGGTGCCATTTTGACCAAATCAAGATCAAGGGGTCCAACTGATGAAAGTGAATTTGCACCCAATGCCTTGCCGGCAAAAAAACTGATAAATTCATCAACAAGGTTGCATGCAAAAAGTGATGCGGCCAATTTCGGTCCCCCTTCGCAGAACACTCTGGTAACTCCAAAGGCACCAATCTTTTGTACAACATCCCTTGGATCTAGATATCCATTTTCAGTAGTACTGCAGGGAATCAATTTTGCCTTTCTGGAGTTCCATTCTTCAATCTTCTGGACATCGAGACCAGTTCGGTGGCAAATCCAGGTCGGGATTTCAGCAGATGTTTGTGCTAGTTTTGAATCCAATGAAAGCGTCAGATTGGTATCCATAACAATCCTTACCGGTTTATGGTTAATTCCCAATCCCCTTGAGGTTAGCATGGGATCATCAATTTCAGCGGTTCCTTTCCCTATCAGGATGGCATCATTCTTGGCTCGCATCAGGTGTACCCGATGTCTGGCCTGTTGATTGGTTATCCATTTGCTGTCACCTGTTCTGGTTGCGACCTTGCCATCAAATGACGCAGCCAACTTCAGGGTTATTTTGGGCCGTCCCTCGGTTCTTGAGAGGATAAATCCCTGATGATCATATTTTGCCAAATCCTCCATACAGGGGGAAGTAACCGCAATTCCATTGTGGCGTAAAATATCATCCCCCTTGCCAGCAACTCTGGGATCGGGATCAACAAGTGAATAACAGACCCTTTTTATACCGGCAGCAAGGATGGCATCGGTACAGGGTAGAGTTTTTCCTTCGAAGCAACAGGGTTCAAGAGTTATGTATGCCGTTGCACCCCTGGCCTTGGTACCAGCCTGGTTTAAGGCCACAACCTCGGCATGTGGTCTTCCTTGCGGTTGTGTAAAACCCCTGCCAACAATAATGTTATCCTTGACCAGAATACATCCCACCGATGGGTTGGGCCAAGTCTGTCCCTGACCTCTTTTGCCTAAGCCAAGGGCGATTCGAATAAATTTTTGGTCCGCTTCGGTCGGTTGGGCCAATTCAAAACTCATTTGAAGGGCGTATCTTTGTTATGAAGGATACAAAATCGTCGGTGTCCTGAAAGTCCTTGTATACACTTGCAAAACGAATATGGGCAACCTTGTCGATGGTAGCCAGCGAATCCATAACATATTCACCAATCAGATTGGTGCTTATTTCCTTTTCACCCCTTTGTTCAAGTCGCCGAATTACACCCGAAACCAGTTGATCGATCTTATCTCTCTCAAGGGGTCTTTTTCGCAGGGCCAATGTTATTGACCGTCGCAATTTGCTCCGGTCAAAATCCTGAAAATCGCCATTGGTTTTTCTTACCGTAAAATCCTGAAATTGTACCCGCTCATAGGTTGTCCATTTTCCGCCACAGGTTTTGCATAGTCTTCGGCGGCGTGTTGCGGTTTCATTTTCAACCGGGCGGGAGTCGGTAACCTGGGTATTGGGACTATTACAGTAGGGACATCTCATTGATGGTATCTCTTTTTGATTCGTCTGTCCCTGTTCCTAAAAAATGGAATAATTTCTAATCTTCAAGGAAGGGACGCAGCTTTTTGCTGCGGTTTGGATGTTTCAGTTTGCGAAGTGCCTTGGCTTCAATTTGCCTTATTCGCTCTCTCGTGACCTGAAAAACCTGTCCGACCTCTTCAAGTGTATGGTCAGTTGACACCCCTATGCCAAACCTCAGTCTGAGTACCTTTTCCTCTCGCTCGGAAAGACCGGCCAAAACCCTACCGGTAGTTTCCTTGAGATTGGATTGAATGGCGCTCTCAAGAGGCAGGATCGCCTGTTGATCTTCAATAAAATCACCCAATTTGCTATCATCCTCATCACCGATGGGTGTTTCCAGGCTGATCGGTTCCTTGGCTATTTTCATGACCTTGCGAACCTTGTCCAGGGGCATATGAAGTTTATCTGCCAATTCCTCCGGGGTCGCCTCTCTCTTCAATTCATGATGCAATTGGCGACTTGTTCTTCGCAATTTGTTGATCGTTTCAATCATGTGAACGGGTATTCGGATCGTTTTCGCCTGATCGGCGATAGACCGTGTTATGGCCTGACGAACCCACCAGGTTGCATACGTTGAAAATTTATACCCTCGTCGGTATTCAAATTTGTCAACGGCTTTCATCAATCCGATGTTGCCTTCCTGAATCAAATCCAGAAGTTGCAATCCCCGGTTGGTGTATTTTTTGGAAATTGAAATCACCAACCTCAAATTGGATTCAACCATTTCTTTCTTGGCGAGTTGGGCTTCTCTTTCCCCCTTGTTTACCCGACCGACCAACGACAGGAACTCATTGTCGAAATACAAGGGAGCAGCAGCTGAAATTTTTCCTTCCTCGAGTATGTACTCCCTGGTAAGCGGCAGGCCCGTACCCATTTTCAAACCAACCGTTTTGGTTACTTCAATAAGTCCATGCTGAATCTCAAGAATTTCATTTTCAAATTTTTCAACGAATTCCTGCCAGCCCCTTTCCGGTTTGTTTCGAATGGAATTAACCCATTTGAGATTAACCTCATTGCCAATCCAGTTATTTAGAAAATCACGGCGATTTATCCGTGCCCGTGTGGACAAGCGGAGAATTTCAGTCTGAAGTTTCAGTCTTCGATTGTTGATACCCTTGATTTGATCAATAAGGGCCTCAATCCTTTTCTGGTTGAAATGCAACGATTGGGTCAGGGCAATCAAGGTATCTCTCTCCCTTATGTATCGGGCCTCCTGTCTGCTCGTGAATCGTTGGATTTCCCCCACTTCCTTCAAAATTCTCTTGTCTTTAATGTCCTCAAAGGAATTAAGTCTTTTGGTAATTTCCCGCAATTTGTTAAGAACCGGCTCACGAACCAAATCCTCCAATTCAGCTACCGAATGATGATCCTTGTTTTCTTCATCACCTTCCATCCCCTCTTCAATCAAACTCATCAGGGTGGTTTCATTGGACATTGATTTAATCTCGATGCCGGGCTCGGCCTTTGGAAGGGTTGGTCCCTTCAGACTGTCAAAGGTGGTTTTAACATTGATGACATCAGCAATTTCAATGGATGAAGATTCAATTCTGTTCTTCCATGATGCGACTTCAAAAAGGGTAATCGGAATTTCCGGCAGCATTCCAATCACCAGGGACCTCTTATCAGGGTAAAGACTTCCGTGCGAGTTGAACCAGGATTCAGGAAATCTTTCCCGAAACTCTGTTCGGTGAAGTCCCACGAGGGTTGATGCTTCAAAGATCCTTTGCCTCAAGGAATTGATAATTGTAATCAGGGTCATTTTTTGATTCAAATGAGACCACCGCTTACCCTTTTTTTCTGATCCTGCCTTACGCCAGTCGGTATCAATGGGGAGGTTGAGAATGAAATCCCTGAATTCATTTGGCTTGAGTTTCACTTTGGGTGCAAAGTAGTTAATTTCAGCCTCAAAGGACGCAATGGCATGGCTTAGATCTTTAAACTGCGGTTCCAGTAATTTTTCAAAATCAACATTGAAGGGAAGATTTTCCAGCTTTTGGAAAAATTTCTCCCGTTTTGGAAAATAATCACTGGTGTGGACGGAGATATCCTTGGCTTTGGTAATATTGGAAAGACCATTAAAATCTGAATCAAGTACGTGTTCAATTTCCTGGTATAGGGATATCAGTTCCTCGAATATTACATGGCAACTTTCCCGTATCAGTCTTTCTTTCTTTTTATGATGGATCTTCTCCTCGGTGAATTCGATGGAACCCTTTTGGGCAAGATAGAGGAAGGATTCTTCGGAATCCAGAATATCGGAATATTTGATTTCCTTGGCAATTACCCTCTTCATCTCGTGGATGAGTGGTTTGAAGATGAAGGAACATTTTTTAAGTTGGGGAATCCCCTTGTCAATTGAGGTAAAATCTATCCTTGATGAAAGATGACCCGCCTTGTAATACCGCTCCAACAATTCAGATGATTCAAGATAGGAAGCACCTGTCAGGTTACCGGTCGAGATCAGCTGTCGTTTCAATTCATCAAAATTATCTTCAAGTTTACCATGAAAAACGTCCCAAATCGAACCAAGTTTGGGGCTTAAGTATTCCAGCCAACCCTTATTGTATGCAGTCGAGTAGATGATATCCCGGAATGCCTGCAAATCGATCTTTTCCTGTTTGGAAATGGCAAGGATTTCCTTGTCAATTTTCTGAAATGTCTTGTGGATATCACATATCTTGTTGACCAGGACAGAAATCAGGGGGTCATTCATTTTGACCTTCGAACAGCTATCCTTCAATTCCTCCTGACAAAACTTGAGTTCCTTAACCTTGGACTTGCCAAATTTTTTCAAGGGATCAAGCAGGGATACAATGCGTTGGGAATTGAGATGAGAATAAGTTTCAAACTTGCTGCTCAAATTGAAAATGGCCCTACGAACATGATCAGCCGTAAATTCCTCAAAATCCGGTTCCTTGGGTCTTTGTATGTCCTGATGGGTAGCATCAAGATCAATTACGTCTCGCAAGGAAGCCTCACCTGAAATGATCTCGTCATACCAAATGGCAACAGCTCGGAAGGTGAGGGGACTGGTTCCCAATGCCGCCACCAATTCATTTCTGCCGGCCTCGATTCTCTTGGCAATGGCAATTTCACCTTCACGAGAAAGCAACTCGACCGTACCCATATCACGGAAATACAATCTGACCGGATCATTGGTTCGGTCTATGGGGAGGGATGGTGCCGACGATATGGTGACAATTTCACTTGATTTGCTTTCCTGTGTACCGGGAACTTCCTCCAGATAATCAAATTCATACTGAAAGGTATCATCTGGTTCCTGGAATTCCTCCAAACCAGCCAGATCAATGTCGAACAGGAGATTGTCATTAAGATCTGACTGGGCATTCGGAACTACCAATCCCAAGGCTTCCCTTATCTTGATTTCGGCATATTGTGAAAAGGTCTCCTGATCATATTCACAAGTATCAAGAGCTTCGACAAGAGCCTTGTTTGCCAGGGTTATGATTTCGGAGGTATTGGGATTGATCAGTTTGCTTTCCTTGACCAATCTGTCAACCAGGGGCTTCATTTTGATGCCCAGTTTTTGCTTGTTTTCAACAAGTTCCCGTGAGGCTTTTTCTATCTGGTTGTGTACTTCTCGGAATTCATCAAATTCCAAACCGACGGCTTCGTGGATTTCGGCATATTTGATGCGGGCGGTTTGAAACACACCCTTTTCTTTGTTCAATAAAGCCTGCCACTTTCGGGGGATTTCTTCCTTTTCAGAGTCAAGCGGATTGATGGCAATTTCTTTGCCATTCCAAAACTTTTTGAAATCGCTGGGACGCAATTTGTGTTTCTCAACAACTTCAAAAATGGCCGATTCAGCATCCATCAATTTGTGATGTTGATCTTCCATGTGGGTCTGGATCTTACTGATAACCGTATGATTGAGGGACAACCTAGCGACAATGATGCCAAGTTCCTTTCTTTCTCGATTGAGTCTTTTAACCTGGGCCTTGGTATATCTGATTGAGGTACCTTCCAAGTACCTGAAACGCCTTTCTATCAAAACCTGGAAGCCCTCATATTTCCGCATGAACTTTTTCATGTCCCGGGCCAGTGATTTCTTTGCCTGGTCGTTCAACAAATTATTTTCAGTGGGGTTGTGATAGTGAATTATCTTGTGCTGAAAGGGATTGTTTTTGTATTTGCGGGCATGGAAGTTGAAATGGTGCCTCAGGCTGGAATATTGCAGGTCGATTATGGTTTCCCATTGAATATCGTTGGTCTTCAACAATTTGTCAAAATTGGCTAACATCCTGAAGGTAAAGGGCGATGTATAAATGGCTCTGGTCAAATCCTCCATTGCAGTGGCGATCTGCTGTGTGAGCTTATGCTCTTCCTCGGGAGAAATATCTGAATCATCATCCTCTTCAACATCCCCAGACGGGCCAAGGTTTTCCTTTTCCTTTTCGGACAGGTGAAAGGTATCGTTGGCTGAAAATTGTTTGGACGAAGGCTTATCATCATCAATTAGATCGATACCCTTTTCTTCCAGTAAAATCAGCACTTTTTCCGTTTTTTCCTCGCAGTTGTAAAGGGACAGGAGGAAATTTTTTACCTCGCGAAGATGCAGGTTTCCATCCTTGTCGGAATGTGCTGATATTTCCTCAACAAGTTCTGCCCAGTCATCTGAATCAGGGTTATCAAAAATCGGCGTTCCATCACCGTTTTTCAGTAATTCGGTAAATTCTTCATTTTCAAATTCATCACTCGAATTAATTGCCATAAATAGTTCCGTTGTTGTTGACAATCAGGGGAAGATTGGGCTGCCTATCCTTCATAGCTTTTGGCGGGTGACCTCCATTTGGCTACATTTAAAACCTCAGGTATTGTTTAACAGTGCGTACTAGCCTCAAGGCCCATTAAAACAATAGATAGTTTTTTTGATTCAATTTTCAAAGATGCCGATTCAGGAATTTACATTTTGCCGATACCAGGAAACCAAATGAATCAAGATACATAAAGTATTCGGTCAGGTACCCTCAGTACACAAAATCCAGTTAATGTGATGATTTTAGAAGGTTAGTGACTCACTTGTTCACAAGATTCATCAACTCGTTGAAATCTTCCTTCGGAACCCTGTGGGAATTATCCATGACGATTACATTATCATCTGGCGGTGGTGCTTTTTCCGAAGGCTTGGATGTGCTGCCGTCTTGAAATGTAGAATTATCGGGGGTTAACACCGAAGCAATTATTCCTTCCAGATGAACTGTGTCATCCATTTGTTCGCTGGTCCCATTTTGGGAAGTGGCTGTATCCTGATCCAGAATATTACTTTCGATACTTTCTCGCTTCAGTGTCGTATCCTTGAGCTGTTCGCTCAATGACTTGACCTTGTCTTTCGATTCAGGAGTTCTTGTTAGTTCCTGTTTCAAGTTTTTTTCTTCTTGTAGAATTTGCAACCAGTAGAGAATTTCCTGAAAAAGTACTCTTGCTTCTGTGAGGGAGTATTGGTCGGCGATTTCAGGAAGAATATTAATTTCACAGATATCCAGAAGTTCCTGAATTTCCTGCGAATACTCCCCTTCTCTTAGTATATCCAGAAAGCTGCCGCTGGAAGTAGCCTTGCTTTCTGTTTCCCTTAACAATTCAGACCTGATACCATTCAATTCCTCAGTTTCAAAATCATAGGATTCCAGGTTTCCGATTTCACTTTCAATGATATCAGGGTGATGTAAACAAAGGGAAATCAAAGTTGCTTCCAGAAGAAATAGTTCGCTGCCCTTGTTAAGTTTACCAGTTTTATTCAGGGATTCTTTGATTTGCTTAGATTGCTCACTGGCTTCAAAAAGTTTTTTACGCTTACCTTTTGGAACAGTTTGAACAAAGTTTTTCCAATATCGATTATTGAAATCCTCTTTGTAGATATTTCGGACAACGAAATGTTTGATCTGGCTTATTTTTCCATTGAGGATTTCCCTTAATACCGTCTTTGAGTTCAGAGTATCGAATCGCTTGCCAACAGTTTCAGAGGTCCAGATAAAATCATTTAATTCCATGGATTTGTTGAGGCATTCCTTCATACCAGAGATACCCCTCTTTCTAATGAGGTCATCCGGATCAAGCCCATCAGGCAGGGTGCAGAACCGTACGGTTTTACCAGGTTCAAGTAAAGGAAGTACTAGATCAACTATTCTTTTGGCTGCTCTAATTCCTGCCTCATCTCCATCCATGGCCAAAATGGGTTGTTGGGACATCCGCAATAATTGGGCGAGGTGTTCAGGAGTTACAGCAGTCCCTAATGGTGCAACCGAGGCAACAAATCCTGCTTGGTGAAGAGCAATAACATCCATGTATCCTTCAACAACCACAAGGGGATTATCGTTATTGACTGATGATGATGCGTTGTGGAGATTATATAGTACGACCCCTTTGTTGAAGATTGAGGTGTTGGGGGAATTCAGATATTTTGCCGGAGTATCGGGGTCCATGGCCCTACCACCAAAGGCGATTATACGAGCTCTGCTATCCTGAATGGGAAACATAATCCGGTCCCGGAAGGTGGTGTAAATCCCATTCCCATTGTCCCTTGGTTTGGCCAAACCGGCCTCGATTATCTGGTCCTGGGAAAATCCTGCAAGATTAAGGATTTTGATAATTTCCAAATTATTGGGGGCATATCCGATACCGAATTCTTCTATGATTGAGGATTTCAAACCCCGTGAGTCGAGGTAATCAAGAGCAGGTTTGCCCGATTTCAAATGCAACTGTTCCTGAT
Organism: Paracoccaceae bacterium; assembly: GCA_009842205.1. Classification (GTDB taxonomy): domain Bacteria; phylum Pseudomonadota; class Alphaproteobacteria; order Rhodobacterales; family Rhodobacteraceae; genus MPNP01. The sequence continues at coordinate 4,759 of VYFX01000008.1, read as the reverse complement.
AGTGGTTGGCAGCAATTTCATGGATTTTGATTAGATGATTTACCTTTTCGGCCTGTTCCTTCTCTTTACCGGTAAGTTCAGGAAGAGGTAGGTTGGCTTCAGCTGCCAGAAATCTTACCGCATCGGTAAAACTCATTCCCCGGCTTTTTTGCAGGAAAGTAAAGACATTCCCTTTTTCGTGACATGAAAAACAATAGTATGTTCCCCGGGATTCTGTTGCATGAAAGGATGGGGTTTTTTCTGCATGAAATGGGCAACAGGCCCAGTAATCACCCTTCGCAGCCTTGGTCTTTTTTGAGTCCCAGGTAACAAACTTCCCCAATATTCGGGAAATCGAGGTTACCCTGTTTAGTTCATCAATAAACTCTGGTGGAAAAGCCATAACCTAATTATGCCCAATTATCACAAAATTCAAAATCAATTATTTTGAATTTTGATCTTTTGGGTGAGTTCATTGGTTTGCCGGTCATAAATCAACAATTCATTTTCAGACGTTAGAATCAAATACCAGTCCTCGGCTTGGGTAAAGGCATCAATTTCTGTTCCTTGGGGCAAACTGATTTCGTCAGGAAGGGGGGACAAGACTGGGGAATCACCGATTGAATTAAATCGGTAAACAAACATACCAACAATTGTCAAAAAACCTATAATTAATGTAACAGTAAGTACTGCCACCAATATTTTCAGCCATTTCAATCCTGTTGGTTCGGAGGGGTTTTCAGGGGTAATATTCATGAATGATGATCCTAAAACTTTTTCGTTTCTAATAGAGGAGGGACCTCCAACCAGGCTTGATAGGGCACTGACAAGCCTCCTCCCCGAAGACCTGGAAATAAGCAGATCCCGAGTAAGTAAGTTAATTAAAGGGGGTTATGTTTCTTTACAAGGGAAAGTAATTACAATTCCCAAAACCCTGGTTTATCAGGATCAGGAATTGGCAATCAGAGTACCCGAATCAAGGGCTGACCATATCCAGGCAGAAAAAATTGATCTGGACATAGTTTATGAAGACGTCGAAATTATTGTAATCAACAAACCGGCAGGTATGGTGGTTCATCCTGGAGCAGGGAATCATACTGGCACCTTGGTCAATGCATTAGCCTATCATTGTGGTCAAAATCTTTCAGAAAGTAGCGATAAGGTACGTCCCGGAATTGTTCACAGACTGGATAAGGATACGACCGGACTAATGGTGGTTGCCAAAACGGACCGAGCAATGCATTCACTGACAAAGCAATTTTCTTCCCGAACTGCAAAAAGGGTTTATCATGCATTGATCAAGGGGGTTCCCACCATTCCAGCCTTACTTGTCAAAAATATTAATGCACTTGATTTCGAGCCAGGAGATATTTTTCGTATTTCCGCAAATATTGGTCGGGACCCCAGCAATCGAAAAAGATTTTCTACTCTAGGTTCTGGTGGTAAAACTGCCATCACAAGATTTCAGGTCATGGAGATTTTTCAGGACAGGTCGTTATCCCTGATCAAATGTTGGCTTGAAACCGGTAGAACACACCAGATAAGGGTTCACATGGAATATATCGGTTATCCCATAATCGGTGACCAGGTCTATGGCCAGGGGCAACAAAATATCTGTTCAACAAGTCCCCAAATTAATGAGATAATTGGTGGATTCCCTCGCCAGGCTCTTCATGCAGGTCAACTTGAGCTGATACATCCGAAAACAAGAGAGAAAATGGTCTTTGAAGCAGACTTGCCCGAGGATTTGGAACGATTGGTTTCCATTATCAGGTAAAAACCTTGCAATTGATATGGTCAATTTAAACGCCAAAATCAGGAAGTCTTAATTTTATGGAGATACTATGGTATCGTATGATTATATATTTCCTGCAAGCAATTATAAATTAAATTAGTACATTTAGAGAAGCACTAGAGAAAATTGTAAATGCCAATAAATGTTCCCAGAGTCATACTAGACGATCCTAACGTTGAACCAACGGACGAAGAATTAGAACTGCTAATGCGAGCTGTTTTAGAAAGCGTGAGAGAACGCGCCAGAAAGGCAAGAGAACAGCACAAAAAGAAATTGGCCGATGCTATTGCAGAGGGATTTAAAATTGCCAGCCATTCATGAAAAGACAACCATATGAAAAACCTATCCTTATTGTGATAGCTGGTCCCAATGGGACGGGTAAAACCTCGTTTTCACTACAAATTCGCAGTCATAGGTGGTATCAGGATTGTATCTTTATCAATCCAGATGAAATGCACTGAAGAAATACGGCGATTGGAATTCACATGATGCCGTATTGAAAGCTGCTAAGTACGCTGAAAGGGTACGTGAAAAATATCTGCAGAAGCAGCAATCATTGGCTTTTGAAACAGTTTTCTCTTCTCACCCAAAAATAGATTACGTGAAAAGAGCTATCAAGGCCGGTTTTATTGTTCGCTTATTTTTCATTGGAACCGATTCACCAACTATCAATGTAAATCGTGTTGGGCAAAGAGTAGCTGAAGGAGGACATTCAGTACCTCTTCAAAAAATTTTTTCCCGATACTACAAGTCCATAGCGAATCTAGGAACTGTACTCCAGGTAGTACACAGGGGTTATATTTATGATAACTCTATTGAAAATGAATTCCCAAAGCTACAATTCAGGACTGAACTTGGAACTCTCAAAAAGACCTACCAAACCGATCATGATTGGGCTGAACAAATTCGAAAATTTTACAAAGCCTCCGAAAAACTGACTTGACTAGTTGAATGTGTTGCTGCCATTTAACTGACGACTTCATTACAT
>VYFX01000008.1:0-1897 GCA_009842205.1 Paracoccaceae bacterium | reverse complement strand
ACTGACTTGACTAGTTGAATGTGTTGCTGCCATTTAACTGACGACTTCATTACATAGCCCACATACCTCTTGAAATAGTGTTGGCCTAATTCGAAAGTATTTTTCTCCCGTGTCAAGAATTGTGTCGCAATGGTTCAAACGAAGAGAGAGGCGTATATAATCGTTGCAAAATCGTGTGTTTAGGGACCGGAATTTGATTGGATTTTGGATAATCTCTTGAAATATTCATAGTACCAGAGGATGGATAAATTGAAAAAAGGATTGTTGAAAATCATGGAATATCAGGAAATCGAATAACAAGAAGTTTCCTTAAGGCGAGCCTACCAGGATATTATGATATTCGGTCTCCCATCAAATACTCACCCCAACTGTCCTAAAGGTAAGATAATATAAAATCTGTACCGAATTGAAACCCACCAGGTTATTGCCAGTTTCTTGCAAGACCTTTTGCTTCTTCGACCTCGGCTGGAGTCAATTGGGCTTGCAGGCTATGCCAAAGTGGTCTAGCATCCTTTATCCCTTGAGCAACAACCAGGTCAAGCCAAGCAAGAGCAACAATGTGATCAGCTGGAACACCATCAGCACCAAAGTAATAGGTGACACCAAGCATGTACTGAGCCCAGATATCCCCCTGAACTGCTGCCAATCGCCACCAATTCACAGCTTCACGATAATCCTTTGTGACACCATCTCCTCGACGATACATCTCACCAAGGTAATATTGAGCACGGATATCGCCACTCTTTGCAAGTGATTTGAATTTTTGCAGTGCGGTCGTGTAATCCCCTTCCTCATATGCCATCAGACCAACATCAAAGTCCTGTGATTCCGCAGCCAAGCCAACAAAGAACCATAGCAAAAGACCAAGGGTAACAATTGAAACGCTTTTAGCTCTCCAATTACCTGAATGATGAATTTTGCTTTTCATTTTAAATTACTTAGGGTTGGGCAAAATATTACTTTCTCAGCATCTGAATTATAATTCATGGGATACAAGAATTTCAAATACTATGTCGGACAAGGTTCCAGTATATGATTATACGGCAATTTGACAGTGCTCAGAGTCACGGGCAAAAGATCAAAGCACCGTATATGAACAATTAGAAACCCAGGACTATCACACTTGAAAAATCCAATTGTTATTTATCGTATTTTCTGTGAATCTGTCAAAAAAATACAATTATTTGAGGCAGGACAATGCAGGATTTCACATAACTTTTCGGGGGAGGGTGAAGACCCCAGGACCAGCAGCGTACAAGTAAGGGGAATGATGGAAAGGAAAAGGACCTCAATGCGAAGAAAGTTGAAACGGGTCAGTTGGAGCAATGATTTCCTGCTGGAAATCATGTAGGGGGTGAAGTACAACATGGCTGAAACTGAAAAAATTCAAGTGCGATAGCCGTGGAAGCAACCTTAATGCCATTGCATTGGTAGGTTTCCTTTCTGAATTGCTACTTCATCACAGGGGTTTTGAACAGTTGCAAATCCGATTGAGAAGTACCTTCATCATGTGATTTCTTCACAACATCAATTCGGGAAATTTTATAATTATCTACCCAAGGTACGAAATTGAGAAGTTGGCAAGTATATTGATCTTCAACAAGATTTACTGGGAAAACGCCCAGACTTAAACCAAGGGCCTTTACTATACAATGCTTTTCGAATTCTGGATAGACAACTTGACTTGCCTCAATGGAGAATTTCAAGCTTGGCTTGAGCTGGCTTGTGGTATTTTTGGCAGATCATCCGTTAGTTCGTAATAGCCAGCCTTGTCGTTGACAAAGATATGATCGGCCAACTCAAGCCCATGCGAGTGATCAAGTGTGCCAGCCATGATGCTGATGCAGTAATTCCCGCTTAAATTTTTTATCCCCATTAACAGGGGTATTACGAGGTT
>VYFX01000033.1 GCA_009842205.1 Paracoccaceae bacterium | reverse complement strand
CTGTTTGAAGGACGTATATATAGCTAAAGGAAAAAATTGGCGGGAATCACTGCAAGTAGCTTCAAAAGATTGTTGAGAGCCTTGCTTATAATTACTTCTCCAGATTCATATTTCTGAAACGCATTTTGCCCTCCACCAATTAACAACCCTGCCTGTTGTTGAGTTATACCAAGCTTCCTTTTCCTGATATGGTGTATTTCTTCCGGACTGTAAAACCCTTTTTCCCTTGACTTCATTCTGTTTATTACACGGTCGGAAACGCACATGTCCCGAGCATCATGCAAACCACTTTCTCCGGTACTGTCGTCTTCAGCATACCAACCTGGCATTTCAACTTTTTCTTTCATACCCTTATATCTTAAAGTCACCGATCGCTTACCGCGTACCAACCTTTGACCGGTTTCAGGATGGATACGCTCTTTCGTTCGCATTACCATGGTTGTTTCTCCTTAAACGAAGTACAAACAAATTCATCTGTTTGGCCGTGATAAACATCCATCCATATCTTATGATTATAATTTGTCGTCATTGACTTGTAGAAATTACGATTTGTAAGATTTTCAATAACATTTTCCATGTCAGAACGCGTCATTCCCATTTCACTTGCACTATGGAGGGCAGTCTTAGTAAATATTAAGTCGGATACATTATCCCTGATTGAAGCAAGATTATAGGACGGTTTACGTTTTTTCCATTAATACACCATTATGGTGTTTATTTTAACATATTCAAGTATTAAACGAGCAAAATACAATTCTTTCATTTGCACAATAATTACTTGAAAGAATTTTATTTCAAGCCACAAACTATTCGTTATTTGGGAAGGATTATTTGGGCTTAAATTACATAAATTCCTAATTCGCTAATTTAATTTGTTATCCAAAAAAAGAAGGGAAGTGCCAAAGTGTTTACTGATGAAACGCTCAACCCTAGCTATAAAATCAACTTCATCTTCCGGTCCAATTGTCAATTCAGCAACACCCTTGCCCTTCAAGCTTAGGGTCTGGCGACTATCGACCAGCTGAGGTTGCTGATAACCTTCCCTTGTTATGATCAAATGAATTGTATGTTTCGGTCCGGCACACTTGATCAACGGCAGAACTTCTTCAATAAAACCCACTCCTGAAATTATCGAAGGTTTCTGTTTATTCTTGTTGTTCATGACCCTTTTGAGTACAAGTTCCCCGAGGTGGGATTTACCAAATTTGGGTTTGATTATCGTTTCACTGTAATTTATATATGCCTCTCTGGGGGTTAACCCATCAAATGCTTCGTTCGGTACATCTTTGTTATTCTCAAAGTGAAAGATAGATAAATCCTCGGATAATCCGTAATATTTGTGGGTTTCTTTCTTCAATATATCGGAAAGGGCAAAGTGATCCCCATTGAAATGATTTGATAAAATTGCTCCTGCCCTGTTTTTACCTGTTCTTGGCAAGCCGGAAATCAAAAACAGCAGGGGAACTTTGGTAGGCATGGGCTGATGAGTAAACAGTTGTTTAAATTATTGTTTCGGTACTGGCGGAAATTTGATAACTCCGTTGCAGGGTAAAGGATAGGTTTAATGATGACAAAAGTCAAAAAAGCCATCTTCCCGGTTGCTGGGCTGGGAACAAGGTTTTTGCCTGCGACGAAATCCATTCCAAAAGAGATCATGACTCTTGTGGATCGGCCGCTGATTCAATATACATTGGACGAGGCAAGAAACTCGGGTATCGAGGAGTTCATTTTTGTAACTTCCAGAGGGAAAGTAGCACTGGAAGATTATTTCGACCACTCACCCGTTCTGGAAAACCACCTTCGGGAGAAGGGTAATCCGGATTTACTCCGTATCGTACAGGAAACTACCCTTGACAGTGGAACGATTGCCTATGTCAGACAACATTATCCCAAGGGGTTGGGGCATGCAATTTGGTGTGCCAGGCATTTGATCGGCGATGAACCCTTTGCCGTCATATTGACTGATGATGTGATAATCTCGGAAGAACCTGTCCTCGGCCAGATGATTGCTGCATATGAGCACCTTGGTGGTACCATGGTTGGCCTCTCCAGGGTTTCTTGGAATAAGGTTTCGAATTACGGTATCGTTGAACCTGAAGCTTCCGAGGGCAAGGTCCTGCGCCTGAAGGGGATGGTCGAAAAACCTGTCAGGGAACATGCTCCCTCTGACTTGGCTATTATTGGACGGTATATTCTTACTCCCAGAATTTTTGATGTTCTGGCGAAGACGCAACCCGATACCAAGGGAGAAATTCAGATTACCGAGGCCATCGCCAGTGAAACATGTAGCAATCCGGGTGTTTTTGGCTTTATCTTTGAAGGTCAAAGGTTTGATTGTGGCAGCAAACTGGGATTTCTGCAGGCGGGAATCTCGCTGGCCCTCCAGCAACCTGAACTCAAAAACAATCTGCAGGAATTCCTCAAATCCCTGGATTTAAACTGATTCCTTCTGCTCAGCTCAAACCGATCTTGGCGACCTGGACTATGTTGGTCGTGCCTGATACATTAAACGGTACACCGGCTGTAATGATGATCTGATCATCTCCCTGGCCAAAATCGGCAAACCTTGCCACCGAAGTGGCGATTTCCACTGCATCATCAAAACCCAAGGCCGTGTCGGTAATTTCGCAATGGCCACCCCAAACCAGGCATAATCTCCGTGCATATTTTTCAAATGGCGTCATGATGATAATTGGAACCTTGGGTTTTTCCCGGGCTACCAACCTGGCCGTGGTACCAGAGTGAGTAAAACAGCAAATAGCCTTGACATCTGCGGTTTCAGCAATTTGCCGGGCAGCCAGGGTTATCGCATCTGGAACCGTTTTTCTAATTCCGGTTCGAGAAGCCTCAAGGACCTGCCAGTAGGTGGGGTCCTTCTCGACAGATATGGCAACATTGTTCATGGTCTGAATGGATTCAACCGGATATTTACCAACCGCAGATTCTGCTGACAACATCACGGCATCAGCCCCCTCATATATTGCTGTAGCTACATCTGATACTTCAGCCCTGGTCGGTGTGGAACTGTTTATCATGCTCTCCAGCATCTGCGTGGCCACGATTACGGGTTTGGCTACTCCTCGGCATTTCCTGATAAGGCGTTTCTGGATGGGAGGCACGGTATGGATCGGCAATTCTACACCCAAATCACCCCGGGCAATCATGATCCCGTCGGAAGCATCAAGAATTTCATCAAATTGATCGATTGCAGCCGGTTTCTCCACCTTGGTCATGATCGCCGCCCTACCCTTGACGAGGGCTCTGGCTTCCTTTACATCCGCGCTGCTTTGAACAAAAGACAAGGCCAGCCAATCCACTCCCAGTTCACAGGCAAATTGCAAATCACTGCGGTCTTTACTTGAAAGAGCTGCCAAAGGGAGTATAACATCTGGAACATTCACCCCCTTGTGACCTGAGATTTCCCCTCCCTCAACAACTTTTACCTCGGCGAAATCCTTACCGCAGGACATGACTTGAAGCCTGATTTTACCATCATTGACGAGCAGTGTGGAATTGGGTTTGATGGCCTTGAAAATCTCTGGATGTGGCAGGCAAACCCTGGTTTTATCACCTTCGGCGGGGTCCAGATCAAGACAAAACCGATCACCCTCTTCAAGTATTTCCCTGCCCTTGCTGAAGTTTCCTATTCTCAGTTTTGGACCTTGCAGGTCGGCAAGTATTCCAATCGGTCTCTTGAACTCGCTTTCAATGTCCCTGATGATGCCATGCAATTTCGTGATTGCCTTATGATCGCCATGGCTCATGTTCAAACGGAATACATCGGCACCGGCTACAAACATCTCCTTTATGGCAGAATAACTGCTTGAGGCAGGGCCAAGAGTGGCTACTATTTTCAGATTACGTGATCGTTTCAATGTGTTTTCCTTACAGGGATGCCCAACAGGAAGGCATTATACAAATTTACGGGTATTCTAGATTTATTGGGAAACTAATGCAACATGGCGCCACAACACAAGAGTGTCAACTGCTCTGCCCAATTGTCTGATAATGGAATTAAAATCTGCCAATTCCATTTTCAACCTTACTTTTTCAACAATTCGCACTATCTATTTTGAGCAATTTTCACTTGATTGAATTCCAGGTACAAATTGCCTCATGGGATTCGTGAAAGATGGGCTGGGATAAGGCAATATGAAATTTTCACTTGGATGGCTCAAGGATCACCTGGATACGGAATGTACCCTGGACGAAATAACCGACGCACTGACTGACCTCGGTCTTGAGGTGGAAAATGTCGAGAATCCAGGCGATGTGTACAAGGACTTTACCGTTTGTAAGGTCAAGGAAGCAAAACAGCATCCGAATGCTGACCGGCTCAAGGTCTGTACACTGGAAGTTTGGCCGGATGGACCCGATGGCAAAACCGAATTTGTCCAGGCAGTTTGTGGTGCACCAAATGCCCGAACTGGCCTGATTGGCATTTACGCACCCTTGGGTTCCTTTATTCCCGGTTCAGGTAGTGAATTGAAAAAGGGAGTTATCCGTGGTGTAGAAAGTTTTGGCATGCTTTGTTCGGAAAGGGAAATGGAACTCTCAGATGAGCATGATGGAATAATTGACTTGCCATCTGATACTCCTCTTGGTGCAAAATTCTCGGATATCTTCGGCTTGAATGAAACCGTCGTTGAAATTGCCGTTACGCCCAACCGACCCGATGCCCTTGGTATAAGGGGTATTGCTAGGGACCTGGCAGCACGGGGGCTGGGTACACTCAAGGATGTGGATTTTCCCACTATCAATGGTGAATTTAAATCTCCCATCGATATCAATATTGATGATGATGCCCAGATGGCAGGATGCCCATTATTCATGGGTCGAATGATCAGGGGAGTGAAGAATGGTCCTTCACCCCAGTGGTTGCAAAAGCGTTTGAAGGCCATTGGATTGCGACCGATTTCAATATTGGTGGATATTACCAACTACATCACTTATGAACACAATCGCCCACTCCATGCCTTTGATGCCGACAAGGTTCAGGGTAATCTGAGAATTCATTTTGCCAAAGGTGGCGAAACCATCACCGCCCTTGATGGCGAAACCCATGAATTCCAGAAAGGAATGATGATTATTTCTGATGACGAGGGTCCGGAAAGTATTGCAGGTCTCATGGGTGGTGAGGTAACAGGGTGTACTGACAACACGGTCAACGTATTTGTCGAGAGCGCCCTTTGGGACCCGGTCCTGGTTGCCGAAACAGGCCGGAAATTGAAAATTACCTCGGATGCCCGATACAGGTTTGAAAGGGGAGTGAACCCCGCCTTTACCCAAGTTGGTCTGGATTTGGCAACAAGTATGATTCTTGATCTTTGCGGGGGTGTTCCATCTGATATAATATACGATGGCAAGGAACCCACTGTTGCGAGAAGTCTCAGAATTCACAAGGATCGTACCGAAAAACTGATTGGCATGGAAATTGAAATCGCAGATCAGATCGAATTTCTAGAAAAACTAGGGTTCAAGCCAGTGCTTGATGGTGATTACATAAAGGCCGAGGTACCAAGCTGGAGACCGGATATTGGTGGTGAAATTGATCTTGTCGAGGAGATTGGAAGATTGGCTTCCCTCACCAGGCTCAGGGGTTCACCTCTCCCCTCACCGACAATCAAAATTACCAGTTCTACCCTGACCCAATTGCAGAAACGTGAACAGATTGCCCGCAGAACCATGGCTAATTTGGGCTATAATGAATGCGTAACCTACTCCTTCGTTGATCGTGAAACAGCTGAATATTTTCAAGGGAGCACACCACTTGTAAACCTCGAAAATCCGATATCGTCGGAAATGGATGTCATGCGCCCAGATCTGCTACCTGGCCTTTTGAAAGCCGTGGTCAAGAACCAGGCCCGGGGAAATAATGATTTGGCCCTGTTTGAAATCGGACCGGTATTTCATGGTCCAGATCCAGAGCAGCAAAACATCCAGGTTTGTGGCGTTTTGGTAGGGTCAGTAGATTCCCTTTCTCCCCATGCCCAGAACAGGGATGTGGATTTGTTTGATGCCAAGGCGGATTTGGAACTGCTGCTCAATGCGATTGGAAAGGGAACGCGGTTTCGATTGGAAAGGCACCAGCAAGCCGGACATCATCCAGCCAGAACAGGAGGTGTCTTTCTGAAGCCCGGTGATCCGCTGGGATGGTATGGTGAACTCCATCCAAAGGTCAAGAGAAAACTCAAAATCAGTGGCAAGGTGGTATGCTTTTCGCTTCTCCTTGAGAAAATACCTTTCCCCAGGAAATCCAAAATAACCAGGGACCCGATCAGGATCAATGATCTCCAACCCATCGAGAGGGACTTTTCATTCATTGTGGCCGATCAGGTTGAAGCTTCAGCCATTACGAAAGCGATCAATGGCTCTTCCTATCGCAACCAAATCCATTCCGTTCATATCTTTGATGAATTCATTGGCCCACAAGCTGAAAAGCAGTTTTCCAGTGGCCATAAATCACTTGCCTTCAGGATTAAATTCTATCCCGAAGAATCCAGGGATCAGGAAAATTTCATCAACCAGTTAACCAATGATATAGAACAGCGTGTTACAAAGGCTACCAACGGTATTCTACGGCAAATTTAGATCGCGAATTCCAATTCCGATCAGTTTTTTATCAGGTCTGTTGTGTTAATAAAATAGGCATCAGGCCCGACTTCCGGAAACAGATCGGCCTCAGTTCCAGTCATGAATATCTGGGATTGCAAGTTGGCAATTTCGGCAATCAGGACGGCTCGATGCTTGGGATCAAGGTGTGCCACCACTTCATCAAACAGCAATATAGGTGGTTTGCCAAAGGTTTCGGCAATGGCCCGGGCATTCCCGATTACTATTGAAAGAAGAACCAGTTTCTGCTCACCGGTAGAACAGGATTGGGCAGGCCGACCGGAGAGTGAGTGAACAACCTTCAAATCAGCCTTGTGAGGCCCCTCCAACGTCTTGCCAATGGTCAAATCCCTATTCCTGTTCCTTGCCCACCATTCCCTCATGACATCTTCATTAGTAAGGTCCAGCACCTCGTTTTTGGGTTCGGTATGAAACAGGGTGAGGTTGGCAGCTGGAAAAAGGGTTGAATTGAAGGATTGGAAATGATTGAGGTGTTCCAAGGTCGCCAGACGATGTTTGGTGATTTGTATTGCGAAGTTAGCCATTTGGGCTTCTACGGCATTGAACCATGATTGCTCATTGTTTCGCTCCCTCAGCAAAAGGTTTCTTTCCCGCAAAGCTCTGGTATATTTGTTGATCAAAGTCGGGTGTTCGGGATAAAATCCCATGACCAGGCGATCCAGAAACCTCCTGCGACCTTCTGGTCCTTCGACCCACAAGCGATCCATCAAGGGAGTAATCCAGATGACCTTCAGGATTTTGTTCAATTCGACCTGACGTGATGGCTTGTCATTGATCAGGACTTTTCTGGTCTTTTCCTCGCCAAGATGGGTTTCGAGCCATAATATTTCGGCAGGATTGGCTTCAAACGATGCTTTTACCCGCCATGGAACCGACAAGCCATATGGTTTCAGGTCTTCAAATTGAGCACTCCTCAGCCCCTTGCCGGGCGAGAATAGTGACAAGGCCTCAAGAATGGTCGTCTTGCCGGAACCGTTTTTGCCAACAAGAACTACAACTTGTCTCAGGTCTTCAAGATCCAGGCTATCAAAGCAGCGAAAATTCCGTAAACCTAAATTGGAGATATTGAAGGGAGTCAAATCTTGTTATGTAAATTGCAAAAGGTTCAAGCAAACAAACCTATGTAAAAGATCAGGACTATGCGTCAGACGGTTTGAGGCATAATTACAAACAAGGCATTGTTATCACCTTCCTTGCGTAATTTGATTGCCGTGCTTCCATCATTTATGGTGAATACAGCCATACCACTTCCCAACACCTCCAGGGCACCGCTGAGATGGCTGGATACAAACTTCAGGACAAGGGTATCACCGGGATACGATACAGGCATCTCCGTTTCGGCTATACCTCTTCCCATGGATGTAACCTTGAGTTTAAGCTTGTCAGGGGTAAGGGTCAGAACGACAGCCTCATTTGGATCCGACGATACTGTAAGGACTTTCCTTAAAGACTGTAACAACTCTTCGATATTCAAGGACAAAATAAGATCGGTATCCTGCGGGATCAACCTGTGGTAAGAGGGAAAATCTCCACTGATAAGCAGCGATGTCAATTGCTTGCCATCACTGACAAACCGGATTTTCTGCTCCGTGTAATGGATGGTTATCAATCCCTTATGTTCAAAATACCTGGTAATTGTATTGACCGTTTTTTCAGGAATGATCACCCCTTTGAAATCACCGATATTTTCCGGTTTGGGAGCGGAATAAAGTGCCATTTTGAAGCCATCTGTTGCCACGGCATCAAAACATTCCTCTTCCTTTTTCTTGGCGATATTCAGAAAAACACCTTTCAGATATTTTCTTTGGTCAGCTCTGGAAATCGCAAATTTTGTCGTATCGAAGAGTTTGATAAGATCATTGGCATCCATACTGAAGGAACCTTCAAATTCCTCATTGGTCAATTCGGGGAAGTCCTCGGCGGGTAATGTTTGCAACTCGTAATAGGAAGAACCGGAAGTAACAGTAAGTTTCAAGGTTACGGCATCAAATTCCAAACTGCATGTTTCGGATTTATCGAGTGCCTTGGCAATTTGTGAAAGTGTTTTGGCGGATACGGTTATCGACCCTTCCTGTTCGGAATATATGGGGGCTGTAATTTGGAATTCACAAGTTCTGTCAGTTGTCGTAAATCGAGCCGTTGAGGTCCCCACCTCAATACGTACAAATGAATCAATAGGGGATACTGTGTTTTGGATAGTTATCGATTGAACTTGGGTTGCCACCTGGTCCAATACATCTACCCCCATACTAAATTTCATCTTTTTGCTCTCCAGTTGTTAAATCAATATTTTCAATAAATAATGATTTTTAACCCTGCAACAATTCCCTGCGCAATTTTACAAGCGAATATTCCAATTCCTTATCCCTGCTTTTTAGTGATTCTATCTTGTTAATTGAATGAATTATTGTTGTTCGATCCCTGTCAAAACAACTTCCAATATCCGGCAATGACTTGGAAGTCAATTCATTTGACAGGTAAATGCCTATTTGCCTGGCTCGTACCACGTTGCTAATACGTTTCGGGCCGGTAAGGTCAGAAAGGTTCAATCCGTGATAATTGGCAACGGCTTTCATGATCTCTTCAACCGTTGGCGGCTTGGTAAACTTGACCAGATCCGTAATCGCTTCCTCTGCCAGATCAAGTGTAATCGTCTTGCAGTTGAGATAACCGGCCGTAACGATCAGCCTTTGCAGGGCGCCTTCCATTTTTCGAATGTCGCCCGAGATGTTATCGGCAACAAACTCAAGTACACCTTCCGCAAAGCGAAGATCAAAATTGTTGCTCCGTCGGTCCTTCAACTTCTGCTTCAGTATCCTCAGGCGAAGGTCATAATCCGGTGGTTCAAGTTTTTCTAAAAATCCATGTTGCAATCGGGATTTTATTCTGGGACCGAATTCGTCCATTTCATCGATGGTATTCAATCCGGTGGCAACAACAAGTTTGCCCTCACTGAGGAATGTATCAAGGGTTAGGTCCAGTTCCTGAGTTGTCCCCTTTTTGCCATGAATCAACTGAATGTCATCAATGAATATTGCATCCACCGATCGAATGCGTTCCCTGAATTCCAACAGTTTGCCATGCTTGGTGGCAGCCACGAAGTAATCCGAAAATTGTTGTCCGGTAAGCAAGCTATGCTTGAGTTTCGTGTTTTTTGATAATTTCATCCAGAAAATGGCATGCAGCAAATGTGTTTTGCCCAAACCCACATTGCCATGCAAATACAGGGAATTGGAATTTTCCTCATGTTCATTGGCAATTTGCCACGAGGCAATATGAGCCTTGCCATTGGCATCTCCAACGACAAATCTTTCAAAGGTATACCGTTTGTCGGGTTTCATCCCTGATTTCGCTGTACTGCCCTGGGCAGTTTTGGTGTTGGTCACCATTGATTTGCGGCTGGAACTGTCCGATGGCCTAACCTGATATTTTACCGAGGTTACAATACGCCCGACATTCTTGAAACTCTCGATTATTTCCTTGCCGAAGTTTTCGGTTATATATTCGCCCGTAAATCGACTGGGAACCGAAATGATGACCCTGCCTCCATCTATGGAGATGAGATTGATATCCTCAATCCAGTTATTGAATACGTTCAATCCCAAGGAATACTTGAGCTTGGTTCTGACCTGTTCCCAATCTTTTTGCACCTACGAAAACCCTTTCCGGATTTTCAACCCTAGGACTGTTTCCATGGTAAACCCTTAACTTTCCATCCATTGACTGTACCCCGATGCCCTTCATGATTGAGATCTCCCTCAAAACCTTCGGAAACATTTATACAGTTCACGTTTTTTCCCCGTTGGACCAATTCATTTTCAACAAAACCTGCCGCACTTCTGGATCGGGATCCAGACCGGCAAATAAAATACAATGTAGAAGGAATTTCACCTTGGAATCGATCTTCCACTTGGTGAAAAAAACCCTGGTTAATTTGCATGGAAGGGAATGTCAACCATTCAACCATTATTTGTTTCCGTCCCAATTCAGTCAGGTCTGGTACCCCGACAAAAGCCCATTCCGACTGGGTTCTGACATCTATCAAGGCGGAATCCGGATTGTTTATCAGCCCCTCCCAAACTGTCTTTGGATCCTGATCAACTACATCCCGTTTTGGCAATTCAACCATAAATTTTCTTATCCTTTTTTATGGATTTGAATTCTAATGTGTTCAATCCTACAAAGTAAATCGCATTCTAAAAATTCTTACTTGGCTTGATCAGGATTCGATGCCCCGAATTACTCTGTTTTCTTTTTGAAATGGGAATATTGAACCATTGGAATTGGTAACAATTTTTTCTGTAAAAAATAATTTTCCGGAATTCGCTTTTAAGACATGACAATCCGACAAATTATTGACCAGTCACGACTTAAACCCAAACAAAAAGGGAGTTTGAAGCGATTCTGATCAAATTTTACGAATTTGAAATAGCCCAAATCCTTAAAACCGAATCACCAACCAAAGACAATGGATGGAATCAAACTTAAAGGTGACCTGTCCTTATCCCTTTTGTTTTAATCTGTCATGGTGAAGAAAGACTATCTATTAAAAGTGGAACAGGCTTCTTAGCGAATTTTGACCATGACTTCCAATACATCGCTGATTATGTTTACAAGAAAATCCAATACATCGATCATCTTGTTACTGATATTGCCAAGTGACTCTTGAGAAACTACACTCAATCATCCCAACACCGAACATCTTTAACGTTTATTTCCATGATGTGGTAGTTTGGACTTTGGAATATGTTGTGCAGGAGATGTAGATTGGTGACACGAAATGTATTAATGATAAGGATTATATACATTAAATTCGTTAACTCTTGTTTTTTATCTAATGTATCTTATTATATACTTTAAATATGATAAGGTAAAATATATAACATATTACGGGTAAATATATGAGTAAAAATCCACGTTTGCCAATTCCAGTACAGAAAGCATTAAGAAGGCTTGGCAAGAATATTTGTGATGCACGCCGCCGCCGCCGTATAGGCATGGAACTAATGTCAGAGCGTGCAGGCTTTTCACGTATCACTTTATCGAAAATTGAGAAAGGTGATCCCAGCGTGTCCATGAGGTCTTATGCTTCGGCATTATTTGTTTTGGGCATGATTGATCATCTAGTAAAACTCGCCGATGCTTCACACGATATTGTTGGGCGTGAACTTGAAGAAGAGAACCTTCCAAAAAGAATTAAAATTCCACAAGGAAATAAAGTAGAAGAAAATGAATAGCCAACAAATTTATGTTTCCATTGAACTTGGTAAAGAAACACACAAAGTTGGCAGTAATTCCCGCTTAAATTTTTTATCCCCATTAACAGGGGTATTACGAGGTTG
>VYFX01000026.1 GCA_009842205.1 Paracoccaceae bacterium | reverse complement strand
AAACCGCCTTCGATCAACCCCTTGTCCACGGCATCAAGTGTTTCTGCAACACCCACAACAGCACCTGCGGGCAGCACTTCAATTTGTACTTCCCCATTGGTTAGAGCTGCTACATCTGCGGCAAATTCATTCAGCATATGAACTTCATCGGCCTGAGCCGGAATAACAGATTGAACCCTTATGGTTACTTCAGAATATGCCGAAGTAGCCAAAAGGACTATACCGCCAAATCCTACTAAAAGGACCTTGGCAATTGACTTACTAATGTTCATAGTAATCCTCCAAAAAGTGCCTTCAAAATAGATTCTCGGCAATTAAACCAGCGAAGGCATTACCAGTTTAAAATACAAAGTATTTGCCGAGTTGACGGGGAATCGATTCTCCCAGTGAAAGCCAAAACACTCATCTTACAATACTAGACCATACCTGCCAGATGAATTAATTCCAAGCCGCCCTCATACAGTAGGTCAAGAGAAATGTATATGAGAAACAGCAAGCCGGCATAAGCCAGTATTGGAAAACGAGTTAGTATTTTCATAATAACTGCTGCACAAAGTGCCATGATAGCTATTGCAAGGGCAATTCCAAATATCATCAGGGCCATGTCATCCCTCGCGATAGCTGCAATAACCACAACATTATCAATGGACATGGATACATCTGCCACGGTAATAACGATCATTGCCCTTTTTAATTGCCCCAAGGGGGTCGCTTGCTTTATGGCTACAGTATCGGCTGAAATTTCCGAAGATTGCGAATGGCCTCTGATATCCTGGTAAAACCTCCAGCATACCCAACAGAGGAGCAATCCACCAAAGAAAAGAATTCCGGGTATCTGCAAGAGGAACGATGCCATGACGGCGAATACGATCCTCAGAATAGCTGCCATTGCCAATCCCATGATGATCGCGAATTTCCTGTATTTTTGATCGACCCCTGCTGCGGCCATCGCAATGACTAGAGCGTTGTCCCCTGAAAGGATGATATCCGCAATTATAATCTGCGAAATCATCACCATGTGATCGATCAAAATGTGGTTCCCGTCGTTTTAATGCTAAATTATGCCGAAAAAGCCAAGATGCAAATTTGCAATGTTGGTAGATAATTATAGTATAAATGTTTAAAAATGAGACAAAAAATCTCAAAAACGAATTATTTTTGTTTATCATTGTTTTCAAGTACCATTATTCTTTATTAAAAGCAAATGCGAAAATCCCCGAATATTCCCACCTCTATCCGTATGGTAAAGATTATTGAAGTTGTTGGGAAAGCCGGTAACCCGCTTACCCTTGCAGAGATCAACAGGGAGCTGGATTTGCCAAAGCAGTCTCTCCACAGGTTGTGCGACAGACTTCTTGAGGAGGGGTACCTTGTGAAGGTAGAGAACAGGCGTTTGGCATCAGGGGAGAAGTTGAGGACTCTTGCCCGTCATATTTATTTTTATGCAGACCAAAAAATTGTCCGGCATCAAATCCTTCAAAAAGTGGCCCAAAAAATCGGTGAAACAATCAATCTTGTCGTTCCCGAGGCCAAGGGCATGACTTATATAGACCGGGTGGAAACCGATTGGCCCTTGAGAATACAACTTCCCATTGGAAGTAATGTTCCCTTTCATTGTACGGCCAGTGGCAAAACATACCTTTCAAAATTGCCTTCAAGGGAGCGAAGGATATTGACCAACAATCTTGATTTGTCCCAACTTACGGAAAATACAATTTGTACTTCAAGCGCTTTGATTGAAGAGTTGGAACGAGTATCCGATCAAGGATTTGCCTTGGATATGGAAGAATTTATTCCTGGTATGGTCGCTGCTGCTGTTCCTATTTCTGACAAGGATGGAAATTATATCGCTTCCCTGGCCTTCCATGGACCTACCCAAAGACTTTCCCTGGATGATTTGCTTAAGAAAAAGGATTTTTTGTTTGATAGTGCCAAGCAGTTGCAGGAAGTCATGACCTAGTGAAATTAATTTACCTTCTGATGGATTTTTCAGTCCTTTAGACTCAATTCCCTCAAGGTCAATTCAATTCTATAAATATACACACAACATAAAAAGTAGTTACATGTAAACTACGATATTGCCAAAGTGAGATTTTTCCAGAAAGCTTTTTTGAGCCTTCTTGAAGTCCTTTAGATGGTACGTTTCTGCAAGAAGGGGCTTGATTTCCTTTCTTTCAATATAACTTACAAGATTACCAAAAGTTCCTGGTGGAACAATGGTGGCACCAACCAAGGTAAGGTCTTTCAGATAAAATGTACGAAGGTCAAATTCCACTATAGGACCTGCAATTGCTCCCGAACAAACATAACGGCCACCGTGATTGAGCACCTCTAGCAATTGCGACCAAATATTTCCACCTACGACATCTGCAACAACTGAAACCCCTTTACCCAAAGTCAAAGCCATTACTTCATCAATGAAATTGTCTGATTCACGAAGCAGGATTTCATCTGGTTTGATACTTTCGACCTCATTGACCTTGCCTTTGCTGGAGACAGCTATGGTTCTTGCATCTCTTCGATTTGCCAATTGTATCAGGGCCGAGCCAACTCCTCCTGAAGCACCTGTAATCAATACAACATCACCTGCCTTGACCCTGGATCTGTCAAGCATGTTTTCGGCAGTAACGCTTGAAGTAGCAAAAGTGGCAAGTTCAATTAAAGAATATTCCGATTTTACAGGATAGACGGCATTTCCTGGAACCTTTGTGTATTCGGCAAACCCACCGTCAATTTCGCTTCCAAGATATCCGATAACCTTATATCGGTCGGGATGTTTCAGGGGCCTTATCCATGGATCAACCATAACTGTTTCACCAAGCAAATGCTGGAATTGACTTCCCTTGACCTCAACGACCTCGCCCGCAATATCCGCTCCCTGTATTCTGGGGAATTGCAATGAAGTGCCACCCCATCCACCATCATCTGGTTCAATTTCTTCCTGAGCGTTAATGTCACTCCCCGAGGATGCCATTTTCGAATACCAACCTACCCTGGTGTTCACATCCGTATTGTTGAGTCCACAAGCACCAACCTTAATCAACACCTCACCTTCGGAAAGTGTTGGAATCGGTATGTCTTCCCTCCATTCCAACTTGTCCATTCCACCATGGCCAGTAAGAAGTATTCCTCTCATTGTCATTATTCCTGCCTATTTCCTTTTACATCTTTTGTAATAGATTCTGAGGATCATAAGGAGGTTTATCAAGAATGGATGCAATTCTCATCTCATTCATGATTCTAACCCCGAGTCTGGATTCAGTTGTTATATCAGGCGCAACGAATCCAAAAGCAAGCAGTTTGCTTACCCTGTGTCCAAAACCGATTGAACTGATCGAACCGATTTGCCTACCTGATGAATAAATCGCTTCCCCACCATTACCATCGGATTTTCCGTCATTTTCAATCTCAAGAAGAACACAGCGGTATTTTGGTATGTTATTGCGGGTTGCAAGGTCACCAATAAATTTATGGTTAAAGTCTACAAATCGCATTTGCCCGGTTTCTGCAAGGGTCACTTCATTGGTCAATTCACCAGCACCCATATATCCTTTTTCCAATCGCATGGAGTTCATGGCAAAAGAACCATATAGCTTGATTCCATGTTTTGACCCTCCTGAAAGCAGTTTTTGGAAAGCATTTCTGATAGTTGCTCTTGGTCCATGCAATTCCCAACCAAGTTCTCCTGCATAAGACATTCGAAAGGCCCAAAGCAGTGAACCATCGATTTCTATTTCACGAAGTGTCAGCCATTTGAATTCGGAATTGGAAATTGGACTATCGGTAATTTCAGACAAGATGGTCCTTGATTTCGGGCCATTAATGGTCAAAGCACCCCATTCGTCAGATAAATTGTTGACAGTGACATTTTCCGAATCCCTTGCAAAGTTGAGGATATCCAGCAATCTTTGTTCAAAGAAAGCTGCACAAACTAGGTAATATCGGTTTTCAGAGAGGCAAAACACGGTTGTTTCCAATTCGATTCGTCCTGAATTGTTCAAGAGATGGGTCAATCGCATCCTGCCGGGCTCTGGAAGTTTATTGGGAATCAATCGGGACAAAAGTCGATTCGAATCCTCCCCTGAAACCTCAATCTTGGTAAAGGCCGAAATATCCATCAATCCGGCATGATTCTGAACTGCCCTGACTTCTTCGGCTAGGATATCGTGAAGACCACTTCGTCGAAAACTGTAGATGTCTTTCGGTTCGGTGTTTTGCGGCGCAAACCATCGCGGTCTTTCATGCCCATAAACCTCTTCATATACTGCATTGTTGTCCTTGAGCAAATCATAAATTGCAGAAGGTCTGACCGGTCTTGCTTCCAGCCTGTTGAAATTAGGAAATGGAACCTCATGACGAAGGAGATAATCTTCCTTGGCCTTGATCACCTGATAGTTGTCTGTAGCGAATGATCCAAATCTGCGAGGATCAAACTCCCGCATGTTAATGTCGGATTTCCCATGAGCCATCAGTCTAGCCAGTTCTCTTGTCAAAGCCGGACCCCATCCTATTCCAATTTGGGTCCCACAACAGCACCAGTAGTTTTCAAGTTTGGGTGCAGGTCCAATCAATGGGTTGCCGTCAGGTGGATGGCTGATTGCCCCGTGAACCACTCGGCGAATACCCAGATCAGCCAATACTGGTATTCTGTTGAAGGCATTTTCCAACCAAGGGAAGACCCTGTCATAATCAGCTTCAAATAATTCGTTTTCTGCTTCCCAGGGGCAACCTTCCAGCCAGACCGGATTGGGGTTCAACTTTTCATATATGCCTATCAAACCCGATTTCTGCTCCATGCGAAAATATCCGGAGATTTCACGATCATCCCGAATGACAGGTAATTCGGTACCCAAATCCTCGAATGCAGGCACCTGTTCGGTTACAAAATAATGATGACTCATTGATGTCGCGGGCAGATTGTAGTCCGACCATTCGGCAATTTGCTTGGCATAGGTTCCACCGGCATTGACAACATGCTTGCAGGTAACATTTCCTTTGGGCGTTTTCACTATCCATTCACCGGAACTGTTTTTCGATATTCCCGTTACCTGAGTTCTCCGAAAAATTTTGACCCCCTGGTTTCTGGCTCCAGTGGCAAGGGCCTGAGTTACATTTGACGGGTCGACATGACCATCACCAGGGGTATGGAGTGCTGATTTAACTCCCTGAAGGTCATAAAATGGGTGAAGTTTGGCAATTTCTACTGGCCCGATGAGATCCATTTGAAATCCCAAACCTTTGCCAACAGACATGGATTGCAACTGCCAGTCAACCTCATCACTGGTATAGGCCAACCTGAGAGACCCACAACCATGCCAACTTACCTTCATTCCGGTTTCCCCTTCCAGAATTCCGGAATAAAGGTCGATATTGTAACCAACACATTTTCCCAGTGAATAACTGGAGGTTGAGTGGGTAATTTGACCTGCGGCGTGCCAGGTGGAGCCACTTGTCAATTCAGCCTTTTCAAATAAGATAACATCATTGATGCCTTCTTTGGGCAGATGATAGGCCAAACCGCAACCCATTATACCACCCCCAATGATCACCACCTCTGCATGCGTTGGAGTTTCCATATTAGACTCGAAAATAATTGACCAAAAAAATTACATTTGTAATATTTTATTCAGGAAAAGAAACAAATGGATAAAATTAAAGAATTAAACGATTTGCTGGCCGAGATTCAATCAACAGGTGATAAATTTTCGCCGGAATTGAAGAAAGTGGCCAGATTCGTACTGGAAAATCATCATGTGGTTGGATTTTCGTCCATTCGTCATTTGGCAAGCTTGGCTAAGGTCAACCACAGCACCATGGTACGGTTTGCCAAGTTAATTGGATTTTCGACCTTTTCAGAGTTTCGTGAAGTTTTTCGGCCCCAATACAGACTGGTCGAAAGCAATTCTTTCATGTCGACAACGAGTGAGATGAATCAGCAAGAAGGAAAGGACTTTGCCTTATCATCTGTCTCCAACTGGAAATCGGTTTCTGATCTAGCGGTTTTGGATTCGCCTGATATGCATGAAACGATTCGTATTGCGGCCAGGGATATTCTACAAGCGGAAACCTGTTATGTTTTGGGTGTTGGAGTTGCCAACTCGGTGGCGAAAAACTTTACCTATCTGGCTGACATGATTGCCCCTGGTTTTACCTCTCTGCCTTCTGGGGGAGACCTGCCCATAGACGTGTTGGGACGAGGAACAAAGAAAGACATCCTGATCGCAATGACCTTCAAACCCTATCGAAGGGAAGTCATTGAGGCAGTAAAGTTTGCTGATTCTTTGGGCATTCCGATCATCGCCATTTCAAATTCACCTGCTTGCCCGATCATGGCAAGTGCAAGAACCAGATTTGTCATTCCAACAAGTTCACCCCATTTTTTTCCTTCAATGGTACCAATTACAGCATTATTTGAACTCCTTTTGGGTTATTTGATTTCTGAAATAGGAAATGAGGTGATTGTGGATTTGAGAAAAATGCATACTCGAAGACATACTTTCGGGATATATGTTGAGGAAGCCGATGAACTCGAATACTGACTTACATTATGCCCTTGAGGCCAAATACTACACAAGCCCTGATTTTTTTGAGAAGGAAAGGTCTAGCCTTCAGAGTAAAACCTGGCTGTTTGCCTGTCATGAAAGTGAAATTCCCAATGCAGGTGATTACTATGCCTTTGAACTTTGCGGGGAAAACCTGTTTGTCATTCGGGGCAAGGATGGTCTGGAAAGAACCTTTTACAATGTATGTCAGCACCGTGCACATCAATTGGTCAAGGGGAAAGGCAATTGCCGGTCAATCACTTGTCCTTATCATTCCTGGACCTATGAATTGGAAGGAAAACTCAGATCAGGTCCCAATCTGAATGCTGTACGAAATCTTGATCGGAGTGGGATAAAACTTCAACAGGTTAAAACCGAAAATTTTCACGGATTTATTTTTGTTAATTTTGATGCAAATGCTACTGGCATGGATGAATGGTTTCCAGGTGTCAGGGAAACCCTCGCAGAATATGTGCCCGACCTACCCCTCCTCAAACCCATGCAGTGGATTGAAATACCCGAGAAATGCAATTGGAAAACATCGGTCGAAAATCATTCGGAATGTTATCATTGCCAAATTAACCACAAGGCTTTCTCGGAAGGTGTGATAGACCCCTCGACCTATGATATACAGCCTCAGGGATACTGTCTCAGACATACAACCCAGATGAATAAATTTGAAGCCATGACTTACGATGTGGATTTATCCATACCACATGCCACTGATTACACCACTTTCCTTTTATGGCCCATGTTTGCTTTTCAAGTCTATCCGGGCAACATGCTGAATACCTATCACTGGCGACCGCATGATGTGGATCACTGTACGGTTTGGCGTGGATGGTTTTCCATAAATGGGGAATATGATGAAGTGATTGACAAACTGGCCATACAGGATAGGGCAACGACTGTAGCAGAAGACATAAGACTGGTTGAAAGTGTAGGTAGGGGATTGAAAAGCAGAGGATACAAACCAGGCCCCTTGGTTGTTGATCCCGCTTGTGGTGTAAACTCTGAACACTCGATAATGCATCTTCACAGATGGTTCAGGGAAGCCATTGATCTCTGACCAATTTGAAACATTCAGGCAAATTGGTATTCAGACAGCAAGCGTTCGATAAATTATTTCAGGTTAAATTTTAGGTGTGATTATGGATGAGGATTTATTTGAAAAAGGCCTTACCGCAAGAAGGAATACCTTGGGTGAGGATTACGTAAACAGGAATTTGCAACAGGCAGATGATTTCAATCTTCCGTTTCAAAAGGCAATGACAGCCTGGTGTTGGGGATTTGGTTGGGGTGATGAAACCATAGATCCAAGAACCCGAAGCCTGATGAATTTATCCATGATTGGTGCCTTGGGAAAAATGACCGAGTGGGAAATACACCTCAGGGGAGCACTGAATAATGGTGTATCGGTTGATGAAGTAAAAGCCACCATTCATATCATCGGAATCTATTGTGGTGTTCCACAGGCGCTGGAATGTTTCCGATCGGCAAGAAAGATTTTGGAAGCAGAAGGAAAACTCTAATTCCTTAATTGCCAGTTAGGAAATCAACCCTGAAACTTCTCTTTCCAGGTAGGCAAGGTATCGTTCTCGGCTGGTATGGCATGATACACACCCCGAGCAATAGCCCTGGATACCGTTCTGGCAGCTGCATCACTGAGTTCGAAAACAACACTATCGGGATCTGCAACCTCCTTTGTCCCACTTGATGCAACAAAAATCAGATCACCATCATAAATGGTATGGGATGGAACAATAGCCCTGGCAATTCCATCGTGAGCAGCAACAGCAATTCTTGTCAATTGGGCTTGATCCAACCTGGCATCAGTAGCTACGATACCAATTGTTGTATTCCCGAAATCTCCAGAGGTAGCTTCTGGAAAAGAAGGAGACCAATCAGGCTTGATTACAGTGGTAGACCCCAAACCTCCAAATTCATCACCAAATTCCCAAAATGCAGCCCAGAATGACTTTTCATCGTACTGGGTGGTTGTTCCAAGGGAATTGACTGCCATCAAAGCTCCAACAGTATAACCCGATTCCAATTTGATTGATGCAGTACCAAGGCCTCCTTTCAGGTTATTGGTTGTAGCCCCTGTCCCGGCACCAGCACTACCAATCTGGAAATCCTTGCCCGCATTGGCAAGGGCTTCTTGCCCAAGATTGCCATAGGGGTTTTGAGGCCAGTTCTTGTGTCCGCCATTCAACAGGTCGAATAAAATGGCACTGGGGATAATCGGAACTCTGATATTTCCAACGGGAAAACCACGCCCCTTTTGAGCCAACAGGTCACCAATCCCCGATGCAGCGTCCAAACCGAAGGCAGAACCACCGGAAAGTACAAGGCAATCGACTTTTTTTACCAACCTGTCGGGTGACAGCAAGTCGGTTTCCCGCGTTCCCGGAGCCCCTCCCATAACGTGTACAGCAGCAGCAAAGGGTTTTTCTCCCAGGAATACGGTGACACCTGATTTAATGTGGCTATCGGTGGAATTCCCCACCAAAAAACCTGTGACATCGGTAATGGAATTTCTTCGTCCGGGGTGCAATTTGAGGAACCGACAGTTTGTATATAAGCTCGATAAGCGGATTTGGTGACCAGCGGGATTACATCATGCAGTAGTTACAGCAACTCGATTTCGACGAAGGAGAAATCAAAAGAATTTGAGTTCAGGATATTATGTTCCACCCCCTTCTGTCTGAAGTAGGATTTACCTGCTTCAAGTAACTGAATCGTGGTTGAATCATCAGAATGGATGGCGGTCAATTCTCCAGAAACCAATGGTACAACGATATAATCATACTCATGAACATGGAATCCTGTAGATTCACCGGGCTTAAATTGCCATTGGGTTACATTTATTTTTGAATTCCTGATTTGAGGGATACTTGTGGCAAGCTTCTCATATGTTTGCATTTGATACCTCTATATCTAGCAAAATACCTGATGTTAAACATTCAGTCAATTCACAATTTCTCAAAACGGCATGCTTTTTGAGCTTGAATTTAACTCAGAATTCCTAACAACCATAATTATTCTTTTAATATATTATCACTAAAAAGAATTCTTTATTTAGGAATATTTGTGAAAATTATCGGTATTGACCCCGGATTAACCAAAACTGGCTGGGGTATAATTGAGGCAAGAGGGCAAAATTACACTTACATTGATTGTGGGGTGATAGCACCCAGGGAAACTGATATATCCAAAAAATTGCTAACTATTTTTACCAAACTGACAGATGTCATCGAAGATTTCAAACCCGAAACTGCCGCAGTAGAAAAAACGTTTATCAACAAGGATGCAGCCAATTCCCTAAAACTTGGTTATGCCGGTGCCATGGCCTTGTTGGCACCCTCCAAGGCCGGTCTGGAAGTAAGTCAATATGCCCCGAACACAATTAAAAATGCTGTCGTGGGATTAGGGCATGCCACCAAGGACCAGGTCGAGTACATGATACGAGCCCAATTGAAGGGGTTTCAAAATAAGGGACATGATAGTACAGATGCCTTGGCCATTGCCTTGACCCATTCATTGCTTTCGCCCCAGATCAATATTCAAATATCATGCAATTAGAAGGTTGAACAAGTGATAGGCAAGATTTCGGGAATCATTGATTTTATTGGCAGCGACTTTGTCCTGTTGGATGTAAATGGAGTAGGTTACGAGGTGTACTGTTCCACAAGCACCTTGAATTCATTGCCATCACCAGGAGAACAAATTACCTTGTTTACCGACCTTCTGGTCAGACAGGACCTGCTTCAGTTGACAGGATTCAAAAATCTTAATGAGAGATCGTTTTACAGGGAATTGTTGACGGTTCAGGGTGTCGGAATGAAGGGTGCGCTTTCCATTGTTGATACCATTGGTGTAACTGCTTCCATAAGGGCTATTTCGATGGATGATTGGCGACCGTTCAAATCCGCACCCACCATAGGGCCCAAAATAGCCCAAAGAATTGTACTGGAACTAAAGCCCAAGATTGGTAAATTGTTGATTTTGAGTGGTGAAAGTGTTGATTCACAAACCACAAGGACCCAATCGGGAAAAAATACTGAAAGCAAGGAGTCAAAGGAATACAATAGGGAGGTACAAACCAGAACCGAAGCCCTTTCGGCGCTGGTTAAACTGGGTTATTCGGAGAGTGTTGCAGCAAGTGTGCTTACACAAATTATTCTGGAGTCGGATGAACCGACAACTGAAAGTCTGATCAAAGAATCCTTGCAGCGATTATCCTCACTATAAAATTCAAACTGATATATGGCTGAAACTACATCCGCAATTACACCGGAAAATATTCCGACAGACAAGGATCATGCACTGAGACCAAGGAACCTCAAGGATTTTATTGGCCATGAGGAGCTGAGAAGTAATCTCGGCGTTTTTATCAAAAGTGCTACCCTCCAATCAAAACCTATGGCCCATACCCTTTTTTATGGTCCTCCAGGTTTGGGTAAAACCACATTGGCTCAAATAATTGCCAGGGAAATGGACGTTAATTTTTCCATGACTTCTGGCCCCGTTCTGGCCAAGGCGGGTGATCTAGCTGCCATATTGACCAAGCTGGATTCCCACGATGTTCTTTTTATTGATGAAATTCACAGGCTGCATCCCATTGTCGAGGAAATCCTCTATCCTGCCATGGAGGATTTTGCTCTGGATCTGGTTGTTGGTTCTGGCCCTGCCGCCCGGTCAGTTCGAATAGACTTGAACCAATTCACCTTGATTGGAGCCACCACCCGTCTCGGTTTATTGACAACCCCGCTCAGGGATCGTTTTGGAATCCACATGAGACTGGAATTTTATTCAGTGGAAGAGTTGCTGAAAATCGTAACCAGATCAGCTCAAGTTCTGAACATAGACATTGAAATGTCGGGGGCCATGGAAATTGCAAGGAGATCAAGAGGAACACCCCGTGTGGCGAACCGCCTGTTAAGCCGGGTGATTGATTTCGCCATAGTTGAAAACAATGGCATAATCAGTGATGAAATTGCCACCAAGGCCTTGGATCGGCTGGGAGTAGACCATGAAGGTCTTGATTCCACTGACCGGAAATATCTGACCATAATTGCTGATCATTATGACGGCGGACCGGTTGGAATTGAAACCATATCAGCTGCCATGTCCGAGGTGAAGGATACGGTGGAGGATGTCGTAGAACCCTACCTTATGCAGGCAGGATTTATAAGCAGGACACCGAGAGGGAGAATGTTGACATCACTTGCCTGGAAGCATTTGGCAAAAAAACCTCCCAATGCCATCAAGGACCTATTTAGCAGTAGCAACGATGACGCATGAAGAGGTCTATAGGGTCTATTATGAAGATGTAGATTTGGCAGGAATAGTCTATTACGCCAACTATTTGAGATTCATTGAACGGGCCCGCTCAGACATGTTGAGAACCAGGGGAATAAACCAAAGTGAACTTAGAAACCATCATGGCATTGTTTTTGTTGTAAGAAGGATTTCAGCTGATTATATATCACCCTTGAAATTCGATGATCTCGCTACCGTAAAAACCGAAATTACCTGCCTTACCCCGGTTCGGATTGAAATGAACCAGATCCTGTTGGTCAGGCAGAAAAGGTTGTTTGAAGCCAAAATTACCTTGGCCTGTATTGATCTGAATGGAAATCTGATCAAGATGCCAGATGAGGTTTTCAAGAGGCTAAAGCCAGATCCAGATCAGAATGGGTGAGGGATCTGAAGGTTCATATTTCAGATATTTTTGTACA